>NZ_CP035382.1:2032091-2709454 GCF_006874705.1 Leclercia adecarboxylata | reverse complement strand
CGTCGCGCCGAAATTACTCCGGCAAATGTGGATACCGTGACCCGCGAGGCGGTCAATCAGGTGATTTCTCTGCTTGATTCCGGCGCGCTGCGTGTAGCCGAAAAGATCGACGGTCAGTGGGTCACTCACCAGTGGCTGAAGAAAGCGGTACTGCTCTCTTTCCGTATTAACGATAACCAGGTTATCGACGGTGCGGAAAGCCGCTACTTCGATAAAGTCCCGATGAAATTCGCTGATTACGACGAAGCGCGTTTCCAGAAAGAAGGTTTCCGCGTGGTGCCACCGGCAGCCGTTCGTCAGGGTGCGTTTATCGCCCGCAATACCGTGCTGATGCCATCCTACGTGAACATCGGCGCTTACGTTGATGAAGGCACCATGGTGGATACCTGGGCAACCGTGGGTTCCTGTGCGCAGATCGGTAAAAACGTACACCTCTCCGGCGGCGTGGGTATCGGTGGTGTTCTGGAGCCGCTGCAGGCGAACCCGACCATTATCGAAGACAACTGCTTCATCGGCGCGCGCTCCGAAGTGGTTGAAGGCGTGATCGTGGAAGAAGGCTCCGTGATCTCCATGGGCGTTTATATCGGCCAGAGCACCCGTATTTACGATCGCGAAACCGGCGAAGTGCATTACGGTCGCGTACCGGCGGGTTCGGTAGTGGTATCCGGTAACCTGCCATCAAAAGATGGCAAATACAGCCTGTACTGTGCGGTGATTGTCAAAAAAGTCGATGCAAAAACCCGCGGCAAAGTTGGCATCAACGAACTGCTGCGTACCATCGATTAATCGGGTATAACAAAAAGCGGGGGCAACCCCGCTTTTTTTATATCTCAGGGTGGCGAAAATAGATTTTTTCGTGAATTATTCATGGGTTATGTTGAGATCAAGGGTACCGCTATGTACGATAATCTGAAAAGTCTGGGCATTACTAATCCTGATGAAATTGACCGTTACAGCCTCCGTCAGGAAGCCAACAACGATATCCTGAAAATCTATTTCCACAAGGATAAGGGCGAGTTCTTCGCCAAGAGCGTGAAGTTCAAGTACCCGCGCCAGCGTAAAACTGTCGTTGCCGATGGCATCGGTCAGGGTTACAAAGAGGTGCAGGAGATCAGCCCGAATCTGCGCTATGTGATTGATGAGCTGGATCAGATTTGCCAGCGCGATCGCACTGAGGTGGATCTGAAGCGGAAGATCCTGGATGACCTGCGTCATCTGGAAAGCGTCGTTGCCCACAAGATCACGGAAATCGAAGCGGATCTTGAGAAGTTGACCCGTAACAAGTAATCCGTCGCTGTGTGCCGGGTGGCGGCTTCGCCTTACCGGGCCTACATTCGTGGTTTTGTAGGCCCGGTAAGCGCAGCGCCGCCGGGCGATTCACTCACCGCTGCTCATCCAGTTGCAACGCCACATACAGCAACAGCCGGTCGTCAAAATTCCCCAGATCCAACCCCGTTAGCTCCGAAATACGGTTCAGGCGGTACTCCAGCGTATTGCGGTGAATAAAAAGTGCCTTTGACGTGGCCAGCGGCTGCACGTTATGACGGAACCACGCTTGCAGCGTACGCCGCAGCAGGCCGTTGTTATCCATCGCTTTCAGACGTACCAGCGGACGGGCCAGTTCGTTGGCCTGCCAGCCGCCGCGCAGGCTGTCCAGCAGCACCGGCAGCATCAAATCCTGATAAAAATAGCTGCGGTTTTCCGGCATACGCTGCTTGCCGACCATCATTGTGGTCCGTGCCGTACGCCAGGAGCGGGCAATGCTGCCCGGGCCGGTAAAGTAGTTGCCTAATGCCACCCGGAAACGCAGCTGTCCGTTCTCTTTCATCCGCGCAATCAGCTGTTCCACGCGCCGACGGTGATCTTCCGCATCCCAGCGACCAAACTGGTTTAACGCCGGTTTGAGTACCACCATCTCGGTCAGCGAGACGATCGCCACCAGGTTATTGCGCTCCGGCGTCGCCAGCGCGTTCTGCAGCTGCTGTAGCTCAACCATCGCGCTATCGACTCCGAGCTGACCACTGTCGACCTCAATCACCGCCACCACGCGGGGCTGGTTGAGATCGATGCCCAGCCGCTGCGCCCACTCGGTCAGCGCCGGGGTATGCTCTTCCGCCTGGATCAGGTTCATGACCAGCTCTTCACGCAGGCGGCTGTCCTGCGCCAGAAGGTGCATCAGGCGGGATTGTTCCAGCATCATTTCTGCCGTCATACAGACCAGCTCACCGTATTTGCGCAAAGACTCCGGCTCACCGGTCAGACCGATCACCCCGACAATCTCGCCTTCCAGACGCAGCGGCAGGTTGATCCCCTGGCGCACGCCATGCAGATGCCGCGCCACCGCGTCATCAATATCCACCACGCGCCCCTGAGAGAGCACCAGCAGCGCACCTTCGTGCAATTCCCCAATACGCTCGCGATCGCCACTGCCGATGATCCGGCCACGTGCGTCCATCACGTTGATATTGGTGTCGATGATGCGCATTGTTCGCGCCACGATATCCTGCGCCATTTTGGTATCAAGATGCCAGCCAGCCATGTCGCCCTCCTCTGAGCAGAGCTCAAGCATAAGGAAGATCAATCAGGGCCGCATTGTGCGAATGCACAAACTGTGAAGGAGAAGTATGGACTTGTGGAAAGGTTCACAGAAAGGAATGAAAAAGCCCCTGTTTCCAGACAGAAACAGGGGCAGAACAGATTACTGCATCAGCAGATAAAGAGAGGTGTCGCCACGCTGGATATTCAACGCCAGCACCGATGGTTTGCTGTCGAGAATTTTGCGCAGTTCAGCGATGTTCTTAACCGGCTGCTGGTTGGCGCCGATAATCACATCCCCTTTCTTCAGGCCAATACGGGCAGCCGGGCTGTTGGCTTTGACGTTATCCACAGATACGCCTTTATCCTGCCCTTTATTGCTCATATCCGCACCTTCGATACCGCTGAAGATAGTGCCGGCATCCACCTGGTTCTGGCTGCTCTGCTGCAGTTCCAGCTGCACGTTCACCGGTTTACCTTCACGCAGCAGACCCAGGGACACTTTGCTGCCCACCGGCATGGAGCCGACTTCTGCACGCAGTGCCGCGAAGCTGCTAACCGGTTTGCCGTTCAGGGTAGTGATCACGTCCCCGGCCTTTATCCCCGCTTTCGCCGCGGAGGAGTTTGGCATCACCTGGCTGACAAAGGCGCCGCGCTGGGCATCAACCTTCATCGCTTTCGCCAGCTCGGAGTTCAGCTCGGTGCCGAGAATCCCCAGCTCGCCGCGTTTCACCTGGCCAAACTCGACCATCTGTGCGGTCAGGTTTTTCACCATGTTGCTTGGGATCGCGAAGCCAATCCCAATGTTGCCGCCGTCCGGGGCGAGGATCGCGGTGTTAATCCCGATCAGCTCACCGTTCAGGTTGACCAGCGCGCCACCGGAGTTACCGCGGTTTATCGCCGCATCGGTCTGGATAAAGTTTTCATAGTTTTCTGCATTCAGGCCGCTACGACCGAGGGCAGAAACGATACCGGAGGTCACCGTCTCACCCAGACCAAACGGGTTACCGATTGCCACGGTGTAATCCCCGACGCGCAGGGCATCAGAGTCGGCCAGCTTAATTGCCGTCAGGTTTTTTGGATCCTGAATCTGTATCAGCGCGATATCAGAGCGCGGATCCTTCCCGACGATTTTGGCATCAAGCTTGCGCCCGTCGCTCAGCTGAACCTTGATGCTGCTGGCATTGTCCACCACGTGGTTGTTGGTGACCACATAGCCTTTGGCCGCATCAATGATCACGCCGGAACCCAGCGCCATAAACTTCTGCTGCTGACCGCCGCCGTTGCCATCACCCGCCCCGCCCTGGCAGAACGGTGAGCTCTGGAACGGGGAACCTTCCTGGCAGAACGGCGAGTTATCACCGAAGAACTGCTGGAAGTTACGCGGCATGCGCGGCGTGTTGACGGTGGTGCTGCCTTCCACGTTGATACTCACTACCGACGGCATCACTTTTTCCAGCATCGGTGCCAGGCTTGGCATCTGTTGCGCAGTGGCTGCGGAAGAGACGGTCTCTGCTGCGCTGGCAGACAGAGGGGATAACGCTAAACCTAAACTCAGAGCCAGTGCACTCATTGCTAAAGTGGTTTTTTTCATGTTTCTTAATCTCGATTTACAGGTCACGCACAATTGCTGTGTATATCAGATTCGTTTCGACGCGCTTAGTTCCGGCATTAAGTTTCTGGAAAAAGTAAAAATTTATTGGCCGTCTTTACAAAACTCCGCCTTATTCCACCGCCATCAACTTGCGGTATTCATCCCAGGCATATAAGTCTGTCATTCCGCTGATATAGTCCTGAATCAGGCGACAGCGATAATAAAACTCCAGTACCGGCCAGTCTGGCTGCTGGCGATTAAATTTACTGACCGACTCAACATAAGCCAGCCGATGGCGCGGTGAAAGTTTGTGAAATAGCCGGGATTCAATCGGAAAACGGCGGACCCGCTCTTTTTCTACCAGTTCGCTGAACTCCTCGGCGGATAATTGCAGCAGTGGACGGTAGATCTCCAGCAGGCCGGTTATCACCCGATAGCCCTGTAATTCCAGCTGTTCGACCTCCGGATGGCTGAACACATGCCGCATGGCGACATTTTTATAGAGTTCAAGCAGTTGGCTAAAACTGCTGTCATCTTCCAGCAGCGCATGATTAAACTCGCCATGGTAAATTTGTTCAATGTTGTCGATAAAGCGCTCAGCCGCGTAGGGCACCAGTTTATTTAATGTATTGACGCGTAAATACATAAAGAACTGATCTTCGGTGCTACGACTGAGGGAATTGGAGCGCGATTTCTCCCAGGCGTTTTCGACAACCTGTGAGAACAAGGACCCTTTCTCGTGGTTACTCCAGGCATCATAAAGATGCTGATAAAGCCCCTCGACGCTGAATATTCTTTTTTCAACCGCATCTTCCAGATCGGCCACACAATAGGAAATATCGTCTGCCGCTTCCATAATCCAGGTCAATGGAAAACGGGCATACTGCGTGAGGGAAAGTTCCTGCCGGAGCCGCTCGATATACGCCTCTTCCGAGAAATAGTAGCCCGGTTTTTTCATTAAATAATTGTGCGTCGCGGGAGGTTCACCCTGCCACCAGGCGGGACGGGTATATTTCAGGATGCACCCTACCTGCGCCCAGGTAAGATTCATGCGCATCAGGGAGTGTACCAGACGGATGCCCTGCGCATTGCCTTCAAAATGACACAGATCCTGACGCACCTTGCGCCGCAGCCCGTTCAGGGTCTCTTCGCCATCACGCAGCCGCAGAGCCTGAACCACGCAGCGATCGTCGCTCAGCGGCTGGCTGGCGGTATCCGAGGGGAACAGGCGCTGGCGGAACCAGTCATTGATGGCCGCTTCGCCAAAATGACCAAAGGGGGGATTGCCGATGTCGTGCATCAGGCACGCCATCTCAACGATACTTTCGAACGGCCCGGTCAGCTCATCCAGTCCGTAGGTTTCCAGCAGGCGCTGCTCCTTAAGGCGGCTTAAGATCTCTTTGGCGATATAGCGCCCAACCTGCTGCACCTCCAGCGAATGGGTCAGGCGGGTGCGCACGGCGGCGTTGCGTTCGAGGGGAAAGACCTGCGTTTTTTGCTGCAGGCGGCGGATCGCCGGCGAGTTAACGATACGTCCGCGGTCGCTTTCGAAAATCCGCAGGATCTCATGTTCGTTCTTGTTCCCCTGCGGAGAGCGGTACCGGCGATGCCAGTTAATTTTGGTGCGAAAATCGATTGGTGCCATATGCTCCCCCGCGTGAGAATGCGTTTCCCCTAAATCGCATGATAGACTATGCATCTTAACAAGGCACATCGCGAGTAAATCTATGAAAATCGGTATTATTGGAGCAATGGAAGAAGAAGTTACGCTGCTGCGTGACAAAATTGAGAACCGCCAGACCCTCTCTCTGGGTGGTTGCGAGATTTATACCGGCACGCTGAACGGTACAGAAGTTGCTCTGCTGAAATCCGGTATCGGTAAAGTCTCCGCAGCGCTGGGCGCTACCCTTCTGCTGGAGCGCTGCAAGCCAGACGTGATCGTTAACACCGGCTCTGCGGGCGGCCTGGCGCCAACCCTGAAAGTGGGCGATATCGTGGTTTCTGACGAAGCGCGCTATCACGACGCCGATGTGACCGCCTTCGGTTACGAGTACGGCCAGCTCCCGGGCTGCCCGGCCGGTTTTAAAGCCGACGAAAAACTGGTTGCCGCTGCAGAAAGCTGCATCGCGGAACTGAACCTCAACGCCGTGCGTGGCCTGATTGTCAGCGGCGATGCCTTTATCAATGGCTCCGTGAACCTGGCGAAAATCCGTCATAACTTCCCTCAGGCGATTGCCGTTGAGATGGAAGCAACCGCCATTGCCCACGTCTGCCATAACTTCAGCGTGCCCTTCGTGGTAGTTCGCGCCATCTCCGACGTCGCGGATCAGCAGTCTCACCTGAGCTTCGACGAGTTCCTCGTGGTCGCAGCCAAACAGTCCAGCCTGATGGTTGAGACCCTGGTGCAGAAACTGGCGCGTGGCTAAGCCGCTCCTCAGGGCGCTGCTGGCGCTGTTTCTGCTGACACCGGCGTGGCTTCTGGCCGCGCCGCGTGTTATCTCCCTCTCCCCAGCCAATACCGAGCTGGCCTTTGCCGCCGGGATCACCCCCGTCGGGGTCAGCAGCTTTTCCGACTATCCCCCTGAGGCGGCAAAGATTGAACAGGTCGCTACCTGGCAAGGCATGAATGTCGAACGTATCGTCGCCCTGAAGCCCGATCTGGTGCTGGCCTGGCGCGGCGGTAATGCAGAACGTCAGGTGAACCAGCTGGCCTCGCTGGGGATAAAAGTGCAGTGGATCGATGCCACCAGCATTGAACAGGTCGCGCAGGCCCTTCGCGATCTCGCCCCCTGGAGCCCGACGCCAGACCAGGCCCGACAGGCCGCACAGCAGATGCTCAACGATTATGCCGCCTTAAAAGCCACCTACGCCACCCTGCCGAAAAAGCGGGTATTTATCCAGTTCGGCCAACAACCTCTGTTCACGACCAGCCAGGGCTCCCTGCAACATCAGGTCATTGAGCTCTGTGGCGGGGAAAACATTTTTGCCGCCAGCCGCGTTCCCTGGCCCCAGGTGAGCCGCGAGCAGGTTCTGGCGCGCCAGCCTCAGGCGATTGTGGTAGGCGGTTCGGCGGGCGATATTCCTAAAATAGAACAGTACTGGCAAAGCCAGCTAAAAATACCCGTGATTGCGCTGAACAGCGACTGGTTTGAGCGCGCAAGCCCGCGTATTATCCTCGCCGCAAAACAACTCTGCTCTGCGCTGTCGCAGAGCCACTCATTTTCCCGAGGATGATAATGCTCGTTTATTGGCTGGATATTCTTGGCACAGCCGTTTTTGCGATCTCCGGCGTTCTGCTGGCCGGTAAATTACGCATGGATCCTTTTGGCGTGCTGGTGTTAGGGGTGGTCACCGCCGTGGGCGGAGGGACGATCCGCGATATGGCGCTCGATCATGGCCCGGTATTCTGGGTCAAAGATCCTACCGATCTGGTGGTCGCTATGGTCACCTGTATGTTAACCATTATCCTCGTCCGTCAGCCGCGTCGCCTGCCGAAATGGCTGCTGCCGGTGCTGGATGCGGTTGGCCTCGCGGTGTTTGTCGGTATTGGCGTCAACAAAGCCTTTATGGCCGGCACCGGCCCGATGGTGGCGATCTGTATGGGAGTGGTCACCGGCGTGGGCGGCGGGATTATTCGCGATATTCTGGCGCGCGAAGTGCCGATGATCCTGAGAACGGAAATCTACGCCACGGCCTGCATTCTGGGTGGGATCGTTCACGCTACGGCCTGGTACACCTTTCACGTTCCGCTGGAACAGGCGGCGATGCTGGGAATGGTAGTTACTC
Source organism: Leclercia adecarboxylata (assembly GCF_006874705.1). Lineage (NCBI taxonomy): Bacteria > Pseudomonadati > Pseudomonadota > Gammaproteobacteria > Enterobacterales > Enterobacteriaceae > Leclercia > Leclercia adecarboxylata. The sequence goes on along the minus strand of NZ_CP035382.1, from coordinate 2,701,539 downwards.
TGGGGATCCGCCTGGCGGCAATCCGCTGGCACCTGAAGCTGCCAACCTTTGCGCTGGATGAGAATGGAAGATAGCGAACAGGCCCGGTAAGCGAAGCGCCACCGGGCATTACAGTCAAATGCTGAACGACGATCCACACCCGCAGGTGCTGGTTGCGTTCGGGTTGGTCACCACAAAGCGGGAACCTTCCAGACCTTCGGTGTAGTCCACCGCGCCGCCCACCAGATACTGCAGGCTCATCGGGTCAACGACCAGCGCGACGCCCTGCTTCTCAATGGTCATGTCGCCGTCGTTAACCTGATCGTCAAAGGTGAAACCATACTGGAAGCCGCTACAGCCGCCGCCCGTAATGTACACACGCAATTTCAGCGCCGGGTTGTCTTCATCGGCAATCAGGTCTTTTACTTTTTTGGCTGCTGCTTCGGTAAACTGCAACGGCAGCGCTACGTCATCACTCATCTTATGCTCCCATGAATACTGCTAGTGGGTAAAAATCACCCAATTCTTGTTGTCATTATCTAATACCCTGGTAATTCATTCAAGTATTCTGCTTCGCCAGGGTACGGGCAAGAATGGTGGAGTATAACGGTTTTCCGCCGAGAAACTGGGCTAATAGTGTGGCCCCCAGGCAGGTAATGATCATTGGCAAAATGAGCTGGTAATTGTCGGTCATCTCCAGTACCAGCACGATGCCGGTCAGCGGCGCGCGCAACGATGCCGCCAGTAGCGCCCCCATCCCGGCGATGGCAAAGGTGCCGGCCTCAAGATGATACGCCGGGAAACCTGCGGCAGCGGCCATGCCAAAGGCCGTACCCAGCAACGTGCCTAATGCCAGCATCGGGGCAAAAATGCCGCCAGGGGCGCCGGAAGAGAAGCAAAGTACGGTGGTGATGACCCGGGAGATAAACATAAACAGCAGCAGGCCGATGCTGAAATTACCCGCCGCCGCAATGGGGATCAGGCCAAAGCCACCGCCAGCCGCGTTGGGTTCGATAAAGCCCAGCACGCCGCACACGCCCCCGAGCAGGCCGCCCACCAGCACCCATTTGGTCGTATTGCCGCCGTGGATCCGCTGGAACATATCCTGAGCACGAATAATAAGGGCATTAAACAGCGGGCCGACAATGCCAAAAACCATGCCAAGGATCAGATACAGCCACAGCGTATTGACCGGCGCGTTGGTCAACTTGCCTACCTCAATGACCGCCCCTTCGCCATTGAAAAGCCGAAAGACAATGCTCGACATAATTACGCCGGTAAAGACCGCTTTAATCGAGATCAGGTTATAGCGAAACTGAGCGCGCATCTCTTCGATGATAAACAGGATCCCCGCCAGCGGGGCATTAAAGGCGGCGGAAAGCCCCGCGGCGGCACCGGTTGCCAGCAACGTATGGCGTGCTTCCGCGCTGTGCATTCTGAACAGGTCGCTGACCATACGGCCAATATTACCGCCCAGCTGTACGGTCGGCCCTTCCCGCCCGAGCACCATCCCTGCACCAAGCGTTCCCATCCCGCCGATAAACTTAACAGGAAGGACGCGCCACCAGCGGACCGGACGCAGCTCTTCGAGCGCCCCTTCTATCTCAGGGATCCCCGACCCGCCCGCTTCCGGAGCGAATCTACGCACCAGAAAATAACCGACCATCGCGAACAGGGCAGATAAACCAAAGGCCAGGATCCAGACCAACCCTTCACGATCGGCATAACCCGCCACGGTGCCAATACGCCAGTTAAGCACGCCATTGACGGCCTTTTCGAATGCGACGCCTACCAGGCCCGCCAGGGTGCCGACAACGGCTGCGCCCAGCAAAATCGCCAGCGGTGTTTTATCGCGGTTGAGCAGCCGCCGGACGCTGATACGATATCGCGCCCGCGCAAACTGTTGTTCTTCAAATGAGGGAGAATCTGCTTTCATTGCCTGTTTTCTTTCGTCATACAAATAGCCGCAGGGATTTTACCAGAGACCGCCCAGCCGTCTCCTGAAAATTGCTTAACAATTGTTAATGCATTACCAGGGTAAAAATTTCATAACCTTCAACGAATCACTTAGAATAGTGGGCTTAATCATTTTATACGAGCCAGGAACGACGCCATGAGCAAGTCTGAAAACCTCTACAGTGCAGCCCGCGAGCTTATCCCTGGCGGTGTTAACTCCCCGGTCCGTGCCTTTACCGGCGTGGGCGGTACACCGCTGTTTATCGAACGTGCCGATGGCGCCTATCTGTACGATGTGGATGGCAAAGCCTATATCGATTATGTCGGCTCATGGGGCCCGATGGTGCTGGGCCACAACCACCCGGCGATCCGCAACGCGGTGATTGAAGCGGCGCAGCGCGGGTTAAGTTTCGGTGCACCGACCGAGATGGAAGTGAAAATGGCGGCGCTGGTGACCGAGCTGGTGCCGACCATGGATATGGTCCGCATGGTGAACTCCGGTACCGAAGCGACCATGAGCGCCATACGTCTGGCTCGCGGTTTTACCGGCCGCGACAAAATCATCAAGTTCGAAGGCTGCTACCACGGTCACGCGGACTGCCTGCTGGTGAAAGCCGGTTCCGGCGCGCTAACTCTCGGCCAGCCGAACTCCCCGGGCGTGCCGGCAGACTTCGCGAAGCACACCCTGACCTGCACCTATAACGATCTCGATTCGGTGCGTGCGGCATTTGAACAATATCCGCAGGAGATCGCCTGCATCATCGTCGAACCGGTGGCAGGCAACATGAACTGCATTCCACCGCAGCCTGGCTTCCTGCAGGGGCTGCGTGCGCTGTGCGACGAGTTCGGCGCGCTGCTGATCATCGACGAAGTGATGACCGGTTTCCGCGTTGCCCTGGCGGGTGCGCAGGCGTATTACGACGTAGTGCCGGACCTGACCTGCCTGGGCAAAATCATCGGCGGCGGTATGCCGGTAGGCGCCTTTGGCGGCCGCAGAGAGGTGATGGACGCGCTGGCGCCAACCGGTCCGGTCTATCAGGCCGGTACGCTCTCCGGTAACCCGATTGCCATGGCGGCAGGTTTCGCCTGTCTGAACGAAGTGGCGCAGCCGGGTATCCATACCACCCTGACCGAGCGCACCACGCAACTGGCAAACGGCCTGCTGGACGCGGCTGAAGACGCAGGTATTCCGCTGGTGGTAAACCACGTTGGCGGCATGTTTGGCATCTTCTTCACCGAAGCGAAAACCGTGACCCGCTATCAGGATGTGGTGAAGTGCGACGTTGAGCGCTTCAAGCGTTTCTTCCATCTGATGCTGGAGGAAGGTGTCTATCTTGCACCGTCAGCGTTTGAGGCAGGCTTTATGTCGGTCGCGCACAGCGAAGAGGATATCAATAACACCATCGACGCGGCGCGTCGGGTGTTTGCGAAGCTCTGATGACGTTGTTTGCCGGGTGGCGGCTTCGCCTTACCCGGCCTACAAAAATCTTCGGACCGTAGGCCGGGTAAGCGTTAGCGCCACCCGGCATTTTTTTACCGGCTCTGTTTCCGCAGCAGATAGATAAAGTACGGCGCACCGATAAAGGTGGAAAGCAGCCCCGCCGGGATCTGATACGGGAACAGCACCATCCGGCCGCACCAGTCGGCGAACACCAGCAGGATCCCCCCCGTTAGCGCCGACATCACAATGTGCGGCATCGTCCGGCGGAACCCCATCATCCGCGCGATATGCGGTGCCATCAGACCAATAAAGCTCAGCGGACCAATCGTCAGGGTGGCGGTGGCCGTCAGCGATGCCGCCAGCAGCAGCAGGCCGATGCGCGAGGCGCTCAGCGCCATTCCCACCGAACGGGCAGTATCACCCCCCAGCGGCAGCACCGTCAGCCAGCGACGGCACAGCGGCACCAGCGCCAGCAGGACAATCATCGCCAGCCCGGTGCTCACCACCTGTTCGGTGGTGGCGTTATAGGTTGATCCGGCAATCCAGGTCAGGATCTGCGCCATACGCGGATCGCCGCTGGCCTGCAGCATCATCAGCAGCATGGTGAAGGCGGTGCTCAGCGCCATCCCCGCCAGCAACATCCGGTGCGGCGAGAAGCCACCTCGTCCGGCGGCAATCATAATGATCAGCAGCGTGACCGCCGCACCGATACTGCCTGCGGGCATCAGCCAGCCGAAGGCATTACCCGGCACGAAAAAGAGCATCAGCACCACGCCGAACGCCGCCCCGGAGCTGATCCCCAGCACTTCCGGGCTCGCCATCGGGTTGCCGGTCAGACGCTGGATAATGCACCCGGCGACCGCCAGCATCACCCCGGCAATCAGCGCGGCGAAAATACGCGGCGCGCGCCACGGTAGCAGCTCATCAAGCATCGCCCCGCTCGCCCAGTGCCAGCCCTCTGCATCCCGGCCAAACGCCAGCGCCGCAATCACCACCAGCAGCAGTACCGCGCCGCCCGCCAGGGCAAACCACAGCACGTGGTGACGCTCCGCCTGTACTTTATCTCCAGCATTCATCGCCGGGGCACTCATGCTGCGCAGGCGCGGCAGCAGCCACAGCAGCAGCGGCGCACCGATCAGCGCGGTCACGGAACCGGTAGAGACTTCCATCCATACGCGCGTCAGCCAAAGGATCACCTGATCGGAGAGCCAGAGGATCAGCGCACCAATCAGCGGGGCGAGGATCAGGCGGGAGAGCAAGCGCCGCGCGCCGAGCATTTTTGCCAGCAGCGGCGCGAACAGGCCGATAAACCCGATGATGCCCACCGCATTTACCAGCAGGGCGCTGATGACAATCGCCAGCGTCAGCGCCGCCAGACGGGCCAGCGACAGCGCCAGACCGAGGTTGCGCGCCACGCCATCGTCAAGCCCCATCAGGGTCAGCGGGCGCAGCAGCAGCAGGGTCAGCAATACGCCGCCGAGCAGCTGCGGCCACAGGCGCTGAACGATGCTCCAGTCGGTCTGCGTCAGCGTCCCGGTGCTCCAGAGGAACATGCTCTGCAGCTGGTCGTGATGGAAAATCACTAAAAGCTGATTAACCGCCCCGCAGTAGAGGCTGACCACCAGGCCTGCCAGAATCAGCGTGACCGGCGAGAGGCGTTTACCCCAGGCCACGCCAAAGACAATCGCCCCCACCACGCAGGCGCCCACCAGCGCGGCAAACTGCGGTGCCAGTGCCCCCGGCAGCGCCCACAGGGTGATGATGGTCATCCCCAGCTGCGCCCCGGTTGCCACCCCCAGGGTGGTCGGTTCCGCCAGCGGGTTACGCAGCACCTGCTGGAAGAGCACACCCACCAGACCCAGCCCGGCACCCACCAGCAGCGAGATCGCCAGCCGCGGCAGCAGGCTGTAGTGGAACAGCATCTGTTGAATATTATCGATATCCGGGGCGACCAGCGCGCTGCCCCACTGGCTGCGCGGCAGCGCAATGTTCAGGTTCCACCAGGTTAAGCCCAGCGCAACGATCAGCAGCAGTGCCATGAGCAGCGCCGGGAAAAAGGCTATCCGTGACCTCATGCCTGGCCTCCCAATGCGCTATCCAGCACGCGGGCAAAGTGCATGGCCGACAGGGTCGCGCCGTAGAACCACACCGCCGGGACGCGCTTCACGCGCTGCTGGCGGACAAAGGGCATCGCCTGCCACAGCGGCGTCGCCATCAAGGCCTGCATCTCGCGCTCGTTGCCGTGATCGAAGCACAGCACGTCCACATCGCGGAACATGGCCAGACGGTCGATACCGACGGCGGTGCTGCCCCAGAAGGTCATCTCCCCTTCCCAGGCGTTTTTAATCCCATAGCGATCGAGCACTTCCTGGAACAGACAGTTATTGCCAAACACCAGCATATGGCGGGCATCGAGCAGGGTGACCATCAGCAGCGGGCGATCGCCGCGGCTTGCAAAACGGGGTTTGTAGCTGTCAATCACGCTGTCGAAATGATCCAGATGCTCGCGGGCTGCCGCTTCCATATTCAGCAGCTGCGCCATCTCGCTTAAGGATTTGCGGGCGTTGGTCAGCGGTTTTTTGCCGTCGCTAAAGGCGAACCCGCGCCCCGGCGCAATCCGCGCCAGCTTTTCTTCCGACGGACCGTACCCGGCCGACCAGACCAGATAAGAAGGTTTCATCTGGGTGAGCAGTTCGAGGTTCGGCTCGGTACGCAGGCCAATGTCGATCACCGATTCCGGCAGGCGAGGCTCGTTTACCCACAGGGTGTAGTTAGGAATGTCGGCCACGCCGTAGGGGGTAACGCCGAGCGCCAGCAGCAGCTCGACCGGCAGCCACTCGAGGGCCACAATCCGATGGGGATCAACGGCGGCGGCATGCGCCGTGCCCATTTTCCACAGCAGCGGCGAAAGGGCCATCGCCGTCAACAGTCGACGACGGCTAATGTGTGTTAACTCAGGCATCAATAGACAAAGCTCACCGGTGCCGCTCCGGCAGGATGCGGCAGAATACCCATTGGAATTCCGTAAATATGTTCCAGCGTTTCACTGCGCATCAGCTCGGCTGGCGTGCCCTGGGCGATCATCTCGCCACCGCGCAGCGCCACCAGATAGTCGCAGTAGCGCGCCGCCATGTTGATATCATGCAGCACCGCAATCACCGTGAGGCCGCGCTGCTGGCTTAAGCGATGCACCAGCGCCAGCACGTCCACCTGATGGGCAATGTCCAGCGCCGAGGTCGGCTCATCCAGCAGTAAACAACGGCTGTCCTGCGCCACCAGCATGGCGATCCACGCCCGCTGGCGCTCGCCGCCGGACAGGCTATCCACCAGACGATGAGCCAGCGGCTTTAAACCCACCAGCGCAATAGCCTCTTCCACTTTCTCGCGATCGGCTACGCCGAAGCGGCCCAATGCACCATGCCAGGGATAACGCCCTATCGCCACCAGTTCGCGGACGGTCATGCCCTCCGCCTGCGGCAGCTGCTGCGGCAGATAGGCCACCTTGCGGGCAAAGGCTTTGCTGTTCCAGCTCTCCAGCGGCTGTCCGTCGAGCAGAATATCCCCCTCGGACGGCGACTGATGGCGGCCAAGCATTTTCAGTAAGGTGGATTTGCCGGAGCCGTTATGGCCGATCAGGCCTGTCACCTGGCCTGCGGGAAAGGTCAGCGAAAGCGGATGCAGCAGCGTGCGTCCGGGAACGCGAAAGGAGACGCCATCAAGCGCAAAAGTGGTATCGGATTGCGGGTTGTTTTCCTGCATGTTAGCCAACTTAAGTAAAGAAAAGGGCACGAAAATCGTGCCCAAGTTTAAAGGTTAGAAGCGGAAGGTCGCGGTCGCAACAACCTGGCGTTCTGCACCCCAATAGCATGCATACTCGCTGTAGCAGCTCGAGACGTATTCACGGTCAAAGATGTTGTTCACGTTAATGCCGACTGATGAACCCGGCAGTCCGAAGCGCGCCAAATCGTATTTCACGGTCGCATCCGCCAGCGCATAGCCCGCCACATTAAACGACTGGTAAGCCTTTGGCGATCCGGCTGAATAGTAGGAGACGGTGTTACCGATGTAGCGGGTTCCTGCACCGACAGTCAGACCGCTCAGCGCCGTCTCGTGGAAGGTGTAATCGGCCCACAGAGAAGCCATGTTACGTGGCACCTCCGCCGGACGACGTCCTTCATACCAAGTATCGTGTGTGTATTCTGCATCGGTGTAGCTGTAGGACGCCGTCACATCAACATTGGCCGTTATGGCTGCTTTGGCTTCCAGTTCGATACCACGTGAGCGGATTTCACCGCCCTGCACGCTAAAGCCACTAGTCGGGTTCGCCGGATCGGCAGTCAGGTTGTTGTTTTTGGTCAGCTGGTACACAGCAGCAGTCACAACAACTGGTAGATCTTTTGGTACGTATTTCACGCCCGCTTCATACTGCTTGCCGCGGGCCGGATCGAAGGGTTTACCGCCCTGAGTTCCACCGGAGATAGGCTCGAAGGATTCGCTGTAGCTGAAGTACGGAGTAATGCCGTTATCGAACAGGTAGTTGATTCCACCGCGCCAGGTGAATGCCTGGTCGTTGATTTCAGCCGTAGTGTTCGAGGAACGTGTCAGCGTTGACGTTTTAGCGAAATCATAACGTCCGCCGAGGGTCAGAACCCATTTATCCCATTCCGCCTGATCTTGTGCGTACAGGCCCGTTTGTTCCTGACGATTGAGAACGGCATACGGGAAGTTCACGTTGATATTCGCATTGTCGTGTTGCGGATTGGTCATGCTGATAGGGTCAGCAGTGCCATAGTCAGCATCAATATCGTTACGCATGCGCAGGTAATCGACACCCGTTAACAGGGTATGATCAACGGCACCGGTCGCGAACTTAGATTGCAGCTGCGTATCCACCGTGAACGAGTTAAGATCTTCATCAGAGCGCACATAGGCGCGGCTTATTTGTGCCGGGGCGATATAGCCATTGCCGTAAACAGAACGGTAAAGGGTATTAATTTGGGTATAACGCAGGTTTTGACGCACGGTAAAGGTATCGTCAAATTGATGCGAGAAGCTGTAGCCCACCATCTTCTGGCGACGGGAGATTTTGTTGTCCTCATCCCCTTCATTGAAATCGGTCGGCAGCTTGTGCGCGTTTCCGTTGGCATCATAGTAAGGCACAACGGTACCTTCCCGCGGAAGCCAGCCATAGTAGCCTGCATCCGGATCGCTCTGGAAGTTACTCAGGAACGTGAAATCGGTTTTGTCGTCAGGACGCCAGCTGAAAGCAGGCGCAATAGCGTAGCGGGTAGATTTGACCATCTCCTGTTGCGCATTCTCACTGCGGCCCAGCCCGGTCAGGCGGTATGACCATACGCCGTCATCGTCGATCGCATCGCTGAAATCAAACCCGGTTTGCCACAGGTTATCGGTACCCATTTTGAACTGAATTTCTTTCAGCGGTTCGGTGGTTGGGCGCTTGCTGACCATGCTCACTACGCCGCCTGGGTGGCTTTTGCCGTACAGAACGGATGTAGGGCCACGCAGCAGTTCAACGCGTTCAAGGAAATACGGATCCATGGACGCTTCAGAATAGTTATCACCCTGCAGCTTCATGCCATCCAGGTACTGGTTAGTATTCACAGTACTGGAAGTCGTAAACCCACGAATAGAGACCACATCATATGTCGTGGAGGCACCGCGCGTAGCAAAGACGCTTGGCGTATAGGCCAGGGCTTGCTTGACTGTGCCCGGCTGCTTCATATCCATCTCTTCACGGGTTACCACTGAAATAGACTGCGGCGTCTTTTCAATAGGCGTATCGGTTTTGGTCGCCGTTGCGGTACGTTTTGCCGCAATCGTTGGTGCAGGACCCCAGGCGCTCTCCTGCGGAGCAGGCGCTGCGGTTACGGTGATGGTTTCTTCTTTTTTAGGGGTGTCAGCAGCCTGGGCATAAGCAGACATGCCGCTAACCGCTGTGGCTACAACGACTGCGATTTTACGCAGCGAAGATTGCATTGGCTGAGCAGTTTTTGAAAGCGCCATTGGTATGTCTCTTTGAAAGAGTGAATGATAACGTAAACGAGAATTATTATTATGACCGCAGCATATTATGCGAAACGCAGACGGCATAGCAAGTGATATGCGGCCCTACAGGAATTGAGGGTATAAGAATTAAACAACGGAAAATGCAGGGTTAATAAACGGAGGTTTTACTGTTGGAGGGATGTTTAATTGAGGTGAAAATCCCCCCTCCCGCAGGAGAGGGGATTTTGATTAGTTACCGCCGAACATATCCTTGATCCAGCCCGCGACGCCGTCACTGTCCTTCTTCTCATTCTGCTGCTGCGGCTGTTGCTGCTGTTGCTGCGGCTGCTGCTGAGGAGAAGACTGCTCAAACGGGTTACCCGTCGGCTGCGGCGCTGGCGCCTGGCACAGGGAGTCCGGGTTGGTGGTCCAGACCGGAACGCTACGCATCCCGCCGCCACACACGAAGGTACCCGACTCATCCACGCCCATATCCACGATATCTTCCGGTGGCGTCAGGGTTAATGGAACCGGCGACTGGTTCGCCAGATAGCGCTGGTAAATCGACATCGCCCCGCTGGCGCCGTACAGTTTCGTCGGCTGGTTGTTGTCGCGGCCTACCCAGGTGATCACCACTTCACGTCCGTCGATGCCTGCAAACCAGGTATCAACGTTATTGTTGGTGGTCCCGGTTTTACCCGCCAGATGCAGCCCCGGATACTTCGCGCCAAGCTGACGACCGGTTCCGCGCTGCACCACCTGCTGCATGGTCCACAGCGTCATGTAAGCTGCCTGCGCCGGAACGGCACGCTCCGCCTGCGGGAAGCTCTGGTACAGCGGGGTGCCATCTTCGGCAATCACCGAACGCAGCGCAGAGAGCGGCGCACGGTTACCGCCGCTGGCGATGGTCTGGAACGCCTGCGCCACTTCAATTGGCGTCAGGTTCAGGGCACCTAACAGCATGGCCGGCACCGGATGCAGCTGATCTTTCGGCACGCCCAGCTTCAGCCAGGTATCGGTGACCGCCGGCAGACCCAGCGCCATCCCGAGGTTGACCGTTGGCACGTTCATGGAACGCGTCAGGGCGTCCACCAGCATCACCTGGCCGCTGTACTGTTTGTCGTCGTTCTGCGGCGACCACACCTGGCCATTCGGCTGGCGCAGGGCAATCGGGGCATCGGCGATCCAGGTGTTCAGTCGATACTGGTTCGGCTGGCTCAGGGCGGTGAGATAGGTCGCCGGTTTTGCCAGAGAACCGATCGAACGGCGTGCCTGCATGGCGCGGTTATAGCCCGCAAACTGCGGCTCTGCCCCGCCGACCATCGCCCGTACTTCGCCGGTGGTACGATCGACCACCACCATCGCAGTTTCCAGATCGCTCAGCTTACGCTGCTTTTTCAGGGCCGGAATGCCTTCCACCGCCGCTTTCTCTGCGGCGTCCTGCGCCACGGAGTCAAAGGTGGTGAAGATCTTCACGCCAGAGAGATCTTTAACCTTGTCGCCCAGTTTGGTCTGCAACTCCTGACGCACCATCTGCATAAAGGCAGGTTGCGGGGAGATCACGCCGCCGCGCGGCTGCACGCCTAACGGACGCGCGCTGAGCATGTCGTACAGCTCCTGGTCGATCACCTGCTGCTGTTGCAGCAGACGCAGCACCAGATTACGACGCTCCAGGGCCAGCTTCGGGTTACGCCACGGGTTGTAGATCGACGCCCCTTTCACCATGCCCACCAGCAGCGCCTGCTGGTCGAGACTCAGCTCTTCCACCGGACGGCCAAAGTAGTAGAGGCTCGCCAGCGGGAAGCCGCGGATTTCATTGTCGCCGCTCTGACCGAGGTAGACCTCGTTCATATACAGCTCAAGAATGCGATCTTTGCTGTAGCGGGCGTCCATCAATACCGCCATGTACGCTTCGTTGGCCTTACGCCAGTAAGAGCGTTCGCTGGAGAGGAACAGGTTCTTCACCAGCTGCTGGGTCAGGGTACTTGCCCCCTGCACCGTCCGTCCGGCGGTCAGGTTCGCCAGCACCGCACGACCGATGGAGTACAGGCTGACGCCATCATGCTCGTAGAAGTGACGGTCTTCGGTCGCCAGCAGGGTATCCACCAGCAGATCCGGGAAGCCGTTACGCGCCACAAACAGACGCTGCTCGCCGTTTGGCGAGGAGAGCATGGTGATCAGGCGCGGATCGAGACGGAAGAAACCGAACTGGCGGTTGTTATCCATGTTCTCGATGGTGTCGATATGATCGCCGTCGAAGGTCAGACGCGCGCGCACCTGCCCCTCTTTGCTGTCCGGGAAGTCAAACGGACGGCGGATCATCTCGATGCTTTTCGCCTGCACCGTAAACTCGCCGGGACGCGTCATCTTCGTCACCTGGCGGTACTGGGTGGCCTCCAGCAGTTTGACCATCTCGTTCTTGCTGATGGTCATTTCCGGCTCGAGGTTGACCATCCGGCCATACACTGCCGCAGGCAGCTGCCAGACTTTTCCGTCGATACGGCTACGGATCTTCTGATCCAGATAGACGCCGTAGATCGCCAGTAAAACGACGAAAACAATAAACAGCTTCAGCAGCAGCCAGAACCAGCCGCGCTTGCCACGAGGTTTACCTTTTTTGCCTTTTCCTTTACGTGGCACGGACGCTTCATCCTCATACTCATTATCAACGTCGTCATACTCCTCATCTCTGAGGCGACGACGGCCTGCCTTTTCTTTCGCCGGACGTGTAGGCTTTCCTTTACGTCCAATTGGCTCGCGGTCATTCCCCGCCATGCTCTCTCTCCGCAACTATCAGGCGCAAGGGCCCGATTCTCAGTTCTTCCCCCTGATGGAGGAAGAAGAAATCTCTCAAAGTTACCCTCTCAACGAGGGCTTTTGCCGGGTGGCGCTGCGCTTACCCGACCTACAACGGCTACGAATACTTCTTCGTGCGCCGGGTTGGCGCGGTATTCGCCGGATCGTCCGGCCAGACATGTTTGGGATAGCGCCCCTTCATCTCCTTTTGCACCTCGCGGTAGCTTCCGGCCCAGAAGGCACCCAGATCGCGGGTGATCTGCAGCGGACGCTGGGCCGGCGACAGCAGCTCCAGCACCAGCGGCACGCGGCCCTGGGCAATGGCAGGCGTGGTCGCCTCGCCAAACATCTCCTGCATCCGCACCGCCAGCGCCGGAGGATTATCCTCATGATAACGAATGGCTATCCGGCTGCCGGTGGGCACAGTGTAATGCCCCGGGAGCTCGGTATCCAGACGTTGGCGTAACGACCAGTCGGTTAAGTTCTGTAACGCCGCCTTAACATCCAGCGCCTTCAACGCGCGCAGGGAGTGTACGCCACTCATTTGCGGCAGTAACCAGTTTTCCAGATTTGCCAGCAGCGACGCTTCATCCACCGCCGGCCAGTCAAATTCCGGCAGCCATTGTGCTGCGCAGTGCAGGCGGATCCGGTACTGCTCCGCCTCAGGCGTCCAGTTCAGCACGCTGAGCCCTTTATCGCGAATGCCGTTGAGCATCGCCTGGTGCAACTCCTCTTCCGAGGGTTTCGCCAGCGGTTTGACGTTCACCGTCAGGCGACCAATCTGTGCCCGGCGAAAGGCCTTCAGCGTGCCCTGAGCATCATCCCATTCGACGGTGTCAGATTGTTCCACCAGGCCTGGGGCGGCGGCGATCAGGGCATCAATGTCCACGGCTAAGCCCAACAAAATGCGGGCATCCGGCGACTGGCTGCCCTGCAACAGCAGCGGCGCAATCAACCACTGGTGGCGGGTCATGGCGTCGTCGCTCTGCAGCATCGCCCCCATACCGTTCGCCAGCTGATAGCGCCCGTCAAGCCCGCGGCGGCGGGCAATCCGATCGGGAAACGCCTTTGCCAGCAGCGCGGGTACGCGGTCGCTGTCCGGGGCTCCACCCCGGCTGTTGAGCCGCGAACTTAACAGTCGGGCGCGCTGCTGCCACTCCGGCTGATTGCGGGAGAAGGCCTGGGCCAGATCGCAGCTGCCGCCTCGCGGGGGCTGTTCAAGGATAGCCGCCAGTTTTGCCGCCGTCGCAATTTCGTCTTCGCCCACGGCGCTGGCCAGCATCGCCGCCAGCCGCGGATCGTTGCCGAGCTTCGCCATCTTCTGACCAAAGGCGGTGAGTTGTTCCCCCGCCAGCGCCCCAAGCTGAGTTAACAGACGGCGGGCCGCAGCAAGGTTAGTCGCAGGCGGCAGATCCAGCCAGTTCAGCTGGGCGGGATCCCGGCAGCCCCACTGCAGTAGCTCCATCAGCAGGCCGCTGAGATCGCTTTGCAAAATTTCCGGCGTGCCCTGCGTCGCCGCGCGCTCGGCCTGCTCAAAGGGCGTCAGGTGCAGGCAGATACCCGGCTCCAGACGGCCGGCTCGTCCGGCCCGCTGGGTCATCGAGGCCTGGCTGACGCGCTGGGTGAGCAGGCGGGTCAGGCCGGTGCGCGGATCGAAACTCGCCACCCGCTCCTGGGCCGAATCCACCACCAGCCGGATGCCTTCGATGGTCAGGCTGGTTTCGGCGATGTTGGTCGCCAGCACCACTTTGCGCTTCCCTGCCGGGGCAGGCAGGATCGCCTTACGCTGCTCGGTCAGCGACAGCGCGCCATACAATGGGCAGAGCACCACATCGTCGGCCACGCGACGGGCCAGCTGCTCCTGCACGCGCTGGATCTCGATCACGCCCGGCAAAAACAGCAGCAGCGAGCCGGACTCCTGGCGCAGCAGTTCGGCGGTAGCGACCGCCACCGCTTCGTCGAAACGCTGCTGGGTGGAGAGCGACTGATAGCGCCGCTCAACCGGAAAGGTGCGACCCTCAGAGACGATCGCAGGGGCCTCCGGCAGCAGACGCTGGAGCCGGTCATTATCCAGGGTCGCGGACATGATCAGCAGCCTGAGATCCTCGCGCAGCCCCTGCTGGACATCCAGCAGCAGCGCCAGAGCCAGATCCGCCTGCAGGCTGCGCTCGTGAAACTCATCGAGGATCACCAGCCCCACGCCGGTCAGCTCGGGATCCTGCTGCAGCATCCGGGTGAGGATCCCCTCGGTGACCACCTCCAGTCGGGTATTCGCTCCCACGCAGGTTTCGGCGCGCATCCGGTAGCCGACCGTTTCTCCCGGCTTTTCCCCCAGCAGATCCGCCAGCCGCTGCGCCACGTTGCGGGCAGCGATCCGTCGTGGTTCGAGCAGAATAATTTTGCCGTTAATCCCTCCCTGCGCCAGGATCTGCAGCGGTAGCCACGTCGATTTCCCGGCACCGGTAGGCGCAGTAAGCAGAACCTGGGGGGCGTGTTGTAACGCGAGGAGAAGTTCAGGAAGGACAGCGGCGACCGGCAACAGGGACACGAAAGGCTCCAGAGGGTTAACTTTAGACGGCGTACATTGTAGCATCGCCACAATTCATTACCGAGTACCCCGTATGTCTGAGTCGAAAAGGCTGTTTTTTGCCATTGAAATGCCTGCCCCGATCCAGCGCCAGATCGTGCGCTGGCGCGCCGACCATTTTGCCCCGGAAGCGGGCCGCCCGGTGGCCGGGGCCAACCTGCACCTGACGCTGGCGTTTTTAGGCGATGTCAGCGATGAGAAACGTCAGGCGCTGGCGGCGATGGCCGGACGCATCTGCCAGCCGGGGTTTACCCTGACGCTGGACGATGCCGGACAGTGGCTGCGCTCGCGGGTCGTCTGGCTCGGCACCCGCCAGCCGCCCCGGGGATTATTGCAGCTGGCTAACATGCTGCGGGCCCAGGCGGCGCGTAGCGGCTGTTACCAGAGCCCACAGCCGTTTCATCCGCATATCACCCTGCTGCGCGATGCCAGCCACGCGGTGGCCATTCCGCCGCCGGGTTTTCAGTGGGCGTTTCCGGTGAATGAATTTGTGCTTTACGAGAGCCGTTTTGCCGGCGGGCGCACGCGCTATACGCCGCTCCAGCGCTGGCGGCTTACCGAATAACAAGGAATCTGTATGCAGTTTATCCCTGCCCTGCAACCCGCCACGCTCGTGCAACGCTACAAGCGTTTTCTGGCCGACGTGGTAACGCCGGAGGGCGTTGCCCTGACCCTGCACTGCCCGAATACCGGGGCGATGACCGGCTGCGCCACGCCCGGCGATACGGTGTGGTACTCCACCTCCGAAAATACCAAACGTAAATACCCCCATACCTGGGAAATAACCCAGACTGCCGACGGAGAATATATTTGCGTTAATACGCTGCGGGCAAACCAGTTGGTCAAAGAGGCGATTAGTCTGGATTTAATTCCAGAACTGCGCGGCTACAACGCCTTAAAAAGTGAAGTGAAATATGGTGCGGAAAACAGCAGAATCGACTTTATGTTGCAGGCAGAGGATCGACCCGAGTGCTATATTGAAGTGAAATCAGTGACGTTAGCTGACAGGGATTACGGCTACTTTCCGGATGCGGTCACGCTGCGAGGGCAGAAGCATCTTCGGGAGTTGATAAGTGTGGCGGCGGCAGGCAAGCGCGCCGTGCTGTTATTTGCGGTATTGCACAGCGCAATTGGACGATTTTCACCCGCCCGCCATATTGACCCTAAGTACGCGCAACTGTTGAATGAGGCACAAAAGCAGGGGGTGGAGGTTTTGGCTTATAAAGCGGAACTTTCTGCCGATAATATGACTCTGAGATCCGCTCTTCCCGTCACGTTATAAAAGGGGTTGAGTGTTGTTTATTAAGTGTTCTGGTCGTGTGCGCAAATACGCTTTTCCTCACAGGCTTGTCAAGTGTTACGTTTAGATAATTGCCATCCGGAAAAGCATCTGCTATTTATAGCGGCCTGATTTTTCCCCCAACACGGGGATCGATAGTGCGTGTTAAGGAGAAGCAACATGCAAGAAGGGCAAAACCGTAAAACATCGTCCCTGAGTATTCTCGCCATCGCTGGGGTGGAGCCGTATCAAGAGAAGCCGGGCGAAGAGTATATGAACGAAGCCCAGCTGTCGCACTTCAAGCGAATTCTTGAAGCATGGCGTAATCAACTCAGGGATGAAGTCGATCGCACCGTTACTCATATGCAGGACGAAGCTGCTAACTTCCCGGATCCGGTAGACCGTGCCGCCCAGGAAGAAGAGTTCAGCCTTGAACTGCGTAACCGTGACCGCGAACGCAAACTGATTAAGAAGATTGAGAAGACGCTGAAAAAAGTCGAAGACGAAGATTTCGGCTTCTGCGAATCCTGCGGTGTCGAAATCGGTATTCGTCGTCTGGAAGCCCGTCCAACAGCCGACCTGTGCATCGACTGCAAAACGCTGGCAGAAATCCGCGAAAAACAGATGGCCGGTTAATCCCGACCCTGTCGTAACGCTATCACAGGCGGGAGTCTTCTCCCGCCTGATTACTTTCTGCGCTGTGTAATTATGCCTGTTGACTACATTGGGCGCTTCGCGCCATCCCCCTCTGGCGAACTGCATTTTGGCTCGCTCATTGCCGCCCTTGGCAGCTATCTGCAAGCCCGTGCCCGTCAGGGTATCTGGCGCGTGCGTATCGAAGATATTGACCCCCCGCGTGAAGTTCCCGGTGCAGCAGCGACCATTCTGCGTCAGCTGGAACATTACGGCCTGCACTGGGACGGCGAGGTGCTGTGGCAGTCCCAACGTCACGATGCCTATCGCGAACGTCTGGCCTGGCTCCACGCCCAGGGACTCTCTTACTACTGCACCTGCACCCGCGCGCGCATTCAGAGCGTCGGCGGGGTCTATGACGGCCATTGCCGCACGCTGCATCACGGCCCGGAAAACGCTGCGGTACGCGTGGTGCAACAGCATCCGGTCACCCGGTTTACCGATCGGTTGCAAGGCGAACTCCATGCCGATCCACGGCTGGCGGACGAGGATTTTATTATCCATCGCCGGGACGGGCTGTTTGCTTACAATCTGGCGGTCGTGGTGGACGATCATTTCCAGGGGGTAAACGAAATTGTCCGCGGGGCCGATCTGATCGAACCTACCGTGCGGCAGATTTCGCTCTACCAGCTGTTTGGCTGGCCGGTACCGGACTATATCCATTTGCCGCTGGTGGTGAATGAAAAAGGGATAAAACTCTCGAAACAGAATCATGCCCCGGCATTACCGACAGGCGATCCTCGCCCTGTTCTTATCAATGCTTTACAATTTCTAAACCAGGATGTAACACATGAGTGGCAGGATCTGCGAACCGAAGAATTACTGGAAAAAGCGGTGGCCCAGTGGTCGCTAAACCGCGTGCCGAAAATCCAGCATTCTCAAATGCGTCTCGCTGAGCTATGATTAGCCGCTATTTTTTGTCCTGAATTCTGAAACACACACTACCGAGGTGTATTATTTTTACCCGAGTCGCTAATTTTTGCCGTAAGGTGCTGAGCCGCGATGAGAGCATGGCGGATGACGTCATTGTTCAAAATACGATGTCGGTTATTCCGCGCGAGCAGCATGCTATTTCCCGCAAAGATATCAGTGAAAACGCCCTGAAGGTCCTTTATCGCCTGAATAAAGCCGGCTATGAGGCGTATCTCGTTGGTGGCGGGGTGCGTGACTTACTGTTGGGCAAAAAGCCAAAAGATTTTGACGTGACCACCAGCGCCACGCCTGAGCAGGTGCGTAAATTATTCCGCAACTGCCGCCTGGTCGGTCGTCGCTTCCGTCTCGCCCACGTCATGTTTGGGCCTGAGATCATCGAAGTGGCAACCTTCCGTGGTCATCACGAAGGCACGCCATCAGACCGTACGACCTCTCAACAGGGTCAGAACGGCATGCTGCTGCGTGACAACATCTTTGGCTCTATCGAAGAAGATGCCCAACGTCGCGATTTCACCATTAACAGCCTCTATTACAGCGTGGCTGACTTTACCGTCCGCGATTTCGTGGGTGGGGTACCGGACCTTAAAGCCGGTGTGATCCGCCTGATCGGCAACCCGGAAACGCGCTACCGTGAAGATCCGGTGCGTATGCTGCGCGCCGTGCGCTTTGCCGCCAAGCTGGATATGCAGATCAGTCCCGAGACCGCCGAGCCGATCCCGCGCCTGGCGACGCTGATCAACGATGTGCCGCCGGCGCGTCTGTTTGAAGAGGCGCTGAAGCTGCTGCAGGCGGGCCACGGTTTTGCTACCTATCAGCTGCTGCGTGAATACAGCCTGTTCCAGCCCCTGTTCCC
Organism: Leclercia adecarboxylata; assembly: GCF_006874705.1. Lineage (NCBI taxonomy): Bacteria > Pseudomonadati > Pseudomonadota > Gammaproteobacteria > Enterobacterales > Enterobacteriaceae > Leclercia > Leclercia adecarboxylata. Next base: position 2,683,016 of record NZ_CP035382.1, on the reverse strand, counting down.
GACCATCACGCGTAACTTCACCGAAAAAGGTGACAGCGCGATGGAACGCATCATCGATCAGGTGCTGAAGAATACCGATAACCGCATTCAGAACGATATGCGCGTTAACCCGGCGTTCCTGTTTGCCGCGATGTTCTGGTATCCGCTGCTGGAAACGGCGCAGAAGATTGCCCAGGAAAGCGGCCTTGCCTATTACGATGCCTTCGCCTTAGCCGCCAATGACGTGCTGGATGAAGCCTGCCGCTCGCTGGCGATCCCGAAACGCATTACCACGCTGGTGCGTGATATCTGGCAGCTTCAGCTGCGGATGTCCCGTCGTCAGGGTAAACGCGCCTGGAAGTTAATGGAGCATCCAAAATTCCGTGCGGCTTACGATCTGATGGCCCTGCGTGCCGAAGCGGAAAACAACCGCGAGCTGCAGCTTCTGGTGCAGTGGTGGGGTGAGTTCCAGGTTTCTGCACCGCCGGCGCAGAAAGACATGCTGGGCGATCTGGACGAAGAGCCGGCACCGCGTCGTCGTCACCGTCGTCCACGCAAGCGCGCCCCGCGTCGCGAAGGCGCGGCATGACGCTGGCGTATATCGCCATCGGCAGCAACCTGGCTTCTCCGCTGGAGCAGGTCAATGCTGCCGTCCAGGCGCTGGGCGACATCCCGCAGGCCCGCGTTGTCGCCCTCTCCTCGTTTTACCGCACGCCTCCGCTGGGCCCCCAGGATCAACCCGACTACCTGAATGCTGCTATCGCGCTCGACACGGCGCTCAACGCCGAGGCGCTGCTGGACAACACTCAGCGCATCGAGTTGCAGCAGGGTCGCGTGCGCAAAGAAGAGCGCTGGGGACCGCGCACCCTCGACCTGGACATCATGCTGTTTGGTGATGCGGTGATTAACACCGAGCGCCTGACGGTGCCGCATTACGACATGAAGCGCCGCGGCTTTATGCTCTGGCCGCTGTTCGAAATTGCCCCTGACCTGATCTTCCCCGATGGCAAAAGCCTGAGCGCCCTGCTGGCGCAGCTTAACGCCGAAAAACCTGCCCGCTGGTAACAGCAAAATTTTATTGATTAACCACAAAATATTTGTGGTTAATCGGTTGCCTAAAATCATTGTTCCCTCGAATGTTACTGTTAGAATGCGCAAAGATTCGCTTTGGGCTATCAGGAAACAGTATGAAACCAACCACCATCGCCACCTTGCAGAAATGCAAACAGGACAAGCAGCGCTTCGCCACTATTACGGCCTATGACTACAGCTTCGCCAAACTCTTTGCCGAAGAGGGTATTAACGTCATGCTGGTGGGCGACTCGTTAGGGATGACGGTCCAGGGACATGACTCCACTCTGCCGGTGACGGTAGAGGATATTGCTTACCACACCCGGGCGGTGCGGCGCGGCGCGCCTGCCTGCCTGCTGCTCGCCGATCTGCCGTTTATGGCTTACGCCACGCCGGAACAGGCGTTTGAGAATGCCGCCACGGTGATGCGGGCCGGGGCCAACATGGTCAAAGTGGAAGGCGGCGCCTGGCTGGTCGACACCGTACGCATGCTCACCGAGCGCGCGGTGCCGGTCTGCGGCCATCTGGGATTAACCCCGCAGTCGGTCAATATCTTTGGCGGTTATAAGGTGCAGGGGCGCGGTGACGCCGCCCAGACGCTGTTTGATGATGCGCGGGCTTTAGAAGCCGCGGGCGCGCAGCTGCTGGTGCTGGAGTGTGTGCCTGTCGCGCTGGCGAAACGTATCACCGAGGCCCTCTCCATTCCGGTGATCGGCATTGGGGCCGGTAACGTCACCGACGGCCAGATCCTGGTGATGCACGATGCGTTTGGGATCACCGGTGGGCATATCCCGAAATTTGCGAAGAATTTCCTTAGCGACGCAGGCGACATGCGCGGCGCGGTCAGGCAGTATATTGCCGACGTTGAATCGGGTGTTTACCCGGGTGAAGAACACAGTTTCCAGTAAGGAGTCTTGTTGTGCTAATCATTGAAACCCTGCCGCTGCTGCGCCAGCACATCCGCCGCTTGCGCCAGGAAGGTAAACGTATCGCGCTGGTGCCCACCATGGGCAACCTGCATGAGGGCCATATGAAGCTGGTGGACGAAGCCAAAGCCCGCGCCGATGTGGTGGTGGTGAGTATTTTCGTTAACCCGATGCAGTTCGACCGTGCTGACGACCTGGCGCGCTACCCGCGTACGCTGCAGGAAGACTGCGAGAAGCTGAAAAAGCACCAGGTGGATTTCGTCTTCTCCCCTGCCCCGAATGATGTCTATCCGAAAGGCACGGAAGAGACGACCTTTGTCGACGTGCCGGGCATCTCCACCATGCTGGAAGGGGCCAGCCGTCCGGGTCATTTCCGCGGCGTCTCCACCATCGTCAGCAAGCTGTTTAACCTGGTGCAGCCGGATATCGCCTGCTTCGGTGAGAAAGACTTCCAGCAGCTGGCGCTGATCCGCAAAATGGTGGCCGACATGGGCTACGACATCGATATCGTTGGCGTGCCGATCGTGCGGGCCAAAGACGGCCTGGCGCTGAGCTCGCGCAACGGCTACCTCACCGCCGACCAGCGTAAAATCGCCCCGGGTCTGTATAAGGTGATGAGCACCATGGCGACCCAGCTGAAAAACAAAGAACTGAGCAGCGAAGAGATCGTGGCCCTGGCGGAACAGGCGTTGAACGATAAGGGATTGCGTGCTGACGATGTGCAGATCCGCGATGCCGACACCCTGCTGGCGCTCTCCACTGACAGCAAGCGGGCAGTGATCCTGGTCGCCGCATGGCTCGGCCAGGCGCGACTTATCGATAACACAGTAGTTGAACTGGCTCAGTAAGTACTGAGCATATCCATGCTAACGGATTAGTTTTCTTCAGCCCCTTCTTCGGGAGGGGATACGACAAAGAGTTAAGGTAACGTCATGATTCGCAAAATGCTGCAAGGTAAGCTTCACCGTGTGAAGGTCACGCAGGCCGATCTGCATTATGAAGGCTCCTGCGCGATCGATCAGGATTTTCTCGACGCAGCGGGTATTCTTGAAAACGAAGCCATTGATATCTGGAACGTGAGTAACGGCAATCGTTTCTCAACCTATGCTATCGCGGCTGAACGCGGTTCTAAAATTATCTCCGTCAACGGTGCGGCAGCGCACTGTGCCAACGTGGGTGATATCGTCATCATCGCCAGCTTTGTCATGATGTCCGATGAAGAAGCGCGCCGCTGGCAGCCTAAAGTCGCCTACTTTGAAGGTGACAACGACATGAAACGTACCGCGAAGGCGATTCCGGTTCAGGTCGCCTGATGCTAACGCCCGGAATTGCCTGAACATCAGGCAATTCCACTTTTTTTCCCTCTTTTTTTACTCGCGTTATTCCTCTTCTCTCCCTCGCGGCTGCCTTACTATTTTCCCCATTCACACACCTCTCTTAATGCAATGCCGTTGATTACCGCCGGGAGCCCTCATGCCACTGTTTATTTCCCCGTTCAGCAAAAGCGTATGCGCCCTGACGTTAGCTATCGCCGCCTGCACCTCCTGGCAGGCCAGCGCGGATATTGTGATTTCCGGCACCCGGATTATTTACCCGCAGGTGGCGAAAGACGTCACCGTCAATCTGCAAAACCGGGGCGATAAGCCGCTGCTGGTGCAGTCCTGGCTTGATGATGGCCGCGATACGGTCGATCCCCAGCAAATTAAGTTGCCGTTTATTATTACCCCACCGGTCAGTCGCGTGGATCCACAGCAGGGGCAGGCCATCCGCATTACCTGGCTCGGCCAGACCATGCCAAAAGACCGGGAATCCCTGCTGTGGTTTAACGTCCTCGAAGTCCCGCCGAAAGCGAAAAATGACGGCGATCGGAGCCGCTTACAGCTGGCTTTCCGCACGCGCATCAAGCTCTTCTTCCGCCCCGACGGGCTGGCGGGCTCCCCTGCTGACGCCCTCAAGCAGCTGAGCTGGCAGATGAAGCGCGAAGCGAAGGGTCAGTATCTGGTCGCCAGCAATAACACGCCGTGGAATATCTCGCTGGCCAGCGCCAGCTTCGCCGCAGCAGGCAAAAACCTGGCGGTGGAGAGCCACTCCATCAAACCCTTCTCCCGCGAAGAGATGAAGATCGGCGGCGCGACGACGGCCACTTCCGGCACGGTGAAATGGGTGGCGATTAATGATTTCGGCGGCACGGAAGAACATCAGTCAGCCGTGAATTAATTCCTGCTTATCCCCACCTCAGGATACGGACATCCTTGATATGAACAGGCGTTTCTCCTTTATCTGCTTATCGATTTGTACGGCGATCTCCGTCAGCGCGCAGGCCCGGGATGATGTCGAATTTAACGAGCAGTTTCTGTTTAATACCGGCAGCAAAATCGACGTAAGCCGCTATTCCCGGGGCAACCCGGTGATGCCCGGAGAGTATCGCACCGCAATCCGCGTCAACGGCGTGGCGAAAATGACCACCGCCGTGGTGTTTAACGATAACGGCACCCCGCAGGCCAGCCCCTGCCTGACCTTGCCGCTGCTGAAACAGCTGGATCTACAGACCGCGCAGCTGACAGACGATGGCAGGTGTGTGGATATGGCGAAAGCGTATCCCGGCTCCTCGGTGGCGTTCGATACGGCGACCCAGTCCCTTGATCTTACGATTGCGCAGGTCGACCTGGTCAGGCGCCCGCCGGGCTACGTTGACGCTTCGCGCTGGGATGCAGGTATTCCCGTCGGCCTGCTGGCATACGATCTCAACGCCTGGCACAGCCAGAATCCACAGTCAACGCAGGATACGGCCTACGCGGGGCTCCGCTACGGCTTTAACCTCGGCGCATGGCGGTTCCGTTCCCGCGGCAATGCCAACTGGGACAGGGAAACCGGCTCGCGCTATGTCCAGCAGGATATCTACCTGCAGCGGGATATCATCCCCCTGAAAGCCCAGATGCTGGTGGGGGACTCTTATACCCGGGGCGATGCTTTTGATTCCGTCTCCCTGCGAGGGGTGCGTCTCTACAACGATGACCGGATGCTGCCCAACGGCTTATCCAGCTATGCCCCGACGATCCGCGGCGTAGCCAACAGCAACGCCAAAGTCACGGTAACGCAAAGCGGGAATACCATCTACCAGACCACGGTACCGCCCGGTGCCTTCGAGATTAACGATCTCAACACCACCGGGTACGGTAACGATCTGAACGTCACCATCACCGAGGCGGACGGCAGCCAGCACGCCTTTTCGGTGCCCTATTCGTCGGTGGCGCAGATGTTGCGCCCGGGATTTGCCCGCTGGGATACCGGCGCAGGGCAGTTGAAGGACGATACCCTGCATGACAAGCCGCAGCTGGCCTATGGCGATATCTATTACGGGCTCAACAATACCTTCACCGGTTACACCGGGGCGCAGTATCTGGACGTAGGCTTTTATGCCCTCCTCGCCGGGCTGGCAATGAATACCCGCATGGGGGCGTATGCTCTGGATATCACCCGGTCCCGGGCGCAGATCGCTGACCTGCCCGCCATGGAGGGGGAACGGTATCGTCTGTCGTATAACAAAACGGTAAGTGAAACCCAGACCTCCCTTAACCTCTCCGCCAGCCGGTATGCCAGTGAAAAATATCTGAGCCTGTACGATGCCGCCGAACTGCATGAACGAATGACCTATCGGGACGAGCGCGAAGACATCCACGCCCTGCAACGCATGAAGAACCAGCTCCAGGTCAACATTAACCAACCCCTGAAAACCCGGACCACCGATCTCGGTTCGCTGTACGTCAACGGCAGCTGGCAAAGCTACTGGAACGCCAGCGGCACGACCTCCAGCTATTCGATGGGCTACAGCAATACGTTTCGCTACGGCAGTTACACCGTTTCGCTGCAGCGCACCTATGACGACACCGGCAGGCAGGACGACAGCCTCTACCTGAGCGTCAGCCTGCCGTTTGATTCGCTGCCGGGCAGTCATCATCGCCCGGGGGGCTTTTCCAGCCTGAATATCGGGATGAATTCCGACTTCAAAGGCAGCAATGGTCTCAATATGACCGCCAACGGCAGCTCTGCTGACAACCGTCTGAGCTATAGCGTCACCACCACTGCTAACCAGAGCCCGGACAGCAACCTGAGCCAGATCAGTACCTACGGCAGCTACAACAGCGCCTGGGGCCCGCTTGGCATCTCCGCATCAACCAGCAGCGATCGCAGCCAGCAGTACTCCGCCACCTACAGCGGCGGCATGCTGCTCCACGCCGGGGGCCTGACCTTAACGCCGGGCAGCCCGGGAGAGGCCGACGCGCTGGCGCTGGTGAAAGCCAGTGGCGCGACGGGCGCGAGGTTGACCAACGGCAACGCTGAGATTGGAACGTCTGGCTATGCCGTGCTGCCGTATCTCTCGGCGTACAAAGAGAACCGCATCACTCTCGACACCAGCACGCTGACGGCTGACGTTGAAGTGAAAAACAACAGCACGGTGGCAATTCCGCGCAGCGGCGCCGTCGTGATGGTTGATTTTGCCACCAACCAGGGACGTTCGGCGGTGCTGGAGTTACAGCGTGATGACCTGGGGTTTATTCCCCTCGGGGCTGACGTTTTTAATCAAAAAGGAGAAGAAATTGGCACAGTCGGACAGGCTGGCCAGGCCTATGTCAGAGGTATCGAAAAGAGTGGAACGCTGCGCGTGGTATGGGGCGCAGGCAAAGAAAGCACCTGTACCGTGCGTTATCGAATGGATTCTGGCGCTCAGAAGGTGGGACTGACCACGATTTTGAACAACCAGATATGTCACCTATAGATGGAACAAACATCATGACTATCTTTTTAAACAAACTCCCCCGGCAGGCAATGTGCTCTGCCGCCCTGCTCCTTATCTGCAGCAGCTACGCTCAGGCGGCGGATAACCTGGATGTCACTTTTAGCGCGAATATTCGCGAAACCACCTGCGATATCAAAATTGATGGCGGTACCGGAGATGGCACCAGCAATACCATCACGCTGGGTACCGACGGCAAAGCCCGGGTCGACGATATTGCCAACGGGGCGGTGAAATTTCCTTTCAAGCTGGTGATCACAGAATGCCCGTCCAGCCTGACCGCGCTGAAAACCGTGGTCAGCGGCACGGCGTCGGATGTCAAAACCGCGCTGGACAACAGCGTTACGGTGCCTGAAGGCGGAGCGAGTAACGTAGCCCTCACCATTTCCCGCGCCGACGCCCCTGAAGCGCCGTTTGAAATTAACGCTACCGATGACAGTAAACGCCTGGTCTGGACAAGCAGTGAAATCAACAGCAAGGAAGTTGACCTGCTGGCTACGCTGATCGAAACCAAAACTGACGGCGCCATGACCGGACAGTTCTCGACGCTGGCGACCTTTAATTTTACCTATGAATAACCCTGCAGAGTAAGGAAACAAGGATGAAAAACAACACTGCAATTCTCGCGTTGGTCCTCGCTGGTGGGTTATTTTCCGCCTTTTCCAACGCGGCGATAACCGGCACCAGCTCGCTGAGCGCCACCTTTGTCTCCACCGTTGTACCGGGAACCTGTACGGCAAACGTGACGGATGCCGCGGGTGCAGAGGCAACGGAGATTAAATTTAACGACGTATTTAAATCCGATCTGATTAACAAGAGCCGTACTGAAGCCTTCAACGTTGTTCTGAGCAATTGTTCGGGAGTGCGTACCGCACAGGTCACGGCGATGGCAGGTGCTGGCAGCGACTGCTCGACCTCCACCAGCGATAACTTTGGCGCAACCCATTCCACGGCATTCGAGCTCTGGAATGGCGACGTGGATAACGGCATTCGTCTGAGCTGTAAAACCCGACAGTTACAAAAGGTGGTGATTGCCGACGGCGGCGCCAGTCTGGCGATGAATGCCCGTATCGTGATTGCCGATGACAAAACCATCGACGATGTGACGCCCGGCGATGCCTCATCGCTGATCACCTTCCTGGTGGAATACCAGTAAATCTGTGCGCAGGGCAAATCTGCCCTGCGCCCTGCCGTAAGAAAAAGAGAGATCGGTGTGAGAGCCTTGCTTATTTTACTCGCCGGGTTGTTCGTCCTGCTGTTGACCCGTCCGGCGCTGGCTGACATGAGTTGCTACATCAATGAAGACGCGGCGGGGGCTTACGCAGTGGGCAACTCACCGCTTATGGTGCTGGAGCCGGGCAGAGTCACTACACCAACCCGTCTGAACGCTACCTACACCTTTGTTATCCCCTTCAGGGGGGGGAATCCGCTGGGGTGTAAAACGCTTGAGCCCTGGGACAACGCGGTGCATTTCATTACCGACGCCGGCGCCAGCCTGGACACCCGCTACACCACGCCTGAAGGCTATGCCCTGATCAAGACGACCATTCCGGGGATCGATTTTACCCTCGAGCTGACCTGCTATACCGCCGACGGCTGTGGCAACAGCGGCGATCATCCCGACCTGTCGCTGTTTCTGAAAGGCGGCAACGGTTCGGAAGATGTTTTCCCCTCCATCAGCAGCGGGTACCCGTGGGAAAGCGCCGATGCCCAGTGGCGGCTGAAGATGACGATGTGGGTAACGCCTGATTTCCGGCCGCAAAAGGGCGTACCGAACGGATTTTCCCTGAACGGTACGCTGGCACGTTTTCAGATTGGGGGAACCACCCAGCCGGTCATCACCTTTGTGGCCTCATCCAGCACCCTGAATTTCACCGTTCCAGCCAGTAGTTGTGCATTAGGCGTGGCGCAGGGCAGCAACGTCAGCAATAACAACGTGGCGCTCGGGGACTATTTTTTAAGCGACGTGAAGCAGGAGATGACGCGAGAAATTCCGTTCTCACTGACGCTCGAGAACTGCTATACCGCGAAGCTGTCGGTGAAGATGACTACCGCGTATCTCTCTGCCGACAATGAACTGCTGGGAAAAAGCAGCGGCAGCGCCAGCGGGATGGGGGTAAAGGTGACCAATACCGATAAAAACCTCAGCATGATGCCGGACGGTTCAAACAGCGCTGTCTACGATCGCAGCAATGACTGGTCAGCCCAGGAGAACCTCAACTTTTCGGCGCAGCTGAAAAAGGATGGTCAGACGCTCAAAGCGGGCGACTTTAACGCCGCCGCCACCTTTACACTCGATTATGAGTAGCCCTACCCCCGCGGCTGGTTGCTGATCAGCCGCGACATCCTCTCCAGCGAATCGGTGCGCAGGATATAGAGACGTTTTAACAGAAACGGATTATCCCCCGGCTTCACTTTGCCCTGCACCGTGGTCACTGCCAGGTGAAAACCGGCGTCGTTGGCCGCTTTTACCGCGATGTCGTTATAGCCGCCGAACGGATAAGAGAGATACAACACGTGCGGATTAAACTGCGCCAGCGCCCGGCGGGAGTGTTTAAAATCCATCAACACGTTGTGGTAGCTGCGGCTCAGCAGGATTGGATGGCGGTTGTTATCCACCCGATGCAGGAAATGGGTGTGCGACTGCACGTCAAAGACATCCTGGATCTCACGCAGCTCGGAAATGCTCATAAACTGCAGCGTCTTCGGATCCCATTTCAGCGGGTGGGCTTTGATCCGCGAGGAGATAATGAACGCCGTGGCGTGAAAACCGTACTGCTTCAGGATCGGCCAGGCGTAGCGGCTGACTGACTTCAGGCCGTCGTCAAAGGTGATGACCACCGCGCGCGCCGGCAGGTTCATCTTGTTGCGTACATAGCCCTCCAGCTGGTACATCGTCAGCGTGGTATAACCCTGATCGCGTAGCCAGGCCATCTGGTTATTGAAGGCGCGCACGCTGGTGGTGGTGGAGGTATGCCGATAGCGGGTGTTCTCTTCGTCCCGCAGGATATGGTGATAGGTCAGCACCGGCAGGCCATTATCCTCCTGCGCGTCCAGGCTACTGACCCAGGCCAGGCGGTTGGCGATACGGATCTGGTACCAGGTCTGATTAAGTCGATCCTTTAGCTTGCTGAGGATCGGATAGCGCAGATTGTCTGTCAGGGTGCCGAACGGGGCGCTGCCGGCATTGGGGGCATTGTAGACCGGCGTATCCTTCCAGGTGATCAGGTTCTGGTTGCTGAGCGGCTTGTTCAGATCGCCGAGGCTGTCCTCCACGCGCTGCTTTCCCTGCACCTCGCCCAGATGCTCTTTGTCGATAAAGCCGGTGCCAAAGCCAAAGCGAAACTCATAGTAATCCGCCGCGGTGGGCACCACTGCAATAATCTGCCCGGCGCGCACGTTGCCGACGGTCACGACTTTGTTACCCACCTGCGCCCAGATGGCGGCATCTTCGGTGGTTTGCATATAGCGAGGCGGGAGCCCTTGCTGGCTGAGCAGACTGGCAGACACGCCGCCGGAGACCAGCAGCAGAAGCAGGAAAAAAATACGCGAGAGCATAGGGATTTATTCAGTACGAAAAACGGACGCCATTGTAACAAAAGCGCCAGCAATACCAATGCTTAATATTTCTCCGGGCTATGGAGCAGGACAAAGGGCGGGTTTTTCTGCTGCTGATGCCACAGGCTGCTGACCTGCGGCGCGCCACGGGCAACGATGGTGTCGCGAAAGCCGATGCTGTCGGTCATCTCCCGCAGAGGATACATCATCTCCAGCAATGGATAGCTGATGCCGGAGATCACCTCGCAGTTGTCGTGCTTGTGGCTAAGCAGTGCCGCCGCACGATAGGGCGCCGCGCTGGAGATGTCGGTCAGAAAGATTACCCCGTCTCCGCTGTCGACATGATGCTGGGCATCGCACAGCATGCGGCTGAGCATATTGACGCTTAATCCGCGCCAGAAATTAACCACCTGGCACTGCACCAGCGGCCCAAACCGGACGGCGAGCTTCTCCGCCATCTCCTGCGCATGTTCATCATGGCACGTGATCACCCAACCCAGCATCGTCACCTCTCCTCAGAAAGGGGTAGTCTAGCGGGGATAGGGGAATGAGGGGGTGATGGTGGTCAATAAACCGGCCCGGCAGCAGGACGCCGCCGGGCCTGAGGATCAGCTGCGCAGTCCGCGTCCGCGCTGGATGAGGTTCCAGCACAGCAGGTAGAAGGCAACGATGAAGATCACCAGCACGCCGACGGTGGTTGCCAGCGGCACGTCGGAAATGCCGAGGAAGCCAAAGCGGAAGCCGCTGATCATATAGACGATCGGGTTCAGGTGTGACAGCCCCTGCCAGAACGGCGGCAGCAGCGTCAGGGAGTAGAACACCCCGCCGAGGTAGGTCAGCGGCGTCAGAACGAAGGTCGGGATCAGGCTGATATCGTCAAAGGTTTTGGCGAATACCGCATTCAGCAGACCGGCCAGCGAGAACAGGACCGCCGTCAGCAGCAGCGTCAGGCCGACAAACAGCCAGGAGTGCACCTGGAACGGCACGAAGAACAGAGAAATGGCCGTTACCAGCACGCCGACGCACAGGCCGCGCGCCACGCCACCGCCGACGTAGCCGGCAATGATAACGTGGGTGGGCACCGGGGCCACCAGCAGCTCTTCAATGTTGCGCTGGAACTTGGCGCTGAAGAACGACGACGCCACGTTGGCATAGGCGTTGGTGATCACCGCCATCATAATCAGGCCAGGCACGATAAACTGCATATAGGTGAAGCCGTGCATCTCACCGATCCGCGAGCCAATCAGGTTGCCGAAGATAATAAAGTAGAGGGTCATGGTGATCACCGGCGGCACCAGGGTCTGGATCCAGATGCGCATGAAGCGGTTGATCTCTTTGGCCCAGATACTTTTCAGCGCCACCCAGTAAAGCTGCATCATGCGCGATCTCCTTGTTTCTCATGGACCAGGGAGACGAACAGCTCTTCCAGTCGGTTTGCTTTATTACGCATACTTAATACCTGAATCCCCTGCTGGCTCAGCTGGCTGAAGACGCTGTTGATCCCCTGCTCGCGCAGGACTTCCACTTCCAGCGTTGAGGTATCCACCAGACGGTACTGATAACCTTCCAGCTTCGGCAGCGCGCTTTTCGCCGCCAGATCGAGGATGAAGGTTTCGGATTTCAGCTTGGAGAGCAGGCTCTTCATTGAGGTGTTCTCCACCAGCTCGCCGTGCTGAATGATGCCGATATTACGGCACAGCATCTCCGCCTCTTCCAGATAGTGAGTGGTCAGAATAATGGTGGTGCCTTTGTCGTTTAAATCCTTCAAAAAGCCCCACATCGAGCGGCGAAGTTCGATATCCACCCCGGCGGTGGGTTCATCCAGAATCAGCAGTTTTGGTTCGTGCATTAACGCCCGGGCAATCATCAAACGACGCTTCATCCCGCCGGACAACATCCGCGCACGTTCGTTGCGTTTTTCCCACAGATCGAGCTGCTTAAGATATTTTTCGCTGCGCTCAACCGCCTCTTTACGCTCCACGCCGTAGTAGCCCGCCTGGTTGACCACAATCTGCTGCACGGTCTCAAACGGGTTGAAGTTAAACTCCTGCGGCACCAGCCCCAGCTGGCGTTTGGCGTTCACCACGTCCTTTTCCAGGTCGTAGCCGAAGACTTTTACATGGCCGGAGGATTTATTCACCAGCGAGCTGATAATCCCGATGGTGGTGGACTTACCTGCCCCGTTGGGCCCCAGAAGCGCATAAAAATCACCGGCTTCGACTTTAAGATCTATGCCGCGCAGTGCCTGGACACCACCCGGATAGGTTTTTTTAAGCTGCTCGAGCTCCAGTGCAATGGTCATGAAATAGAGTTACCTATAGTGCTGACACGCGAAGTGTTGTTTTAAAAAAAATCGAGTTGCCCTATATTAGCGCAACGCATTAACCCGGTTACAGGCCGTTTATCTCCATGAATGACATAGATACACTCATCAGCAATAACGCACTATGGTCAAAGATGCTGCTGGAGGAAGATTCCGGATTTTTTGAGAAACTGTCTCAGGCGCAGAAACCACGCTTTCTCTGGATTGGATGCTCCGACAGCCGCGTTCCCGCTGAACGTCTGACTGGCCTCGAACCGGGCGAACTCTTTGTTCACCGTAACGTCGCGAACCTGGTGATCCACACCGACCTGAACTGCCTGTCCGTAGTGCAGTATGCGGTCGACGTGCTGGAAGTGGAACACATCATTATTTGCGGTCACTACGGCTGCGGCGGCGTTCAGGCGGCGGTCGAGAACACGGAACTGGGTCTGATCGACAACTGGCTGCTGCACATTCGTGATATCTGGTTCAAACATAGCTCACTGCTGGGGCAAATGCCGCAGGAGCGTCGCCTGGATACCCTCTGTGAACTGAACGTGATGGAGCAGGTGTACAACCTCGGTCACTCCACCATTATGCAGTCGGCCTGGAAACGCGGGCAGAAAGTGACGATCCACGGCTGGGCGTATGGCATTCACGACGGCCTGCTGCGCGATCTGGAAGTGACCGCCACCAACCGGGAAACCCTGGAGCAGCGCTACCGTCGGGGCGTCTCAAACCTGACCCAGAAGCACGAAAATCACAAATAAGCCTGTAAAAAAGCCGGGTGGCGGCGTCGCCTTACCCGGCCTACAAAAGCGCGGTCCGTAGGCCCGGTAAGCGTAGCGCCACCGGGCAATACCCACCTTACTTTACTCGTCCAGCAGCACCACTTTGCCGACATACGGCAGATGACGATAGCGCTGAGCATAGTCAATGCCGTAGCCCACCACGAATTCGTCCGGAATTGAGAAACCGACATACTCCACGGGAACCTGAACTTCACGGCGGGTCGGTTTGTCCAGCAGGGTACAGATCGCCAGCGATTTTGGTCCACGCAGGCTGAGAATTTCGCGCACCTTCGACAGGGTGTTACCGGAGTCGATGATGTCTTCAACAATCAGAACATCTTTGCCGCGAATGTCTTCATCCAGGTCTTTGAGAATTTTCACATCACGAGTGGTCGACATACCGCTGCCATAGCTGGAGGCGGTCATAAAATCGACTTCATGGGAGACCTGCACTTCGCGGCAGAGATCGGCCATAAACATGAAGGAACCGCGTAACAGACCCACCAGCACCATCTCGCTGCCGCTGTCTTTATAGTGTTCGGTGATCTGACGACCGAGTTCGGCGATACGCGCTTTGATCTCCGCTTCCGGGATCATCACTTCAACAGTATGTTTCATTTTACTAACCGTATGTTTTTATAACGAATTTCTCAATGCCGATGGCTTCACGTCCGGCATCGCTACATAAGCCCTGAAGTATACCAGCAAATAGATCCTCCTGGCGCATCTGTTCATAAAAGCCAGATTTGTGATTCCGATCACACTTGTTAAGTCCTATACTTAATTGCTATCAAAAAATTAACAAACTTAAAGAGTACTTTTTATGGCGGAAACAAAAGTTCAACATTCACGGTTACTCGTGAAGCTAACAGCGCTGTTCGCAGCCCTGTGCGGGCTCTACCTGTTAATAGGTGGAGTCTGGCTGGTAGCCATTGGTGGTTCCTGGTACTACCCCATTGCTGGCGTAGTCATGTTAGGTGTCGCCCTGATGTTATGGCGCAGTAAACAATCAGCACTGTGGCTTTATGCCGCCTTACTGCTTGCCACGATGATCTGGGGCGTCTGGGAGGTCGGCTTTGACTTCTGGGCTCTGACCCCGCGCAGCGATATCCTGGTCTTCTTCGGTATCTGGCTGATCCTGCCCTTCGTCTGGCGTCGCCTGTTCGTGCGCTCCGGCGGTGCCGTTACCGCGCTGGTCGTGGCGCTGCTGATCAGCGGCGGGATTCTGACCTGGGCTGGCTTTAACGATCCGCAGGAGGTGAAAGGCACGCTGAATGCCGACGCCACCCCTGCCGCACCGATTTCCGAAGTGGCAGATGCCGACTGGCCTGCCTATGGTCGTAATCAGGAAGGCCAACGCTACTCCCCGCTGAAGCAGATCAATGCCGATAACGTGCACAATCTGAAAGAGGCCTGGGTATTCCGTACCGGCGACCTGAAGCAACCCAACGATCCGGGCGAACTGACCAACGAAGTGACGCCGATTAAAGTGGGCAATATGCTTTACCTCTGTACCGCTCACCAGCGTCTGTTCGCGCTGGATGCCGCCACCGGTAAAGAGAAGTGGCACTTCGATCCGCAGCTGAAGACCAATAACTCGTTCCAGCACGTGACCTGCCGTGGTGTCTCTTACCACGAAGCACGCGCTGATAACGCCAGTCCGGAAGTGATCGCCGACTGTCCGCGCCGCATTATGCTGCCGGTCAACGACGGTCGTCTGTTTGCCATTAACGCCGAAACCGGCAAGCTGTGTGAAACCTTTGCCAACAAAGGCGTGCTGAATCTGCAGACCAACATGCCGGATCAGACTCCGGGTCTGTATGAGCCAACCTCGCCGCCAATCATCACTGACAGAACCATCGTGATTGCCGGTTCGGTAACGGATAACTTCTCCGTGCGCGAAACCTCCGGCGTTATCCGCGGTTTTGACGTCAACACCGGTAAACTGCTGTGGGCCTTTGATCCGGGTGCGAAAGATCCAAACGCCATCCCGTCGGATGAACACACCTTTACCTTCAACTCGCCGAACTCCTGGGCACCAGCGGCCTATGACGCGAAGCTGGACCTGGTCTACCTGCCGATGGGCGTGACCACACCGGATATCTGGGGTGGTAACCGTACGCCGGAACAGGAACGTTATGCCAGCTCTGTCCTGGCGCTGAACGCAACCACCGGTAAACTGGCGTGGAGCTATCAGACCGTTCATCACGATCTGTGGGATATGGATATGCCGTCCCAGCCGACGCTGGCGGACATCAACGTTAACGGCCAGACCGTACCGGTGATCTACGCCCCGGCGAAAACCGGCAATATCTTCGTGCTGGATCGTCGTAACGGCCAATTGGTCGTGCCGGCGCCGGAAAAACCGGTTCCGCAGGGCGCAGCGAAAGGCGACTACGTTACCAAAACCCAGCCGTTCTCGGATCTGAGCTTCCGTCCGAAGAAAGACCTCAGTGGGGCAGACATGTGGGGCGCCACGATGTTTGACCAGCTGGTGTGTCGCGTGATGTTCCACCAGATGCGCTATGAAGGCATCTTCACACCACCGTCCGAGCAGGGCACGCTGGTCTTCCCGGGTAACCTGGGGATGTTCGAATGGGGCGGTATCTCCGTGGATCCGAACCGTCAGGTGGCGATTGCCAACCCGATGGCGCTGCCGTTTGTCTCGAAGCTGATCCCACGCGGTCCGGGCAACCCAATGGAGCAGCCGAAAGACGCGCAGGGTACCGGTACCGAATCCGGTATTCAGCCGCAGTACGGCGTGCCGTACGGCGTGACGCTGAACCCGTTCCTCTCTCCGTTTGGCCTGCCGTGTAAACAGCCTGCCTGGGGTTATATCTCCGCGCTGGATCTGAAAACCAATCAGGTCGTATGGAAAAAACGTATTGGTACGCCACAGGACAGCATGCCGTTCCCGATGCCGATCCCGGTGCCGTTCAATATGGGTATGCCAATGCTGGGTGGCCCAATCTCCACCGCCGGTAACGTGCTGTTTATTGGTGCAACTGCCGATAACTACCTGCGCGCGTACAACATGAGCAACGGTGAGAAACTGTGGCAGGGTCGCCTGCCAGCCGGTGGACAAGCCACGCCAATGACCTATGAGGCCAATGGTAAGCAGTTTGTGGTGATCTCCGCAGGTGGTCACGGTTCATTTGGGACGAAGATGGGCGACTATATTGTTGCCTACGCGTTGCCTGACGAGAAGTAAAAGCAAAACGGCAACGAAAGTTGCCGTTTTTAGAACTGTAGGCCGGGTAAGGCGTAGCCGCCACCCGGCTTTTTTACACCGTAAATCCGAGCATCATCCCCGTATCTTCATGCTCTAACAGATGGCAGTGCGCCATATAGGCATACTCTTTCGGCGCGTCATGATCGAACTTCACTAATACCTCGCTCACCCCGCCCTCAACGCGCACCGTATCCTTCCAGCCCGCGCGATGCATCGCAGGCGCTTTACCGTTTTCCGTCAGGATGCGGAACTGGGTGCCGTGAATATGGAACGGATGCAGCATCATGTCCCCTTCCCCGGAGATCGTCCAACGCTCATACCGCCCTTTCGCGGCCGCGAACTGCGGCGTGTGCATATCGAAGGCTTTGCCGTTAATTCGGTTGCCGTTACGGAAGTCGAACCCATGCATGCTGTGATCCATCCCGCCCATGTTGCCATGATCCATCTGGCCGTGATCCATCCCCGCCATGGCCTGATGGCCGTACTTCTTCATTAAGGCCTGCATGCCCATCATGTCGAGCATCGGATCCATCGACAGCTGCAGTTTTCGCTCAGTCAGCCCCTCCAGCGACGGCAGAGCCGGCATGCTGGTCAACGTATCCGGCAACTCGCCGGAAGCCGTCACCAGCAGCGGCTGAATGCGCAGCACCGGCTGCGGCTTATCGAACGGCGCCACCGCCATTCCCATCTGGCTGACCGGCAGGGTCATCAGGTCAAACGCCTTACCGTCGCTGATATCCACCAGCACCTCAAAACGCTCGCCCATCAGCATCGGCAGCTCGGTCACTTTCACCGGCTCAGCCAGTAGCCCTCCGTCGCTGGCGACTACGTACAGCGGGCGTTTATCGCTGGCGGCAAAGTTAAGCGAGCGCGCATTACAGCCGTTGAGCAGGCGCAGGCGTAGCCAGCCTTTCGGGGCATTGTGCTGCGGGTAGATCGCGCCGTTGGTCAGCAGCGTATCGCCAAACCAGCCCACCGCGGCGCTCATCACATCCAGCTGATAGTCAATCTGCCCGTCAGCGGCGAACTTTTTGTCCTGGACGATCACCGGCACATCGTCGATGCCCCACTGCTTTGGCAGGCGCAGCAGGCGGCTTTCGTCATCCTCAATCAGCACCAGCCCGGCGAGCCCCATCGCCACCTGATGCCCGGTTTTTCCGTGCTGATGAGGATGGAACCAGCAGGTCGCCGCCCGCTGCTCCGGGGTGAAGGTCACCGTTCTCTGGCCGCCGGGTTTGATGATGCCGTGCGGGCCCCCGTCCACCTCGCCCGGCACTTCCAGACCATGCCAGTGGACGGTGGTCTCTTCATTAAGGGTGTTGTGAATATTAACGGTTAACGCTTTTCCCTTGCGTAGCTGAATGGCCGGGCCCAGCAGATTGCCGTTGTAGCCCCAGGTGGTGGCGTTGTGCGGTCCGAAGGTCGTTTTGCCCGCCTGCACCACCAGCTTCACCTGATTACGCGCATCGGGGGTGAGTAAATTGGGGATTGGCAGAACGGGATGCTCAGCGGCAAAAGCAGCTCGGCTCCACAGCGGTAACGCACTGGCGACACCCAGTGCGGCAGAATATTTTAAAAAATCACGGCGTTGCATGTTCATCTCCTTATTCGCAGCAGGCGATGCCATGAGCATAAACCCTCCCCTTGCCGGAAGGTCAAGAAAAGCGGAAATAATAAAGATCGTCGCACCGGCGGGAAGTGTGCTAACGTTGAATTTCCGTGACGTATTGGTAGAAGCAATGAAGACGTTTTTCCGAACAATCCTGTTCAGCACCCTGATGATAAGTTGCGCAAACAGCTATGCGCTGAGTGAAAATGAAGCCGAAGACATGGCGGATTTAACGGCGGTGTTTGTATTTCTGAAAAACGACTGTGGCTACCAGAATTTACCTAACGGTCAGATTCGTCGCGCGCTGGTCTTCTTTGCTCAGCAGAACCAGTGGGATCTGAGCAACTACGACAGTTTCGATATGAAAACCCTCGGTGAAGACAGCTACCGCGATCTCAGCGGCATCGGCATTCCCACGGCAAAAAAATGTAAAGCCCTGGCTCGCGACTCGCTGAGCCTGCTCGCCTACGTTAAGTAACTCCCCTCCCGATGCCCTTTTGCTGAATTGATGACCGTGCAACTACGGTCATTGTTAGCTATGATGTTTCGCCCGTTTTAACCGGGTGTTAACAAAGGAGGTATCATCCCATGGCCGAAAAGACATTGTGGCACGAAACGCTGCATGACCAGTTTGGACAGTACTTTGCCATTGATAACGTGCTCTATCACGAGAAAACCGATCATCAGGATCTGATCATTTTCGAAAACGCGGCCTTTGGCCGGGTGATGGCGCTCGATGGTGTGGTGCAAACCACCGAGCGTGATGAATTCATTTATCACGAGATGATGACCCATGTACCATTGCTGGCCCACGGCAATGCGAAACATGTGCTGATCATCGGCGGCGGCGACGGCGCTATGCTGCGTGAAGTGTCCCGCCACAAAACGATTGAAAGCATCACCATGGTAGAGATCGACGCCGGGGTGGTCTCCTTCTGCCGCCAGTATCTGCCCAATCACAATGCCGGAAGCTACGACGATCCGCGCTTCCAGTTGGTGATCGACGACGGCGTTAATTTTGTTAACCAGACGACGCAGACCTTCGATGTGATCATCTCCGACTGCACCGATCCGATTGGGCCGGGTGAGAGCCTGTTTACCTCTGCGTTCTATGAGGGCTGCAAACGCTGCCTGAACCCCGGCGGCGTCTTTGTCGCCCAGAACGGCGTCTGCTTCCTGCAGCAGGATGAGGCCCTCGACAGCCACCGTAAGCTGAGCCATTACTTTACCGACGTGAGCTTCTATCAGGCGGCGATCCCGACCTACTACGGCGGCGTGATGACCTTTGCCTGGGCGACGGATAATGAAGCCCTGCGTCATCTCTCTACCGGCATTATTCAGGCGCGCTTCCAGCACGCCAATCTGACCTGCCGTTATTACAACCCGGCCGTCCATACCGCAGCCTTTGCTTTGCCGCAATATTTGCAAGACGCTCTGAGGGGGTGAATGAATTGAAAAAGCTGAAACTGCATGGCTTTAACAACCTGACCAAAAGCCTGAGTTTTTGTATTTACGATATCTGCTATGTGAAAACGGCGGAAGAGCGCGATGGTTATATCGCCTATATCGATGAACTCTATAACGCCAACCGACTGACCGAGATCCTGTCAGAAACCTGCTCTATTATCGGCGCCAATATCCTGAACATCGCCCGTCAGGATTATGAGCCCCAGGGTGCCAGCGTCACTATTCTGGTCAGCGAAGAGCCGGTTGACCCCACGCTTATCGATAACACCGAGCACCCTGGCCCGCTGCCGGAAGCGGTGGTGGCCCATCTCGATAAGAGCCATATCTGCGTGCACACTTATCCGGAGAGTCACCCGGAAGGCGGGCTATGTACTTTCCGTGCCGATATTGAAGTGTCGACCTGCGGTGTGATTTCGCCCCTCAACGCGCTGAATTACTTAATTCATCAACTTGAGTCCGACATCGTAACCATTGATTACCGCGTGCGCGGCTTTACCCGTGATATCAACGGCATGAAGCACTTTATCGATCATGAAATTAACTCGATTCAGAACTTCATGTCTGAGGACATGAAATCGCTGTATGACATGGTGGATGTGAACGTCTATCAGGAAAATATCTTCCATACCAAAATGCTGCTGAAGGAGTTCGACCTTAAGCACTATATGTTCCACACAAAACCGGAAGATTTAAGCGAAGACGAGCGCAAGGTCATTACCGATCTGCTGTGGAAAGAGATGCGCGAAATTTACTACGGCCGCAACATTACGACCGTATAAGATGCGTCCGGAGCAGGGAGGCTCCGGATATTACTTCTGTTTCATGAAATCGCGGTAGGCCGCCACCACCTGAAGAAAGTCCTCCACGCCGCATAGCGACAGGCTCTCTTCATCGTAGTAGTTCATCCCCTCTTCCATCTCGTCACCGGAAAACTCCAGCTGGTTGGCGCGCACCATCACCTCTTCGCCATCCATCCACAGCGTGTATTCATGCCCGGTGCGTTGCCAGGATCGTTCACTGCCTTTAATCGCGCGCGCAGCCTGTTCCACTTCATCGAGCAGGCTCAGGTTCTCTTTCACTTCCTCATTGAACCAGTGACCGACCACCTCGTGGCCCATCGACATACGCACTTTCACCACCCCGGTGATATCACGCAGAAATTCGTAATCCATAGTATTTTCCTCTGCAAAGCCCTTGAAGTAATTATCGCAGCACAGGGGAAGAAAAAAAGCGGAACGCGTGGAAGGAATGAAAATAAAAAACCCACCGCGGTTGCGATGGGTCTTGTAGGCCCGGTAAGCGTAGCGCCACCGGGCATTCAGACGGGTGCGGTGATTATACTGCTGTCTGGAAGATCACCCCGTCAGCCTTCTCGGTGTACTGAGAGAGCTGATCGAAGTTCAGATAGCGATAGGTATCTACCGCAGTCTTATCAACCTGCGCCACAAAGGTCTGGTACTCTTCCGGCGTTGGCAGCTTGCCAATCAGCGCCGCAACTGCCGCCAGCTCCGCAGAGGCCAGGTAGACGTTTGCACCGGTACCTAAACGGTTCGGGAAGTTACGGGTTGAGGTGGAAACTACAGTCGCACCGTCAGCCACGCGCGCCTGGTTGCCCATACACAGGGAACAGCCAGGGATTTCGATACGCGCCCCGCTCTTACCGAACACGCTGTAGTAGCCCTCTTCGGTCAGCTGCGCCGCGTCCATACGGGTTGGCGGTGCCACCCATAGACGGGTCGGCAGCTGGCCTTTGTGGGTATCCAGCAGTTTACCGGCAGCACGGAAGTGACCGATGTTGGTCATACAGGAACCGATGAACACTTCGTCGATCTTATCGCCCTGGACGTCAGAGAGCAGACGCGCGTCGTCTGGATCGTTTGGTGCACACAGGATTGGCTCTTTGATGTCGGCCAGATCGATGTCGATAACCGCCGCGTATTCTGCGTCAGCATCGGCTTCCAGCAGCTGTGGATCCGCCAGCCATTTTTCCATGCCCTGAATACGACGCTCCAGGGTACGACGGTCGCCGTAGCCTTCAGCGATCATCCACTTCAGCAGCACGATGTTGGAGGTCAGGTACTCTTCGATTGGCGCCTGGTTCAGCTTGATGGTACAGCCCGCAGCGGAACGCTCAGCGGAGGCATCGGTCAGTTCGAACGCCTGCTCCACTTTCAGATCCGGCAGACCTTCGATCTCGAGGATGCGGCCAGAGAAGATGTTTTTCTTACCTTTCTTCTCAACGGTCAGCAGGCCCTGTTTGATGGCATACAGCGGGATGGCATGAACCAGGTCGCGCAGGGTGATACCCGGCTGCATTTTACCTTTGAAGCGCACCAGTACCGATTCCGGCATGTCCAGCGGCATCACGCCGGTTGCAGCGGCAAAGGCCACCAGACCAGAGCCCGCCGGGAAGGAGATCCCAATCGGGAAACGGGTGTGGGAGTCACCACCGGTACCGACGGTATCCGGCAGCAGCATGCGGTTCAGCCAGGAGTGGATCACGCCGTCGCCCGGACGCAGAGAGACACCGCCGCGGTTCATAATGAAGTCCGGCAGCGTGTGGTGCGTGGTAACGTCAACCGGCTTCGGATAGGCCGCGGTGTGGCAGAAGGACTGCATCACCAGGTCAGACGAGAAGCCCAGGCACGCCAGGTCTTTCAGTTCGTCACGGGTCATTGGACCGGTGGTGTCCTGAGAGCCCACGGAGGTCATCTTCGGCTCGCAGTAAGCACCCGGACGGATACCGGCTACGCCGCATGCGCGACCCACCATTTTTTGCGCCAGAGAGTAACCACGGTTGCTTTCCGCAACGTCTTTCGCCTGACGGAATACGTCGCTGTGCGGCAGACCCAGCGCTTCACGCGCCTTGGTGGTCAGGCCGCGACCGATGATCAGCGGGATACGGCCACCGGCACGCACTTCGTCGATCAGCACGTCGGTTTTCAGCTCAAAGCTTGCCAGCAGTTCGTTGGTTTCGTGGTTGCGCACTTCGCCTTTGAACGGGTACACGTCAATCACGTCGCCCATGTTCAGGTTATTCACGTCAACTTCGATTGGCAGTGCGCCAGCATCTTCCATGGTGTTGAAGAAGATAGGGGCAATTTTGCCGCCGAGGCACAGACCGCCGCCGCGCTTGTTCGGCACGTGAGGGATGTCATCGCCCATAAACCACAGCACGGAGTTGGTCGCGGATTTACGGGAAGAACCGGTACCGACGACGTCACCGACGTAGGCCAGCGGGAAACCTTTCTGCTGCAGCGCTTCGATCTGCTTGATCGGGCCTACGGCACCCGGCTGATCCGGCTCAATGCCTTCACGGGCGTTTTTCAGCATCGCCAGGGCGTGCAGTGGGATATCCGGGCGTGACCAGGCATCCGGCGCCGGAGAGAGGTCATCGGTGTTGGTTTCGCCGGTCACCTTGAAGACGGTGACGGTCATTTTTTCCGCCAGCGCAGGGCGGCTCAGGAACCATTCAGCGTCAGCCCAGGACTGCATGACCTGCTTCGCGTAGGTATTGCCCGCTTTCGCTTTCTCTTCGACGTCATAGAAGTTATCGAACATCAGCAGCGTATGGGACAGGGCTTTGGCGGCAATCGGCGCCAGCGTATCGCTGTCCAGCGCATCAATCAGCGGATGAATGTTATAACCACCCTGCATGGTGCCGAGCAGTTCAATCGCTTTTTCAGGGGTAACCAGTGGGGAGGTTGCGTCGCCTTTGGCAATCGCAGCAAGGAAACCGGCTTTGACGTAGGCGGCTTCATCGACGCCTGGCGGTACACGGTTGATCAACAGATCTAACAGGAATTCTTCTTCGCCTTGTGGCGGATTCTTCAGCAGCTCGACGAGCCCAGCCATCTGGGTAGCATCTAAGGGTTTCGGTACAATCCCCTCGGCGGCACGTTCTGCTACGTGCTTACGGTATTCTTCTAGCACGACGGTTCTCCTCGCTCTCATTGTCATATGCGGCCGGCGTTCTCTTCACGCTCCTGTGAGACAGCAGTTTGTAGGGTAAATGCCCGATACCGCGTCGGGCAGCATAGCAGGATTTTCACACAGTGTTAATCCGTTTACAAAAAAGCAACATTAAATTGTTTGCTGAATCGTTAAGCATGGTATAGCGGCGTGGCGGGAAGAATTTTCTCCGCAAAAAAGCAGCTTGCGAGTGTCTTTTGAAACCCCAACGGATTCTGCGTCATCGGATATAATCTGTGTAATAAATGCTCACACTCTTTCTCCGGCCGGTCGGCACGGTTCCCAGTTTAAGTCAAAAAAGTAATACCCGGGTGCATATACTCGCGGCAACGTAAACGCCTTACGGCCTCGCTCTCGTCGGAGTCTTATTATGAAGTTGCCCCTTAAGCCACATCTGCTTGCTCTCCTGTGTAGCGCCGGACTGTTAGCCGCCTCAGGCGTCGTCTACGTTAATAGCCGCGCACCGGATACCCTCACTCAGCCACCGCCACCCGTACAGCCCGCGCCGACAGCGCAAACCGCCCCGGCGGCTGTACCTCAGGTGCCGGTGGCCTACACCGCAGCGCAAATCGATCAGTGGGTTGCCCCGGTTGCCCTCTACCCGGACGCACTACTGTCGCAAGTGTTGATGGCCGCCACCTATCCGGCGAACGTGATCCAGGCGGCCCAGTGGTCGCGGGATAATCCCCGCATGCAGGGGGATGCGGCGGTGCAGGCCGTGGCGGGGCAGCCCTGGGATCCGAGCGTGAAATCGCTGGTCGCCTTCCCGCAGCTGATGTCGCTGATGGGGGAAAATCCGCCCTGGGTGCAGAATCTCGGCGACGCGTTTCTCGCCCAGCCGAAGGATGTGATGGACTCCGTTCAGCGCTTACGCCTGCTGGCGCAGCAGACCGGCGCGCTGCAGTCCACGCCGCAGCAGACGGTGACGACGGTGGCGAAAACCGAACCACCAAAAGCCTCTGCTTCGACCTCAACCTCAACGTCGACATCATCCCCTGCCCCGACGGTCATCAAGATTGAATCCGCCGATCCGCAGGTAGTGTACGTCCCGACCTACAACCCCAGCACAGTTTACGGCACCTGGCCGAACACCAGCTACCCACCGGTCTATCTGCCGCCGCCTCCGGGGGAGCAGTTCACCGACAGCCTGGTCAAAGGGCTGGGCTTCAGCCTCGGGGTCGCCACGACCTACGCCATCTTCAGCAATATCGACTGGGATGACGATGATGACTGGGATCACGACCGTCATGGGGGCGATCACCACGGTGGCTATTCGCGTAATGGCGATAACAACATCAACATCAACGTGGATAACTTCAATAAAATCAGTGGCGAGCGACTGGATGCCAACCGCGGCTGGCAGCACAACCCGGCCTATCGCGGCGGCGTGCCCTACGCCACCAGCCAGCTGAATAACCGCTATCCGCAGAACAACACCGCCGTGCGCCGGACCGCCAATACCAGCGTCAGGGCCACAACGCCGCAAAGTACGGTTAATCGCGACGCCCAGCGCCAGGCGGCAATGACCCAGATGGAGCGTTCAACGGGCAAAAATCTGTCCCAGACGGCGCGTCCGGCCACCCGTGACGGGCAGCGTCAGGCGGCAAACCAGCAGCTGAATCAAATCTCCCGGCGCGATAACTACCGGGGATACGACAGCGATCGCCCGCATACCGCAAAACGCGAAAGCAATACCCAGCGTCTTGCGGCACGTCAGGAGACCGCCCGCAAGACGCAGCCGCAACAGCGTAGCGAGCAGACACGGCAGCGGGCAACGCAGACGCACCAGCGGGCCAACGCCCTCAGCGGCAACGACAGCCGCTCGGCCAACTGGCAGGCGCAGCAGCAGCGTGGGATGCAGAGCCGTCAGCAGTCGGCCCGCAATCTGGAACAGCGCAGCGGCGGCAGAGCCCAGATGTCTGAACGCCGGGGCGGCGGTGAACACCGTGAACTACGTCATCGTTAAGGGAGACGACAATGAAAAGTAAATTACTTAGCGCAATGATGCTGTTCATGGTATCGACCGGCGTCTTTGCCCAACAGCATTTCAGCACGCCCGAACAGGCAACCGATGCGCTGGCGAAGGCGATTAACGAGCAGAACGACAAAGAGCTCGGCAACCTGCTCGGCGAGGACTGGCGCACCTTTTTACCGTCCGATGGCGTTGACCCGGAAGCGGTGGATCGCTTTAAGCGCGACTGGCAGGTGAACCATCACATGGTGATCGACGGCGACATGGCCTGGCTCACCGTGGGCGAGTACCACTGGCAGCTGCCAATCCCGGTGGTGAAACGCGCCGAGGGCTGGCAGTTCGATATGCAGGAAGCCAAAGAGGAGATCCTCAACCGCGAAGTGGGCCGCAACGAGCTGGCCGCCATCGAGGCACTGCACGCTTACGTGGATGCACAGGAGAGCTATTACGCCCTCACCACCCAGTATGCGCAGAAAATTGTCAGCAGCGAGGGTAAAAAAGACGGGCTCTACTGGCCGGTGAAACCCGGTGAAACGCCCAGCCCGCTCGGCCCGGCTTTCAGCCCGAAAGAGCCGGGTCAGGGGTATCACGGCTACCATTTCCGCATCCTGCCGGACAGCAAATCAGGCTTTGCGATGCTCGCCTGGCCGGTGAGCTACGGCGAGACCGGAGTGATGAGCTTTATGATTAACGGCGACGATCGGGTGTGGCAGGCCAATCTGGGCGAGAAGTCAGCGGAGGAAGCGAAAGCGATGCCGACCTTTAACCCGGACGATGGCTGGCAACTGGTGGCGCAGTAGGTTTTTGCAGGATAAAAAAAAGCGGCTCGAGAGCCGCTTTTTTCATGCCGGAAGAAAATTACTTTTTCTTCGCTTTCGCGTTTGGCAGGTCGGTGATGCTGCCTTCGAACACTTCTGCCGCCAGGCCAACAGACTCGTGCAGAGTCGGGTGAGCGTGGATGGTCAGCGCGATGTCTTCAGCGTCACAGCCCATTTCGATCGCCAGACCGATCTCACCCAGCAGCTCGCCGCCGTTGGTGCCGACAATCGCACCACCGATCACACGGTGAGTCTCTTTGTCGAAGATCAGTTTGGTCATACCGTCTGCGCAGTCGGAAGCGATAGCACGGCCAGAAGCAGCCCACGGGAAGGTGGCGGTTTCGTAGCTGATGCCTTTCTCTTTCGCTTCTTTCTCGGTCAGACCCACCCAGGCAACTTCTGGCTCGGTGTAAGCGATAGATGGGATCACTTTCGGATCGAAGTAGTGCTTCATGCCGGCAATAACTTCTGCGGCAACGTGGCCTTCGTGAACACCTTTGTGCGCCAGCATTGGCTGACCGACGATATCGCCGATAGCAAAGATGTGCGGCACGTTGGTGCGCAGCTGCTTGTCAACGCGGATGAAGCCACGGTCGTCAACTTCCACGCCCGCTGCGCCTGCATCCAGGTTTTTACCGTTCGGCACACGGCCGATAGCCACCAGCACGGCGTCGTAACGCTGTGGCTCGGATGGGGCTTTTTTGCCTTCCATGGAAACGTAAATACCGTCTTCTTTCGCTTCAACGGCAGTCACTTTGGTTTCCAGCATCAGGTTGAACTTCTTGCTGATGCGTTTGGTGAAGACTTTAACGATGTCTTTGTCAGCAGCCGGGATAACCTGGTCAAACATTTCAACCACGTCAATCTGTGAACCCAGCGCATGGTATACGGTGCCCATTTCCAGACCGATGATACCGCCACCCATAACCAGCAGGCGTTCAGGAACGGTTTTCAGCTCCAGCGCATCGGTGGAGTCCCACACGCGTGGATCTTCATGTGGAATGAATGGCAGTTCGATCGGACGGGAGCCCGCCGCGATGATCGCGTTGTCGAAGTTGATCACGGTTTTGCCGTTTTCGCCTTCCACTTCCAGGGTGTTTGCCCCGGTAAATTTACCCAGACCGTTTACCACTTTCACTTTACGGCCTTTGGCCATACCGGCCAGACCACCGGTCAGCTGAGTGATAACTTTCTCTTTCCAGGTACGAATCTTGTCGATATCGGTTTTCGGCTCGCCGAAGACGATACCGTGTTCAGCCAGCGCTTTGGCTTCTTCGATAACTTTGGCTACGTGCAGCAGCGCTTTAGAAGGGATACAGCCGACGTTCAGACAAACACCACCGAGGGTGTTGTAACGTTCTACGATGACGGTTTCCAGACCTAAATCCGCTGCACGGAATGCTGCGGAATAACCTGCCGGGCCTGCCCCAAGTACTACGACCTGAGTTTTGATTTCTGTGCTCATCATGACCTCTTAATTTATACCCGTCGTCCACCGGGTCGTTCTATCCGCTCGCATTTTACAAAATTGTTAACAATTTTGAAACAACAAACGGCTCACGAATTTTTGCTTTCGCCAATAAACTCACGAACTGCATGAGATTACCAGAAAAAAGCCGGCCGTCAGGCCGGCTCTTCGATTACATCACCAGGCGGCGAATGTCGCTCAGGGTGTTGTTGATGATGGTAATGAAGCGCGCACCATCAGCACCGTCGATCACGCGGTGGTCGAAGGAGAGAGAAATCGGCATCATCAGACGCGGCATAAACTCTTTACCATTCCACACCGGCTCCATCGCAGACTTGGAGACACCGAGGATCGCCACTTCCGGCGCGTTCACGATCGGCGCGAAGTGGGTGGTGCCCAGGCCGCCGATGCTGGAGATAGTGAAGCAGCCGCCCTGCATTTCGCCGGCAGTCAGCTTACCATCACGCGCTTTCTTGGAGATCACGGTCAGTTCACGGGACAGCTCAGTGATGCTCTTCTTGTTCACGTCTTTGAAGACCGGAACAACCAGACCATTTGGCGTATCAACCGCAACACCGATGTTGATGTATTTCTTCAGCGTCAGCTTCTGGCCGTCTTCGGACAGGGAGCTGTTGAAGCGTGGCATCTGCTCAAGCGCCGCAGCAACGGCTTTCATGATGAAGACCACTGGGGTGAATTTCACGTCCAGTTTACGCTTCTCAGCTTCGGCGTTCTGCTGTTTACGGAACGCTTCCAGATCGGTGATATCAGTTTTGTCGAAGTGGGTAACGTGCGGGATCATCACCCAGTTACGGCTCAGGTTCGCACCAGAGATCTTCTGGATACGGCCCAGTTCCACTTCTTCGATTTCGCCGAACTTGCTGAAGTCCACTTTCGGCCATGGCAGCATGCCCGGGATACCGCCACCGGTGGCAGCAGCAGGAGCTGCTTCAGCACGCTTAACAGCGTCTTTCACGTAAGCCTGAACGTCTTCGCGCAGGATACGGCCTTTTCGACCGGTGCCTTTCACTTTCGCCAGGTTCACACCAAATTCGCGCGCCAGGCGACGAATCAGCGGAGTCGCGTGGACGTAAGCGTCATTTTCAGCGAACTCAGATTTGCCTTCCGCTTTCGCAGCTGGTGCCGCAGGTTTAGCAGCCTGAGCCGGTGCAGCAGCAGGTGCCGGAGCGGCAGCCGGAGCCGCAGCAGGCGCAGCGCCTTCCACTTCGAAGACCATAATCAGGGAGCCGGTAGACACTTTGTCGCCGGTGCTGATTTTGATCTCTTTAACGGTACCCGCGAACGGCGCAGGCACTTCCATAGAAGCTTTGTCGCCTTCAACGGTGATCAGTGACTGTTCAGCAGCAACTTTGTCGCCCACTTTCACCATCACTTCGGTCACTTCAACTTCGTCACCGCCGATGTCCGGTACGTTAACGTCTTTCGCACCGCCAGCCGCAGCTGGAGCAGCAGCCGGTGCCGGAGCAGCAGCCTGAGCCGGGGCAGCAGCCTGAGCCGGGGCAGCAGCAGGCGCTGCGCCTGCCACTTCGAAGACCATGATCAGGGAGCCGGTAGACACTTTGTCGCCGGTGTTGATCTTGATCTCTTTAACGGTACCCGCGAACGGCGCCGGGACTTCCATAGAGGCTTTGTCGCCTTCTACGGTGATCAGAGACTGCTCGGCCGCAACGGTATCGCCTACTTTCACCAGGATCTCAGTGACTTCAACTTCGTCACCGCCGATGTCAGGCACGTTGACTTCTTTCGCGCTCGCGGCAGCTGCTGGAGCAGCGGCGGCCGGAGCGGCTTCTTTCTTCTCTTCCTGCGCAGGTGCAGCAGCTGCTGCACCGTCGGCGGAATCGAAAATCATGATCAGTTTGCCAGTCTCGGTTTTATCGCCAACAGAGACTTTGATCTCTTTAACGATGCCAGCCTGTGGAGACGGGACTTCCATAGAGGCTTTGTCGCCTTCTACGGTGATCAGCGACTGTTCAGCTTCAACTTTGTCGCCTACTTTGACCAGGATCTCGGTGATTTCAACTTCATCAGCCCCGATGTCCGGTACATTGATTTCGATAGCCATTATTCTTTTACCTCTTACGCCAGACGCGGGTTAACTTTTTCTGCATCGATGTTGAATTTGGTAATTGCATCCGCAACCACTTTCTTATCGATTTCGCCACGTTTAGCCAGTTCGCCCAGTGCTGCTACAACCACGTAAGAAGCATCAACTTCGAAGTGGTGACGCAGGTTTTCGCGGCTGTCAGAACGACCGAAGCCGTCAGTACCCAGAACGCGATAGTCATCAGCTGGTACGTAAGTACGAACCTGCTCAGCGAACAGTTTCATATAGTCAGTAGAAGCCACCGCTGGCGCGTCGTTCATCACCTGAGCGATGTACGGAACGCGTGGGGTTTCCATTGGGTGCAGCATGTTCCAGCGCTCACAATCCTGGCCATCACGTGCCAGTTCGGTGAAGGAGGTTACGCTGTAGACGTCAGAACCTACGCCGTAGTCGTTCGCCAGGATCTGTGCTGCTTCACGGACGTGACGCAGGATAGAGCCGGAGCCCAGCAGCTGAACTTTACCTTTGCTACCTGCAACGGTTTCGAGTTTGTAGATACCTTTACGGATACCTTCCTCGGCACCTGCTGGCATGGCCGGCATGTGGTAGTTTTCGTTCAGGGTGGTGATGTAGTAGTAAATGTTCTCTTGCGCTTCACCGTACATACGGGTCAGACCGTCATGCATGATGACTGCCACTTCGTACGCGTACGACGGGTCGTAAGAGATACAGTTAGGGATAGTCAGAGACTGAATGTGGCTGTGACCATCTTCGTGCTGCAGACCTTCACCGTTCAGGGTCGTACGACCGGAAGTACCACCTACCAGGAAGCCGCGAGCCTGTTGGTCGCCAGCCTGCCAGCACAGGTCACCGATACGCTGGAAACCGAACATGGAGTAGTAGATGTAGAACGGGATCATCGGCAGGTTGTTAGTGCTGTAAGAGGTCGCAGCAGCCAGCCAGGATGCGCCTGCACCCAGCTCGTTGATACCTTCCTGCAGGATCTGACCTTTCTCGTCTTCTTTGTAGTATGCAACCTGCTCGCGGTCCTGCGGGGTGTACTGCTGACCGTTCGGGCTGTAGATACCGATCTGACGGAACAGACCTTCCATACCGAAGGTACGCGCTTCGTCAGCAATGATTGGAACCAGACGATCTTTGATCGACTTGTTCTTCAGCATCACGTTCAGGGCACGCACGAAGGCGATAGTGGTGGAGATCTCTTTGTTCTGCTCTTCCAGCAGCTGAGAGAAGTCTTCCAGCGCTGGCAGTTCCAGTTTCTCAGTGAAGTTCACCTGACGGGACGGCAGGTAGCCGTTCAGTTTCTGACGCTGAGCGTGCAGATAGGTGTGCTCTTCGGAACCTTCAGGGAAGGTGATGTAAGAGAGGTTTTCAACCTGCTCGTCGGTCACTGGAACGTTGAAACGGTCGCGGATATAACGCACGCCGTCCATGTTCATTTTCTTAACCTGGTGCGCGATGTTTTTACCTTCGGCAGTGTCACCCATGCCATAACCTTTAACGGTATGAGCCAGGATTACAGTTGCTTTGCCTTTGGTTTCCTGCGCTTTTTTCAGTGCAGCGTAGACTTTCTTCGGATCGTGACCACCACGGTTCAGGGCCCAGATCTGATCGTCAGTCCAGTCTGCAACCAGCGCTGCGGTCTCAGGGTATTTACCGAAGAAGTGCTCACGTACATAGGCACCGTCTTTAGATTTGAAGGTCTGGTAGTCGCCGTCAACGGTTTCCTGCATCAGCTGAAGCAGCTTACCGCTGGTATCTTTACGCAGCAGCTCATCCCAACGACCGCCCCACATGACTTTAATCACGTTCCAGCCAGCACCTGCGAAGATGCCTTCCAGTTCGTTGATGATCTTGCCGTTACCGGTTACCGGACCATCCAGACGCTGCAGGTTACAGTTGATGATGAAGCACAGGTTGTCCAGCTTCTCACGGGTCGCGATGGTGATCGCACCTTTAGATTCTGGCTCATCCATTTCGCCGTCGCCCAGGAAGGCGTAAACGGTCTGCTGAGAGGTGTCTTTCAGACCACGGTGTTCCAGATATTTCAGGAATTTAGCCTGGTAGATCGCACCGATTGGACCCAGACCCATGGATACGGTCGGGAACTGCCAGAATTCTGGCATCAGTTTCGGGTGCGGATAAGAAGACAGGCCTTTACCGTGAACTTCCTGACGGAAGTTGTTCATCTGCTCTTCAGTCAGACGACCTTCCAGGAACGCACGTGCGTAGACGCCCGGAGAGATGTGGCCCTGGAAGTACACCAGGTCGCCGCCGTCTTTCTCGGTGCGCGCGCGGAAGAAGTGGTTGAAGCACACTTCATAAACGGTTGCAGAAGACTGGAAGGAAGCCATGTGGCCGCCCAGCTCCAGATCTTTTTTGGACGCGCGCAGAACGGTCATGATGGCGTTCCAGCGAATTGCAGAACGGATGCGGCGTTCCAGATCCAGATTGCCCGGGTATTCCGGTTCGTCTTCGACGGCAATCGTGTTTACGTAGTTATTAGCCCCTGCACCTGCAGCTACTTTCACGCCACCTTTGCGGGCTTCAGAAAGCATCTGTTCAATCAGATACTGAGCGCGCTCAACACCTTCTTCACGGATGACCGATTCGATCGCCTGTTGCCAGTCGCGAGTTTCGATCGGATCCACGTCATTTTGGAGACGTTCTGACATGGGGGTATTCCTTATCTATCTAATACGTTGATTTGTCTGGAACCTGTCCCATTGTATTCTTGGGCAAGAACACAATAAGACAGGTTCTGCGTTTAGTTGCCGCGCTCTAAAAAACTGGCGCTTAATCCTTTCGTTGCTGTATGCGGCGCAGTGAACGTTCTCTACGACTCTGTTCACGGCTGCGGTCCAGCAAGATTTCCTCAATGAAAGCCAGGTGACGGTGCGACGCTTCACGCGCCTGCTCCGGCTCCCCGGCCATTATCGCCTCGAATACACGAGTGCGATGGTTGCTGACCAGCGGGAGCATCTCCCGACGGGCATACAACAATTCAAAATTCTGACGAACGTTCTGGGCAAGCATTGGCTCCATGCAGCGTAGCAGATGGAGGAGCACCACGTTGTGGGCTGCTTCAGTGACGGCAATTTGATACTGGACGACGGCGTCGGACTCGGCGTCGAGATCGCCGGACTGTTGGGCCCGTTCAATGGCCTGATGGAGTTCGCGAATGCGTTCACGATCTTCATCATTGCTGCGCAGCGCCGCGTAATAAGCCGCGATGCCTTCCAGCGCGTGACGGGTCTCAAGCAGATCGAACTGGGATTCTGGGTGGTCGGAGAGCAGCTCCACTAACGGGTCGCTGAAACTCTGCCACAGGCTGTTTTGCACAAAGGTTCCGCCACCCTGGCGACGAAGCAGTAAGCCCTTGGCTTCGAGACGTTGGATCGCCTCACGCAGCGAGGGACGGGAAACGTCGAACTGTTTAGCCAGTTCGCGTTCAGGTGGCAGTTTTTCACCGGGGCGCAGGGTCCCCTCAAGGATCAAAAACTCCAGCTGCTGCTCAATCACATCGGATAATTTTGGTTGGCGAATTTTGCTGTAGGCCATATTCCCTGTCTTACGCCTTTTTGCCCGGAGTCAATTGGTCTTACCAATTTCATATTCGTATCGCTAAAGTAACAAAGTATTCACCTTCTGTCCATATTGGTTTTGACCGAAATCAGTAAACCCTGCTTATTTTAACAACCTTACAGAAATAACGTTTCAAAAATGTAACTCTGCACAAATGAATTGATTACTCCCAAAGGGGCAGTTTTAACTTTATCGAAACGGGGAAAAGTGCGATCTGAACCGATTTAGCGGAGCAAAAAGTGAAAAACTGCCCACTTATGGAGCATTTTTATTCTATAGGTTGATAAAGGGACTTAAACGGGACGATTTACAAATGCTTTCTTTTTATTCGAACTCGCTTTCTCCTCGCATAAAGCAGGTGCATTCGCCGTCGCTTAACACTATTCTTCCGAATACGGAAGACACATCCGGTTTTTTCATTCAATTGAACCGTAAACTAATAAATACATGAAATGGAATTTCATAATTACACACGCTAGAGCGTGAACATAACAACCACACACGAGGTTTCATAATGGATGGTCAACAGCACGGCGATCAGCTGAAGCGCGGCCTTAAAAACCGCCATATTCAGCTTATTGCTCTCGGTGGCGCTATTGGTACCGGCCTGTTCCTGGGCAGCGCATCGGTTATTCAGTCTGCCGGTCCGGGAATTATTCTGGGTTACGCCATTGCCGGTTTTATCGCCTTTCTTATTATGCGTCAGCTGGGTGAAATGGTGGTCGAAGAGCCGGTAGCCGGTTCCTTCAGCCATTTTGCCTATAAATACTGGGGCAGCTTTGCCGGATTCGCGTCCGGCTGGAACTACTGGGTGCTGTATGTGCTGGTGGCGATGGCGGAACTGACCGCGGTCGGTAAATACGTCCAGTTCTGGTGGCCTGAGATCCCGACCTGGGTCTCCGCGGCGGTCTTCTTCGTGGTGATCAACGCCATTAACCTCACCAACGTGAAAGTGTTCGGTGAGATGGAGTTCTGGTTCGCCATTATTAAAGTTATCGCGGTTGTGGCGATGATCCTGTTTGGCGGCTGGCTGCTGTTCAGCGGCAACGGCGGTCCGCAGGCCAGCGTGAGCAACCTCTGGGATCAGGGCGGCTTCCTGCCGCACGGTATGACCGGTCTGGTCATGATGATGGCGATCATTATGTTCTCCTTCGGTGGTCTGGAGCTGGTGGGTATCACCGCCGCTGAAGCAGACAACCCGGAGCAGAGCATCCCGAAAGCGACCAACCAGGTGATCTACCGTATCCTGATCTTCTATGTGGGCTCGCTGGCCGTGCTGCTTTCCCTGCTGCCGTGGACCCGCGTCACCGCTGACACCAGCCCGTTTGTCCTGATCTTCCATGAGCTGGGCGACACCTTCGTGGCTAACGCCCTGAACGTAGTGGTACTGACCGCGGCGCTGTCGGTCTATAACAGCTGCGTTTACTGCAACAGCCGTATGCTGTTCGGCCTGGCCCAGCAGGGCAACGCCCCGAAAGCGCTGCTCAATGTCGATAAGCGTGGCGTGCCGGTTAACACCATTATCGTGTCGGCGGTTGTGACAGCGCTGTGCGTGCTGATCAACTACCTGGCACCGGAATCGGCCTTCGGCCTGCTGATGGCGCTGGTGGTTTCCGCCCTGGTAATCAACTGGGCGATGATCAGCCTGGCACACATGAAATTCCGTCGTGCGAAGCAGCAGCAGGGCGTGAAAACGCGCTTCCCTGCCCTGCTCTACCCGCTGGGTAACTGGGTCTGTCTGCTCTTCATGGCGGCGGTGCTGATTATCATGCTGATGACCCCGGGCATGGCGATTTCGGTCTACCTGATCCCGGTCTGGATTATCATCCTCGGCGTCGGCTATATGTTTAAAGAGAAAAATGCCAAAGCCGTAAAAGCGCATTAATGTTCTACCCCTCTGCGTCCCGCTGGACGCAGAGGGTTGTTACCTTCCTCACACTTTCCCGTCTACAGCCATTTTATCCATATCACCGACGTTAAACTGCAACGCATATTTTGCTTTGGTAGCGAATAATTCTCTCCATACCGTAACTCGGAGAATCGTCGATGGATAACAATAAACTGTCAGTAAAAGAAAAGATCGGCTATGGAATGGGGGATGCCGGATGCAATATCATCTTTGGCGCCATCATGTTGTTTGTGAACTATTTTTATACGGATATTTTCGGCCTGGCCCCGGCGCTGGTGGGCGTGCTGCTGCTCTCCGTACGCGTCATCGATGCCGTTACCGACCCGATTATGGGCGCCATTGCCGATCGTACCCGCAGTAAGTATGGGCGTTTTCGTCCATGGCTTTTATGGATCGCCTTCCCCTATGCGCTGTTCAGCATCCTGATGTTTACCACCCCGGACTGGACCTACAACAGCAAAGTTATCTATGCCTTTGTTACCTACTTCCTGCTCTCTCTGACCTATACGGCCATCAATATTCCTTACTGCTCGCTGGGCGGCGTGATCACCAACGATCCGAAAGAGCGCGTGGCCTGTCAGTCCTACCGCTTCGTGATGGTCGGCATCGCCACGCTGCTGCTGTCGCTGACGCTGCTGCCGATGGCCGACTGGTTCGGCGGCGAGGACAAAGCTAAAGGCTACCAGATGGCGATGACCGTGCTGGCGCTGATTGGCACCTGCATGTTCCTGTTCAGCTTCTCTACCGTGCGCGAGCGCGTGCGTCCGGCGGTGCAAACCAATGACGAACTGAAAAACGATCTGAAAGACGTGTGGAAGAACGACCAGTGGGTCCGCATTCTGCTGCTGACCCTGTGCAACGTCTGCCCGGGCTTTATCCGCATGGCGGCAACCATGTATTACGTCACCTGGGTCATGGGCCAGAGCA
The DNA here is from genome assembly GCF_006874705.1 of Leclercia adecarboxylata. Taxonomy (NCBI): domain Bacteria; kingdom Pseudomonadati; phylum Pseudomonadota; class Gammaproteobacteria; order Enterobacterales; family Enterobacteriaceae; genus Leclercia; species Leclercia adecarboxylata. The sequence continues at coordinate 2,646,549 of NZ_CP035382.1, read as the reverse complement.
CCCACTTCGCTACCCTGTTTATAAGCCTGGGCGTGGTGGGCATGATGCTCGGCAGCGTGCTGGCAAAAGTGCTGACCGACCGCTGGTGTAAGCTGAAGGTCTTCTTCTGGACCAACATCGCCCTGGCGATTTTCTCCTGCGCCTTCTACTTCTTCGACCCGCAAGCCACCGTGACCATTGTGGTGCTCTACTTCCTGCTGAACATCCTGCACCAGATCCCGTCTCCGCTGCACTGGTCGCTGATGGCCGACGTGGATGACTACGGCGAATGGAAAACCGGTAAACGCATCACCGGGATCAGCTTCTCCGGCAACATCTTCTTCCTCAAGCTGGGGCTGGCGATTGCCGGGGCGATGGTGGGCTTCCTGCTCTCCTGGTACGGTTACGACGCGGGTGCAAAAGCGCAAAGCGCGGACGCCATCAACGGCATCGTGCTGCTCTTTACCGTGATTCCTGGCGTCGGGTACCTCATTACCGCGGGCGTGGTTCGTCTGCTGAAGGTCGATCGCGAAACCATGAAGCAGATTCAGGAAGACCTGGAAAAACGCCGGAACAACTATCGCGAGCTGAACGATTTTCAGGAACTCAAAGCCGCTGAGACTAAATAAGGAAAGCCGAATGCAAACCTGGCCAAACCCGTTTATTGAACAACGTGCTGACCCGTACATTCTTCATCATGAAGGGCAATACTACTTTATTGCCTCGGTGCCGGAATACGACCGGCTGGCGATCCGTCGCGCCAACACGCTGGAAGGGTTACGCAGCGCCGATGAAGTGGTGGTCTGGCGCAAGCCGGCCACCGGCCCAATGAGTCAGCTGATCTGGGCCCCGGAACTGCACAGCATTGACGGCAAGTGGTACATCTATTTTGCCGCGACGCACACCCAGGCACTGGATAAACTCGGGATGTTCCAGCACCGGATGTTCGCCCTGGAGTGTAGCGACAGCGACCCGTTCACCGGCACCTGGGTCGAGAAAGGGCAGATCGAAACCCCGTTCGATACCTTTGCGCTGGATGCGACCACCTTTGTTCACCAGGGGAAACGCTGGTACCTCTGGGCGCAAAAAGCCCCGGATATCACCGGTAACTCGAACCTGTACCTGTGCGAAATGGAGAATCCCTGGACGCTAAAAGGCAAGCCGGTAATGCTCAGTAAACCGGAGTATGACTGGGAGTGCCGTGGGTTTTGGGTCAACGAAGGCCCGGCGGTGCTGTTCCACGGCGAGCGGTTGTTTATCAGCTACTCCGCCAGCGCCACGGATGAAAACTACTGCATGGGGCTGCTGTGGATCGACCTCAATGCCGACCCGCAGAACCCGGAGAACTGGCATAAATCGCCGCAGCCGGTGTTCACCACCAGCTACGAAAATCGCCAGTACGGCCCGGGGCACAACAGCTTTACCCAAACACCGGACGGCGAAGACGTGCTGATTTACCATGCACGTAATTACACCGAAATCGAGGGCGACCCGCTCTACGATCCGAACCGCCACACCCGCCTGAAACTGATTCGCTGGAATGAAAACGGGATGCCTGAATTTGGCATCCCGTCAGCGGATACAGTGTAAGACCTGCGGCACGCTGGTTTAGATCAGCGTGCCGTAAATCGTCAGCAGCGCCACAATCACCACCACTACAAAAGAGGTTTTCTTGGCCATTGAAACGGCTGCTTTCGGCGTTTCGATCTTATCGGTATGCGGCTCACGCGCCAGGGAGAACTGCGCCAGACGCGTTAACACCAGGTACTGCGAGGTATGGCGATCCCCTAGCGAGGCGAACCATGCCGGCAGGGCTTTCTCGCCATGTCCAATCAGGGCATAAACCACCCCGAACAGCCGCACCGGCAGCCAGTCCAGCACGTGCAGAATGGCGTCGATGCCGGACTGCAACCGCTCGTGCGGGGTCAGGTAGCGCGCCAGCCAGCTCTGCCAGGCGCGTAAAAACGCATAGCCCATCAGCAGAACCGGGCCCCACGCGCCGCCCACCACAAACCAGAACAGCGGTGCCAGATAGAAGCGGAAGTTAATCCACAGCAACGCGTTCTGCAGCTCGCGTAAAAATTCGCGTTCGTTGCACTCCGGCGGAACGCCGTGGATCAGGGTCAGCTCGCTGGCCATCGCCCCACGGGCATGGGCATCATTGTTAGTTGCTGCCTTCAGGTAGGCATGGTAGTGCAGACGCACCTTGCCGGCGCCAATGCAGAGGACGCCGAGCAGGATCCACACCACCAGCAGCGGCACATTAAAGAAGAGGCCATACAGCGAACGCAGCAGCAGGAACACGACAAGCATCACCCCCGCCGTCATCAGCAGGGTGCGGATCATGGAAAAATGGCGGATGCGACGAAACAGCACTTCCATCCGGTGATCCAGATGCCAGTGCTCGCCCAGCTTGAACAAACGCTCAGCAATCATCACCAGCAGCATGGTAAATAACGTCATGTCATCTCCTTATCTGACAGGGCGGTAAGCAGTGTGTTGAATCTTTGCCAGTCAAATGCCGGGCCAGGATCGGTTTTGCGCTGCGGCGCAATATCGCTGTGCCCGGTCACGTTGTGGGCGATACCCGGGTAGAGGCTAATGAGGGTGCGCGTCACCGCGGCCAGCTGCTGATACTGCGCATCGGTGTAAGGCAGCGTATCCGTTCCTTCCAGCTCGATGCCGATAGAGAAGTCATTGCAGCGTTCACGCCCCTGATATTGAGACACGCCTGCATGCCAGGCTCGTTTATCGAAGGGAACATACTGGACGATTTCACCGTCACGGCGAATCAGACAATGGGCAGAAACGCGCAGGTGGGCGATCTCCGCAAAAAAGGGGTGAGCATCGGGATCGATTGTCCCGGTGAATAGCGCGTCAATCCACGGGCCGCCAAACTCGCCAGGCGGCAGGCTGATGTTATGCACCACCAGCAGCGACGGGATCTCATCCTCCGGACGGCAATCGTGGTGTGGCGAAGGAACACGCCGTGCATCTGCCAGCCAGCCATGTTCTGAGTGCATGCAGGATCTCCTTATATATGGTGCTGATTCCCGGTTCAGAGTAGCATGTTTCAATCTTATGATTCGTTACCAATTTGGAGTTTTAACATGCCGCCTCGCCGCTACAACCCCGACCACAGACGTAACGTACTGCTGGAACGTATTAATCTCGATATTCCGGTAAGCGTCGCCAATGCGCTGCGCGAAGATCTGGGTGGAGACGTTAATGCTGACAACGACATTACCGCCCAACTGCTGGCGGAAGATGCCCGTTCCCATGCGGTCGTGATCACCCGTGAGGACGGTGTTTTCTGTGGTAAACGTTGGGTGGAGGAAGTCTTTATTCAGCTGGCCGGTGACGGTGTGAAGGTGACGTGGCATGTCGAGGATGGCGACAGCATCAACGCTAACCAGCCGCTGTTTGAGCTTGAGGGCTCATCACGCGTCCTGCTGACCGGTGAACGCACCGCGCTGAACTTTGTTCAGACCCTCTCCGGCGTCGCCAGCGAAGCACGCCGCTATGTCGACCTGCTGGAAGGGACAAATACCCAGTTGCTGGATACGCGTAAAACGCTGCCGGGCCTGCGTACCGCCCTGAAATATGCCGTGCTGTGCGGCGGCGGTGCCAACCATCGTCTGGGGTTGTCCGATGCGTTTCTGATCAAAGAGAACCACATTATTGCCTCTGGCTCCGTACGCCAGGCCGTGGAAAAAGCCTTCTGGCTGCACCCGGATGTGCCGGTTGAAGTGGAAGTGGAGAACCTGCAGGAGCTGGACGATGCGCTGAAAGCCGGTGCCGACATCATCATGCTGGATAACTTCAAAACCGAAGAGATGCGTGAAGCGGTGAAACGCACCAACGGCCAGGCCCGTCTGGAGGTTTCCGGTAACGTGACGCACGAAACCTTACGCGAGTTTGCCGAAACCGGCGTCGATTTCATCTCCGTTGGCGCCCTGACCAAACACATTCGCGCCCTCGATCTGTCGATGCGCTTTCGCTAAGTGACAGAAAGCCCGGTCTGCACAGGCCGGGCAAGCCCGATTTACGACCCGCCCCGCAAATCTGCTGCATTGTTCTGTAACGCGCGCACATCCCGCTGAATCACGCTTCACGAATCAATTTTTACCCCTCGCCCCCGGTCTGACCCGCTGCCACAGTAGCCTGCGTCAACATAAGGAGCGACCCATGGAAAGACAAAAAGGATTTACCCTCATCGAATTAATGGTAGTTATCGGCATCGTGGCTATCCTCAGCGCGATTGGCATTCCGGCTTACCAGAACTACCTGAGAAAAGCTGCCCTCACCGATATGCTGCAAACCTTTATGCCCTACCGTACCGCAGTCGAACTCTGCGCCCTCGATCATGGCGGGACAGAGAGCTGCGATGCTGGCGTCAACGGTATTCCCTCCCCGGCGACCAGCCGCTATGTCTCCGGGATGAGCATCGCCAAAGGCGTCGTCACTCTGACCGGACAGGAGAGCCTCAACGGTCTCGATGTAGTGATGACCCCGCAGTGGGATAACGGCAATGGCATCACCGGCTGGAAGCGACTCTGCACAGTGGGCGAGGACAGCGCGCTGAAGCAGGCCTGCGAAGAGGTGTTCCGCTTTACGGCCGAACAGGAGAGCGAGCAATGAATGCCGATCGCTTAACGGCCCTCTGTCGGCGCCACAACGCCCTGCTGCTGACCTGCGCCCCGGACCGGATCAATATTGCAGTGGTCGACAACCCACCGCCCGAACTGCTGGAAGCGTTACGTTTCGCGACGCAGAAAAGAATCGATATCGAATGCTGGACCGCCGAGCGCATGGAAAAGCACCAGCAAACCAGCCAGGAGGCGCATCTGCCCGTGGTCGCCACCTCGACGCGTTCCGCCATCGAAACACTCAACCACACCCTGACCCAGGCGCTGAGCCAGCGGGCGTCGGATATTCATATTGAGCCCGCCGAAGAGAGCTGGCAGATCCGGTTACGCATTGACGGCGTGCTCTACCCGCAACAACCGCTCCCGGCCGAACTGGGCACAACGCTTATCGCCAGGCTGAAAGTACTGGGCAACCTGGATATCGCAGAGCGTCGCTTACCTCAGGACGGGCAATTCACGGTCGAGCTTTCGGGCTCTCCGGTCTCGTTTCGTATTGCCACGCTCCCGTGTCGCAGCGGCGAAAAGATCGTGCTGCGGCTTCTGCAACAGGAGCAACAGGCGCTACGGCTTGAGCAACTGGGGATGAGTGAAACCCAACAGCGGCTATTCGCCAGCGCGCTGCAAAAATCGCAGGGGCTGATCCTGGTGACCGGCCCCACCGGCAGCGGCAAAACCGTCACCCTCTACAGTGCATTGCAGTCCCGGAACACACCTAAGGTGAACATCTGCAGCGTTGAAGACCCGGTCGAAATTCCGCTGGACGGGCTGAATCAAACGCCCATCAATCCCCGGGCAGGGTTAACCTTCCAGAGCGTGCTGCGGGCGTTTTTGCGCCAGGATCCTGACATCATTATGGTGGGTGAAATACGCGATGGCGAAACGGCGGAGATCGCCATCAACGCCGCGCAGACAGGCCATCTGGTATTGTCAACGCTGCATACTAACTCCACCGCGGAGACGCTGGTGCGCCTGCAACAGATGGGCGTGGCGCGCTGGATGATCTCCTCGGCGCTGTCAATGGTGATCGCCCAGCGGCTGGTGCGCCGACTGTGCCCACACTGTCGTACAGAGATGCACCGGGATACACCATTACCCCAGGCGCTATGGCCTCGCCCTTTGCCGCACTGGCAGCCGGTGGGCTGCGACCGCTGCTATCACGGCTTTTATGGCCGGGTAGCAATCTTCGAGGTAATGGTGATCACTCGTGAACTGCGTACTGCCATCGCCAACGGAGCGCCGGTCGAAGAGATCGAAAAGCTGGCCAGGCAGGCGGGCATGGTCACGCTGTTTGAGCATGGCTGTATGGCGGTAGAGCAAGGCCACACCACGCTCGGGGAACTGGTGCAGATGCTGGGCGAATCGGATGGCAGGTAATCAACTCTGGCGCTGGCGGGCACTTAGCCAGCAGGGGGAGCAACAGACAGGCGCGCTCTGGGCCCCCGACAAACAAACGGCGTGGAGCGTCCTGTTGGGTCGGGATCTTTTTCCTCTTGAGCTCAAACGAAGCCTGCAGCAAGCGCGCTGGCAGGCGCAACATCGCTACGAGGCGATCCACCAGCTGGCAACGTTGCTGCAGGCGGGCTTAACGCTCTCGGCAGGTCTGACGCTTCTGGCGCAGCAGCACCCTGCCCGACAGTGGCAGGCGCTGCTGCAAAGCGTAGCTGACGATCTCAGCGCCGGATGCGCCTTTTCTGACGCCCTGAGAAAATGGCCGCATGTCTTCCCTCCCCTCTATATTTCGATGATGAAAACCGGGGAGCTGACCGGCAAGCTCGTTGAGTGTTGTCGTCAGCTGGCGCAACAGCAAAAAACGCAGCAACAGCTCAGCGCGAAGGTCAAAAAGGCGCTGCGCTATCCGCTGATTATTCTTGCCCTGGCCGTCGCCGTGGTGCTGGCGATGGTGACTATGGTGCTGCCGGAATTTGCCGCGATCTACAAAACCTTCAATGCGCCCTTACCTGCTCTGACCCGGACCGTGATGACGCTGGCAACCACGCTTCAGGAGTGGGGGGCGGGGCTGATGCTAAGTCTGCTGGCGGCGGCATCTGGACTGGTATTTTTTCGCCGTAACCGCCGATGGCAGCGCCTCATACAGCGTCTGCTGCTGAGCAGTCCGGTGATTGGCCCGCTGGTCCGTGGGCAAAAGCTCAGCCAGATTTTTACCGTCCTGTCACTCACACAGCAGGCAGGCATCACCTTTCTACAGGGGCTGGAAAGTACGGAGGAGACCCTAACGTGCCCCTTCTGGCAGGAGAAACTACAGACGATACGCCATCGCGTTATGCAGGGTGCACCCATCTGGTTAGCCCTGAATGAAGCTGAGATCTTTACGCCGCTCTGTATTCAGCTCGTGCGTACCGGCGAATCGTCAGGGGCGCTGGATACTATGCTGAGTAATCTGGCACAGCATCATAATGAACAGACTTTTCAGCAGGCCGATAATCTGGCCTCGCTACTGGAGCCGCTGCTGTTAATTGTGACGGGGTTAATTATCGGCACGCTGGTGGTCGCGATGTACCTGCCGATCTTTCATCTGGGGGATGCGATGAGTGCGGGATAACGCTGGCACGAAACGCGCCAGCGAGAGAGCATTAGAGGCTGTTGAAAATGCGGTTTTCTTGTTCCTGTACGCGGATAAAGGTAGTGCGCTTGGTCAGCTCTTTCAGACGGGATGCGCCCACATAGGTGCATGCAGAGCGCAGGCCACCGAGAATGTCACGCGCGGTATTCTCAACCGGGCCGCGCAGTGGCAGCTTGACGGTTTTACCTTCTGCCGCACGATACTGAGCAACACCGCCTACGTGACGGTTCATCGCCGATTCAGAGCTCATGCCGTAGAAGAGCATGAATTTTTCACCGTTTTCATCAACAACGGTACCGCCGCTCTCTTCGTGACCCGCCAGCATCCCGCCAAGCATCACGAAGTCTGCCCCGCCACCGAAGGCTTTCGCCACGTCACCCGGCATGGTGCAACCGCCGTCGCTGATGATCTGGCCGCCGAGGCCATGGGCTGCATCAGCACACTCGATCACCGCAGAAAGCTGCGGATAGCCAACACCGGTTTTCACGCGGGTGGTGCAGACAGAACCCGGGCCGATACCCACTTTAACGATATCTGCCCCGGACAGGATCAGCTCTTCACACATTTCACCGGTAACCACGTTACCCGCAATAATGGTTTTGGTCGGCCAGGCCTGACGCGCTTTGCTGACGAACTGCACGAAATGCTCAGAGTAACCATTCGCGACATCAATGCAGATGAAGTTCAGGTTCGGGTTAGCGACCAGGATCTGTTTCGTTTTTTCGAAATCGGCGTCAGAGGTGCCGGTGGAAACCATCACGTGCTTGAGAATGGTTTCAGATACGGAGCCTGCAAACGCATTCCACTCTTCAACGCTGTAGTGCTTGTGCACGGCGGTCAGAATATCGAAGGAGGCCAGTGCTTTAGCCATCGCAAAAGTCCCAACCGTATCCATATTGGCGGCGATAACAGGTACGCCAGACCAGGTCTGACCGGAATGCTTAAAGGTGAATTCACGTTCAAGTTCAACGTCGGAGCGACTTTTCAGAGTAGAACGTTTAGGGCGGATAAGTACGTCTTTGAAACCTAACTTCAGATCTTCTTCGATACGCATTTGCGGATTCCTGGGGTACTGGGGTAAATGTCGAAAAACGAAACACACAACTCCAGTGACGCTATCATACGCACTAATACCTGTTGCGCAAGACTGCGAAAATCACTTTTTTTACGCTACAATCCTATAAATTTACCTGGTAAAAAGTCCGTAAGCAGCGCTTAACCTTTGCTGCCAAAAGATTAAATCTTAAGCAATTGATATCAATAATGAATATTTCCCAGGATTTTAATTAATGGGGTACATCGTTGCGTTAACGGGGGGCATTGGCAGTGGCAAGAGCACTGTGGCCGACGCCTTCTCTCGTCTGGGTGTCACGATTATTGATGCCGACATCATTGCTCGCCAGGTGGTAGAGCCCGGTACACCGGCATTATGTGCTATCGCAGAACATTTCGGCCACGACACCATCGCGCCTGACGGTACCCTTAACCGTCGGATGCTGCGCGAACGCATTTTCTCGCATCCTGAAGAAAAAGCCTGGCTTAACGCCCTCCTCCATCCGCTGATACAGCAGGAGACACAGAGGCAGATCTCTCAGGCGACCTCACCTTATGTTCTCTGGGTTGTACCGCTTCTGGTGGAAAACAAGCTCCATGAGAAAGCTGACCGGGTACTGGTGGTGGATGTCTCTCCGGCAACCCAAATTCAGCGCACCATCGCCCGCGATAACGTCGCGCGCGAGCATGCCGAACAAATTCTTGCCGCGCAGGCCACGCGTGAAGCGCGCCTTGCCGTCGCGGATGATGTTATTGATAATAACGGCGCACCGGATGCCATTGCCTCCGATGTTGCCCGCCTGCATCAGCACTACCTGGCGCAGGCTGTTTTACAGGAAAAAGCATAATGCACACCCACGTTCTTTTTGAGCATCCGCTCAACGAAAAAATGCGTACCTGGCTGCGCATCGAGTTTTTAATCCAGCAGCTTTCAGGCCTCCTTCCGGTACACGACCACACCACGGCGCTGCATTTTTTCCGTAACGTAAGTGACCTGCTGGATGTGCTAGAGCGCGGCGAAGTCCGCACTGAATTACTGAAAGAGCTGGAGCGTCAACAGCGTAAATTGCAGGCCTGGGCCGAAGTCCCCGGTGTGGATAACAGCCGCATCGACAGCCTGCGCCAGCAGCTGAAACACCACAGCACGGTGTTGATGGCTGCGCCGCGTATCGGCCAGTTTCTGCGTGAAGATCGTCTGGTGGCGCTGGTTCGTCAGCGCCTGAGCATTCCTGGCGGCTGCTGCAGTTTCGATTTACCGACCTTACATATCTGGCTGCATATGCCGCAGGAGCAGCGTGATGTCCAGATACAAAGCTGGCTCGGCAGCCTTGAGCCGCTGACGCAGGCGTTGTCGCTGATCCTTGATTTGATTCGCAACTCCGCACCGTTCCGCAAGCAAACCAGCCTGAACGGTTTTTATCAGGATAACGGCGAGGATGCAGACCTGCTGCGCCTGCAGCTGACCCTTGCCGATCAGCTTTATCCGCAAATTTCAGGTCACAAGAGCCGCTTTGCGATTCGTTTCATGCCGCTCGACAGTGAACATGGTCTGGTGCCGGAACGTCTCGACTTTGAGCTGGCGTGTTGTTAAGGAGTCATGATGTCTGATGTTACCACCGTGAACTGTCCCACCTGTGGGAAGCCCGTTATCTGGGGCGAGCAGAGTCCTTTCCGTCCTTTTTGCTGCAAACGTTGCCAGCTGATCGATCTCGGTGAATGGGCTGCGGAAGAGAAACGCATTCCGAGCGAAGGCGGTCTCTCTGACAGCGATGACTGGAGCGAAAGCCAGCAGTAACAATAACAGCCTGCTGGCGTTTCGCCGGGCAGGCTTACAGGTTGCCCACTAACCGGGCAATAACAGGCGCATTTGCCGGCGGGAACTTGTCGGCATCCTCTGCGCTCAGTGCAACCCAGTTTCCAGGCTGCCCCTCTTTACCCCACGGCTCGCCTTCCCAGCTTTCCACCAGAAAGAACCACAGCGTGATATGCCGATCGGGGAATGCATATTCCAGTTTATCGAACAGGGTCGCTCCCAGCGAGGTGATCCCCACCTCTTCCTGAAGTTCGCGGATCAGCGCCTGTTCTGGCGTTTCGCCAGACTCGATCTTTCCGCCAGGGAACTCCCACTTATTCGCCATGTGCGCATCGGCTGCACGTTGGGTAATAAAGATGTTGTTATCGGAATTGCGAATGATCCCGACAGCGATTTGCAGTGTTTTCATTGTCTTGATTCCATAAAAAAGGCGCAGATATCTGCGCCTTTTCAGTTGGTTTAATGCTTAGCTCAGACGGCCATGGCACTGTTTGTATTTTTTACCGGAACCACATGGGCATGGATCGTTACGACCGACCTTACGCTCACCGGCCTGTGCGGCGATCGCGGCCGCAGCGGCTTCTTCATCGTCCTGATGGCTAAGCTGCTGCATCTGGGCCAGACGTTCAGCCTCTTCGCGGCGCTGCTGTTCCATCTCTTCAACTTCTTCCGGCATACGCACCTGCACCTTGCTCAGGGTGCTGATCACTTCATATTTCAGCGATTCAAGCATTGAGGCAAACATGGCGAAGGATTCGCGCTTGTACTCCTGCTTCGGATCTTTTTGCGCATAGCCGCGCAGATGGATCCCCTGGCGCAGATAGTCCATCGCCGCCAGGTGCTCTTTCCACAGGGAGTCCAGCGTTTGCAGCATCACGCCTTTCTCGAAGTGACGCATCATCTCAGCGCCGACCACTTCTTCTTTACGCTGATAAACCTCAATGGCGGTCGCAAAAATACGCTCGCGAAGGGTCTCTTCATGCAGCTCCGGCTCTTTATCCAGCCACTCCTGGATAGGCAGATCCAGGTCAAAGTCGTTCTTCAGACGCGCCTGCAGGCCTTCGATATCCCACATTTCTTCCAGAGATTGCGGAGGAATGTGGCCATCGAGAGTCGCCTTAAAGACGTCTTCGCGGATGCTGTTGATGGTTTCGCTCACATCGCTTACATCCAGCAGTTCGTTACGCTGGGTGTAGATAGCGCGACGCTGATCGTTGGCCACGTCATCGTACTCAAGCAGCTGCTTACGAATATCGAAGTTACGGCTTTCCACCTTACGCTGGGCGTTAGCGATGGCTTTGGTCACCCATGGGTGCTCAATCGCTTCGCCCGGTTTCATGCCCAGTTTACGCATCATGCCTGACACACGGTCAGAGGCGAAAATACGCATCAGCGCATCTTCCATCGACAGGTAGAAGCGAGATGAACCGGCATCACCCTGACGACCCGCACGACCACGCAGCTGGTTGTCGATACGGCGGGACTCATGACGTTCAGTACCGATGATGTGCAGACCGCCCGCGGCCAGGACGGCATCGTGGCGAACCTGCCAGTCGGCTTTGATCTGTGCGATCTGTTCCGGGGTTGGGTCTTCCAGCGCGGCCACTTCTGCCTGCCAGCTACCGCCCAGCATAATATCGGTACCACGACCCGCCATGTTGGTGGCGATGGTCACGGCTGACGGGTAACCCGCCTGAGCAACGATATCCGCCTCTTTGGCGTGGAACTTGGCGTTCAGAACGTTGTGTTTGATACCGGCTTTGGTCAGCTCTTCGGACACCACTTCGGATTTTTCGATGGAGATAGTACCCACCAGAACTGGCTGGCCCGCGGCGGTACGATCGCGAATATCTTCGATGATGGCCTGAATTTTCTCCGCTTCGGTCATGTAGACCAGGTCCGGCATATCCTTACGAATCATCGGACGGTTGGTTGGAACCACTACGGTATCCAGCTTGTAGATAGAGCTGAATTCAAAGGCTTCAGTATCCGCCGTACCGGTCATCCCCGCCAGCTTCTCGTACAGACGGAAGTAGTTCTGGAAGGTAATGGAGGCCAGAGTCTGGTTCTCGTTCTGGATATCGACGTTCTCTTTGGCTTCAACCGCCTGATGCAGACCATCGGACCAGCGGCGACCCTGCATGGTACGGCCGGTGTGTTCGTCGACGATAATGACTTCGCCATCTTTGACGATGTAGTCCACGTCGCGGGTGAAGAGCACGTGTGCGCGCAGCGCTGCGGTCACGTGGTGCATCAGCATGATATTGCTCGGAGAGTAGAGCGACTCACCCTCTTCCATAATACCCTGGGCAACCAGCAGCTCTTCGATCTGAACCAGACCACGCTCGGTCAGGTTCACCTGACGGGCTTTCTCGTCCACGGAGAAGTGGCCTTCACCCTGGAAGGTGTCAGAGTCTTCTTTTTCCTGACGGATCAGGTGTGGAATGATTTTGTCGACTTTGCGATACATCTCGGAGCTGTCTTCAGCCGGGCCGGAGATGATCAGCGGGGTACGCGCTTCATCGATCAGAATGGAGTCAACCTCATCCACCAGCGCATAGTGCAGTTTACGCTGGACGCGCTCTTCCGGGCTGAATGCCATGTTATCGCGCAGGTAGTCAAAACCGTATTCGTTGTTGGTGCCGTAAGTGATATCCGCGCCGTAGGCTTCGCGTTTCGCCGGAGCCGGCAGGCCTGACATGTTGATCCCGACGCTCATGCCGAGGAATTCAAACAGCGGGCGGTTGTTTTCGGCGTCACGCTGCGCCAGATAGTCGTTGACGGTCACGACGTGTACGCCTTTGCCGGACAGGGCGTTCAGGTAAGCTGGCAGGGTCGCGGTCAGGGTTTTACCTTCACCGGTACGCATCTCGGCGATGCAGCGGTCGTTCAGGACCATACCGCCCAGCAGCTGCACGTCGAAGTGACGCATGCCGAACACGCGCTTACTCGCTTCACGAACGACGGCAAAGGCTTCAGGGATCAGGCTTTCAACGGTTTCGCCTTTTTCGAGGCGGGCACGGAATTCGGCGGTTTTTCCTTTCAGCTCGTCATCAGAGAGCTTTTCCATCGCCGGCTCAAGGCCATTGATGACGCTGACAGCTTTGCGCATACGGCGCAGGGTACGATCGTTACGACTACCGAAAACTTTAGTTAGTAATTTGATTAACATAATAAATTCTCAAACGCCCCATCATGGGCAGTTAAATTAAGGTATTGAAAAGCGTTAATTTAGCTGAGGCGTTGAGGTCCGGCGCGGATGCCTTGTACCTGGCTAATCCAGGCAGACACGGAGAAAACGGATTGAGGATAGAATGCGGTAAGAGCAATCTGGCGAACAATGACCGGCGGCTCGCTCTGCTGGGTAAGCAGTGTATTGAGCGTATCCAGCAGCGCCAGATGGTGCGCCTGAACCGGCAGGGATTCTTCAACGGCAGGCAACGCCTGCGGCGCCATGGCGAAAGAGAGATGGCGAATAACGGTGCGGATAGCGTGCTGATGCCAGTAATCCACCGTGAAATTGGGTCGGCGGTTCGCTTCCAGCAGGGCGAGATTAGTGAAATTAACCCGCGTGGTCAGATCTTGTCGGGTGGTGGTGGTCTTCGCAGGATTCGCAGCTTCGGCGTTATTACAGAGCGCGGGCAGGCCAAGACTCGCCGCGACCATCCCCAGAAGGAGATGCGGCCAGAAGTAACGTCTGCCAAATTGTCGCCAGCGCGTCAGAATTCCGCTCAATTGCCCCACCACAAGTATGCAAGCCTTCTGGCTTACCCTAAGATTTTTTATTTTTCGCGCCCAGATATTACCACTAAAGCTACTTCACAGCAGCAGTAATGAGCCTCGGAGAAGGTTAAAAATGGTGATGAAATCAGCAAACGCGCCATTGACCAGGGCAATTCGGGAAGGATAAAAACAAAAACGACTGGTCTTGCTGGCCGGAGAGAGTGCCAGGTCAACCAGTCGAATTTAGATAACGGGATCTGCCGTTACGCCAGAACCGTGCTCGGTGCTTTGAACGCCAGTGGCAGTTCAGCTTCGTCTTCGAAGGTCACATATTCCCAGGCTTCCTGTTTTGCCAGAACAGCCTGCAACAGTTTGTTGTTCAGAGCGTGACCGGATTTATACGCGGTAAACGCACCAATAATATTGTGACCACACATGAACAGGTCCCCAATCGCATCCAGCATTTTGTGACGAACGAATTCATCTTCAAAACGCAGGCCGTCTTCGTTCAGTACGCGATAATCGTCAACAACGATGGCACAATCGAAGCTGCCGCCCAGGCACAGGCCGCGGGACTGCAGATATTCGATATCACGCATGAAACCAAAAGTACGTGCACGACTGATCTGACGCATAAACGCATCAGCAGAGAAGTTCATCGCATAGCGCTGGGTGCTGGAATCAATCGCCGGATGGTTGAAGTCGATGGTGAAATCCAACGAAAAACCATTAAACGGCTTGAATTCAGCCCATTTGTCGCCATCCTGGACACGAACGGTCTCTTTTATACGCACAAATTTCTTCGCACTGTTCAGTTCTTCGATGCCGGCATCCAGCAACAGATAAACGAACGGTGCAGCGCTGCCATCCATAATCGGGATTTCTGGCGCATCGACTTCAACAACGATGTTGTCGATACCCAGACCCGCCAGGGCGGCATTCAGGTGCTCTACGGTAGAGATCCGCACGTCATGCTCGTTCACCAGGCAAGTACAGAGCATAGTATCACGCACAGATTTGGCATCAGCCGGGAAATCTACCGGTGGATTCAAGTCGGTGCGACGATAGATGACCCCGGTATTGGCCGGCGCAGGGCGCAACGTCAGTGTGACTTTCTTGCCGGTATGCAAACCGACACCTGTCGCCTGAACGATACGTTTTAATGTCCTTTGTTTGATCATCGTATAATCTCGCCAAGTTACTTATCCAACCGAGAGTGTATATCACTATCGGGCGGCCAGTTTAGCACAAAGAGCGTAAATTCCCTAATTCCAGCTAATTCTTAATCAGCTTGCTTACGCAGGAACGCAGGGATATCCAGATAATCCGGCTCTTTCTGGGTCTGTGTTGTGTTGTCATTAACCACTTTCGCGGCCGGTTTCTGCTCTTGCGTCAACGGTGCCATACCGTGCGGCTGGTAGCGATCCATCACCGGCTGTTGAGCAGGTTTGTTGGTCACCAGGGTGATCTCAGGACGTTTGTCCATGCCGATACCGGTAGCAACAACGGTTACGCGCAGTTCATCGTTCATTTCCGGATCAAGGGACGTACCGATTACCACGGTGGCATTGTCGGATGCGAACGCACGGATAGTGTTACCCACGGTTTCGAACTCATCCAGACGCAGGTCGAAGCCGGCGGTAATGTTGACCAGCACGCCGCGCGCGCCAGACAGATCGATATCTTCCAGCAGCGGAGAAGAGATCGCCATTTCAGCGGCTTCTTCTGCACGATCTTCACCTTTCGCTACGCCGGAGCCCATCATCGCGTAGCCCATTTCGGACATCACGGTGCGCACGTCAGCAAAGTCGACGTTCATCAGACCCGGACGGGTAATCAGCTCTGCGATACCCTGCACTGCGCCTTTCAGCACATCGTTTGCGGCGCCAAAAGCGTCCAGCAGAGAGATGCCACGGCCCAGCACTTTCAGCAGCTTGTCGTTCGGGATAGTGATCAGCGAGTCCACGTGTTTAGAGAGCTCGGTGATACCCTGCTCGGCAAACGCCATACGCTTCTTGCCTTCAAAGTTGAAAGGCTTAGTCACGACGGCAACCGTCAGGATACCTAAATCTTTAGCGACTTCAGCAACCACTGGCGCAGCACCGGTTCCGGTACCACCGCCCATGCCCGCGGCGATAAACACCATGTCTGCACCATCAAGCGCAGCACGCAGTGCTTCACGATCTTCTTCTGCAGCATTACGGCCGACTTCCGGGTTTGCCCCAGCGCCCAGCCCTTTGGTGATGCCGCCACCGATTTGGATCGTCTGGCCAACCGCCGTCTTACGCAGTGCCTGCGCATCGGTGTTCACCGCGAAGAACTCTACACCTTCGATGCGCTCGCGCACCATGTGCTCTACAGCATTACCGCCGCCGCCACCGACGCCGATGACTTTAATCACCGCGTCGTTGGTCAGTTCCATAGGTTCAAACATAGTTTCTCTCCGTTTTGTGCCTGTCGCCCGAAACCGTTAATTCTCGCCGGTCTCTTACTAAAATTAAAATTCTTTTCGCAGCCAGGTATTGATTCGCTTGAACCACGAACCTACCGACGCGCGTTTTTCTACTTCTGCTTCGCCACTGAGATGCGTTTCTTTCCCGTAATGAAGCAAGCCCACTGCCGTTGAGTAATACGGCTCCTGAGCATAATCCGTCAGACCGGTGATGTTCAGCGGTGCACCGATGCGCACCTGCGTATGGAACACGCGCTGAGCACAGGCCGCAAGACCTTCAATTTGCGCCGCGCCGCCGGTTAATACAATCCCCGCCGCAAGATGGTGTTTGACACCCTGCTGGCGAAGCTGTTCCTGTAACTGCAAAATCTCTTCGTTGACCAGGTTGAGCAGCTCGGTATAACGCGGCTCAATAACCTCAGCTAACGTCTGGCGCTGCAGGCTGCGCGGTGGACGTCCACCGACGCTTGGCACTTCAACGCTCTCATCTTTGCCCACAATGGAGCCCAGTGCACAACCGTGGCGCACTTTAATTGCCTCTGCATCGCTGGGAGGCGTGCCGAAGGCGTAGGCGATATCGCTGGTCACCACGTTACCCGCATAAGGGATAACTTTGGTGTGGCGCAGCGCACCGCCGGTATAGACGGCCATGTCCATGGTACCACCACCGATATCCACCACACAGACGCCCAGTTCACGTTCGTCTTCGGTCAGCACAGAATAACTTGCCGCCAGACCGGCGAAAATCAGTTGGTCAACTTTAAGACCACAACGTTCCACGGCTTTGACAATGTTCTTCGCCATATCGTTGTGACATGTGATCAAGTGCACTTTTGCCTGCATACGTACGCCGGAAAGTCCTACCGGATTTTTAATCCCTTCCTGGTAGTCGATCGCATACTCCTGCGGAATCACATGCAGTACACGATGCTCATCGCGAACGCGTACAGACTTCGCAGTATGCACGACGTTTTCGACGTCTTCCTGCGAGACTTCTTCTTCTGAGATCGGCACCATGCCAATCTCGTTCTGGCAGCTGATATGCTTGCCAGAGAGCGCCAGATACACGGAGGAAATCTGGCAATCTGCCATCAATTCGGCCTGATCGATGGCGCGCTGAACGCATTTCACCACCGATTCGAGGTCATTTACCCCACCTTTATCCATACCACGAGACGGGCAGCTGCCCACACCAATGATATTGACCATACCGTCGGGCAGAACTTCCCCTACTAAAGCGGCAACCTTCGCAGTGCCAATCTCCAGTCCTACAACCAGTTTTCTGTCCGTCGCCTTGATCATTGTTATTCTGCCTGTACCTGAGCCTGATTCTGTTGCTGATTAGGTTCCTCAACCGGCGCCGGGCTCCACCCGACCGATGCGCCTGAGTCATAGCGCAAATCAACGTAGCTAATCCTTTTGCCTTCAGCCTGCGCCTGTTGCTGCAGAACGGGATAAAGTTCTACAAAACGGGCCAGACGCTTCATCGTGTCACCCCGGCCAAGATTCAGCTTAATGTCGTTCGTCAGCGTCAACTGCCAGGAACGACGCGCCGTCATCGCGGCTTGTTTCAGGGTAAAACGATCTTTAGCCAGCACCTGCCCCATGTTACGGAAGCCTTCCAGCACTTCGTTTTCGCTGCCTTCCGGACCATACAACATGGGTAAATTTTGCTTGCTGACACGATCGGCCGGGACGCTGAAAGAAATACCATCTACGTCAACCATATGCTGATCATTCCAACGCGCAATGGGTACATATTCAACCAGATGAATCTTCAATTCATCCGGCCACTGCTTTCTGACGCTCGCCTGTTTAATCCATGGCAAACGCTCAATCTGGCTCTGGATAATATTCACGTCCTGCGTCATGAAGGTGCCGGGCGATCCTAATGCCAGAATCGACTGCCGGATATCATCATTACGCGTGTAGTGACGGTCACCCGTTACCACCAGTTTCGACAGAGGCAGACGTTGTGCATCTTCCATCCAGCCGAGCACCATCCAGCCGCTGACAAACACCGTACACAGCACGGCAAGCAGGAAGGTAATCCCTGCAAGACGCGTTCCATTACTCCGCCGTGAAGAGGAATACTCTTCTTCTTCGTCACGGTTTCGCGTGTTCAGCGCAGCCTGAGACATATCAGCCCGCCTGGTCCAGAATGCGAACCACTAACTGCGAGAAGCTCATCCCTGCCTGGCGCGCTGCCATTGGCACCAGGCTATGACTGGTCATACCCGGTGAAGTATTGGCTTCCAGCAGATAAAACTGTCCATCGCTATCCTGCATCACGTCGATTCTTCCCCAGCCACGGCAGCCAAGTACTTGCCAGGCTTTAAGCACCAGAGCGTTTAAAATGGCCTCACGCTCCGCTTCCAGACCACTTGGGCAGAAATATTGCGTCTCATCAGAGAGATACTTCGCCTCATAATCATAGAAGGTTCCGGCTGGTTGGATACGAATTGACGGTAAAATTTCTTCACCAAGCATCGCAACGGTAAATTCCGGTCCGCTTAGCCATTTTTCAATCAGAACTTCTTCATCATGTTGAAATGCCAGCGCTAATGCAGATGATATATCGCCTGCTTCGTCAACTTTAGACATTCCTACGCTTGAGCCTTCGCGGCTCGGCTTAACGATTACCGGTAATCCCAGCGCAGCGATACGATCCGCGACGCTGGCGTCAAGACCCTGCTCAAATTCACGACGGGTCAGTGCCACCCACGGCGCAACCGGTAAACCAGCCCCTTGCCACAGCAGTTTGCTGCGCAGCTTATCCATGGAGATGGCCGAAGCCATCACGCCACTGCCGGTATAAGGCAGGCCGATGATGTCCAGCAAGCCCTGCAGCGTACCGTCTTCACCACCGCGACCGTGCAGCGCGATAAAGACTTTAGCAAAACCCATCTCTTTCAGGCGCGTCACGTCAGTCTCTTTCGGATCGACCTGGTGCGCATTAACGCCGCCTTCGCGAAGCCCTGCCAGTACCGCAGCACCGGAATTCAGAGAAACTTCGCGCTCAGCAGAGGTACCGCCAGACAGGACCGCAATCTTATCAGCCATGACGCTCTTCCTCCGAAATTTGCGGCGTAAGTTTGATTTCAGCCAGCGTACGGGCGATCTTGCCGATATTTCCGGCACCCTGCACCAGAATCAAATCATTGCCGGTCAACACCGGAGCAAGCATCGCTGCCGCCTGGGCATGATCGGAGACCAGAATCGGGTCGATCTTGCCGCGACCACGAATGGTGCGACACAAAGAACGACTGTCTGCCCCCGGAATCGCCGCTTCACCCGCCGAGTAAACATCCAACATCAGCAGGGCATCAACCTGTGACAGCACGTTAGCGAAATCGTCGTACAGGTCACGCGTACGGGTATAACGGTGTGGCTGGAACAGCATAACCAGATTTTTATCCGGCCAGCCCGCGCGCGCCGCTTTGATCGTTGCATCCACTTCGGTCGGGTGATGACCGTAGTCATCAACCAGCATCGCGGTCCCGCTTTTCCCGTTCACGTTTTCCAGCGGGAACTCGCCAAGAAAATCGAAACGACGGCCGGTTCCCTGGAAGCTTTCCAGCGCCCGCAGAATGGCCTCGTCTTCAATACCCTCTTCTGTTGCTACCGCAACGGCGGCCGCGGCGTTCAGGGCGTTGTGACGGCCTGGCGCATTAAGGGTCACCTGCAGCAGCTCTTTGTCCTGACGCGCCAGGGTGAAATGCCCCTGCGCACCGATCTGTTTGTAATTTTCCACACGGACGTCGGCATCTTCGCTGAAACCGTAGGTGGTGATCTGACGACCGACACGCGGCAGCAGCTCGCGGATCACCGCATCGTCAACACACATCACCGCCCGTCCATAAAACGGCAGATTGTGGAGAAAGTTTATAAATGTTTGCTTTAAATTTTCGAAGTCGCCCTGGTAAGTATCCATATGGTCGGCTTCGATGTTGGTGACAATCGCCACCATCGGTTGCAGATGCAGGAAGGACGCGTCACTTTCATCTGCTTCGGCAATCAGATAACGGCTGTTGCCGAGGCGCGCGTGCACCCCTGCAGCTTTCACCAGGCCGCCGTTAACGAAGGTCGGATCGAGGCCCGCTTCGGCATAAATGCTGGAGACCATAGCCGTGGTGGTGGTTTTACCGTGAGTCCCGGCAATGGCGATGCCGTGACGAAAACGCATCAGCTCGGCCAGCATCTCCGCGCGGCGGATCACCGGGATACGCGCTTCGTGTGCGGCAACGATTTCCGGGTTGTCGGCAGAGATGGCGCTGGAGACCACGACCACGCTGGCATCAAGGACGTTTTCCGGGCGATGGTTAAAATAGATGGTCGCGCCAAGCGACGCCAACTGTTGCGTAACAGGGTTCGGCGCCAGATCGGAACCGCTGATCTGGTAGCCTTCATTCGCCAGCACTTCGGCAATACCGCCCATACCGGCGCCGCCGATGCCAACAAAGTGAATGTGCCGGACGCGACGCATCTCGGGCACGATTGAACGCAGTTTCGCCAGTTGTTGTGTATTCATTCTCTAAACGCCATCGACTACTTCAAAAAATTCGTGCAACGCAACACGCGCTGCGAGGGTTAAACCTGGGCTGCCAGGCTCACTTCTTTCGCCACCCGTTCCGTTGCATCCGGGATCGCTGCGGCACGTGCGTGCTGCGCCATCTCCAGTAATGTCTCCCGGTTCCAGCCCGCCAGGGTGGTGGCGACCGCGTCTGCGGTAAACTGCGGCTGTTCAAAAATTTTCGCGGCGCCGGCTTTCTCAAGCGGCAACGCATTCCAGTACTGCTGACGATCTTTGTGCTGGAACGGCACAAACAGCGCCGGTAAGCCTGCGGCGGCAATTTCGCTCACCGTCAGCGCGCCGGAGCGGCAGACCACGACATCGGCCCAGGCATACGCCGCCGCCATGTCGTCGATAAATTCAGTGACTTTATGCTGCGGCTGGCCCGCGTCGGCATACGCCTGCTCCACCGTCTGCTGACCGCCCTTCCCGCTTTGATGCCAGATGGTCACCGCGTCGCCGAGCTTCGCCGCCACCTGCGGCAGCGTCTGGTTCAGAATGCGCGCCCCCTGAGAGCCACCCACCACCAGCACGCGCACCGGGCCTTCGCGCCCGATAAGGCGCTCCTGCGGCAACGGCAGCGCCAGCACATCTACACGCACCGGGTTACCCACCACATCCGCGTTCGGAAACGCGCCAGGGAAGGCCTGCATCACTTTACTGGCGATGCGGGAGAGCCACTTGTTGGTCAGACCCGCAATGCCGTTCTGCTCGTGCAGCACAACCGGGATACCCAGCGACCATGCCGCCAGCCCGCCAGGACCAGAGACATACCCCCCCATCCCCAGCACTACGTCCGGCTTAAAGCGCTTCATGATCGCCCGCGCCTGACGCCAGGCGTTAAAAATACGCACCGGCGCCAGCAGCAGGGCTTTAACACCCTTGCCGCGCAGGCCGGAGATATGGATAAAGTCGATCTCAATCCCGTGCTTCGGCACCAGATCGGCCTCCATGCGGTCTGCGGTTCCCAGCCAGCGTACCTGCCAGCCCTGATCCATTAAATGGTGCGCAACCGCCAGTCCCGGGAACACATGTCCACCAGTACCGCCCGCCATCACCATTAACCGCTTCGGTTGATTCATCGTGAACCTCGTGTAAACGCCTGGGCATTTTCCAGACGCGTTTCATAATCTATGCGCAGCAAAAACATAATGGCGGTCGACATGATCAGCAGACTCGAACCACCGTAACTGATTAACGGCAACGTCAGACCTTTGGTTGGCAGCATACCTGCTGCGGCACCGACGTTGACTAAAGCCTGAAAACTGAACCAGATACCGATTGAACAGGCTAAAAAACCCGAGAACCGGTGGTCGATAACCAGTGCTTTCCGGCCGATCGACATCGCACGGAAAGCGACGAAGAATACCATTAAAAGTGCCAATACCACACCGATATAACCCAGTTCTTCCCCGATGATGGAGAAGATGAAGTCGGTGTGCGCCTCGGGTAAATACTCCAGTTTTTGCACTGAGTTCCCCAGGCCCTGGCCCCACACTTCACCGCGGCCAAATGCCATCAGTGACTGGGTCAGCTGATAGCCGCTGCCGAAGGGATCTTCCCAAGGGTTCCAGAAAGAGGTTACACGGCGGATACGGTACGGCTCGGCAAGGATCAGCAGCACCACTGCTGAAATCCCCATCCCGATGATGGCGATGAACTGCCAGAGTTTCGCCCCCGCCAGGAACAGCATCGCAAGGGTGGTGACGAACAGCACCACCACGGTACCGAGGTCAGGCTGGGCCAGCAGCAGAACCGCCAGCACCAGGATTACGCCCATCGGTTTTAAGAAGCCGCGCAGGTTGTTACGGACTTCATCCACCTTACGCACCAGATAGTTGGCGAGATAGCAGAACAGCGACAGCTTGGTGAATTCTGCAGGCTGAATACGCAGCGGACCAAAGGCAATCCAGCGCGATGCCCCGTTCACCGAGCTCCCGACCACCAGTACAATCAGCAGCATAGCGATCGAGGCGATCAGCATGGCGGTACTGTGCCGCTGCCAGAAGGCCATCGGCAGACGTAGCGTTACCATCGCCAGACAGAACGCCAGAATGATGTACAGCCCGTCACGCTTGGCAAACAGGAAGGGATCGTTAGCCAGACGCTGTCCGACAGGCATCGAGGCCGAGGTGACCATAATAAAGCCAATCGCCGCCAGCCCCAGCGTGAGCCAGAGCAGCATGCGGTCGTACATCACCAGGCTATCGGAATCTTTGTCCCGGGAGCCCATGACCCAGCCTTTTAACGCCGACGAGATCCACACCAGGATGCCAAATCCTGGCAGGCGCGGCATTCTCAGGCGAGGGAGAGAGAAGCGCATCAGCCTAACTCCTTCGCCAGGCGGGTGAAGAGATCGCCACGCTGCTCGAAATTCTTGAACTGATCGAGACTGGCACAGGCCGGAGAAAGCAGCACCATGTCACCGGGCTTCACGCGCGGAGCAATCAGCCGCATCGCCTGCTCCATGGTGTCGGTTTGCTCAGCGATCTCCGGACGCAGCGCCGCCAGTTCGGCACCATCTCTGCCAAAGCAGTAAAGATGCACGTTATCACCGCTGAGATACTGTTTCAGCGAAGAGAAATCGGCAGATTTGCCGTCGCCGCCCAGCAGCAGATGCAGGGTACCGTCAACGTGCAGGCCATTCAGCGCCGCTTCGGTACTGCCGACGTTGGTGGCTTTTGAATCATTGATCCACCGTACGCCGTTATGCTCCAGCGCCAGCTGGAAACGATGCGCCAGGCCGCTGAAGGTGGTCAGGGCTTTCAGGCTGGTGGCGCGCGGCAGACCGGCGGCATCCGCCAGCGCCAGTGCGGCAAGCGCATTGGTGTAGTTATGCTGACCCGTCAGGTGCATCTCTTTTACGTTCAGCACCTTCTCACCCTTCGCCCGCAGCCAGGTTTCGCCCTGCTGACGGTTCAGGTGATAGTCGCCCATGTTGATGCCAAAGCTCACGCAGCGCTCGTCCGCCCCGCGTACCGGCATGGTCAGCGCATCATCGGCATTCACCACGCAGACGCGGGCATTTTCATAGATACGCAGCTTGGCGGCACGGTACTGCTGCAGACCAAACGGATAGCGATCCATATGATCTTCGGTGACGTTGAGGATGGTTGCCGCCACCGCCTGCAGGCTTGAGGTGGTTTCCAGCTGGAAGCTGGAGAGCTCAAGGATATACAGCTCGCGGGCCGCATCGAGCAGCATCAATGCCGGCAGACCGATATTACCGCCTACGCCTGCATTAACCCCTGCCGCTTTCGCCATTTCACCGACCAGGCTGGTGACGGTACTTTTCCCGTTGGAACCAGTAATAGCAACGATCGGCGCCTGAGCCTCACGGCAGAACAGTTCGATATCGCCGACAATCTCGACGCCCGCGTCCGCCGCGGCGCTCAATGCCGGGTGGGCCAGGGCGATGCCCGGGCTGGCGACAATCAGATCGGCGGTATTGAGCCACTCTTCATTCAGACCACCAAGGTGGCGTTCGACCTGCTCCGGCAGTTTATCCAGACCAGGCGGAGAGACACGCGTATCCATCACCCGAGGCGTAACGCCCCGCGCGAGGAAAAAGTCCACGCAGGAGAGGCCGGTTAAGCCTAACCCGATGATAACGACTTTTTTACCCTGGTAATCTGCCATGATTAACGTACCTTCAGCGTTGCCAGGCCAATCAGCACCAGCATCAGCGAAATAATCCAGAAGCGCACGATAACGCGCGGTTCCGGCCAGCCTTTCAGTTCATAGTGGTGATGGATTGGCGCCATCCGGAAGATGCGCTGTCCGCGCAGCTTGAAGGAGCCTACCTGCAGGATCACCGACAGGGTTTCAACCACAAATACACCGCCCATGATCACCAGCAGGAACTCCTGACGCAGCAATACGGCAATAATGCCCAGCGCGCCGCCCAGTGCCAGTGAACCGACGTCACCCATAAAGACCTGCGCCGGGTAAGTGTTAAACCACAGGAAGCCTAAGCCCGCGCCGACAATCGCCGTACAGACGATCACCAGCTCACCGGCGTGGCGCAGGTACGGGATGTGCAGGTAGCTGGCGAAGTTCATGTTACCGGTCGCCCATGCCACCAGCGCAAAGCCGCCGGCAACAAAGACGGTTGGCATAATGGCCAGGCCGTCCAGGCCGTCGGTCAGATTCACCGCATTGCCGGTCCCGACAATCACGAAATAGGCCAGCAGGATGTAGAAGATGCCCAGTTGCGGCATCACATCTTTAAAGAACGGTACTACCAGCTCGGTCGCCGGGGTGTCTTTACCCACCAGATAGAGCGCAAACGCGACGCCCAGCGCAATCACCGACATCCAGAAATACTTCCAGCGGGCGATGAGCCCTTTAGTGTCTTTACGCACCACTTTGCGGTAGTCATCGACAAAACCGATGATGCCATAGCCCACCAGCACAACCAGTACGCACCAGACATACGGGTTTGACGGGTAAGCCCACAGCAGCACAGACACCACAATCGCGGTGAGGATCATAATGCCGCCCATGGTTGGCGTGCCGCGCTTACTGAAGTGTGATTCCGGACCGTCGTTACGCACAACCTGGCCGAAAGAGAGTTTTTGCAGACGGGCAATCATGCGCGGGCCCATCCACAAGGAGATGAACAACGCAGTCAGCAGGCTGACGATGGCGCGAAACGTCAAATAGGAAAAGACGTTAAAGCCGGAATAATATTTGACCAAATGCTCGGCCAGCCAAACTAACATGTCCCATTCTCCTGTAAAGCGTGCACAACCTCTTCCATGGCGGCACTGCGTGAACCTTTCACTAAAACTGTCACAATTTGTTGTTCTTCAACCAGGGCCTTAAGGCGGGCGATCAACGCCGCTTTATCGGCAAAATGCTCTCCGACGCCGCTGGCCTGGCTGATATTTTTACTGAGATGACCGGCGCTTAACACGCGATCGATACCGGAGGCTTTCGCCGCTTCACCCACCTGGAGATGACAGGCTTCGCTCTCATCGCCCAGTTCGGCCATATCGCCCACCACCATCACGCGATAACCCGGCATCTCTGACAGCACCTGTACCGCAGCGGTCATGGAGCCGACATTAGCGTTATAGGAGTCATCCAACAGCAGTTTGTTTTCCGCCAGCGGGATCGGGAACAGGCGTCCGGGGACAGCTTTCAGGTTTGCCAGCCCGGTTTTGATCGCCGACAGTGGTGCGCCAACGGCCATCGCCAGCGCGGTGGCGGCCAGGGCATTGGCAATATTGTGACGACCCGGCAGCGGCAGCAGTACATCCACATCACCCGTTGGGGTCTGCAGCGTAAATTCGGTGCCGTGGGAGGTCACATGAACGTTGGTGGCGGTGAAGTCGCTATTGGCAGCATTCGGTGAGAAGCGCCAGGTTTTGCGGTCCCCGATGACGCTTTTCCAGTTCAGCCAGTCGTTGTTGTCGGCATTCATGATAGCGATGCCGTTGACCGGCAGGCCGGTGTAGATCTCGCCCTTCGCTTTCGCCACACCTTCCAGCGAGCCAAAACCTTCGAGATGCGCCGCGGCAAGGTTATTCACCAGCGCCGCTTCCGGCTGCGTCAGGCTCACGGTCCAGGCGATTTCGCCCTGGTGATTAGCACCCAGTTCGATCACTGCATATTCATGCTCGCGATTCAGACGCAGGAGCGTCATCGGCACGCCGATATCGTTATTCAGATTGCCTGCGGTATAAAGCGTGTTGCCACACTGGCTGAGGATCGCAGCGGTCATCTCCTTAACGGAGGTTTTACCGGACGAGCCGGTCAGCGCCACAATGCGCGTCGGAACCTGCTGGCGAACCCATGCTGCCAGCTCACCAAAGGCCAGGCGGGTATCTTTTACCACCGCCTGCGGCAGGTCGATATCCAGTTTACGGCTCACCAGCAGCGCACCCGCGCCTGCTGCTTTCGCCTGCCCGGCAAAGTCGTGCGCATCGAAACGCTCACCCTTCAGCGCCACAAAAAGGCAGCCGGGGGTGATTTTACGCGTGTCGGTGGTGACCGCATCGAAGGTCAGCTCGCCGCTGACGTCAGCGCCCAGGATAGTGGCCAGCTGGCTTAGCGTTACGCTAATCATGCCACCACTCCCAGCAGACGCGCCGCGGTCACACGGTCGGAGTAGTCCAGACGGTTGGTGCCGACGATCTGATAATCTTCATGGCCTTTACCGGCCAGCAGCACCACGTCGTTCTCACCGGCCTGCATAATGGCGTTGGTCACCGCTTCGGCGCGCCCCTCCACAACGCGGGCACGCCCGGCATCGAGCATCCCGGCCAGAATGTCGTTGATAATGGCGCTCGGCTCTTCGGTACGCGGGTTGTCATCTGTTACCACGGCGATATCGGCGAACTGCTCGGCAATGGCACCCATCAGCGGGCGTTTGCCTTTGTCGCGATCGCCGCCGCAGCCAAAGACGCACCACAGCTTACCGGCACAGTGCAGGCGAGCCGCTTCCAGCGCTTTCTCCAGCGCATCCGGCGTGTGGGCGTAATCCACCACCACGGTAGGTTTGCCTGGGGCGGTGAACACTTCCATCCGTCCGCAAACCGGTTGCAGACGCGCGGAGGTGCTGAGCAGATCCGCCAGGGGATAACCCAGCGCCAGCAAGGTGGCGAGAGCCAGCAGCAGGTTGCTGACGTTGAACGCCCCCATCAGACGGCTTTCGATTTCGCCCTCACCCCAGCTCGATGCAAAACGGATAGTCGCACCGCTGTCGTGATAGATAACCTCGGTGGCTTTCAACCAGCGGCCGTGGCAGTTCGGATTGATATGGTCGGCCATGGAGACCGCTACGGCATCCGGCAGCTTAGCCAGCCAACGGCGGCCTACTTCGTCATCGGCATTAATGATCGCCTGACCGAAGTGGTGCGTGGCATACAGCTGCCATTTCGCCGCTTCGTAGTTGTCCATGTCGCCATGGTAGTCGAGATGGTCCCGGCTCAGGTTAGTGAACACGGAGGCGGCAAATTTCAGCGCCGCGACACGGTGCTGGACCAGCCCGTGAGAAGAGACTTCCATTGCCGCGAAGGTTGCGCCCTGCCCGGCCAGACCGGCCAGTACATGCTGCACGTCGACGGCGGAGCCGGTAGTGTTTTCCGTTGGGTTCACTTTGCCCAGCAGGCCGTTACCCACGGTGCCCATTACCGCGCTGGTTTCACCCAGCAGCTGCGCCCACTGCGCCATCAGCTGCGTGGTGGTGGTTTTACCGTTGGTGCCGGTTACGCCAACCAGGCGCAACTGGTCTGAAGGTTCGTTATAAAAACGCCCCGCCAGCGCGGAGAGACGTTCGGTTAACTGGCTGAGATAGATGACCGGCACGCCGTGCATTTCACGGATTTCACCATCCGCGGCTTCATCTTTTGCCTCAGCAATAATGGCAGCTACACCTTGCGCTATCGCCTGCGGGATATACCGACGCCCGTCCGCCTGATGACCTACTACTGCCACAAAAAGATCGCCCGAGGCAGCCACACGGCTGTCGAGTACCATCTCTCGCAGTACTCGCGCAGGTAAACCTGATACCCACGGAGCAAGAAGGTCGCGCAAATTACGATCTGCCACCTGTTCCCTCGCCTTGATTAATTACAAATTCACTTTTCTCGCCCGTTGTCAGCGCATCCGGCTCGATGTTCATGGTGCGCAACACGCCGCCCATGATGGCACCGAAGACCGGCGCGGAAACGGCGCCACCGTAGTATTTACCCGCCTGTGGATCGTTGATAACTACCACCAGCGCAAAACGCGGATTGCTTGCAGGCGCCACGCCTGCGGTGTAAGCAATGTATTTATTGATGTAGCGGCCATCTGGCCCGACTTTTTTCGCGGTACCGGTTTTAATCGCAATGCGATAGCCTTTGATCGCCGCCTTCACGCCGCCGCCGCCGGGCAGGGCCACGCTTTCCATCATGTGCACGACGGTGCGGACGATCGATTCCGGGAAGATACGCTCACCGGGCACCGGCGGATCGACTTTTGTGATCGACAGCGGGCGATAGACGCCATAGCTGCCAATCGTTGCATAGACACGCGCTAACTGTAACGGCGTTACCATTAGCCCGTAGCCGAAAGAGAAGGTGGCCCTCTCTATGTCAGACCACCGTTGTTTTTGAGGATATAAGCCACTGCGTTCTCCGACCAACCCCAAATTGGTCGCCTTTCCGAGTCCAAAACGTGAGTAAGTTTCTACCAACGCTGAGGACGGCATCGCTAACGCCAGCTTAGAAACGCCGACGTTACTCGACTTCTGTAGAACCCCGGTGAGGGTCAATTCGCTGTAACGTGCCACGTCTTTAATTTCGTGGCCGTTGATTCGGTAAGGCACCGTGTTGAGCACGGTATTTTCATTGACGATGCCGCGCTGCAGGGCCGTCATCACCACCATCGGTTTAACCGTTGATCCCGGCTCGAAGACGTCGGTGATCGACCGGTTACGCATAGCGTCTTTGGCCGTTCCGGCAAAGTTATTCGGGTTATACGAAGGACTGCTGGCCATCGCCAGCACTTCACCGGTGCTGACGTCCACCAGTACCGCGCTGCCCGATTCCGCCTTGTTAAAGGCCACGGCGTTGTTCAGCTCACGATAGACCAGCGCCTGTAGACGCTCGTCAATGCTCAGCGCCAGGTTATGCGCCGCCTGGCTGTCGGTTGAAGAGATATCTTCAATGACGCGGCCATAACGGTCTTTACGCACCACACGCTCGCCCGGCTGGCCGGTCAGCCATTTATCGAAGCTCTTCTCAACGCCTTCAATGCCCTGGCTATCGACGTTGGTAAAGCCGATAAGGTGCGCGGTCACTTCCCCGGACGGGTAGTAGCGACGCGACTCTTCGCGCAGATGAATGCCGGGCAGCTTCAGCTTTTTGATGTAGTCGGCCATGTCAGGGTTAACCTGACGCGCCAGATAGATAAAGCGCCCTTTCGGGTTGGCATTGACGCGGGCTGCAAGCTGATCGAGAGGCATTTTCAGCGCGTCAGAGAGGGCTTTCCAGCGGTTATCGAGGGAGATCCCGCCAGCGTCATGCAGCTCTTTAGGATCCGCCCAGATCGCTTTCACCGGCACGCTGACCGCCAGTGGGCGACCGGAACGGTCGGTGATCAGCCCACGCGAGGTCGAGACCTCCTGCACGCGCAGGGAACGCATGTCGCCCTGACGCACCAGCATATCGGGAGCAATGATTTGCAGCCACGCCACACGTCCCAGCAGGAAACCCAGCGCCAGTAAAATACAGCCGCAAAGCAACGCAAAACGCCAGCTGATAAAGCTGGCCTGTTCTTCCTGACGTTTTGGTTTTAGCGCCTTCGCCGCCGATTTCATGCGTCGCGTTTTCCCTTATTTTTGTACTACGATATTTTCCTGAGAAGGATCAACATGCTGCATCTGCAGCTTTTCCGTTGCGATCCGTTCAACCCGGCTATGATCGCCGAGCGCATTTTCTTCGAGGATCAAATTTCGCCACTCGATATCCAGCGCATCACGCTCCAGCACCAGCTGTTCGCGCTGCGCCGTTAACAAACGGGTATGGTGCGCGGTGGTCACCACGGTGACCGCCGACACGATAATGCAAATGAAGAGGCACAGTGGCAGCTTGCCGAAACGCAGCAGGTCGTCCCAGATGACGCCCGGCAAAGCATGACGCTCGGTGCTGCCTAACGTCTCTTTCACCTTGCTGAGGGTGTCTGCCACTCTGCCGATCATGCACTGGTCCTTTCTGCGATGCGCAGCACTGAACTACGGGCGCGCGGGTTCTCTTCCACTTCCGCTTCGCCCGGCATTAACTTACCTAAGGCGCGCAGCTGACGGCCGCCCAGTTTTTTGAGCTGTTCTTCCGTCATCGGTAGCCCCGCTGGCACCTGCGGACCGCGGCTTTGCTCGCGCATAAAGCGCTTCACAATGCGGTCTTCCAGCGAGTGGAAGCTGATCACCGACAAACGGCCACCCGGGGCCAACACGCCAAGCGAGCTTTTCAGCGCCTGCTCGATCTCGTCGAGCTCGCTGTTCACCCAGATACGAATTGCCTGGAAGGTGCGGGTCGCCGGGTGTTTGTACTTGTCCTTCACCGGCGTTGCCGCGGCGATCACTTCCGCCAGCTCTTTGGTGCGGGTCATGGGTTCGATGCGGTTACGCTCAACGATGGCGCGGGCAATACGTTTGCCAAAGCGCTCTTCTCCGAAGGTTTTGATTACCCAAGCGATATCCGCTTCTTCTGCCGTTTGCAGCCACTCGGCGGCGGACTGGCCGCGCGTCGGATCCATACGCATATCCAGCGGGCCATCGCGCATAAAGGAGAAGCCGCGTTCAGCATCGTCAAGCTGCGGTGAGGAGACGCCAAGATCGAGGAGGATCCCGTCAATCTTACCGGTTAAATCGCGCTCGCTGACGTATTCAGCCAGCGCGGAGAAAGGTCCATGTACGATGGAAAAGCGTGAGTCATCGATGGTTTTCGCCACGGCGATAGCCTGCGGATCGCGATCGATTGCCAGCAAACGGCCGTCCGCGCCCAGTTGGGAGAGGATCAAACGTGAGTGGCCACCCCGGCCAAAAGTGCCATCAATATAGATGCCATCAGGACGAATATTCAGGCCGTTGACGGCCTCATCCAGTAGCACCGTCGTATGTTTATAATTTTCCATCATATTTATAGAGACAAATCCTGCAATCGTTCCGACAATGTTGCGGAATCGGACTGCTCAGCGTCGATATCTTCCTTGACCCGTTGATACCAGGCCGTTTCATCCCACAGTTCAAACTTATTGAACTGTCCGACCAGCATCACTTCTTTTGTCAGACCGGCATGCTGCCGCAGCACGGGCGCAATCAATAAACGCCCCGCGCTGTCCATCTGACATTCACTGGCATGTCCCAATAACAGCCGCTGCACGCGGCGTTCCTGCGGGTTCATGCTCGACAGTCGAGACAGCTTTTGCTCAATGATTTCCCATTCAGGCAAGGGGTAAAGCAACAGGCAGGCGTGGTTGATGTCAATGGTGCAGACCATTTGACCAGAAGCGCTCTCGTTCAGCTGGTCGCGATATCGGGTTGGTACCGACAAACGCCCTTTGCTGTCGAGATTGACTAACGTCGCTCCACGGAACATGCCAGTCTCACCCCTCCTCACCACTTTAACCCACAAATTCCCACTTAAGGGAGTTTACGGAGCGATGGAAAAGCTTGTCAAGCCAGGACTTCCGCGACATCTGTCTAAATGTCACTGATTTACGAATGGAAGTTAACCCGACTATTAACTGCACAACTGGCGCGGCAAAATTAACGTGATGAATATTTGTGAGAAAAAACGCGAATATGCATACCCGCCTTAAAAACCACTCATATCATCGCAGGGAAATATAAAGTGTCAGTTTGCGACGCGGGCGGCATTTTAAGCCATATTGCGGGGGGATAACAGCGCCAGATTCACTGCGGGCGCGAACCCGCTGGCGGGCAGGGGTATGCTGACAAATCCTGAAGGAAAAATGGCTGATAATTCAGCACTGGCGATCGGTTATGTAACAAAATAATACAATTCCCTGCACTTATGATAATAAAATAAGCATGAAACGAAGTTTTAAACAGTAAAGGGAATTAAAAAGCGTAGCAGGCAAAGATTTTAAAGGAATTATCTTAAAAAGACTGTGGGAATTAATACGTTGATTGCGGATAAGAAATTCAGGGCAGCTTCCGCTGCCCTGACGTCATTACGCGCGGCTTAAGATTCCGCGACGATAAAGATTACGACGGATGCGCGTGAGCCCCGGTTTCGGCTTACGCGGCTCATCGAGGCTCGCCAGCACAATTTCCAGCACCCGCTCGGCCACGTCGCGATGACGCTGCGCAACGGCCAGCACCGGGCACTGCAGGAAATCGAGCAGCTCATGATCGCCAAAAGTGGCAATCGCCAGATCGGACGGCAGCTTTCCTTCACGACGCAGCGTCACGTCCATGACCCCCTGCAACAGCGCAAACGAGGTGGTGAACAGGGCCTGCGGCATCGGATGCGTCTCCAGCCACTTTTCGAACAGTTGGGCCGAGGCTTCACGCTCATAGCTGTTGGCATAGAGGTAGTCGACTTCACGAGGATCGTCTTTCCAGGCAGTGCGGAACCCCTGCTCGCGCAGGAAACTCACGGAGAGTTCAGGCAGTGCCCCCAGGTAAAGGACGTTTTCTGCCGGGAATGTGCGCAGCTCTGCCGCCAGCATTTCAGCATCGTCCTGATCCGCACCCACCACGCTGGTGAAATGCTCGCGGTCTAACGCACGGTCGAGGGCGACAATCGGAAACGCATCA
The DNA here is from genome assembly GCF_006874705.1 of Leclercia adecarboxylata. Classification (NCBI taxonomy): domain Bacteria; kingdom Pseudomonadati; phylum Pseudomonadota; class Gammaproteobacteria; order Enterobacterales; family Enterobacteriaceae; genus Leclercia; species Leclercia adecarboxylata. Next base: position 2,613,449 of record NZ_CP035382.1, on the reverse strand, counting down.
TTGGCCCAACGCTGATAGAAAGGATGCTCAGGGGGTAACGAGGTAGAAACGATAATGGCATCAACCTGGCGTTGCAGCAGATGCTCAATGCAGCGCATCTCATTATCGGGCTGGTCTTCCGAACAGGCGATCAGCAGTTGATAGCCGCGCTGACGAGCCTGGCGCTCCAGGTAGTTTGCGATCCGGGTGTAGCTGGTGTTTTCCAGATCCGGGATCACCAGACCGATCGAACGGGTGCGCCCGGCACGTAAACCGGCCGCGACGGCGTTCGGATGGTAGTTATGTTCTCGAACCACTGCCATGACTTTCTCAACGGTTTTATCGCTGACACGATACTGCTTCGCTTTACCGTTAATCACATAGCTTGCCGTCGTTCGCGACACACCGGCTAGCCTGGCGATTTCATCCAGTTTCACAATTGCCCCTTAAAAAAAGAAAAGAGTCCATGACCTCGTCAGGGTTATGGCTAAATCTTGTAACATCTAAGCGCAGAATAGCCTGTCCGGCAACCGCTTTTGTCGGTACAGCGACATCGGCGCACAAAAAAAAGCCCGGTCATTCATACCGGGCAAGCTAGAGGCGAACCTTTTATGCTTAACGCATCACTTTGTCACCGCGGGAAAGTCCCACGACGCCTGAACGCGCCACTTCAACAATTTTGGCGACATCCCGCACCGAGGCGAGGAAGGCGTCCAGTTTATCACTGGTGCCGGCCAGCTGAACGGTATAGATAGAGGGAGTGACGTCAATGATCTGCCCGCGGAAAATGTCCGCATTGCGTTTCACCTCTTCCCGCCCGTAACCGGTGGCCTGAATTTTTACCAGCATGATCTCACGTTCAACGTAAGCCCCCTGCCCCAGCTCGCTGACGCGTAACACATCAACCAGTTTGTGCAGTTGCTTTTCGATCTGCTCCAGCACCTTTGCATCCCCAACCGTCTGGATGGTCATGCGGGAGAGTGTGGGATCGTCCGTCGGGGCGACCGTCAGGCTTTCGATGTTATAGCCACGCTGTGCGAAGAGCCCAATTACGCGCGACAGCGCGCCGGACTCGTTTTCCAGTAATACAGATAATATCCGGCGCATATCAGGTTCTCTCCGTTTTGCTTAACCACATTTCATCCATACCGCCGCCGCGAATATGCATCGGATAGACATGCTCGGTGCCATCAACCACGACATCGACAAACACCAGGCGGTTATTGTTGACGTGCTCAAGGGCTTCGCTGAGCTTTGCTTCCAGCTGTGCCGGATCGCTGATGCGCATGCCAATATGTCCGTAGGCTTCGGCCAGACGGACAAAATCAGGCAGTGACTTCATATACGATTGTGAATGGCGGCCGGAATAGATCATGTCCTGCCACTGCTTCACCATGCCCAGATAACCGTTATTCAGGTTGAGCACCAGCACCGGCAGGTCGTACTGCAGTGCGGTGGAGAGTTCCTGAATGTTCATCTGAATACTGCCATCGCCGGTCACGCAGACCACCGTTTCATTCGGTAACGCCAGCTTCACGCCAAGCGCGGCTGGCAGGCCAAAGCCCATGGTGCCGAGACCGCCGGAATTGATCCAACGGCGTGGCTTATCAAACGGGTAGTAAAGGGCAGCAAACATCTGGTGCTGACCCACATCCGAGGTCACGTACGCCTCGCCTTTTGTCAGTCGCCAGATGGTTTCAATTACCGCCTGTGGCTTGATGCTCTCGCTTTGGGTGTCATATTTCAGACACTGACGCGCGCGCCACTGCTCAATCTGCAGCCACCAGTCGCGGATCTCATCGAGCGGCTGAACATTGCTCTCCAGCGCCAGTAGCTCCAGCATCTGTTCCAGGACCTGACGCGCGTCGCCAACAATAGGCACATCTGCCGGGACGGTTTTGGAAATTGAGGTCGGATCGATGTCAATGTGCAGCACCGTGGCATCAGGACAATACTTCGCCAGGTTGTTGGTTGTGCGATCGTCAAAGCGCACCCCCACGGCAAAAATGACGTCGGAATTGTGCATCGTCATATTGGCTTCGTAGGTGCCGTGCATGCCGAGCATGCCGAGCGCCTGACGGTGGGTGGCCGGAAAAGCCCCTAAGCCCATTAATGAAGAGGCCACCGGCAGATTCAGTTTTTCGATAAGCGCGCGCAGCTGCGTTTCGCACTTCGCGTTCACCGCTCCGCCGCCGACATACACCACCGGTTTTTTAGCGGCGATCAGGGTTTGCAACGCGCGTTTGATCTGGCCCTTATGCCCCTGAGTGGTGGGGTTGTAAGAGCGCATGCTGACCGACTCCGGCCAGACGTAAGGCAGTTTGTTCGCCGGATTGAGAATATCTTTAGGCAGGTCAACCACCACCGGACCCGGACGCCCGCTCGCGGCCAGCCAGAAGGCTTTCTTCAATACGCCGGGAATATCCTCTGTCTGTTTGACCAGAAAACTGTGTTTCACCACCGGACGGGAGATGCCGACCATATCGCACTCCTGAAAGGCATCGTAGCCAATCAGCGATGTCGCCACCTGACCGGAAAGCACCACCATCGGAATGGAGTCCATGTACGCAGTGGCGATACCCGTAATGGCGTTGGTCGCGCCCGGGCCGGATGTCACCAGCACCACGCCAACCTCCCCTGTCGCGCGCGCCAGTCCGTCGGCCATATGTACGGCAGCTTGCTCATGACGCACCAGAACGTGATCGATACCGCCAACGGTATGTAGCGCATCGTAAATATCGAGGACCGCGCCCCCGGGGTAACCGAACACTTGCTTCACGCCCTGATCGATTAACGATCGGACGACCATTTCGGCGCCAGATAACATCTCCATGATTAGCCTCCAGGCTTATCGTTTCAGACGGACAGGAGAAATATGCACTGAGCCGTCTTTTTTGTCAGGGTCACCCCTGGCGTTTTTTTATTGTGCAGAGTGACAGTTACCATAACCGCTCGCCGGAAGGCAGGCAATTAGCAAACCTGCGCGGGCACATAAAGGCGAAAGAAGAATTATGAGGTATTAATATTTGTTATGGATAAATCAACTACGATAACGAAGAGCCGTGAGCATTCATCATTTAAAAAGGGAAAGGTGCAGTAATTCATGCAATTTTACGGCCCGGAAGCGGCAGTGAAAAAAACATCAACAGAATAAAATTTCAGTAATAAAAAGAAAGTCAGGATAAATAACAACAACCGTGCGATTTATCCTGAGGTTGATTAGCGGCGGCAGACGCTCACCAGCAGCTCTTCCATCCACTGATGGCCTTTATCGCGCCCGGCAGCTTCGTGCCAGGAGAGATAGCACGTACGCGAGTTAAGATTCAAAGGTAACGGTAATATCCGTAGATTCAGCGGCTCGGCAAATTCTTCCACCAGCCAGCGCGGCGCGATAGCAACCAGCTGCGTTTGCGAAACGATATTTAATACGCTGACCATTGCCATCCCCTGATACGCTACGCAGGCCTGTTTATCCGGAGTGTCGTACCACGGTTGGCTAAAGGAAGCGTAGCGATCGAGGGCGACAACGGCATGCTGTTCGCGATAAATATCGCTCTCCAGCAGTGTGCCATGCAGGCGTGGGTGTGTTTTGCTGGTTACCAGCACCATTTCATCTTTGAATAACGGCACGCAGGAAAATTCCGGCCGGCGGAACTCTTCATAGCCAATGACAAACTCGGTTTCCTGATAACGCAGCTGATGTTCCGTATTCTGGTTAAGTGAAGACTTAAACACCAGGTGTATATTAGGTGCGACCTGTTCAACCTTATTATAAATAAGCGAGGTCAGGTAATTATCGAGAGGGCTGCAAACGCACAAATGGAAAATACGCTCGCTGCTGGAGGAATCAAACCCTGACCCCGGCAGTTCATTCTGCACGAGCTGCAAGGCCTGACGCACCGATGCAAACAGCTGAAATGCACGCGCCGTAGGCTGGATCCCGCGGCCATAGCGCACAAACAATTCATCGTTAAACATTACCTTGAGCCTGGCAACGGCATTACTGACGGCGGGCTGTGACATCCCCAGCGACTGGGCGGCGCGCGTGATATTTTGCTCCTGCATCACCGCATCAAATACCGTTAACAGATTCAGATCCACCGTACGGAGCTGTGGTTTTGCCCCATCGAATGCTGCCGGTTTTTCAATTTTTTCTTCAGACATATCCTGCTCCACTGTCACGCTAAACTCCCTTTACTCGTCAGCAACAATCATTTTTAAAAATATGATTTATCACGCATATAAAAAAAGAAAAAGAGAAATGTTACAAATTAGGAATATATAAATACCCGTCAGCCGTGACAGGGGTACGGAATAAAATATAAAAACATGTTCAGATAAGGAAAAAGCATATCCACAAGCTAATAATTCGAATGAAACCATAAATCACACAAATAAACAACATGGTGTTTAGTTAAGGATTATTTAAGTTTTAATGAAATATTAATAGCAACTTAATTTAAAACTTTAACACTTTATTATCACTAACATTACCTTCGCATACTTTATGCGCTTAGCATCAGGCTAAGATAATGAAAGTTAACGCATTCAAAAGGCCGCTCTATTGTTTCTAAAGTTTGAACAATTGCAATCAAGTATATTCAAATAATTCTGTCGATGTATTCAGCATCATCCTACAGACGAACAAAATTGTCAGAAAGGGAAAAACCAGCACAATAAGCTAATTTCGTGAATGGCGGTCGGAAGGGCAAATGACGGTTTTCACCTCACAGGGGTTGACATCAAACCCTGTATCCAGTACCACTAAAAGCATATCTTATTTATCTGGGGCATGATTCATGATTCGCAGCATTCGTTTCACCGGTCTACTACTACTAAACGCATCCACTGTGCGCGGTAGACTGGCGGGCGAAATTCAGCATTGAATCGTTCTCTGGTTAAGACAAAAAACCCGCGCCACTGCGCGGGTTTTTTTATGCTCGTAGCAAGGCGCCCAAATTCAGACAAGGACCTAACCCATGAGCCAGCAAGTCATTATTTTCGATACGACCTTACGTGATGGTGAACAGGCATTACAGGCAAGCCTGAGCGTGAAAGAGAAATTGCAGATTGCTCTGGCCCTTGAACGTATGGGCGTAGACGTAATGGAGGTAGGCTTCCCGGTCTCTTCTCCGGGTGATTTTGAATCCGTTCAGACCATTGCCCGTACCATCAAAAACAGCCGTGTATGCGCTCTGGCGCGCTGCGTCGAGAAAGACATTGATGTGGCGGCTGAGTCGCTGAAAGTGGCTGAAGCCTTCCGCATTCATACCTTTATTGCTACCTCGCCAATGCATATCGCCACCAAGCTGCGCAGTACGCTGGATGAGGTGATTGAGCGCTCCATCTATATGGTGAAACGCGCCCGTAACTATACCGACGACGTTGAGTTCTCCTGTGAAGACGCAGGCCGTACGCCGATTGAAGATTTGGCCCGCGTGGTTGAAGCGGCCATCCGTGCCGGCGCCACCACCATCAATATTCCTGACACCGTCGGCTACACCATGCCGTTCGAGTTCTCCAATATCATTTCCGGGCTGTATGAGCGCGTGCCGAACATTGATAAAGCGATTATCTCCGTTCACACCCATGACGATTTAGGCCTGGCGGTCGGTAACGCCATCGCGGCCGTCCATGCCGGCGCGCGTCAGGTTGAAGGCGCCATGAACGGTATCGGTGAGCGCGCAGGCAACTGTTCGCTGGAAGAAGTGATTATGGCGATCAAGGTACGCAAAGACATCATGAACGTGCAGACCCGCATTAATCACCACGAAATCTGGCGCACCAGCCAGACCGTCAGCCAGATCTGCAACATGCCGGTTCCTGCGAACAAAGCCATTGTCGGCACCGGCGCCTTCGCCCACTCCTCCGGTATCCACCAGGACGGCGTGCTGAAGAACCGCGAAAACTACGAGATCATGACCCCGGAATCCATCGGTCTGAACCAGGTGCAGTTGAACCTGACCTCCCGCTCTGGCCGTGCCGCGGTAAAACACCGCATGGAAGAGATGGGTTATAAAGAGACCGACTACAACATGGATCACCTCTACGACGCCTTCCTGAAGCTGGCCGATAAGAAAGGTCAGGTCTTCGATTACGATCTGGAAGCGCTGGCGTTTATCAACAAGCAGCAGGAAGAGCCAGAGCATTTCCGTCTGGACTACTTCAGCGTGCAGTCAGGTTCAAGCGATATCGCCACCGCCTCCGTCAAGCTGGCCTGTGGCGACGAGATCAAAGCCGAAGCCGCCAACGGCAACGGTCCGGTCGATGCTATCTACCAGGCGATTAACCGCGTTACCGAGTACGACGTTGAACTGGTGAAGTATGACCTGACGGCTAAGGGCCAGGGCAAAAACGCGCTGGGCCAGGTCGATATCGTGGTCAATTATAACGGCCGACGCTTCCACGGCGTGGGCCTGGCGACCGATATCGTCGAGTCCTCCGCCAAAGCGATGGTTCACGTGCTGAACAATATCTGGCGCGCCGCGGAAGTGGAAAAAGAGTTGCAACGCAAAGCTCAGAATAAAGAGAACAATAAGGAAACCGTGTAATGTCGAAGAATTACCATATTGCTGTGTTACCGGGCGACGGAATTGGCCCCGAAGTTATGGCACAGGCGCTGAAGGTTCTGGAAGCTATCCGCACCCGTTTTGCGATGAAGATTACCACCAGCCACTACGATGTTGGCGGTATCGCAATTGATAATCACGGCACGCCGTTGCCGCAGGCGACCGTGACCGGCTGTGAGAATGCCGACGCGGTGCTGTTTGGCTCCGTGGGTGGCCCGAAATGGGAACACCTGCCGCCGGCCGAACAGCCAGAGCGCGGCGCGCTGCTGCCGTTACGTAAACATTTCAAACTGTTCAGTAACCTGCGTCCGGCGAAGCTGTACCAGGGACTGGAAGAGTTCTGTCCGCTGCGCGCCGACATCGCGGCGAACGGTTTCGACATTCTGTGTGTCCGCGAGCTGACTGGCGGCATCTACTTTGGTCAGCCGAAAGGCCGCGAAGGCAGTGGTCAGCACGAAAAAGCCTTTGATACCGAGGTCTATCACCGTTTTGAGATCGAACGAATCGCCCGTATCGCGTTCGAATCTGCCCGCAAGCGCGGCCATAAAGTGACCTCGATCGATAAAGCGAACGTGCTGCAATCCTCGATCCTGTGGCGTGAAATCGCCAACGAAATCGCCCGGGAATACCCGGACGTGCAGCTGTCGCATATGTATATCGACAATGCCACCATGCAGCTGATTAAAGATCCGTCCCAGTTCGACGTGCTGCTGTGCTCCAACCTGTTCGGTGACATTCTCTCTGACGAGTGCGCGATGATCACCGGCTCGATGGGGATGTTGCCATCCGCCAGCCTGAATGAAGAAGGGTTTGGCCTGTACGAACCGGCAGGCGGTTCAGCACCGGATATCGCGGGCAAGAACATTGCTAACCCGATTGCGCAGATCCTGTCCCTCGCGCTGTTGCTGCGCTACAGCCTGGATGCCAACGACGCGGCGACGGCGATTGAAAACGCCATTAACCGTGCGCTGGAAGAAGGCATTCGCACCGGTGATTTGGCCCGTGGCGCTGCTGCTGTTACTACCGATGAAATGGGTGACATCATCGCCCGCTATGTTGCTGAAGGGGTGTAATCATGGCGAAGACGTTGTACGAAAAGTTGTTTGATGCGCACGTAGTCTTCGAAGCGCCAAACGAAACCCCACTGCTCTATATTGACCGTCATCTGGTGCACGAAGTGACCTCACCGCAGGCGTTTGACGGCCTGCGCGCGCACCATCGCCCGGTGCGTCAGCCAGGCAAAACCTTTGCGACGATGGACCATAACGTCTCGACGCAGACCAAAGACATCAACGCCTCCGGTGAGATGGCGCGCATTCAGATGCAGGAGCTGATTAAGAACTGCAACGAGTTTGGCGTTGAACTGTACGATCTGAACCACCCGTATCAGGGCATTGTCCACGTGATGGGCCCAGAGCAGGGCATCACCCTGCCGGGGATGACCATCGTCTGCGGTGACTCCCACACCGCTACCCACGGTGCCTTTGGTGCACTGGCGTTCGGGATCGGCACCTCAGAAGTAGAACACGTGCTGGCGACGCAGACCCTGAAGCAGGGCCGCGCGAAGACCATGAAAATTGAAGTTACTGGCCAGGCCGCACCGGGCATCACCGCCAAAGACATCGTGCTGGCGATCATCGGTAAAACCGGCAGCGCCGGCGGCACCGGCCATGTGGTGGAGTTCTGCGGCAGCGCGATCCAGGCCCTGAGCATGGAAGGTCGTATGACCCTCTGCAACATGGCCATTGAGATGGGCGCAAAAGCCGGTCTGGTTGCCCCGGATGAGATCACCTTCGCGTATGTGAAGGATCGTCTGCATGCCCCGAAAGGCCAGCACTACGACGATGCGGTCGCTTACTGGAAAACCCTGAAAACGGACGAAGGCGCGCAGTTTGACACCGTGGTGACCCTGCAGGCCGAAGCTATCGCGCCGCAGGTGACCTGGGGGACTAACCCGGGCCAGGTGATCTCCGTTAACGACAGTATTCCTGACCCGGCCTCGTTCGCCGATCCGGTTGAGCGCGCCAGCGCAGAGAAGGCGCTGGCCTATATGGGCCTGAAACCGGGCGTGCCTTTGACCGACGTGGCGATTGATAAAGTGTTTATCGGCTCCTGCACCAACTCACGTATCGAAGATTTGCGCGCGGCGGCAGAAGTGGCGAAAGGCCGTAAAGTGGCCCCGGGCGTGCAGGCGCTGGTGGTGCCAGGTTCCGGCCCGGTAAAAGCGCAGGCGGAGGCCGAAGGTCTGGATAAGATTTTCATTGAAGCAGGCTTTGAATGGCGTCTGCCAGGCTGCTCCATGTGTCTGGCCATGAATAACGATCGCCTGAATCCGGGCGAGCGTTGCGCCTCTACCAGCAACCGTAACTTTGAAGGTCGTCAAGGGCGCGGCGGGCGCACACACCTGGTCAGCCCGGCGATGGCCGCGGCAGCCGCAGTGACCGGCCATTTCGCCGATATTCGCAGCCTGAAATAAGGAGACCATCATGGCAGAGAAATTTACCCAACATACTGGCCTGGTGGTCCCTCTGGACGCGGCCAACGTCGATACCGACGCTATTATTCCGAAGCAGTTTTTACAGAAGGTCACCCGCACCGGTTTTGGCGCCCACTTGTTTAACGACTGGCGTTTTCTGGATGACAAAGGCGAAGTGCCGAATCCGGAGTTCGTGCTGAACTTCCCGGAATTCAAAGGTGCGTCGATCCTGCTGACGCGGGAAAATTTCGGCTGCGGCTCATCCCGCGAGCATGCGCCCTGGGCCCTGACCGACTACGGTTTCAAAGTGGTGATTGCGCCGAGCTTTGCCGATATCTTCTATGGCAACAGCTTCAACAACCAGCTGCTGCCGGTGACCTTAAGCGATGAGCAGGTCGACGAGCTGTTTGCGCTGGTACAGAGCAACCCAGGGATTCGCTTTGTGGTGGATCTGGAAGCGCAGGAAGTGAAAGCCGGGGATAAAACCTATGGCTTTAACATCGATGCGTTCCGTCGCCACTGCATGATCAACGGTCTGGACAGCATCGGGCTGACGCTGCAGCACGAAGATGCCATTGCGGCCTACGAGAACAAGCAGCCGGCCTTTATGAGTTAAATTAATGGCCCGCGATGCGGGCCATTAAAAAGGTGCCTGAGCCAACCAACCACTCTGGAAAGGCGGGGAAACATCTCCCCGCCCTCGCCTTAACGTTTCACTTCGCAAGCTAACACTGCCGCCAGCTCTGTATGGTCCTGTCTGAATCGCAGCTCACACAGCGAGTCGCGAACCATCCAGGTGAAGATCAATAACGTCATACAGATCATCAACAAACCTAACAGCAGAGTACGTTTTGGCATTCCAGCCTCCTTATTGCTTTCCAGCGATGAAGAGGCTACCCTCATAGGGTCAAGTATGTTTGTTTGGGTAGCCTCACATCAATGTTAAGTTGAGTGGGGCTTTCTTCTGTCTATCCTTCCAGCAATGCTTCAGGCAAACAGCCTCAAGCACCCGCGTGAACTCTATGCGTTATCCGTCCTGCTGTCAGAATGGGCTCTCAATTCGTGAAGCCGCCTTCCAGAATTTCACTCTCTTTTACCCGCCAGGTCAGCACCAGCGCCACCAGCGAAATGGCCGCAATTACCCAGTAAACCACGTAATGACCATAGCTTTGCGCCACCGCGCCCTGAATAATCCCCGCCAGAATCACCCCGGTTGAAATGCTGTTGGTAAACAGGGTAGTGGCCGAACCTGCCCGCCCCGGCATCAGATCCTGGAACCAGAGCATGCCAATCCCGGCAACAATGCCGATAAAGACCGCGTTAAACAGCTGCAGGGCAAGTAACGCTTCGCGGCTGTGAAAGAGGATCAGCCCCAGATAAAACAGCACGCCCGCCGCCACCGCAATCACCATCATCCGCCGTTTACCGACGTGTTTGACGTAATAACCGGCGAGGATCATCGCCGGGATTTCCAGCCCGGCGGCGGTGCCCATTAAGATCCCGGCCAGCTTGTCCGGCAGGCCCAGATCGCTGCTGATCCACAGCGGCATATCGATGATGTACATGGTGTTGCAGGTCCACATCAGAGTGGAGGCGATAAACAGCCTGCGGACATTTTTGTCTTTCCAGCCGCTGACCTGGGTCACCGGTATCGCACCTGCAGAGTCCACCCGGGAAACGGAGGGCAGCGCGAAGGCGATCAGCCCCAGGCTAATGGCAAAAATGGCCGCCGCAATGGAGAACATGGCGGTAAAGCCATAGTTGAGCGCCAGCATAAAGGCCAGCGGCGGGCCGATAACCCACGCCAGCGACAGCTGGGCACGCATCACCGAGCTGAACATCACGACTTCCCGCGCCGAGCTGTCGGCGTATTCCCGCGCGAGGGCAAACAGCTGCGGCATGGCGGTGTTGGCAAGCGCTGCCAGCAGCACGCCGCAGGTGATCAAGGTCAGATAGTGACGGTTAAAGGCAAACAGCAGCGCGTTGCCGATCGCCATCGCGCAGCAAAAGAGGATCAGCTTGCGGCGGTCGCCCTGGCTGTCCGATCGCTTCGCCAGCCACAGGCTGACCAGGATCCCGGCGACAGCATTGACGGTGTAAAAAATCCCCACCCAGAAGGGTTGGGCACCCACCTCACGGCTCAGGAACAGGCTCAGGGTCGGGGCCTGCAGCGCACCGGCGACGCCCATCATAAAAGCCACCATTAAAAAGGCGGCATAAACACCGTTGAGCCGGCGTCCCATCGTCATTAACCAGAGCATTACCTGTTCCCTTTAGCGCAAGTGAAAACGAAAAAAGCCAGCAGATAATACCTGCTGGCGTGGTGATTCGCACCAATACTCAGTCACACATGATCGAAGCAATTCAGCGTTCCGAGGTCGACGTTGTCACCTCCCACTGCATCAGATCTTCCAGTATTTTCAGCCGCTGCTCTGCACACCGGCGGGCCAGCCAGGACACTCCCTTTGTCGCTGAGAAGTACTGTTGGTAAAACTGATTCGCGGTAGACCTCTTCATATTCACCTCCTCGCTTCATCGAAGTGAATTATTGGCTTAATATAGGGATTAATAAATTGCTGATTTTTTGTCAGGAGTTCCTCTTTTATGCCCTCTGGTCGTCTGCAACAACAATTTATCCGCCTGTGGCAGTGCTGTGACGGCCAGACCCGGGACACCACGCTCAGCGAACTGGCCGAGCTGCTCAGCTGCTCGCGCCGCCATATGCGCACCCTGCTCAACACCATGCAGCAGCAGGGCTGGCTGAGCTGGGAAGCCGAAGCCGGCCGCGGCAAGCGTTCCCGCCTCACCTTTCTTTATACCGGTCTGGCGCTACAGCAGCAGCGGGCGGAAGATCTGCTTGAACAGGATCGCATCGAACAGCTGGTGCAGCTGGTGGGTGAAAAGGCCGCGGTGCGCCAGATGCTGGTCTCCCACCTGGGCCGCAGCTTCCGCCAGGGCAGGCATATCCTGCGGGTGCTCTATTATCGTCCGATGAAAAACCTGTTGCCGGGCAGCGCATTACGGCGCTCCGAAACCCACATGGCACGGCAGATTTTTAGCGGACTGACGCGCATAAATGAGGAAAACGGGGAACTGGAAGCCGACATTGCCCACCACTGGCAGCAACTTTCCCCGTTGCACTGGCGTTTTTTCCTGCGGCCCGGCATCCACTTCCACCACGGACGCGAGCTGGAGATGGCCGACGTCATCGCCTCGCTGCAGCGCGCCCGCGAGCTGCCCCTCTATTCACATATCACCCGGATCCAGTCGCCCACCGCCTGGACCCTGGATATTCAGCTTTCGCAGCCCGACCGCTGGCTGCCGTGGCTGCTGGGATATGTCCCCTCGATGATCCTGCCGCGCGAATGGGAAACGATGAATAACTTTGCCAGCCTGCCGGTGGGCACAGGGCCTTACGCCGTCTCGCGCAACAACAATAACCAGCTCAAGATCCGCGCCTTCGATGACTACTTTGGCTACCGGGCGCTGATTGATGAGGTGAACGTCTGGGTCCTGCCGGATATCAACGAAGAGCTTAGCGTCGGCCTGACGCTGGAAGGGCCCACCGAGGGGGAAAAGGCGGTGGAGAGCCGGCTTGAAGAGGGCTGTTACTATCTGCTGTTCGACGCCCGCTCCCACCGCGGGGCTAGCGCCGAGGTGCGTCAGTGGGTAAGCCGGATCCTCTCTCCTGCGAACCTGATCTATCAGGCTGAGGAGGTCTATCAGTCCTACTGGTTCCCGGCGTATGGCCTGCTGCCGCGCTGGCACCACGCCCGCCCGGGACGCGGCGATAAACCGGCCGGACTGGAGAGCCTCACCCTGACCTTCTACCGCGAGCATATCGAACACCGGGTGATCGCCCGAATGATGAGCGAACTGCTGGCCGCCGAGCAGGTGACGCTCAACATTCGGGAGGTCAGCTACGAGGAGTGGTATCGTGGTGAGACGGTGAGCGACATCTGGCTCAACAGCGTCAATTTCACCCTGCCCCTCGACTTCTCGCTGTTTTCACATCTGTATGAAGTCCCGCTCCTGCAGCACTGCATTGGGCGCGACTGGCAGCAGGATGCCGCCGAGTGGCGTGCGGGCGAGATGAACCTTGCTGTCTGGTGCCAGCAGCTGTTGTCCCAGCAGGCGATTGTCCCGCTGATCCACCACTGGCTGATGATCCAGGGGCAGCGCAGCATGCGTGGTTTGCGCATGAACACCCTCGGCTGGTTTGACTTTAAATCCGCGTGGTTTGCGCCGCCGGAACCATAATACTTTCGTAATATTCACCAAATCATTACAATACCGCCGTTCTCAACGGGGTGCTGCGCGCAAGCGTGTGCTGAGAAAATACCCGTCGAACCTGATCCGGATAACGCCGGCGAAGGGATTTGAGGCTGTCGCTCAAAATCCTTTGCCACTCTCAAATACAGAGGTGCAAAGTGTTCAAAACTGTTCTTCCCCTGCTGGCGCTGATCGCGCTGCCTGCCGTTGCCAGCCCTGTCCTGACGGTCTACACCTATGACTCTTTCGCCGCCGACTGGGGCCCTGGCCCGGCGGTCAAAAAAGCCTTTGAAGCCGACTGTAACTGCGAGCTGAAATTCGTGGCGCTGGAGGATGGTGTCTCGCTGCTCAATCGCCTGCGTATGGAAGGTAAGAACAGCAAAGCCGACGTGGTGCTGGGTCTGGATAACAACCTGCTGGAAGCGGCAACGCAAACCGGGCTGTTCGCTAAAAGCGGCGTGGCGACCGATGCGGTTAACGTCCCTGGCGGCTGGAAGAATGACACCTTTGTGCCGTTCGATTACGGCTACTTCGCCTTCGTGTATGACAAAAACAAGCTGAAAAACCCGCCGAAGAGCCTGAAAGAGCTGGTTGAGAGCGATCAAAAGTGGCGTGTGATCTACGAAGATCCGCGCACCAGTACCCCGGGGCTGGGTCTGCTGCTGTGGATGCAAAAAGTGTACGGGAATAAAACCCCGGAAGCCTGGCAGAAGCTGGCGGCCAAAACCGTCACCGTCACCAAAGGCTGGAGCGAGGCTTACGGCCTGTTCCTGAAAGGGGAAAGCGACCTGGTGCTGAGCTACACCACCTCTCCGGCGTATCACATTATTTCGGAGAAAAAAGAGAACTACGCCGCGGCTGATTTTGCCGAAGGCCACTACCTGCAGGTCGAAGTCGCCGCCCGGACCTATGCCAGCAAACAGCCGGAACTGGCGGAGAAGTTCCTGAAATTTATGGTCTCGCCGTCGTTCCAGAATACGATCCCCACCGGCAACTGGATGTACCCGGTCACGAACGTGGCTTTACCGGCCGGTTTCGATGCTCTGGTGAAACCTCAAACCGCACTGGAATACTCCCCGCAGGAAGTAGCCGGGAAACGTGCCGCCTGGGTCAGTGAATGGCAACGCGCCGTCAGCCGCTGATCGCCGGCTGGTTACTCCCGGGGCTGATCGCCGCCATCTTAATGGTGGCCGTCGCCCTGGGGGCATTTCTGGCGCTGTGGTTTAACGCGCCAGCCACCGACGTTACGGCGCTGCTGCACGACAGCTATCTGTGGCACGTCATTCGCTTCTCGTTCTGGCAGGCGTTTCTTTCCGCCCTGCTCTCCGTCGTGCCCGCCATATTTCTTGCCCGCGCCCTCTACCGGCGTCGTTTCCCCGGACGACAGGCGCTGCTGCGCCTGTGCGCCATGACCCTGATCCTGCCGGTGCTGGTGGCGATATTTGGCATCCTCAGCGTCTACGGACGTCAGGGCTGGCTTGCCGCGATCTGCCAGGCCCTCGGGCTGGAGTGGACCTTCTCGCCATATGGCCTGCAGGGCATCCTGCTGGCACACGTCTTTTTCAACATGCCGATGGCGACGCGGCTGCTGCTGCAGGCGCTGGAGAACATCCCCGGCGAGCAGCGCCAGCTTGCCGCCCAGCTCGGGATGCGCGGCTGGTCCTTTTTCCGCTTCGTTGAGTGGCCATGGCTGCGCCGCCAAATTCCGCCCGTTGCCGCGCTGATCTTTATGCTCTGCTTTGCCAGCTTCGCCACCGTGCTCTCGCTGGGCGGCGGGCCGCAGGCCACCACCATTGAGCTCGCCATCTATCAGGCCCTGAGCTACGACTACGATCCGGGCCGCGCGGCGCTGCTGGCGATGGTGCAGATGTTCTGCTGCCTGGGGCTGGTGATGCTGAGCCAGCGGCTGGGTAAAGCCATTGCCGTGGGCAGCAGCCAGCTTGCCGGCTGGCGCGATCCACAGGACAGCCTGCACAGCCGCCTGACCGATGGCCTGCTCATCACCCTCGCCCTGCTGCTGTTGCTCCCGCCGCTGCTGGCGGTGGTGGTGGATGGCCTGAATCTTAATCTGCTGTCGGTGCTGCAACAGCCGGTGCTGTGGCAGGCGCTCGGCACCTCGCTACGCATTGCGCTGGGGGCGGGGCTTCTCTGCGTGCTGCTGACCATGATGCTGCTGTGGACCAGCCGCGAGCTGTATGCCCGGCAGGCAATGGTGGCCGGGCAGGCGCTGGATCTGAGCGGAATGTTGATCCTGGCGATGCCCGGCATCGTACTGGCGAGCGGGTTTTTCCTGCTGTTCAACAGCACTATCGGCCTGCCCGAGTCGGCCGATGGCATCGTCATCTTCACCAACGCCCTGATGGCTATTCCGTATGCGCTGAAAGTGCTGGAAAATCCGATGCGCGACCTCAGCGCCCGCTACACCCTGCTCTGCGATTCGCTTGGGATGCACGGCTGGCAACGGCTGAAGGTGGTTGAACTCCGCGCCCTGAAACGCCCCCTGGCGCAGGCGCTGGCCTTTGCCTGCGTGCTGTCGATCGGAGATTTCGGGGTGGTGGCGCTGTTTGGCAATGATGATTTCCGCACCCTGCCGTTCTGGTTGTATCAGCAGATTGGCTCGTATCGCAGTCAGGATGGCGCCGTTACGGCGCTGCTGCTGTTGCTGCTGTGCTTTGCGTTATTTACCGTTATCGAAAAAATCCCGGGGCGTGATGCTAACTCTCACTGATGTAACCTGGCTTTATCAGCACCTGCCGATGCGCTTCACGTTGTCCGTGCGCCAGGGCGAACTGATCGCCGTGCTCGGCCCCAGCGGCGCGGGGAAAAGTACGCTTCTCAATCTGGTGGCCGGTTTTCTGCAACCGGCTAACGGCCGCATCACCATTGAGGGCCAGGACCACACCCACACGCCGCCTGCCGCGCGCCCGGTGTCGATGCTGTTTCAGGAAAACAATCTCTTTACTCACCTGAGCGTGCGCCAGAATATCGGTCTCGGTATGCATCCGGGCCTCAGGCTGAACGCCGGGCAACAGCAGAAGCTGGGTGATATCGCAGCGCAAATGGGGATTGGCGATCTGCTGGACCGGCTGCCGGGCGAGCTCTCGGGCGGTCAGCGTCAGCGCGTCGCCCTCGCCCGCTGCCTGGTACGCGAGCAGCCGATCCTGCTGCTGGATGAGCCCTTTTCAGCGCTCGACCCGGCGTTACGTCAGGAGATGCTGCTGCTGGTCAAAGAGGTGTGTGAACGCCAGAACCTGACGATGCTGATGGTATCCCACAGCGTGGAAGATGCGGTTAAAATTGCCCCTCGATCGGTGGTGATTGCCGATGGCCGTATCGCCTGGGACGGCGCTACGGAACAGCTGGTGAGCGGCAAGGCCAGCGCGTCGGGCCTGCTGGGGATCCACTGACAGCGGTCAGCGGCTGACGACCTTCAATAAAATCTCGCCGTAGACCGGCATCAGCGGGTGGCGGATCAGCGCCACCAGCGCCGCCACAGCGATACCCAGGGTGACGGGTGCCAGCCAGAACAGGCGCCCGCGCGGCAGGTAATTGCTCAGCCGATCCGCAGAGGCTTTTTTGCTGCGCCACAGCCGCCAGCAGAGCCATGCCGCCAGCCATAGCAGCAGCGCGGTCGCCAGCAGCAGCCACTTAAAGCCGCCGCTCTGAACCCCGGCAGGAATATCAATGGCCGCCCCGGCCAGAATGCCCGGCAGGAAGTAGATCGGCGGCCAGAACAGGCAGCCCAGCAGGTTCGGCACGATGAACTTGGTCACCGGCAGATCCAGCATCCCCGCCACCATCGGCACCAGCGGACGCGTCGGACCAACAAAGCGGCCCACCAGAATGGTAAACATGCTGTGCTGGTGCAGGGCATGCTCGGTTTTATCGAGCAGGGCTTTGTTCTTCTTCATGAACGACCAGCGGTGAAGCGGCTTTTTAAAGCGCCAGCCCAGCCAGAATGAGATCCAGTCCCCCAGCAGACACCCGACGATCCCCGCCAGCCACGCCTGCCAGAAGTTAACCTCGCCGCTGCCGATCAGGGCGCCGAGCCCGCTCATCATCACCGTGCCGGGTAAAATCAGTCCGACCAGCGCCAGGGATTCAAGAAAGGCCACTAACGCCACAGCGACAAGCGAGTAAGTAACGGACTGGGTAATGAAATGTTCCAGCAATGCCTGCATAACAGTTCCGGTCAGGTGACGAAGCAGGGATTCTGCGAAGAGAGGCCTGCTGCGTCAAGACAACAATTGTCTGAATAGTTTACCGGGTGTGAACGGCATTCAGCGAATATGTTTAGTTTTATTTACCTTCTATTCACAACCGGCGCGAAATTCGCTCGGGCTTGCGCCTGTGCATTTTTTGAAGACCCGGGAAAAATAGAGCTGATCCTCAAAGCCGACGTTGCGCCCGACGGTAGCAATCGGCATCCGGGTAGTGCTGAGCAGCAGCTTGGCCTGACTGATGCGCTGATCCTCGCGCCAGCTCAGCACGCTTACCCCCAGTTGCTGGCGGAACAGGTGCGACAGACGCGACGGCGACAGGCAGACGTGCTGGGCAACGCTGGCAATATCAAACTGGCTGTCCGCCAGATGATCGCTGATGTACTGGCAGGCTTCGCGCACCCGGTGATCCAGCGGCGGGTTCAGGGATTCGTTGATCGCCTCCATCCGGCGCAGCAGGAGCTGCTCCAGCAGGTTGATTGCCAGCAGCTCGGCATAGCGCCCCCCGGCCTGCCCGGCCTCGATGATCTGGGCGAAGAGTTCACGAAACTGAGGCTGATGGACCTCATCCGGGCGATAAAAGCCGGTATGGGCAAACATCGACGGCCAGGCCAGCCATTCGTGCCAGTAGGCGCGGGGACGGAAGTAGACCCACTGGTGATACCACTCCCGGGCATCGGGATGGCGGCCATAGTGGTGAATTTCGCCCGGCGGAAAGAGCAGGATATCTCCCGGACGGCAGACGAAGGTCCGATCGCCATTCTTGATCACCCCCTCCCCGCGCACGGTCAGGTTGAGGATATAGCCCTTCATCCCCAGCGGTCGGTCAACGTAAAAGTCGAGATAGCCTTCGGCCTCAATGGGCGTCAGCCCCGCCACCAGATGCGCGTTAAATGAGTAGCCCGGCAGCAGGGGATCACTTTGCGTTTCAGCCATATTGTCTTTACTCCTGACGGTCCTGAAGGAAACCATTTGTCCATATCAACAAAAGCGGCATAAAAAGGGGCCAGCGAAAGAGCGAAAAGGTATCAGCCCGCTTTTAGGTCCGCCATCTAAACGCTTCCGTTGCGATTTAACCGTAACATCGAGCGGGTCGGCAGTAACAAAAGTGTCTATAACCACGGCAGAAATGTCCACATAGATTATTTGCACGGCGTCACACTTTCCCATGTCACAGCAAAATCATCCATAAGATTAGCGGATCCTGCCTGACGATTTTTCCCCTCACTCTCTAATGTTCATTCATATCTGTTTTTTGATGGAGCAACACCATGGCAATTGCGATTGGCCTCGATTTTGGCAGTGACTCAGTACGCGCCCTGGCAGTGGAGTGCACAACGGGTCAGGAGATAGCAACCAGCGTTGAGTGGTACCCGCGCTGGCAGGAGGGGCGCTTCTGCGATGCGCCGAACAATCAGTTCCGCCATCATCCTCGCGACTACATCGAGTCGATGGAAGCGGCGATCAAAACCGTGCTGGCTGAATTAAGCGAAGCGCAACGCAGCCAGATCGTCGGCATTGGCGTGGACAGTACCGGCTCCACCCCGGCCCCGATTGACGCCGACGGCCACGTGCTGGCGCTGCGCCCGGAGTTTGCCGATAACCCGAACGCCATGTTCGTGCTGTGGAAAGACCATACCGCGGTGGAAGAAGCCGAGGCCATCACCCGTTTGTGCCATCAGCCTGGCAAAAGCGACTACTCCCGCTACATCGGCGGCATTTACTCCAGCGAATGGTTCTGGGCGAAGATCCTGCACGTGACGCGCGAGGATCGGCGCGTTGCCGAGGCGGCGGTGTCATGGATTGAGCTGTGCGACTGGGTTCCGGCCCTGCTCTCCGGCACCACCCGCCCTCAGGATATCCGTCGCGGCCGCTGCAGCGCCGGGCACAAATCCCTCTGGCATGAAAGCTGGGGTGGCCTGCCGCCTGCCGCCTTCTTTGACGAACTCGACCCAATCATCAACCAGAACCTCGACTACCCGCTGTTTACCGACACCTGGACTGCCGATATCCCGGTGGGCACCCTGTGCGCCGAGTGGGCGGAACGCCTTGGCCTGCCGCAGCAAGTCGCCATCTCCGGCGGCGCATTTGACTGCCATATGGGCGCGGTCGGTGCCGGTGCCCAGCCGAATACGCTGGTGAAAGTGATCGGCACCTCCACCTGCGACATTCTGACGGCGGATAAAGCCAGCGTCGGCGACCGCGCCGTGAAAGGCATCTGCGGCCAGGTGGACGGCAGCGTGGTGCCGGACTTTATCGGCCTCGAAGCGGGGCAGTCCGCCTTCGGGGATATCTACGCCTGGTTTGGCCGGGTGCTGGGCTGGCCGCTGGATCAGCTGGCGGTCGTACATCCGGAACTGAAAACCCAGATCGACGCCAGCAAGAAACAGCTCCTGCCGCAGCTGACCGAGGCCTGGGCCAAAAATCCGTCCCTCGACCATCTCCCGGTGGTGCTCGACTGGTTTAACGGCCGCCGCACGCCGAATGCTAACCAGCGTCTTAAAGGGGTCATTACCGATCTGAATCTCGCCACCGACGCCCCGGCGCTGTTCGGCGGGCTGGTGGCCGCCACCGCCTTTGGCGCACGCGCCATTATGGAGTGCTTCACCGAGCAGGGGATCGCCGTTAATGAAGTGATGGCCCTGGGCGGTATCGCCCGTAAAAACCCGGTGATCATGCAGGCCTGCTGCGACGTGCTGAATCGGCCGCTGCAGATTGTCGCCTCCGATCAGTGCTGCGCCCTGGGCGCGGCGATCTTCGCCGCGGTCGCTGCGGGGGTACATGCCGATATCCCGACGGCGCAGCAGCATATGGCGAGCCAGGTGGAAAGCACCCTGCAGCCGCGCCCACAGCAGGCGCAACGATTTGAACAGCTTTATCAGCGCTACCAGCAGTGGGCGAAGAGCGCTGAGCAGCACTATCTCCCTGTCGCCGCCCCGGTTAAGAGCATCCCGGAATCTACGGCAACCCTGACACATTAAGGACACGATAATGACGATTTTTAATAATTATGAAGTGTGGTTTGTGATTGGTAGTCAGCATCTTTACGGGCCGGAAGCCCTGCGCCAGGTGACTCAGCACGCAGAACATGTGGTCAACGCTCTGAATGCGGAAGCAAAACTGCCGTGCAAACTGGTATTGAAGCCGCTGGGCACCTCGCCGGACGAAATTACCCATATCTGCCGCGATGCCAACTATGACGACAAATGCGCCGGGCTGGTGGTGTGGCTGCACACCTTCTCCCCGGCCAAGATGTGGATCAACGGCCTCGCGATCCTCAACAAACCGCTGCTGCAGTTCCATACCCAGTTCAACGCGGCTCTGCCGTGGGACAGCATCGACATGGACTTTATGAACCTGAACCAGACCGCGCACGGCGGCCGCGAGTTCGGCTTCATCGGCGCGCGTATGCGCCAGCAGCACGCGGTGGTGACCGGACACTGGCAGGATAAACAGGCCCACCAGCGTATTGGCTCGTGGATGCGCCAGGCGGTATCGAAGCAGGATACCCGTCAGCTGAAAGTGGTGCGCTTCGGCGACAACATGCGTGAAGTGGCGGTGACTGACGGCGACAAAGTGGCCGCACAGATCAAATTTGGTTTCTCCGTCAATACCTGGGCGGTGGGCGACCTGGTGCAGGTCGTCAATGAGGTCAGCGACGGTGACGTCGGCGCGCTGGTCGATGAGTACGAAAGCAGCTACCGCCTGACCGCCGCGGCGCAAATCAACGGCGACAAACGCCAGAACGTGCTCGATGCGGCCCGTATTGAGCTGGGTATGAAGCGCTTCCTGGAACAGGGCGGCTTCCATGCCTTTACCACCACCTTTGAAGATCTTCACGGCCTCAAGCAGCTGCCTGGCCTGGCGGTACAACGTCTGATGCAGCAGGGCTACGGCTTTGCTGGCGAAGGCGACTGGAAAACTGCCGCTCTGCTACGCATCATGAAAGTGATGTCGACCGGTCTGCAGGGCGGCACCTCCTTTATGGAGGATTACACCTACCACTTCGAGAACGGCAACGATCTGGTGCTGGGCTCGCACATGCTGGAAGTCTGTCCGTCGATCGCAGTGGATGAAAAACCGATCCTTGACGTTCAGCACCTCGGCATCGGCGGCAAAGCCGATCCGGCGCGTCTGATCTTCAACACCCGCACCGGCCCGGCCATCAACGCCAGCCTGATCGATCTGGGGGATCGTTTCCGCCTGCTGGTTAACTGCGTTGACGCCGTGGAAACGCCACACTCGCTGCCAAAACTGCCGGTGGCTAACGCCCTGTGGAAAGCCCAGCCGGATCTGGCGACCGCGTCCGAAGCCTGGATCGTGGCGGGCGGTGCCCACCATACCGTCTTCAGCCATGCGCTGGATCTCAACGGCATGCGTCAGTTCGCGGAGCTGCACGACATCGAGCTGACCGTGATTGATAACGACACCCGTATGCCGGCGTTCAAAGACGCCCTGCGCTGGAACGAAGTCTATTACGGTTCAAAACGTTAACAGGGGAACCTTTGGCCTGCCGCAGGGCGGGCCTTTTTTCCTGGAGGATACATGCTGGAAGATCTTAAACGTCAGGTACTCGAAGCTAACCTGGCCCTGCCGGAACATAATCTCGTCACCCTGACCTGGGGCAACGTCAGCGCGGTCGACCGCGAAGCTGGCGTATTCGTCATTAAACCGTCCGGCGTCGACTACCGGGTGATGACCGCCGACGATATGGTAGTGGTCAGCATCGCCACCGGCGAAGTGGTGGAAGGAACGAAAAAGCCCTCCTCCGATACGCCGACCCACCGTCTGCTGTATCAGGCTTTCCCGTCGATTGGCGGCATCGTCCACACTCACTCCCGCCACGCGACCATCTGGGCGCAGGCCGGACAGCCCATCCCGGCGACCGGCACCACTCACGCTGACTATTTCTATGGCACCATCCCCTGCACCCGCAAGATGACCGATGCCGAAATCAACGGCGAGTACGAGTGGGAAACCGGTAACGTGATCGTCGAAACCTTTGAGAAACAGGGGATCGACGCGGCGCAGATGCCAGGGGTACTGGTTCACTCCCACGGCCCGTTCGCGTGGGGCAAAAACGCTGAAGATGCGGTACATAACGCCATTGTGCTGGAAGAGGTGGCCTATATGGGCATCTTCTGCCGCCAGCTGGCGCCACAGCTGCCGGATATGCAGCAGACCCTGCTGGACAAACATTATCTGCGCAAGCATGGTGCGAAGGCGTATTACGGGCAGTAAAAGCCGCCCGGTGGCCAGATAAGCGCAGCGCCATTCGGCAAAAGCACACTGTATAAAACCCCAGCAAAACACCCACAACCAGGCTATACTCACGCCTGGTTTTGTTTTATGAGACAACAGCGTGGCGCAGGCGCAAGAAGGCTTTTTACTGACCCGACACTGGCGGGATACCCCCCAGGGCACCGAAGTGGAGTTCTGGCTGGCGACCGACAAGGGCCCGCTGCACATCACCCTGCCGCCGCAGGAATCCGTGGCCTTTATTCCTGAGCCTGACGTCGAAAAAACCAAACAGCTTCTGCGCGGTGAGAACGGCTGGCGGCTGGCCCCCCTTGAACTGAAAGATTTCCAGCGTCGCCCGGTCTACGGCCTCTACTGCCGCGCCCATCGCCAGCTGATGCGCTATGAAAAACTGCTGCGTGAAGCGGACGTGACTTTGTACGAAGCCGATGTCCGCCCCCCGGAACGCTTTCTGATGGAGCGCTTTATCACCGCCCCGGTCTGGGTGGACGGGACGCCCCGGGGCGATCGGCTGATCAATGCTCGCCTTAAACCCAACCCGCACTATCGACCGCCGCTGAAATGGGCGTCGGTGGATATTGAAACTACCCGCCATGGCGAGCTGTACTGCATCGGGATTGAAGGCTGCGGCCAGCGGGTGGTCTACATGCTCGGCCCGGCAAACGGCGATGCGTCCGGACTCGATTTTGAGCTTATCTACGTGAACAGCCGTCCGCAGCTGCTCGAGAAACTGAACGCCTGGTTTGCCCGGCACGACCCGGACGTCATTATCGGCTGGAACGTGGTGCAGTTCGACCTGCGGGTGCTGCAAAAGCACGCCGAACGCTACCGCATTCCGCTGTTGCTCGGGCGCGGTAACAGCGAGCTGGAGTGGCGCGAGCACGGCTTTAAAAACGGCGTCTTCTTTGCCCAGGCGAACGGGCGCCTGATTATCGACGGCATCGAAGCGTTAAAATCGGCGTTCTGGAGTTTCTCATCGTTTTCGCTGGAATCGGTGTCGCAGGAGTTGCTCGGTGAAGGCAAGTCCATCGACAACCCCTGGGACAGGATGGACGAAATTGACCGCCGGTTCGCCGAAGATAAACCGGCCCTGGCCACCTATAACCTAAAAGATTGCGAGCTGGTGACGCGCATTTTTCATAAAACCGACATCATGCCGTTCCTGCTGGAGCGCGCCACGGTCAATGGTCTGGCGGTCGACCGGCACGGCGGTTCCGTAGCGGCCTTCAGTCATCTCTATTTTCCGCGTATGCACCGGGCGGGTTATGTGGCCCCGAATCTCGGTGACGTGCCGCCCCAGGCCAGCCCCGGCGGCTATGTGATGGACTCCCGGCCCGGCCTGTACGACTCGGTACTGGTGCTGGATTATAAAAGCCTCTATCCGTCGATCATCCGCACCTTCCTTATCGATCCGGTCGGGCTGGTGGAAGGCCTGGCCCAGCCGGATGAACAGCACAGCACCGAAGGCTTCCTCGGGGCGCGTTTCTCCCGGGAAAAACACTGCCTGCCGGAGATTGTCAGCCAAATCTGGCACGGGCGCGAAGACGCCAAACGTCACGGCAACAAACCCCTCTCTCAGGCACTGAAAATTATCATGAACGCCTTCTACGGCGTGCTCGGCACCAGCGCCTGCCGTTTCTTCGACCCGCGTCTGGCCTCGTCAATTACCATGCGGGGCCACGAAATCATGCGCCAGACCAAAGTGCTGATCGAATCTCAGGGCTATGACGTGATTTATGGCGATACTGACTCGACCTTCGTCTGGCTTAAGGGCGCCCGTAGCGAAGCGGAAGCGGCCGCTATCGGCCAGACACTGGTGACGTACGTTAACGACTGGTGGCGGGCCCATCTGCAGCAGGCTGGCTTAACCAGCGCCCTGGAGCTGGAGTATGAGAACCACTTCTGCCGCTTCTTAATGCCCACTATCCGCGGCACCGACCAGGGCAGCAAAAAGCGCTACGCCGGGCTTATCCAGGAGGGGGACAAACAGCGGATGGTATTTAAAGGGCTGGAGACCGTACGCACCGACTGGACCCCGCTGGCGCAGCACTTCCAGCAGGCGCTGTATCTGAAAATCTTCCGCCGCGAGCCCTATCAGGAGTTTGTGCGAGAGACCATTGCCAGCCTGATGGCGGGTGAACTGGATGACCAGCTGGTCTACCGCAAACGCCTGCGCCGCCCGCTGGCGGAGTATCAGCGCAACGTGCCGCCACACGTTCGCGCCGCCCGGCTTGCCGATGAGGAGAACGTCCGTCTCGGGCGGGCACCGCAGTATCAGAATCGTGGCACCATCAGGTACGTCTGGACCACCAGCGGCCCGGAGCCGGTGGATTATCAGCGCTCTCCTCTTGACTATGAACACTACCTCAGCCGCCAGCTACAGCCCGTCGCGGATGGAATATTGCCCTTTATGGACGACGACTTTGCTACACTGATGACAGGTCAGTTGGGGCTATTTTGACAGGTGACGAAATCGCTGCCATCCAGTACCATAGCGCCCTTTCCATTCCCGGACCCATTATTCGATTACCGTCATTTCTGATCGGTGGTTGAACTATTGCCTGCAATTAAAGATTAGAGCCGAACAAATATGCCTTTTACACTTGGTCAACGCTGGATCAGCGACACAGAAAGCGAACTTGGATTAGGAACGGTAGTGGCGCTGGATGCGCGTATGGTCACTCTCCTCTTCCCCGCCACCGGTGAAAACCGTCTGTATGCTCGCAATGATTCCCCTGTTACCCGCGTGATGTTCAACCCGGGCGACACCGTTACCAGCCATGAAGGCTGGCAGCTGAAGATTGAAGACGTAAAAGAAGAGAATGGACTGCTCGCCTACATCGGTACTCGCCTCGATACCGACGAGACCGGTGTGATGCTGCGCGAAGTGCTGCTCGACAGCAAACTGGTGTTCAGTAAGCCGCAGGATCGCCTGTTCGCCGGTCAGATTGATCGTATGGATCGCTTCTCGCTGCGCTACCGCGCCCGTAAGTTCCAGAGCGAACAGTACCGCATGCCGTGGAGCGGCCTGCGCGGTCAGCGTACCAGCCTGATCCCCCACCAGTTAAATATTGCCCATGATGTTGGTCGCCGCCATGCGCCGCGTGTCCTGCTGGCCGATGAGGTCGGTTTAGGTAAAACCATCGAAGCAGGGATGATTTTGCATCAGCAACTGCTCTCCGGCGCGGCCGAGCGCGTGCTGATCGTGGTGCCAGAAACCCTGCAACACCAGTGGCTGGTGGAGATGCTGCGTCGCTTCAACCTGCGCTTCTCCCTCTTTGACGATGAACGCTACGCCGAAGCCCAGCATGACGCCGATAACCCGTTTGAAACCGAACAGCTGGTGATTTGCTCCCTGGACTTTGTCCGCCGCAGCAAGCAGCGTCTCGAGCACCTGTGTGATGCCGAATGGGACATCATGGTGGTCGATGAAGCGCATCACCTGGTGTGGAGCCTCGATGCGCCAAGCCGTGAGTATATGGCGATTGAACAACTGGCCGAGCGCGTGCCGGGCGTGTTGCTGCTGACCGCAACGCCGGAACAGCTGGGTCTGGAGAGCCACTTTGCGCGTCTGCGCCTGCTGGATCCAAACCGCTTCCACGACTTTGAGCTGTTTGTCGAAGAGCAGAAAAATTACCGCCCGGTCGCGGATGCCGTAGCCCTGCTGCTGGCGGGCAAACATCTCTCCAATGAGGAGCTCAATACCCTGAGCGATCTGATTGGCGAACAGGATATCGAGCCGTTGCTGCAGGCCGCTAATAGCGATCGTGAAGGTGCCGATGCCGCGCGTCAGGAGCTGGTTTCCATGCTCATGGACCGCCACGGTACCAGTCGCGTCCTGTTCCGTAACACCCGTAACGGGGTGAAAGGCTTCCCGAAACGTGAACTGCACACTATCCGTCTGCCGCTGCCGACCCAATACCAGACCGCCATTAAGGTCTCCGGCATCATGGGTGCGCGTAAAACGGCGGAAGAACGTGCCCGGGATATGCTCTACCCGGAACAAATTTACCAGGAGTTTGAAGGCGACAGCGGCACCTGGTGGAACTTCGACCCGCGCGTTGAGTGGCTGATGGGCTACCTGACGGCCAACCGCTCGCAAAAGGTGCTGGTGATCTGCGCCAAAGCGACCACCGCCCTGCAGCTCGAACAGGTTCTGCGCGAGCGTGAAGGCATCCGCGCGGCGGTGTTCCACGAAGGCATGTCGATTATCGAACGCGACCGCGCGGCGGCGTGGTTCTCAGAAGAGGACAGCGGCGCACAGGTACTGCTGTGTTCCGAAATCGGCTCCGAAGGGCGTAACTTCCAGTTCGCCAGCCGTCTGGTGATGTTCGATCTGCCCTTCAACCCGGATCTGCTTGAGCAGCGTATCGGCCGTCTGGATCGTATTGGCCAGGCGCACGACATTCAGATCCACGTTCCGTATCTGGAAAAAACCGCCCAGTCCGTGCTGGTGCGCTGGTTCCATGAAGGGCTGGATGCGTTTGAACATACCTGCCCGACCGGTCGTACCATTTACGACAACGTACATAGCGAGCTGACAGGCTACCTGGCGACGCCGGAAAACACCGATGGCTTCGATGATTTGATCAAAACCTGTCGCGAACAGCACGAAGCGCTGAAAGCGCAGCTGGAGCAGGGCCGTGACCGTCTGCTGGAGATCCACTCCAACGGCGGCGAAAAGGCCCAGGCGCTGGCAGAGAGCATCGAAGAGCAGGATGACGATACCAGCCTGATCAGCTTCGCCATGAACCTGTTTGATATCGTCGGTATCAACCAGGACGATCGCGGCGAAAACATGATTGTGCTGACGCCGTCCGATCATATGCTGGTCCCGGACTTCCCGGGCCTGCCGGAAGATGGCTGCACCATCACCTTTGAGCGTGATGTGGCGCTGTCCCGTGAAGACGCGCAGTTCATCACCTGGGAGCACCCGCTGATCCGCAATGGTCTGGATCTGATCCTCTCCGGCGATACCGGCAGCAGCACCATTTCGCTGCTGAAGAACAAGGCGCTGCCGGTGGGTACACTGCTGCTGGAGCTCATCTACGTGGTTGAAGCCCAGGCACCGAAACAGCTGCAACTTAGCCGTTTCCTGCCTGCCACGCCGGTGCGTCTGCTGCTGGATAAAAACGGCACCAACCTGGCGGCGCAGGTGGAATTTGAGAGCTTTAACCGTCAGCTGAGTGCGGTGAATCGCCACACCGGCAGCAAGCTGGTGAACGCGGTGCAGCAGGACGTATATACCATTCTGCAGCAGGGTGAACCTCAAATTGAGAAAGCGGCGCGCGCACTGATTGACGCGGCGCGCAGCGAAGCGGATGAAAAACTGTCGGCAGAGCTGTCGCGTCTGGAAGCCCTACGTGCGGTGAACCCGAACATTCGTGACGATGAACTGGCGGCGATTGAGAGCAATCGTCAGCAGGTGCTCGAAAGCCTGAATCAGGCGGGATGGCGTCTGGATGCGCTGCGTCTCATCGTCGTGACGCATCAGTAAGCGGAGCGCAATATGTTGATGGAACCCTACAATCCGCCGCAGGATCCGTGGCTGGTCATTCTGTATCAGGATGAACATATCATGGTGGTCAACAAGCCGAGCGGCTTGTTGTCCGTGCCGGGCAGGCTGGATGAGCACAAAGACAGCGTGATGACGCGCGTTCAGCGCGATCATCCGCAGGCGGAGTCGGTTCATCGTCTGGACATGGCGACCAGCGGTGTGATTGTGGTCGCGCTGACCAAGGCGGCAGAGCGTGAACTGAAGCGTCAGTTTCGTGAGCGCGAGCCGAAAAAGCAGTACCTTGCGCGCGTCTGGGGACATCCACAACCGGCGGAAGGGCTGGTTGACCTGCCGCTGATCTGCGACTGGCCGAATCGCCCGATGCAGAAGGTCTGCTACGAGACCGGCAAAGCGGCGCAAACCGAGTATGAAGTGCTGGAATACGCGGCGGATAATAGCGCCCGCGTGCTGTTAAAACCGATTACCGGCCGCTCGCATCAGCTGCGTGTGCATATGCTGGCGTTGGGTCACCCGATTCTGGGTGACCGCTTTTACGCCACGCCAGAAGCCCGGGCCATGGCGCCGCGTCTGCAGCTGCATGCGGAGATGTTGACCATCACCCATCCGGAATATGGCACGCCGATGACCTTTAAGGCCCCGGCGGACTTTTGACCTGTTGCCCGGCGGCGCTTCGCTTGCCGGGCAATCCTCTTACTTGAAGCCCTTCTGCTCTTTAATGAGCTCGTAAGCTTTTTGAATTTCCTGCGCTTTTTGCTTCGCCATCTCCATCATCTCCGGCGGTAACCCTTTTGCCACCAGCTTATCCGGATGATGTTCGCTCATCAGTTTGCGATAGGCGCGCTTAATGGTCGTAGGCTCATCGGTCGGCTTCACGCCCAGCACGTTACAGGCATCTTCCAGAGTAGGGCCACGCTGCGCCTGCTGCCAGCCGCCACCGCCCGCCTGCTGTTGCTGATAGCCGTCGCCAAACTGCGCGCCGCCCTGCATCATGCGCAGAAACTGATCGAACTGGGTGCGGGAAATCCCCAGCTCTTCGGCAATCACGTACAGCACCGCACGCTCGTTCGGGTGGAGCGATCCATCGGCAAACGCCGCCTGGATCTGAATCTCCAGAAACATCCGAATTAAGTCGAAGCGCCCGAAGCAGATGCTGCGGAACTGGCGCATTTTTTCGCGCAGGGGATAGTTATCCGCCTTGCCGATGCGAAATGCATGCTGCGCCGCCGCCCGGGAGTCGCCGTGCAGATTCATACGATCCATAAACTGGCTGGCGATATGGATGTCGGCCTCGGTCACCCGTCCTTTCGATTTGGTCAGATGGCCCATCACCTCAAAGGTCGTGGCAAAAAAAAGCGCCTGACGCTCACGCTGGTTGGCAAACCAGGCCATCTTACGACTTCGAGCTTTATCAAACATATGGCCGATAATCAGCCCCAGAACGATACCCCAGAAGCCCGCGCCCATCAGTAAAGCGAACGCCACGCCGATAATTTTTCCCCAATACTGCATATACTCCCCAAATGGTGATGTATTTGATCCCGCGAACGCCATCATTCCGGTGGCCTGGCCACGGTCAATTGAAGGACATCGCCTATAATTTGCATTATCATACTCGTCATTCAATAACGAGCCTATCACCACGGCTTGTTTACGGGCAGGATTAACGCTGGCACTGTGATGATGAGTAAGATAGTCTCTGACCGTTTGCCAGCGATAAGCCACTGATGACGGAACAATAAATAAAACGTATGAAAAAACGTATCCCCACCCTCCTGGCCACGATGATAGCTACTGCCCTGTACAGCCAACAGGGTATGGCAGCCGATCTCGCCTCGCAATGTCTGCTGGGTGTTCCCAGCTACGATCGCCCGCTGGTTCAGGGTGATACGAACACGCTACCGGTCACCATCACTGCTGACAATGCGAAAGGGAATTATCCTGACGACGCCGTGTTTACCGGCAATGTGGATATTAACCAGGGCAACAGCCGTTTGCTGGCTGATGAAGTGCAGTTGCACCAGAAACAGCCAGAAGGCGCGGCAGAACCGGTACGAACAGTGGATGCACTGGGTAATGTGCACTATGACGATAATCAGGTCATCCTGAAAGGTCCGAAAGCCTGGTCGAACCTGAACACTAAAGATACCAACGTCTGGGAAGGTGATTACCAGATGGTGGGCCGTCAGGGGCGCGGTAAAGCCGACCTGATGAAACAGCGCGGTGAAAACCGTTATACCATTCTGGAGAACGGGACTTTTACCTCCTGTCTGCCGGGATCTGATACCTGGAGCGTGGTCGGCAGCGAAGTGATCCACGACCGCGAAGAGCAGGTTGCGGAGATCTGGAACGCCCGCTTTAAGCTCGGCCCGGTACCGGTCTTCTATAGCCCGTATCTGCAACTGCCCGTCGGTGATAAACGTCGTTCGGGCTTCCTGATCCCGAACGCTCAGTACAGTACCTCCAACTATTTCGAATTCTACCTGCCGTATTACTGGAACATCGCGCCCAATATGGACGCCACGATTACGCCGCACTATATCCATAAGCGCGGCAATATCATGTGGGAAAACGAGTTCCGTTATTTGACGCAAGCGGGCTCAGGCCTGATGGAGCTGGACTATCTGCCATCGGACAAAGTCTATGAAGATGAGCATCCCACCGAGGGCGATCGCCACCGCTGGTTGTACTACTGGCAACATGGCGGGGTGATGGATCAGGTCTGGCGTTTTAACGTTAACTACACCAAAGTCAGCGATCCGAACTATTTCAACGACTTCACGTCAAAATACGGCTCCAGCACCGACGGCTACGCCACGCAGATCTTCAGCGCAGGCTATGCCGTTAAAAACTTTGACGCCACGGTGTCCACCCGCCAGTTCCAGGTCTTCAGCAGCCAGAACGCCAGTACCTATGGTGCGCAACCGCAGCTGGACGTCAACTGGTACCAGAACGATGTCGGTCCGTTTGATACCCGCGTTTACGGCCAGGCCGTGCATTTCGTGAATACCAACTCCGATATGCCTGAAGCTACCCGTATCCACCTTGAGCCGACGATCAACCTGCCGGTGTCGAACGACTGGGCCAGCCTGGATACTGAAGTCAAGCTGATGGCGACCCACTATCAACAGGACAATCTGGAAACGTACAACGCCAATAACGGCACCCATCTGGAAGAGTCCGTTAACCGTACGCTGCCGCAGTTTAAAATGGACGGCAAGCTGGTCTTAGAGCGCGACATGAACTGGAGTGAGGGTTACACCCAGACGCTGGAGCCGCGCGCGCAATATCTGTACGTGCCGTATCGCGATCAGAGTAAAATCAATAACTACGACTCTTCATTCCTGCAATCCGACTATAGCGGTCTGTTCCGCGACCGCACCTATGGCGGTCTGGACCGTATTGCCTCGGCCAACCAGGTCACGACCGGCGTCACAACCCGCGTTTATGATGATGCTTCCGTTGAACGTTTTAATGCTTCTGTGGGTCAAATCTACTACTTCACAGAATCGCGTACAGGCGATGACAACATCAACTGGGAGAAAAACAACAAAACGGGTTCCCTGGTCTGGGCGGGTGACACCTACTGGCGCATGACCGATCGCTGGGGTCTGCGTGGCGGTGTGCAGTACGATACGCGTCTGGATAACATTGCCACCAGCAGTGCCACCATTGAGTATCGCCGTGATGAAGACCGGCTGGTGCAGCTGAGTTACCGTTACGCCAGCCCGGAGTATATCCAGGCGACACTGCCTAACTTTGCTACGTCCGAACAGACCAAAGAGGGTATTTCGCAGGTGGGCGGTACAGCAAGCTGGCCGATCGCCGATCGCTGGTCGCTCGTCGGGGCGTACTACTTTGATACCAATCAGAGTAAGGCGGCCGATCAGATGCTGGGGCTGCAATACAGCTCATGCTGTTACGCGATCCGTGTCGGTTACGAGCGTAAGCTGAATGGCTGGGATCCTGACAAAGGTCAGAGTGAATACGATAACGTCATCGGCTTTAACATCGAATTGCGTGGTCTGAGTTCCAACTACGGTCTGGGTACGCAGCAGATGCTGCGCTCACCGATTCTGCCGTACCGTAGTTCCTTGTGATGTAATTGATTTACAACGTAATCCGCATTGCGGTTAATTGATATGGAAAAAGTATGAAGAACTGGAAAACGCTGCTGCTCGGTATCGCTATGGTTGCGAATACCAGTTTCGCGGCCCCACAGGTTGTCGACAAAGTCGCTGCCGTTGTGAACAACGGTGTGGTACTTGAGAGCGACGTTGATGGTTTAATGCAGTCTGTGAAGCTCAACGCGGGTCAGGCAGGTCAGCAACTTCCGGATGATTCCACCCTGCGTCATCAGATCCTTGAACGTCTGATCATGGATCAGATCGTTCTGCAGATGGGTCAGAAGATGGGTGTGAAGATCTCTGATGAGCAGCTCGATCAGGCTATCGCTAACATTGCGAAGCAAAACAACATGTCAGCTGACCAGATGCGCAGCCGTCTGGCCTACGATGGCATCAGCTATTCGACCTACCGTAATCAGATCCGTAAAGAGATGCTGATTTCAGAAGTGCGTAACAACGAAGTGCGTCGTCGCGTAACTATCCTGCCACAGGAAGTGGACTCGCTGGCAAAACAGGTAGGCAATCAGAATGATGCCAGCACTGAACTGAACCTGAGCCACATCCTGATCCCACTTTCAGAAAACCCATCATCTGACCAGGTGGCTGAGGCGGAAAGCCAGGCGCGTTCTATCGTCGATCAGGCGCGTAATGGCGGCGATTTCGGTAAACTGGCTATTACCTATTCGGCTGACCAGCAGGCGCTGAAAGGTGGCCAGATGGGCTGGGGTCGTATTCAGGAGCTGCCTTCTATCTTCGCCCAGGCGCTGAGCACCGCGAAGAAAGGCGATATTGTGGGTCCAATCCGTTCCGGCGTTGGCTTCCATATTCTGAAAGTGAACGATCTGCGCGGCCAGAGCCAGAGCATTTCCGTCACCGAAGTGCATGCTCGCCACATTCTGCTGAAACCTTCCCCTCTGATGAATGACGATCAGGCGCGGGCGAAACTGCAGCAGATTGCCGCCGATATCCGCAGCGGTAAAACCTCCTTCGCCAACGCCGCGAAAGAGTTCTCTCAGGATCCTGGTTCAGCGAATCAGGGCGGCGATCTGGGCTGGGCGGCAGCGGATATTTACGATCCGGCCTTCCGCGATGCGCTGATGCGCATGAACAAAGGTCAGCTGAGCGAACCGGTTCACTCTACCTTCGGCTGGCACCTGATTGAGCTGCTGGACACCCGTAACGTAGATAAAACCGATGCGGCACAGAAAGACCGCGCATACCGCATGCTGTTCAACCGTAAGTTCTCGGAAGAAGCGGCAACCTGGATGCAGGAACAACGCGCCAGCGCTTACGTCAAAGTTCTGAGCAACTAATGAAACAACATCGTGTTGTCATCACTCCCGGCGAACCTGCCGGGATTGGTCCCGATCTGGTCGTCCAGCTTGCCCAGCGCAGCTGGCCTGTCGAGCTGGTGATCTGCGCCGACGCCAGCGTGCTTGAAGCGCGGGCGAAGCTGCTCAACCTGCCGCTCACGCTGCTGCCCTATCAGGCAGAAAATACTCCCCTTCCCCAGCAAGCGGGCACCCTGACGCTGATGCCTGTTCCACTGCGCACGCCCGTTGTCCCCGGTCAACTGAGTACCGAAAACGGCCATTATGTAGTGGCAACCCTGGCGCGGGCCTGTGATGGCTGCCTGAGCGGAGAATTTGCAGCACTGATCACCGGACCGGTGCATAAAGGGGCGATCAACGATGCCGGCGTGGTCTTTACCGGCCATACCGAGTTTTTTGAAGAGCGTTCCCACAGCGAAAAAGTAGTAATGATGCTGGCAACCGAGGAGCTGCGCGTTGCGCTGGCTACCACCCATCTGCCGATCAAAGCGGTTTCCGAGGCCATTACGCCGGATCTGCTGCGCGATGTGATTGCCATCCTGCACCATGACTTACGCACTAAATTCGGTATTGCCGATCCGCACGTGCTGGTGTGTGGCCTGAATCCGCACGCGGGCGAAGGCGGCCACATGGGAACGGAAGAGATCGACACCATCATTCCGGTGCTGGATGAGATGCGGGCCCAGGGGATGAATCTCAGCGGGCCGCTGCCTGCGGATACTCTCTTTCAACCAAAATATCTCGATCATGCAGATGCCGTGCTGGCGATGTACCACGATCAGGGCCTTCCCGTGCTAAAATACCAGGGATTTGGCCGCGGCGTGAACATCACCCTCGGTTTACCCTTTATTCGCACTTCTGTTGACCATGGTACTGCGCTTGATTTAGCGGGCCAGGGGAAAGCAGATGTCGGCAGTTTTATTACGGCGCTTAATCTCGCCATCAAAATGATTGTTAATACTCAATGAATACTCGCGTCCACCAGGGCCATTTAGCCCGTAAACGTTTCGGGCAAAACTTCCTCAACGATCAGTTCGTGATCGAAAGTATTGTTTCGGCTATCAATCCACAAAAAGGCCAGGCGATGGTTGAGATCGGGCCGGGTCTTGCCGCCCTGACCGAGCCGGTTGGCGAGCGTCTGGATGAACTGACCGTCATCGAACTGGACCGCGATCTGGCGGCACGTCTCCAGACGCATCCGTTCCTCGGGCCGAAACTGACGATTTATCAGCAGGATGCCATGACCATGAACTTCGGTGAACTTTCCGAGAAGCTTGGTCAACCGCTGCGCGTGTTCGGCAACCTGCCGTACAACATCTCCACCCCGCTGATGTTCCATCTGTTTAGCTATACTGATGCCATTGCTGACATGCACTTCATGTTGCAAAAAGAGGTCGTCAACCGACTGGTTGCAGGGCCAAACAGTAAAGCGTATGGTCGTTTAAGCGTGATGGCGCAATACTTCTGCAACGTGATCCCGGTTCTCGAAGTGCCGCCATCTGCCTTCACGCCGCCGCCAAAAGTGGATTCTGCGGTTGTGCGTCTTGTGCCTCACAAAACGAAGCCGTACCCGGTTAAAGAATTGCGCGTGCTGAGCCGTATCACTACAGAAGCCTTTAACCAGCGCCGTAAAACGATTCGTAACAGCCTTGGCAACCTGTTTACTGTTGAAGTGTTAGCTCAGTTGGGTATCGACCCGGCAATGCGTGCGGAGAACATCTCGGTAGAACAGTACTGCAAGCTGGCTAATTACATCAGTGAAAATGCGCCGCCGAAGGAGAGCTAAGCCATGATTGATTCGCCCCGCGTATGTGTTCATGTACAAAGCATCTATATTGAGTCCCAGTCCACCCCGGATGAAGAGCGCTTTGTCTTTGCTTACACTGTAACCATTCGCAACCTGGGGCGGATGCCTGTGCAGCTGCTCGGTCGCTACTGGCTTATCACCAACGGCAACGGTCGTGAAATTGAAGTGCAGGGCGAAGGTGTAGTCGGTGAACAGCCGCACATTGATCCCGGCGAAGAGTATCAGTACACCAGCGGCGCGGTGATCGAAACGCCGCTGGGTACCATGCAGGGCCATTATGAAATGGTCGATGCCGACGGCAATGCATTCCGCATTGCCATTCCTGTTTTCCGTCTGGCTGTTCCAACACTCATTCACTAAACATGTCTACATATCTCATTGGCGATGTTCATGGTTGCTACGATGAACTGATCGCGTTGTTAAAGCAGGTGGATTTTACCCCGGGTACGGACACGCTGTGGCTTACCGGCGATCTCGTTGCGCGTGGCCCTGGCTCGCTGGAAGTGCTGCGTTATGTGAAGTCGCTGGGTGACAGCGTGCGGCTCGTCCTTGGCAATCACGATCTGCATCTGCTGGCGGTCTACGCCGGGATCAGCCGTAATAAACCGAAAGACAGGATCACCCCGCTGCTGGATGCGCCTGACGCCGATGAGCTCATTAACTGGTTGCGTCGCCAGCCGTTGCTGCAGGTCGATGAAGAGAAACAGCTGGTGATGGCGCATGCGGGGATTACGCCGCAGTGGGATCTGCAAACGGCAAAAGAGTGCGCACGTGACGTCGAAGCTGTACTCTCCAGCGACTCTTATCCCTTCTTCCTTGATGCTATGTATGGCGACATGCCCAACAACTGGAGCACGGAACTCAGCGGTGTGGCGCGCCTGCGTTTTATCTCCAACGCCTTCACCCGTATGCGCTATTGCTTCCCGAACGGTCAGCTGGACATGTACTGCAAGGATGTGCCGGAAAACGCGCCGACCCCGCTTAAACCCTGGTTTGCGATCCCCGGACCGGTGACGGATCATTACAGCGTGATCTTTGGTCACTGGGCATCGCTGGAGGGCAAAGGCACGCCTGAGGGCATCTACGGCCTGGATACCGGCTGCTGTTGGGGTGGAGAACTTACCTGTCTGCGCTGGGAAGATAAAGCGTACTTTGTTCAGCCGTCGAACCGGCATCAGGATTTAGGCGAGAATGAAGCGGTAGCGTCGTAGAAGAGAGCTGCACCTCTCCCGTCGGGAAAGGTGCAGAAAAACATTAGCGGCGTTCAAGGATCTCAAAGCAGTAGCTATGCGAATTTTGCGCATCCGCATCGTGGAATTCACTGAATACGGATTCCCACTCGTCAGGATCGTAGTCAGGGAAATGCGTATCCCCTTCCACTTCAGCATCAATGTGTGTCAGATATAATTTCTGCGCTTTCGGCAGAAATTGCTCGTACACACGGCCTCCACCAATCACCATTATCTCTTCGGCATCACCGCAGGCAGCAATGGCTTCGTCAATGGATTTTACCCACTCAACACGCTCATCCGTGCCGGGCTGGCTGCTTATTACGATGTTTTTACGGCCCGGCAATGGACGCCCGATTGACTCCCAGGTCAGGCGACCCATTACTACCGGCTTGTTCAACGTTGTACGTTTAAACCACGCGAGATCGGCAGGCAGGTTCCACGGCATGGCGTTTTCCATACCAATCACGCGATCTACCGCAAGCGCCGCAATCAGACTGATCATTGATTATTTCCCGGATGCAAAAAATTGCCGCCACTATACGGAAAGCTTAATCTTTCGTCGACTGGCGGCAGAGTAAAGAACAGGAAATTTTTTATATTTGCTGGCAACCCCTCTTCACGCCAGCGGTTTACTCTCCAGCTCGTCTCCCGGATCGCCGGTATGCTTACCCTCTTCCGTTCCCTGCCAGCCGTGACGCTGGGTCAGCGAGAGATGATTACGATCTTCATTGATGATGTCCATCAGCATGGCGCTGGTGCGTTTAACCACCGCCGCGCGTGACGTGGCATCGTTCTCCGCCATTTCAGCCATCTCCTCGAGCATCTCAATATTAAAACGTCGGAACAGGTCTGCCCGCTCCCGGGCCTCATACGCCCCGAGTCCAAGGCTCTCAAGCGCCAGCTGGCCGGATTTCAGCGCCCCTTCAAAGGTTTCACGCTCTGGTGCATCGACACCTGTCTGACGCAGTTTGATGTAATGGTCGATATCGCGCGCGCGGGAGATGATTTTCAGATGCGGGAAATGCGTCTTCGCCAGCTCAACCAGCTGCAGGCTATTCTTCGGATCGTCTATGGCGTTGATCAACACTTCGGCCTTCCGCGCCCCGGCGGACTCCAGTAAATCCACGCGCGTGGCATCGCCGTAAAAGACCTTCATGTCAAACTTACGCAAGGTTTCAATATGGTCGGGATCGTGATCGAGGATGACCATCTTCACGCCACTGGAGAGCAACAAACGGCCGGTAATCTGACCGAAGCGACCAAACCCGGCAATGATCACCCGCGGCTGTTCTTCGTCTATTTCATCCGCCTCGCGCTCTTGTCCGCTGTCGGCCGCTTCCAGGCGGGTCAACACCACCAGCAGCAGCGGCGTCACCGCCATCGAGAGCGCCACCGCCAGCGTCAGCGCCTTAGCCCACTCCGGATCGAGCACGTTCGCCATGCTGGCCGCGCCAAACACTACAAACGCAAACTCACTCCCCTGCCCCAGCAGCACCGCAAACCAGCGGCGCTGTTTCCCGGGCACCTTCAGCGGACGGGCCACCAGCCAGAGCATCACCATCTTAATCACCAGGAAGCCCACCAGCAGAATGGCGATGCGCAGCGGATGGGTTACTAAGGTCCCGAAATCTACGGACATGCCGACGCCGATGAAAAACAGCCCCAGCAGTAGACCTTTGAAAGGCTCGATATCGCTTTCCAGCGCGTGGCGGTATTCCGAACTCGCCAGCAGGACGCCGGCCAGAAACGCGCCCATCGCCATGGAGAGCCCCGCCTCTTCCAGCATCAGGCCAAAGCCGAAGACCAGGAACAAGGCCACGGCGCTGAACACTTCCCGCAGGCCGGAACGGGCGACAAAGCGCAGCAGCGGTCGGCTAACGTATCGGCCAAGCAGGACCACCAGGGTCAGCGCCCCGGCGACCTTTAATGCCGAAAGCGCAAAGGCGCCGAGGGTGGTGGAGGCCCCGGACACGGCCAGCAGCGGGATCATCGCCACCAACGGAATGGCCGCGATATCCTGGAACAGCAGCACCGAAAAGGCGCTGCGTCCCATCTGGGAAATCGTCAGGTTACGCTCGTTCATGGCCTGCATAGCGATAGCCGTGGAGGAGAGAGCCAGAGTCATGCCGATCAGCTCCGCCACCTTCCAGTCCATGCCCAGCAGGATGCAAAATCCGCCCAGCAGCAGTCCACAGGCCAGCATCTGTAGTGCCCCGCCACCAAATACCGATGCGCGTAGCTTCCACAGACGACGCGGATCCAGCTCGAGGCCAATGACAAACAGCATCAGCACCACACCGATTTCGGCAAAGTGCAGGATCGACTCGGCGTCGGTAACCAGTCGGAATCCCCACGGTCCAATGACGCATCCGGCGATCAGATACCCTAGCACCGAACCCAGGCCGAGGCGTACCGCAACCGGTACAATCAGCGCCGCGGCGCCTAAATAGATCAGCGCCTGAATCAACGTATGGCTATCCATGGTGCGCCTCCTGCCAGTCGAGTAAACGTTGTTTATAGTGCCGGGCCTGTGCCTGCAGCGTTTCGTCGTCACAGACAAAAGTGCAATGCATGGCAAACGGCGGGAGCCAGTTCAGACCGCAATACAGAGCGGTCGCCTGCAGCGGTTGCGCCAGGACGTCAAAACCGGGGAAGGAGCCGATATCAAAATGGCTTTCGCCGCCACCGGTGGTCACGGCCCACAGCAGGCTTTTCCCTCTGAGGGCCTTGCCGTTATGGCCGTATGCCCAGCCGTGAGAGAACACTTTATCGATCCACAGCTTGAGTAGCGGCGGTGTGCTGTACCACTGCATCGGATGCTGCCAGACGATTAAATCGGCTCTGGCGATCGCCTCCTGTTCGGCAGCGATATCGATATTGAAATCGGGATAGAGCTGATAGAGAGAGCGGATCTCTACGCCCTCAAGCGTCCTTACCTGATCGAGCATTCGCTTATTCGCATGGGAGTGATGCGGATAGGGGTGGGCGTAAATAATAAGTATCATGATTAACCTGATTGCACTGCTTTCTTGTTGTGTCAGTCAGTGTAGACAGGAAAGCGAGGCGTTTGAAGGGGTCTGCGGCCGTGATGACGTTAACCGCAACGATTGATAAATGCCTTTGGGTCAAAATCTATTATTTTGATTAGACCCATAATGATAAAAAATAATATTTACCATTAAAATAACACAGCCTAAAACAATACAAAAAATATGATAATAAAATTGAATTTAATCCATATTTTAAAATAAGCACCCATGCTAAAAAATTATATAACTCAATGAATTAAGACTTTATCAATAAATAAAATCCTAAAAGGCCGCCGTTTACAAAAAATTACCTCATTATTAAAGTATGCATCCTTTTAATCACAAAATGGATGTGAACATGAAAAACAAAACTCCGCAATTAAACAGGACAACAAAGTCATTAAAAGCTATTTTTCCAGCTTTATCAGCGTTAATCGTATTTACGCCGCCAATGGTATCCGCAGAAACGACGATCAGCGGATCGACGACTAAAGCTTTGGCTTTCGAAGAAGATGATAAGTACATCATCACTGAAGGCGTCATTATTTCCCCCTCCACTACCGGTCCCTCTGTCTC
Source organism: Leclercia adecarboxylata (assembly GCF_006874705.1). NCBI lineage: Bacteria > Pseudomonadati > Pseudomonadota > Gammaproteobacteria > Enterobacterales > Enterobacteriaceae > Leclercia > Leclercia adecarboxylata. The sequence continues at coordinate 2,573,057 of NZ_CP035382.1, read as the reverse complement.
TGTTCTTGGTGCCGACGTTGTGAGTATCAATAACAGCGGGCAGATTACTGGCTCTGGCGACGGCATGCTGATCCAAACGGGCGGACAAAGAATTACGCTCAATAACAACCAAAATGCGCTGATAAACTCCACCGGTGCCGACGGAATTAACATCGTTAAAATGGGTGGGGAAATAAAAAACGCCGGGAAAATTAGTGGCGCAGAAAATGGCATCAAACTTGAGAAAGATTCAGGTACTGTCAACATTGATAATACGCAAACAGGCGTTGTTGAAGGTAAAACAGCACTCTCAGCCGATACAACTGTCCAGGTCGTTAATAACGGTATTTTCAGTGGCAGTACCGACAATGGTGTAAAGCTTAGCAATGTAGGCATTAGTAACGTTGAGAATAACGGGACAGTCGAAGGTGTTAAAAATGGCGTCATCGTGACCGATAATCACAGCGTTCAGCTCATTAATGCTGGTCTGATTAAGGGCGCAGAAAGTGCAATCACCTTTGCAAGCAATCAAACTAACACGCTAACGTTAAAAACCGGTTCGGTACTTGATGGCGATGTTATCTCAAGCAATTCAAAAACAAACACTTTGTCTTTAAGTGGTCAGGGTTCGGAAGACAGCAATTTCCGCGGCCTCACTGAGGGCGACGGTTTCGCTTCGATGACCATGAACGGTACAGAGTGGGCTCTGACCGGCAATGTCGATGTGATTGGCTCGGGCGATTCCATCAAGGTCAACAAGGGTAAACTGACTTTCGCTGGCGACGTAAAAAATGGCGCGGGAAATACGCTGGTTGCCAACAACACTACGCTGCAACTGGGCGACGGCGTTAATACTGGCTCTCTGACCGGTACCGTCACCAATAACGGGACTTTCATCTTTAACCAGGGGTCCGATTCCACCTTCACTTCGGACATGACCGGCAGCGGCAGCGTAGAAAAAGTGGATGCCAACCTGTTAACCCTGACAGGCAACAACAGCTACACCGGCAACACACTTCTGCGTAGCGGGACAACCCTGGTAGCCGAAGGCGCAACTCTGGGTGGCGATGGCAACACGGCTACCATCACCGTGCAGGATGGCGCAACCTTTGCCAGCGCAGGTACTGTAAACAACAACGTTGATATCCTCAGCGGCGGCGTGCTGGCGTCATGGAATGCCGTGCAGGGGAACAGCGCGTCCAGTTCTTCTACCCTCAACACTATTAACGGCAACGTCACTAACAGCGGCACGCTACAGATCGCCGGGCTGAACGACAGCGTGGGCAACAGGTTCACCATCAACGGTGACTACACCGGCGTAAGCGGTAGCCTGATCGCCATGAACAGCGTGCTGGGCGATGACAACTCTGCTACCGACCATCTGACCATCACCGGCAACAGCGCGGGTGAATCTGGTATTCGCATCTCCAATATCGGCGGAGCGGGCGCGCAGACCGTCAACGGGATGCAGGTGGTGAGCGTAGGCGGTAACTCCGATGCCGCGTTTTCTCTCTCCAGACCGGTCGTGGTCGGCGCATGGGAATATAGCCTGAACCAGCACGCTGATGGCAACTGGTACCTGGAATCTTTAGATACTACGCCTGCGCCTACGCCGGATCCAACACCAGACCCAACACCGGATCCAACGCCAGACCCAACACCAGCTCCAACGCCTTCACCGGCACCGGCCAACCTCGCACCTGAAGTGGGCGCCTATTTAGGAAACTACCTCGCCGCCCAGGACATGTTCCTGCATAAACGCGACGATCGCGATCAGCTGACGCTGCGCAATGATGAGGATCTCAACACCTGGATGTACGTCAAAGGCCGCTATCATGAAAATGACGTGGCGGGTGGCAAAGTTAACTATGACACGACTCAGTACGTGATGCAGGTCGGCAGTGATTTCATCAGCAAGAAGATGGATACAGGGGTTCTGCATAGCGGGATGATGTTCGGTGCCGGCCAGGCTAAAACCGATTCCACCGCGCGCCATAACTCGCGCAGTGCACAAGGCAAAGTCGACGGTGTCAATGTCGGCTTTTATGCTACCTGGCAGGAAGATCAGCAGCTGCGTAAAGGCAGCTACATCGATAGCTGGGCCTCTTTCGGCTGGTATCACAACAAGCTGAGAAGCGATGGTCGCAGCAACGAGTCTTATAACAGCCACGGCTTTGCTGCCTCGCTGGAAGCGGGTCACGCCTGGATTGTTGACTCAGAGAGCGAAAGAACCTGGAAAATCGAACCGCAGATTCAGGCTGTCTATAGCTATCTTGATCAGGAAAATCACACGGACGCTGACGGGGTGCGTATTTCCACCCTCGATAATGACAGCATTCTGGGACGTATGGGTGTAAAAACCAGCTATTTCAACCAGAAAGATGTGCAGGCGTGGCAGCCTTATGTGGCAGTTAACTGGCTGAAAGGTGCCGGGCAGAACGATATCGCCTTCAACGGCGAAGCGTTCAGCAACGATACCCCGGACGATCGCGGTCAGCTGGAGCTGGGCGTTACCGGCAAGCTGAACGAGACCACGCTGATCTCGTTGCGTGCCAGCGGCGAATGGGGTGAAAACAGCTACGACGCCTACGGCGGCCATATCCTGCTCAACCATCGTTGGTAATTGCTTTACTACGACAGGAAGTGCAGTGGCGCAGGCCACTGCACTTTTTTATCAGTTATCCAGCTCACCCATAGATTTAACCTGATCGCGGTTAATCTGCTCGGTTTGCCCGGTTTCCGCATTCTCATATGAGACCAGGCCGGTGTCATCATCTACCTGCGGCTTACCATCGGTGATAATGGTTTTACCGTCGGTAGTTTTCACCGCCTGATTAGATGAACACCCTGCCACGGTAAATAAAGTTGCAGCCGCAAAGACAGAAGCCATCAGTAGTTTGTTTTGCATCGTATTCTCCCTGTTGGTCGTCATTTTTATCATCAGGGTAAACTGTAGTGGAATACGCCATACTCAGGGATAAATGCAGAACACTCTGAAGGTTAGCTTTTCTGCGGGAAGCCATCTTTGTAGATCACCGTCTGCACGACTTTGCCGCTCGCGTCATAGGTTTTTGCCTCGCCGTTCGCCACACTCTGTTTGAACGTAATGGTCGAGCGCAGCTTCCCTTCCTGGGTATAGCCCTGTGACAGCCCTTCCGCCTGACAGTTAACCAGCGGCGTATGGCTTCTGAGAACGCCGTTCGGGTAATAGACGTCGATATAGTCGTTAAAGCAACGGTTCTTAATGACGGTCTCAAACTTCTTATTACCATTGTCATACTTCTCGACGAGCTTGCCCTCAGGCACGGTATCAGCCACCTTCACCACCGGCGTGGCTAACTTTTTCTGCGGCTCAAGATCGTCCTTTAAGCCTTTTGCATAGTCGGGGGTCATCCCCATTCCATCTATGGTGTTGGTCACCGACGAGGCAAAATCGGCGCAGCCGGCAAGCAGCACCACCAGAGGTATCAACGTAAGGGCCTGTTTCACAGTGAACTCCTTTTTTTCAGGTTCACCGTAAAGTGCGATGTATGCGGGAGCAGCACAACCGCCAAAATTGGTCGGAAAGGGATAAAAAAACCCGCCGTAGCGGGTTTTAAGAACAATCTGAAGCGATTACTTCGCGATCTGCGCGTGCATCTCCTGCACCGAAATCACCTTCTCGGTGGCATCCGCGTTCAGCGCCATGGCTGTCGCGAAACCGCCGTTCAGGGTGGTGTCGTAGTGCACTTTATACTGCAGCGCGCTGCGGCGAATCAGCTTGGAATCTTCAATCGCCTGACGCCCTTCGGTGGTGTTGATGATGTAGGTGTATTCGCCATTCTTGATACGGTCCTGAATGTGCGGACGACCTTCATGCACCTTATTCACCAGACGCGGGTTGATACCGGCTTCACCCAGTACAATCGCGGTACCGTGGGTCGCATCCAGCTCGAAGCCCTGCTTCAGCAGTTTCGCTGCCAGGTCCACTACGCGCTCTTTATCCCCTTCACGCACGGACAGCAGCGCACGACCCTGCTTTTTCATGGTGGAGTTACTGCCCAGCTGCGCTTTAGCGAACGCTTCTGCGAAGGTGCGGCCAACGCCCATCACTTCACCGGTAGAGCGCATTTCTGGCCCTAACAGCGGGTCGACGCCCGGGAATTTGTTGAACGGCAGTACCACCTCTTTCACCGAGTAGTACGGTGGGATGATCTCTTTGGTCACGCCCTGCTGAGCCAGGGTCTGACCCGCCATCACGCGCGCCGCCACTTTCGCCAGCGGAACACCGGTGGCTTTGGAGACGAACGGTACGGTACGCGCCGCACGCGGGTTGACTTCAATCAGGTACACTTCGTTGTCTTTCACCGCAAACTGCACGTTCATCAGACCGCGCACCTGCAACTCGAAGGCCAGTTTCTGTACCTGGTCGCGCATCACGTCCTGAATTTCTTTGCTCAGCGTATAGGCTGGCAGTGAACAGGCGGAGTCACCGGAGTGTACGCCTGCCTGCTCGATGTGCTCCATGATGCCGCCAATCAGCACCATTTCGCCGTCGCAGATGGCATCGACGTCCACTTCCACCGCATCATCCAGGAAGCGGTCCAGCAGCACTGGCGCATCGTTAGAGACGCTGACCGCAGTCTGGAAGTAACGGCGCAGGTCAGCTTCGTCGTAGACGATTTCCATCGCCCGGCCGCCCAGCACGTAAGATGGACGCACTACCAGCGGGTAGGTGATCTCTTTTGCCTTCTCAACCGCCTGCTCAATCGCAGTCACGGTGGCGTTGGCTGGCTGTTTCAGCTTCAGACGGTCAACGGCATGCTGGAAACGCTCGCGGTCTTCAGCGCGGTCAATCGCATCCGGGCTGGTGCCGATTACCGGTACGCCTGCCGCTTCCAGGGCTCGCGCCAGCTTCAGCGGGGTCTGGCCGCCGTACTGCACGATAACGCCTTTTGGCTTCTCGATACGTACGATTTCCAGCACGTCTTCCAGGGTAACCGGCTCGAAGTAGAGGCGGTCGGAAGTGTCGTAGTCAGTAGACACAGTTTCCGGGTTACAGTTGACCATGATGGTCTCGTAACCGTCTTCGCGCAGCGCCAGCGAGGCGTGTACGCAGCAGTAGTCGAACTCAATGCCCTGGCCGATACGGTTTGGACCACCGCCCAGCACCATGATTTTGTCACGGTCAACGGACGGGTTCGCTTCGCACTCGTCTTCATAAGTGGAGTACATGTACGCGGTGTCGGTGGCAAACTCTGCCGCACAGGTGTCCACGCGCTTGTAGACCGGGTGCAGGTTGTACTGGTCACGCAGCTTACGGATTTCCGCTTCGCGCACGCCCGCCAGTTTTGCCAGACGCGCATCGGCAAAGCCTTTACGCTTCAGCATGCGCAGGAAGTCAGCGTCGAGGCCGTTGATACCCAGCTCCGCAACTTTCTCTTCCAGACGCACCAGCTCTTCAATTTGCACCAGGAACCAGCGGTCGATATTGGTCAGGTTGAATACGCCATCGACGGAGAGACCGGCACGGAAGGCGTCGGCGATGTACCAGATACGCTCGGCACCGGCGTCTTTCAGCTCGCGACGGATTTTGGTTAGCGCTTCCGGGTCGTCCAGGCTCACTTTCGGGTCGAAACCAGTGGCGCCTACTTCCAGGCCACGCAGGGCTTTCTGCAGGGATTCCTGCTGGGTGCGGCCAATCGCCATCACTTCACCGACGGACTTCATCTGGGTGGTCAGACGGTCGTTCGCACCGGCAAATTTCTCGAAGTTGAAGCGAGGAATTTTGGTCACAACGTAGTCGATAGACGGCTCGAACGAGGCCGGCGTGCGGCCACCGGTGATGTCGTTCATCAGCTCGTCGAGGGTGTAACCCACTGCCAGTTTCGCCGCCACTTTAGCAATCGGGAAGCCGGTCGCTTTCGATGCCAGGGCGGAGGAGCGGGATACACGCGGGTTCATCTCAATAACAATCAGACGACCGTTCTTCGGGTTAACCGAGAACTGAACGTTAGAGCCACCGGTTTCGACGCCAATCTCACGCAGTACCGCCATCGAGGCGTTACGCATGATTTGGTACTCTTTGTCGGTCAGCGTCTGGGCTGGTGCCACGGTGATGGAGTCACCGGTGTGGATGCCCATGGCGTCGAAGTTTTCGATGGAGCAGACGATGATGCAGTTGTCGTTTTTATCACGCACCACTTCCATCTCGTACTCTTTCCAGCCGATCAGCGACTCATCAATCAGCAGCTCTTTGGTTGGGGAGAGGTCCAGACCGCGTTCGCAGATCTCTTCAAACTCTTCGCGGTTATAGGCGATACCGCCGCCAGTGCCGCCCATGGTGAAGGACGGACGGATGATGCACGGATAACCCACGTCAGCGGCAACCGCCAGCGCTTCTTCCATGTTATGGGCGATACCGGAGCGCGCGGTGTCGAGGCCGATTTTCTTCATCGCCACGTCGAAGCGACGGCGGTCTTCCGCTTTATCAATCGCATCGGCGGTCGCGCCAATCATGGTCACGCCGAACTCGGCCAGCACGCCCTGACGCTCCAGCTCCAGCGCGCAGTTCAGCGCCGTCTGGCCGCCCATGGTCGGCAGTACCGCATCAGGACGCTCTTTTTCGATGATCTTACGTACCACTTCCCAGTTAATCGGCTCGATGTAGGTCGCATCGGCCATTTCCGGGTCGGTCATGATGGTTGCCGGGTTGGAGTTCACCAGGATAACGCGGTAACCCTCTTCGCGCAGGGCTTTACACGCCTGAGCGCCGGAGTAGTCGAACTCACAGGCCTGGCCGATAACAATCGGGCCAGCGCCAAGGATCAGGATGCTTTTTATGTCTGTACGTTTTGGCATGGTCTTCTCGGCTCCTGATTATTTAGCGGTCTTACGGTATTGCTCAATGAGTTCGATGAAGTGATCGAACAGCGGCGCGGCATCGTGCGGGCCTGGGCTGGCTTCCGGGTGCCCCTGGAAACTGAACGCCGGTTTGTCGGTACGATGAATCCCCTGCAGGGTGCCGTCGAACAGCGACTTGTGCGTTACGCGCAGTGTTGCCGGCATGGAGGCTTCATCCACCGCAAAGCCGTGGTTCTGCGCGGTAATCATCACGGTATTGTTATCGATATCTTTCACCGGGTGGTTACCACCGTGGTGACCGAACTTCATCTTCACGGTTTTGGCACCGCTCGCCAGCGCCAGCAGCTGATGGCCGAGGCAGATCCCGAAGACCGGAATATCGGTTTCAAGGAAGGTCTTAATCGCGTCGATTGCGTAGTCGCACGGTGCCGGGTCACCCGGGCCGTTGGAGAGGAAGATCCCGTCCGGGTTCATCTTCAGCACGTCGTCTGCCGGGGTTTTCGCCGGCACAACGGTCAGACGGCAGCCACGGTCCACCAGCATGCGCAGGATATTGCGCTTGGCACCGTAGTCATACGCCACCACGTGGAACGGCAGCTCGTCTTCTTTTTTCGCTTCCGGCAGCTCACCTGCCAGCGTCCAGCTACCCTGAGTCCAGCTGTAGGCCTCAGCGGTGGTCACTTCTTTTGCCAGATCCATGCCGTTCAGCCCCGGGAAGGCTTTGGCTTTTTCCTGCGCCAGAGCCGCGTCCAGGTTGTCCCCAGCGATGATGCAGCCGTTCTGGGCACCTTTTTCTCGCAGCAGACGCGTCAACTTACGGGTATCGATATCGGCAATCGCCACGATGTTATGGCGTTTCAGGTAGGAAGAGAGGTCTTCGGTATTGCGATAGTTGCTGGCAATCAGCGGCAGGTCGCGAATAATCAGACCTTGTGCATGTACCTGGGAGGACTCTTCATCAGCGGCGTTAGTGCCGACATTACCGATATGGGGATAAGTTAGAGTGACGATTTGGCGGGAATAGGAAGGATCAGTGAGGATTTCTTGATAACCGGTCATTGAAGTATTGAAAACGACTTCCCCAACCGCCGAACCTGTTGCCCCAATGGCCCGACCGATAAACTGGGTTCCGTCTTCCAGAACCAATAGCGCTGACTTAATCAAAACACCCTCCAGAGAATATTCACTCACTTTATTTGCATATTAATTCATAACCGTAGTACGAAGCAATGCAAATCTGCTGCCAGTGGATTTTCGGCAAACGGCGGCATTCTGGAGATTTGGCGGGGGAAAGTCAACTTAAAAAGTGGGTTTTGTTTGTAGTTTTTGCGGCACTGATGAGCAGGAAGGTTGTTAACGGGCAAAAAGATCAACTAAATCACTTAAGAAAACGCTTGCGAGACAGTTTTAGTATAAAGAATTCACCCACAGCCCCAAAAAGTGGACCATTTGGTCAAAATTCACAATATCGAAACAAAAATAATGGAGATAAAACTGATTTATGAACCATTATCATTAAAAAATGAATAAAATGGATAAAATTGAAGGGCAATAAAATATTGCCCTCTGCAATCAACTGTTTATGACTGCAATAACCACATCACGAAGGGTAATCATGATTATAAATTGTTAAGATTGAGCACATCTCGCATGTCAAAAAGACCATCTTTTTTGCCTTTCAACCAAATTGCAGAACGAACCGCCCCATTTGCAAAAGTCATACGGCTGGACGCTTTATGGGTGATTTCAACCCGCTCGCCGATATCGGCAAACATCGCGGTATGTTCGCCCACAATGTCACCCGCACGAACGGTAGCAAACCCAATAGTGCCTGGGACACGTTCTCCCGTATGACCTTCCCGGGTGTAGACTGCACACTCTTTCAAATCCTTATCCATCGCCTGAGCAATCGCCTCGCCCATGGCCAGCGCGGTGCCAGAAGGAGCATCGACTTTATAACGATGATGCGCCTCGATGATTTCGATATCGGTGTAATCCCCCATCACCTTCGCCGCTTTCTCAAGCAGTTTGAGCATGACGTTCACGCCCACGCTGAAGTTCGCTGCAAAGACGATAGCAACCTCGTTGGCGGCATCCTGAATAGCCTGCTTGCCAGCATCATCGAAACCGGTGGTGCCAATAACCATTCCTTTGCCATGCTGACGGCAAAACGCCAGGTGAGTCAGCGTACCTTCAGGACGGGTGAAGTCGATGAAGACATCGAAGTCGTCTTTAACCGCCTCAAGGCTGCTTTGTACGGTGACGCCTGACTTACCTGCCCCCGCCAGTTCCCCGGCATCGGCACCCAGCAGCGATGAGCCTTCACGCTCCAGAGCCGCGCCAAGCGTGACGCCATCCATCTGCAATATCGCCTGAATTAACTGACGGCCCATACGGCCACCCGCGCCAGCAATGGCGACGCGGACCTGTGCATCATGCATAGTTATTCTCTTACGTTAAAATGATGTAAACCGTTTTCAGATTAACCAGCCTCTGTCGATGCCGCTATCCGAAAACGCCAATAATTAGAATTTAATGATAAACAGCGGGAAGTATCAGTAAAAGACATGATTTCGCCGTACAAAGCGGCAAATAAAAAGCCAGCAACGGATGTGCTGGCTTGATTTGGTGGGTTATTCCACTTCCCGGGCGTCGATACGCAACTCTTTCGGCACTTCGAAGACGATATTCTCTTCACGGCCTGCCAGAGGAATAGCTTCCCCGCCGCCCAGCTCCTGCAAACGTGCAATGACGTTCTGTACCAGAATATCCGGAGCGGAGGCACCGGCTGTCACGCCGACGCACTGGGCCTCTTTCACCCAGGCTTCCTGAATATCGGTAGCATCGTCAATCAGGAACGCCGCTTTCCCCATCCGCTGCGCCAGTTCGGCCAGACGGTTGGAGTTCGAGGAGTTTTTCGAGCCGACGACCAGCACCACATCCGCCTGTTCCGCCAGGGCGCGTACGGCTTCCTGACGGTTAGTGGTGGCGTAGCAGATATCGTCTTTGCGCGGGCCGACAATTTTCGGGAAGCGCTTACGCAGCGCATCAATAACGTCAGAGGTGTCATCCACCGAGAGCGTGGTCTGGGTCATAAACGACAGCTTCGCTTCGTTTTTGACGTTCAGCGTCAGCACATCGTCCGGAGACTCCACCAGGTACATCCCCCCTTGCGGGTTGCTGTACTGGCCCATGGTGCCTTCCACTTCCGGGTGACCGGCATGACCAATCAGGATCGACTCTTCGCCGCGACGGCTTGCACGTGCGACTTCCATATGCACTTTAGTGACCAGCGGACAGGTGGCGTCAAAGACAGTGAGATCGCGATTTTTCGCTTCGTTACGCACCGCCTGGGAGACGCCATGTGCGGAGAAGATCAGGATCGCGCCATCCGGCACTTCGTCGATCTGCTCAATAAAGATCGCCCCGCGGGTACGCAGGCTATCCACCACGTAGCGGTTATGCACTACTTCGTGACGGACATAAATCGGCGCGCCATAAAGCTCCAGCGCGTTTTCAACAATGCTGATAGCGCGGTCTACTCCGGCACAGAAACCGCGCGGGTTAGCCAACAGGATCTGCATTCACATCCTCCAGTACCGGGTCAATTTCCAGCACTTCAACATCAAAATGGACGGTACGCCCGGCGAGCGGGTGGTTAAAATCGACGGTAATGGAATCGCCGTTGATTTCACGGATCACGCCAGGCATTTCGCTGCCATCCATAGCGGTAAAGAGCATAATCGCCCCGATTTCCGGTTCGCCCGCATCCATAAATTCACGGCGCGAGAAGTACTGGATCAGGTCCGGGCTCGGTACGCCAAACGCGGCATCCGGCTCCAGAGAGAAGGTTTTCTTCTCCCCCTCTTTCAGCCCCAGCAGCTGTTGCTCGAGACCTTCCGACAGAGAGGTGTCGCCAAGACGGAACAGCGCCGGTTTGCCGTTATTGCGGGTGGACTCCGCAGTGGAGCCATCATCAAGTTTCAGCGTGAAATGAACCAGCATCGCGCTGTTGCTCTGTACGGATTTAGACATGCAAATTGCTCGCTTGTTTTGGGTCACCTGTTGCCCGGTGGCGCTGCGCTTACCGGGCCTACGGGAGGCCACAAATTCTGTAGGCCGGGTAAGCTCAGCGCCACCCGGCATTTACAATTACGCCTGCTCTTTCGCTGCGGGTTTTGGCAGGAAGCCTTCCAGCACAATCAGCGCCGCACCGATACAAATCGCCGTATCGGCAAGGTTGAAGGTGGCGAAGTGCCAGTTGCCGACATAGAAGTCGATCATATCGACCACAAAGCCGTGCCACAGACGGTCGAACAGGTTGCCCAGCGCGCCGCCAATGATCAGCGCGTAGGCGATGTTATTCAGCTTTTGCGTGGCTTTACCGCGGTACATCAGCACTGCCAGCACCACGCAGATACCAAGCGCGATACCCGCGAAGAACCAGCGCTGCCAGCCGCCGCTGTCAGCCAGGAAGCTAAACGCCGCGCCATAGTTGCGCGCATAGTGCAGATTAAGCGATGGGAACAGCGGAACCGTATCCCCCAGAGCAAAGTTCTGGAGGATCAGGTACTTGCTGCCCAGATCGATAATCAGCACGACCACTACCAGCCACAGCCAGCGCAGCCCTGTTGAAGAGAGTGATTTACTCATCAGGCAAACTTACGTTTTTCGCCATCACCGGCGACGTTGCTGACACAGCGTCCGCAGATCTCTGCGTGTTCCGCCACCTTGCCGACATCGGTAGTGTAATGCCAGCAGCGCGGGCATTTCTCACCATCGGCTTTCACCAGCGCCACTTTCAGCCCTTTGAGCAGTTCGCTCTGCTGGGCATCCGCGCTCGCGTCGGCATAATCCGCAACATTCGCCCCAGAGGTCAACAGGACAAATCGCAATTCATCGCCCAGTGCCGTCAGCTTCGCCGCCAGCTCAGGTTCAGCGTACAGGGTCACTGACGCTTCCAGAGAGCCGCCCACTTTCTTGTCGGCACGCGCCTGCTCGATCACCTTGTTCACTTCGCCGCGCACTTTCAGCAGCTCGTCCCAGAAGCTGTCGTTCATGGCTTCGGTCTCTGCCAGGCCAAACAGCCCCTGGTACCACTCGCCGGTGAAGACATACTTCTCACGATCGCCAGGCAGGTAGCCCCAGATCTCATCCGCAGTGAAGGACATGATCGGTGCCATCCAGCGCACCAGCGCTTCTGCGATATGGAACAGCGCGGTCTGGCAGCTGCGACGCGCCACGCTGTCTGCTTTGGCGGTGTACTGACGGTCTTTGATGATGTCGAGGTAGAACGAACCCATCTCGATGGAGCAGAAGCGCATCAGGCGCTGCACCACTTCGTGGAAGTCGTAAGACTCATAGGCCTTCAGGATATCTTCCTGCGCCGCTTGCGCGCAGCCTACCGCCCAGCGATCCAGCACCACCATCTCTTCCGGTTTCACCATGTCTTTCGCCGGATCGAACCCGTTCAGGTTCGCCAGCAGGAAGCGCGCGGTGTTACGGATACGACGATAGCTGTCGGCAGCACGTTTCAGGATCTCGTCAGACACCGCCATTTCGCCGGTGTAATCGGTGGATGCCACCCACAGACGCAGAATGTCTGCGCCCAGTTTGTTCATCACATCCTGCGGAGAAACGGTGTTACCGATAGATTTGGACATCTTACGGCCCTGACCATCCACGGTGAAACCGTGAGTCAGTACCTGGCGGTAAGGTGCCTTGCCCTTCATGGCGGTGGAGATCATCAGGGATGACATGAACCAGCCGCGGTGTTGGTCAGAACCTTCCAGATACATGTCGGCGGCGTGGCCGGCAAACTCCGGACGCACGTCAACTACGGAGGCGTGGGTAGAGCCGGAGTCGAACCAGACGTCCAGGGTATCCGGCACTTTCTCGTAGTTGTCCGCGTCAGCGCCCAGGATGTCGCGGGAATCGAGATCCCACCACGCCTGAATGCCGTCAACTTCGACGCGTTTCGCTACTTCTTCCATCAGTTCCAGCGTGTTCGGGTGCAGCTCCTGGGTCTCTTTATGCACGAACAGAGACATCGGCACGCCCCAGGTACGCTGACGGGAGATACACCAGTCAGGACGGTTGGCAACCATAGATTCGATACGCGCCTGGCCCCAGTCCGGGATCCACTGCACGCCTTTGATCTCAGAAAGCGACTGCGCGCGCAGGCCTTTCTGATCCATGCTGACAAACCACTGCGGGGTCGCACGGAAGATGATCGGTGACTTGTGACGCCAGCAGCACGGATAGCTGTGCTGCATTTTTTCAACGTGCAGCAGCGAGCCGTTGTCGCGCAGCATGTTGACGATGATGTCGTTGGCTTTAAAGACGTTGATGCCGTCCAGGGTCGGATACGTGCCTGGCAGGTAAGCGCCGTCCGGGCCAACCGGGTTAGCGATCTCCAGACCGTATTTCAGGCTGATATTGTAGTCGTCCGGGCCGTGGCCACCGGCGGTATGCACCGCACCGGTACCCGCTTCCAGGGTGACGTGATCGCCGAGAATTGCTGGCACATCGAAATCGAGGAACGGATGCTTAAAGCGCAAATGCTCCAGCTCGGCACCTTTAACGGTACCCAGAATGCTGTATTCGGTGATGTTCGCGCGTTTCAGCACGCTCTCAACCAGGTCTTTGGCCAGGATCAGCGCACGGCCTTCAACCTGTACCAGCGCATAGTCGAACTCCGCAGAGAGGGAGATCGCGCGGTTAGCAGGCAGGGTCCACGGGGTGGTGGTCCAGATCACCAGCGAGATTGGGCCTTCTACGCCCGGCAGGCCAAATTTGCCCTGCAGCGCTTCCTGATCGACGCCTTCAAAGGCCACGTCGATGGACGGGGAGGTTTTGTCGTAATACTCGACTTCCGCCTCAGCCAGCGCAGAGCGGCAGTCCACGCACCAGTGCACCGGCTTGGCGCCTTTGTGCAGGTGGCCGTTGCCGATGATTTTGCCCAACGCACGGATGATGTTTGCTTCGGTTTTGAAGTCCATGGTCAGGTAGGGGTGCGACCAGTCGCCCAGCACGCCAAGACGGATAAAGTCTTCACGCTGACCATCAACCTGGGTCGCGGCGTATTCGCGGCATTTCGCACGGAATTCAGCGGCGGTGAACTTCTCGCCTGGCTTACCGAACTCTTGCTCCACTTTCAGCTCGATCGGCAGGCCGTGGCAGTCCCAGCCTGGAACGTAAGGCGAGTCAAAGCCCGTGAGGCCTTTGGACTTCACGATAATGTCTTTCAGAATCTTGTTTACAGAGTGACCAATATGAATGCTGCCATTCGCATAAGGAGGGCCATCATGCAGAATGAAGGTTTTTTTCCCTTTTTTGGCTGCACGGATGATGCCGTACAGGTCATCATCGGTCCAACGCGCCAGCATTCCCGGTTCACGCTTGGCGAGGTCGCCGCGCATCGGGAACCCTGTTTCCGGCAAATTCAGGGTTGATTTATAGTCACTCATCAGATTCTCGGTTCCGTATTTATATCTCAGGCATTAAGCCGGGTTTGATAGCCCAAAAATTTCGCGGGCTGTTAACTCATCTCTCGCGATTTGCGCTTTCAGCTCATCAAGCGAGGCGAATCGCTGCTCATTGCGTATTTTTTTACGCAGGATTACATCTATATGGCGACCGTAAAGGTCCATTACAACGTCCAGCAAATGCACTTCGAGCTGCTGGCGTACGCCAGCCACTGTTGGACGGGTACCAATATTGGCCACGCCGGGCAGAGGCTTATCGCCCAGCCCCGTCACTTCTACCGCAAAGACCCCTTTTACCGGGGAAACCTGACGGCGCAGCGGTAAGTTCGCCGTAGGGAAACCAATGGTGCGGCCCAGTTCATCGCCATGCACGACGCGCCCGGAAATTGAGAACGGGCGTCCGAGCAGCGTTGCGGCGGCATCCAGGTCGTCTTCCGCCAGCGCCTGGCGTACTGCCGTGCTGCTGATGCGTACGCCGCCTTCGCAAAAGGTCTGGGTGCTGGTGACGTCAAAGCCATACTCCAGGCCAGCCTTCTGTAATAGCAAGAAATCCCCCTGACGACCAGCGCCAAAGCGGAAATCATCTCCTACCGCCAGAAAGCGCACGCCGAGGCGATCGACCAACAGGTCGCTGACAAAATTTTGTGCCGTCAGCGCGGCGAAGCGCCGATCAAAACGCACGCACAGGACGTAGTCCACGCCGCACTGCGCCAGGTAACGCAACTTTTCACGCAGGCGGGTCAGGCGCGCAGGCGCCTTCTCGCTGGCAAAAAGCTCCAGCGGCTGCGGCTCAAAAATCATGACTACTACCGGCAGACCTCGTGCCCGCCCCTCTTCACGTAACCCCTGCAACAGCACCTGATGTCCACGATGCACGCCGTCGAAATTACCAATAGTCAGCACACACCCATGCGGGGCCTGACTGAGATTATGTATGCCGCGTATCAGCTTCATGACTGGCTCAAAACAGTGAAAATCGCCAAAGTATACCTTGTACAGCGGTTAAGGTTAACCGACGATTGTTCACGCAAAACAGAAAGCCGTAATGATTTCATCAGGGTTGCCTTTCACAGCGAAAAAATCTGTCCGCAGATGACGATTTTTATGTCGAAAAGCTGTATTCAGGAGAGACAAGCTGGTAGAATCCTGCGCCATCACTACGTAACGTAGCGTCGCTCATTAACGGCGCTTATTTGCACAAATCCATTGACAAAAGAAGGCAGAGAGGGCATATTCCTCGGCCTTTGAATTGTCCACATAGATCATATTTGGGAGTTGGACTTGGCTAATATCAAATCAGCTAAGAAACGTGCCGTTCAGTCTGAAAAGGCTCGTAAGCACAACGCAAGCCGTCGCTCTATGATGCGTACTTTCATCAAGAAAGTATACGCAGCAATCGAAGCTGGCGACAAAGCTGCAGCGCAGAACGCATTTAACGAAATGCAACCAATCGTGGATCGTCAGGCTGCTAAAGGTCTGATCCACAAAAACAAAGCAGCGCGTCATAAAGCAAACCTGACCGCGCAGATCAGCAAACTGGCTTAATCGCCACTTGTTGTTGCTTGTTTAAAGAACCCGCTTAACGCGGGTTTTTTTATGCCTTCAGATTGCCGGAGGCGTAAACAGCGCCGAGTAGTCACGGTTACAGATACGCTGCACCGCCGGATGCTGAATCATCCTTTCGGCAAATATCGCGTGATACTCCTCCATCACGTTATCCACCCTGCCAATCTCCGTAATCCTGATGTCCGAATAGAGATCCTGCGCGTAAAGCGTCGGGGCAACGAAGATCGCGTTATGCGCTTCGCCAAAGGCTTTCATCAGCGCGGCATCATCGAACTCACCCAGAATTTCCACTTTCAGCCCCTGCGAGTTAAACCAGTTCAGCAGCTTGCGTCCGAGCATGGAGCGTCTGCCTGGCACCAGCAGCCGGCGCTCCTCCAGGCAGGCCGGGAAAGGTTTTTCCGGCGGCGGGTTAATACACCAGAAGCTGACGCCACACTCGCCTATTTTCACCGAGAACAGCCCTTCCTGCTGGGTGGAGTCGATCGGGCAGTCGGAGATAATCATGTCCAGCTTGTGCTGACTCAGCTGCTCCAGCAGCATCTCGTGGGTGGATTCAAAACAGCGCAGGTGGATCTGTTCATCCTCAACCACCGCCGCATCCAGCACGCCGCTCACCAGCCGTTTTGACAGCGCATCCGCGACACCGACGTCAAAGAGCAGGTTCGACTCTTTGCGATAGTTGACGATATCGAGCATCTCCTGGCTCAGGGTGAACATTTTGTCGGCGTAGCGAAACACCAGCTCGCCAAGTTCGCTGGGTTCGATCCCCCTCCCCTTGCGCTTGAATAACTTCCCCTGCAGACGCTCTTCCAGGGCTTTGATCTGCCCGGTAATCGTCTGCGGCGTCAGGTAGAGCGCCTCTGCAGCGCCGACAACCGAGCCCTCTTTATAGACATGCCAGAAGTAGTACAGATGGTTGTAGTTAAGATGAGACATACGATCCTCGCTCCCTGATAGTGTTAGTGGGAGGGCGGCCTGTCCCTCCCAAAGTCCCGTTAAGCCGGATGCACCTGCCCCGACAATTTCATTTTCAGTAAGGCATAGCCAATAAACGCCGCCAGCAGCGAACCGACCAGGATACCCAGTTTAGCCCAGACGATAAGCTCCGGGGCATGCGGGCCAAACGCCAGCGTCGAGATAAAGATCGACATCGTAAAGCCAATCCCGCACAGCACGCCAACGGCCATGATCTGCCGCCAGGTAGTGCCATGTGGCAACGAGGCCAGCTTCAGTTTCAGCGCCAGCCAGCAGAAGAGGCTGATGCCCAGCGGCTTGCCGATAAACAGGCCGGCAATGATCCCCAGCGGTAACATTGAGGTCAGCCCACCGAAAGTCACCCCTTCAAGGGAGACGCCCGCGTTAGCAAAGGCAAACAGCGGCAGGATCATAAAGGCCACCCACGGATGCAGGACATGCTCTAACTGCTTCGCCGGAGATTTGCCTCCCTGCGCCTTCAGCGGCACGAAGAAGCCAATAATCACTCCCGCCAGGGTGGCATGTACGCCCGATTTCAGCACTGCCGTCCACAGAACCACTCCCACCAGCACATAGATGCCGATCCTACGGACATTGAAGATATTCAGCAGCGCCAGCGCCGCAATGGCCGCCGCCGCAACGCCCAGCGACAACACCGACAGCTCGCTGGTGTAGAACAGGGCAATAATGATAATCGCGCCCAGGTCATCGATGATCGCCAGCGCCATCAGGAAGATTTTAAGCGCCATCGGCACGCGGTTGCCCAACAGGGCCAGAACGCCCAGCGCAAAGGCAATGTCCGTCGCGGCCGGGATCGCCCAGCCGTGGCGGGCAACCGGATCCTGATAGTTAAAGGCCAGGTAGATCAACGCCGGTACGACCATCCCGCCGATAGCGGCAATCACCGGAAACGCAGCGCGCTGGCGGCTGGCCAGGGAGCCCTGTACCAGCTCACGCTTGACCTCCAGGCCTACCAGCAGGAAAAAGACCGCCATCAGCGCATCGTTGATCCACAGCAGCATGTTCTTGTTAATTTCCAGCACGCCGACGCGAAGTTCAACGGGAGTTTCCAGAAAAGCGTGATACAGGTCGCGGGTAGCGCCCAGGTTAGCCAGCAGCATTGCCAGCGCAGCGGCCAGAATAAGAATGATGCCACCGGAGGCCTCATTCTGGAAAAAACGGTGCAGAAGTTTCACTATTACTCTCTCTCTTTACGACAATCCCTCGATAAAACCATCATACTCGCGGCAATTAATCGGTAAAAGCAGGTTAATATTGAGTATGCACTCAGTTTTTTCGAGCTATCTTTTCAACCATAAAAAAGCCCGGAATCGCTTCCGGGCTTTGAGAATAACGTCAGCTCACCGATTAGCGAGTCAAATCGTCAAAGAATTTTTTCACGCCATCAAAGAAGCTTTTGGAGCGCGGGCTGTTGTTCTCACCCGTTGGGCCGCCGAAGCTCTCCTGCAACTCTCGCAGCAGCTGCTTCTGTTTTTCATTCAGGCCAACCGGGGTTTCAACTACCACACGACACAGCAGGTCGCCCTGCGCGCCGCCACGCACCGATTTAACGCCTTTACCGCGCATGCGGAACAGCTTGCCGGTCTGGGTTTCCCCAGGCACTTTCAGGTTTACGCGACCGTCAAGGGTTGGCACTTCGATTTCACCGCCCATCGCCGCCATCGCAAAGTTGATCGGCACTTCGCAGTACAGGTTGTTGCCTTCACGTTCGAAAATCGCGTGCTGCTTCACCTGCACCTGAACGTACAGATCGCCTGCCGGTGCGCCATGTTCACCCGCTTCGCCTTCGCCAGACAGACGAATACGATCGCCAGTATCCACCCCTGCCGGAATTTTAACGGACAGGGTTTTTGTCTTCTCAACGCGACCATGACCGTGGCACTTGTTGCACGGATCCTTGATCAGCGTACCGCGACCCTGACAGTGCGGACAGCTCTGCTGCACCGCAAAGAAGCCCTGACGCATCTGCACCTGGCCGGAACCGTGACAGGTAGGACAGGTCTGCGGCTTGGTACCCACTTTCGCGCCGCTGCCGTGGCAAATGTCGCACTCTTCGAGGGTTGGAATGCGGATCTCTTTCGTTACGCCGCGTACGGCCTCTTCCAGCGACAGCTCCATGTTGTAGCGCAGGTCTGCGCCACGGGCCGCACGCTGACGACCGCGGCCGCCGCCGAAGATGTCGCCAAAGACGTCACCAAAGATATCGCTGAAATCTGCGCCGCCGCCGCCAAATCCGCCGCCGCCGCCCATGCCGCCCTGTTCAAACGCAGCGTGGCCGTACTGATCGTAGGCCGCACGTTTCTGGGCATCGGTCAGGATTTCGTAGGCTTCTTTGATCTCTTTAAACTTGGCTTCGGCCTCTTTGTCACCCTGGTTGCGGTCCGGGTGAAATTTCATGGCCAGGCGCTTATACGCCTTTTTGATTTCACGCTCTTCCGCTGTTTTGGAAACGCCTAAAATCTCGTAATAGTCTTGCTTAGCCATCTTGTTTTATCTGCCCCTAACATGCGTGCACGGGCGGAGAGGAAACCTCTTCGCCCGTGCCAGTGTATTACCCGTTCAAAGGGCGATTATTTTTTGTCTTTCACTTCTTCAAACTCTGCGTCGACAACGTCGTCATCTTTCGCGTTGTTTGCAGAAGCGTCAGCACCCGCGCCAGCCTGCTGCTGTGCGTGTTGCTGCTGCGCGATCTCCATCAGCTTCTCGGAAACCTGAGCCAGCGCCTGCATTTTCGCTTCGATATCGGCTTTGTCTTCACCTTTCAGGGACGCTTCCAGCGCGCTCAGTGCAGACTCGATAGCGGTTTTGTCGTCAGCTGGCAGTTTGTCGCCGGCTTCTTCAACCTGCTTACGAGTGCTGTGCAGCAGATGGTCACCCTGGTTACGGGTCTGAACCAGCTCTTCGAACTTACGGTCAGACTCGGCGTTTGCTTCCGCTTCGCGAACCATTTTCTGGATCTCTTCTTCGTTCAGACCGGAAGAGGCCTTGATGGTGATTTTCTGCTCTTTACCGCTGTTTTTGTCCTTCGCGGAAACGTGCAGGATACCGTCAGCATCGATGTCGAAGGTAACTTCGATCTGTGGCATACCGCGTGGTGCCGGGCTGATACCATCGAGGTTAAACTGACCCAGATCTTTGTTATCTGCGGCACGTTTACGCTCACCCTGCAGCACATGGATGGTTACCGCAGACTGGTTGTCTTCAGCGGTAGAGAACACCTGGCTGTGCTTGGTAGGGATGGTGGTGTTTTTGGCGATCAGCGCCGTCATCACACCGCCCATGGTTTCGATACCCAGAGACAGCGGGGTAACGTCCAGCAGCAGTACGTCTTTAACTTCACCAGTCAGCACGCCACCCTGAACGGCAGCACCGATAGCAACGGCTTCGTCCGGGTTAACGTCTTTACGCGGCTCTTTACCAAAGAATTCAGCCACTTTCTTCTGAACCATTGGCATACGGGTTTGACCACCCACCAGGATAACGTCCTGGATTTCGGAGACGGACAGACCCGCATCCTGCAGAGCAACTTTCAGCGGCTCGATGGAACGGTTAACCAGGTCTTCAACCAGGCTTTCCAGTTTCGCGCGAGTCACTTTGATGTTCATGTGTTTTGGACCGGTGGCATCTGCAGTGATATACGGCAGGTTCACGTCGGTCTGCTGCGCAGAAGAGAGCTCGATCTTCGCTTTTTCTGCGGCTTCTTTCAGGCGCTGCATTGCCAGCGGGTCGTTACGCAGGTCAATGCCCTGATCTTTCTTAAATTCGTCAACGAGGTAGTTGATCATACGGCTGTCAAAGTCTTCACCACCCAGGTGGGTATCACCGTTGGTCGCCAGAACTTCGAAGGTTTTTTCGCCGTCAACTTCGTCGATTTCGATAATAGAGATATCGAAAGTACCGCCACCGAGGTCGTATACCGCGATAGTACGGTTGCCGACTTCTTTATCCAGACCGTAGGCCAGCGCCGCTGCGGTTGGTTCGTTGATGATACGTTTGACTTCCAGACCCGCGATACGGCCCGCGTCTTTGGTTGCCTGACGCTGAGCATCGTTGAAGTATGCAGGAACGGTGATAACCGCTTCAGTTACCGCTTCACCCAGGTAATCTTCAGCCGTTTTCTTCATTTTCTTCAGCACTTCAGCAGAGATCTGCGGCGGTGCCATTTTCTGACCTTTAACGTCAATCCATGCGTCGCCGTTCTCGGCGCCGATGATTTTGTACGGCATGATGGCTTCATCACGCTGCACTTCTTCGTCCTGGAAGCGACGGCCAATCAGGCGTTTGATCGCAAACAGGGTGTTTTGCGGGTTTGTCACTGCCTGACGTTTAGCCGGCTGACCAACCAGAGTTTCACCATCCTGGGTATAAGCAATGATAGAAGGCGTGGTGCGATCGCCCTCGGCGTTCTCCAGCACACGTGCAGTAGTGCCATCCATAATCGCTACACAAGAGTTGGTAGTACCCAGGTCGATACCAATAATTTTACCCATCTAAACGTCTCCACTAAAAATTCAGTCAACATGTGGTTGTGTACCTGTAATAAGGGCAGAAGGTGCTTTTTCAACTGCCCAGATTTGAATTTTTTCAGGTCCACACACTGCGGTTGACTACAAGATGGGGTCGCAACGGCATGCATCAAGGGGGAAGGATAAAAAAATTTTTAATTTCACCCTGATTAGATCATAGACGGCGTTGATGGCGCCCATTATGATGCCGCGCCCCGCCAGGGAGAATTGGCGTGGGATTCACCATTTCACCATATTAATGATGATTTTTTTGAGGACTTATGGGCAACACTAAGTTGGCTAATCCGGCTCCGCTGGGCCTGATGGGTTTCGGCATGACCACCATTCTGCTGAACCTGCACAATATCGGGATGTTCCCGATGGACGGCATTATCCTGGCGATGGGCATTTTTTACGGCGGTATCGCACAGATCTTCGCGGGCCTGCTGGAATATAAGAAAGGCAATACCTTCGGTTTAACTGCATTCACCTCTTACGGCTCTTTCTGGCTGACCCTGGTCGCCATTCTGCTGATGCCGAAAATGGGTCTGACCGAAGCGGCGAACCCACAGTTCCTGGGCGTCTATCTGGGCCTGTGGGGCGTGTTCACGCTGTTCATGTTCTTCGGCACCCTGGTAGGTAACCGCGCGCTCCAGTTCGTGTTCCTGAGCCTGACCGTGCTGTTCGCCCTGCTGTGTGTGGGCCACCTGGTGGATAACGGCGAGTCCATTATCCACGTGGCGGGCTGGATTGGCCTGGTCTGCGGCGCCAGCGCCATCTATCTGGCGATGGGTGAAGTACTGAACGAGCAGTTCGATCGCACCATTCTGCCGATTGGTGAAAAACACTGATCCCCCTTCGTGCCCGCCCTGCGGGCGCGAAATCGTCTCCCCTGTGAATGCCCCTTCGCGTTTAAACCCGGTCAATTTTCAGCCACAACAGAAACGATGATTAAACGGGATGGCAATAATCACCTTATTCAATTGATAAGCATTATCATTGCGATTAGTGTGACCCGGCACATCCCGGATAATGGATATCAGGCAGTACCCGACATGGAACGCAAGGGGATGAAACGATTCTGTTGTGTTGCATAAGGTTAACTGATGAATTCCAGCCTTGCCGCCAGCGATCACACTGGCGAATCCATTATTGCGTCACATTACCGTAAGGTTCTCATCCGGCGCTTTGCCCTGGCAGGGGTGCTGTTCTTCTTTATTATTTGCTCCCTGATCCTCGATTTCACGCTTGGTCCGTCAGGCATCTCCGTTTCCACTCTCTGGCATACCTTAATCAACGCCGCCGCGGCCGACGCCGGGACGCGGGTGATCGTCTGGGAGCTACGGCTGCCGTTCGCCCTGATGGCCGTCGCCGTCGGCATGGCGCTGGGGCTGGCCGGGGCCGAGATGCAGACCATCCTCAATAACCCGCTCGCCAGCCCGTTTACACTTGGTGTCTCCTCTGCCGCCTCTTTTGGTGCCGCTCTGGCGATTGTGCTCGGTTTAGGCATTCCCGGCATTGCCGATAAGTGGTTCATTCCGGCGAATGCCTTTGTCTTCGCTCTGCTGGCCTGCTTTATTCTGGATGGCATCAGCCGCTGGACCCGCGTGGCGACCTCCGGCGTGGTGCTGTTTGGTATCGCCCTGGTCTTTACCTTTAACGCACTGATTTCCATCCTGCAGTTCGTTGCCAGCGAAGATACCCTGCAGGGGCTGGTCTTCTGGACGATGGGCAGCCTGGCGAGAGCCTCGTGGGATAAGCTGGCGATCCTGGCCGTGGCGCTGCTGATTATCGTGCCGCTGTCGCTGAAGAACGCCTGGAAATTGACGGCGTTACGTCTGGGTGAAGATCGTGCCGTCAGCTTTGGTATCAACGTGAAAAAGCTACGCCTGTCGACGCTGTTACGCATCAGTATTATCTCGGCCCTGACGGTCGCCTTTGTCGGCCCGGTCGGCTTTATCGGCCTGGTGGCACCGCATATCGCCCGCATGATGTTTGGCGAGGATCACCGGTTTTATCTGCCCGGCAGCATGCTGATTGGCGCGCTGGTGCTCTCCCTGGCCTCGGTATTTTCCAAGAACATCGTTCCCGGCGTCATTATTCCCGTGGGTATCGTCACCTCGCTGGTGGGCGTGCCGTTCTTCCTCAGCATTATTATCCGTAACAGGGGGAACGTATGACCGAGGGCCTGCGCGTCCGCGATCTGCACACCGGCTATCGCAAGAAAAAGATCATCAGTGGGCTGAACACCCCATTACTCCCTCGCGGGCAGATCACCGCCCTGCTGGGGCCGAACGGCTCGGGGAAATCCACCCTGCTGCGCGCTCTGGCTGACCTCAACCCCGCCCAGGGAGCGTTACAGCTCAACGGCGAAGATCTGATGACCTTGCCCGCGGCAAAACGCGCGCAGAAGGTAGTTTATCTGCCGCAATCATTGCCGCAGGGGGTACATCTGCATGCCCTGGAGTCGGTCATCGTCGCCCGCCGGGCCAGCGGCAGCCCTTCTGGTCGCAATGTCGAACAGGAAGCGTATTCCATTCTGGAAAAACTGGGCGTCGCCCATCTGGCGATGAGCTTTCTCGACCAACTCTCCGGCGGACAAAAACAGCTGATTGGCCTTGCCCAGTCCCTCATCCGCGAGCCGGATCTGCTGCTGCTGGATGAGCCCTTAAGCGCGCTCGACCTCAACTACCAGTTCCATGTGATGGATATCGTCGCCCGCGAAACGCGGCTGCGCAATATCGTCACCGTCGTGGTGATCCACGACATCAACATTGCCCTGCGCCATGCGAATTTTGCCCTGATGCTGAAAGGCGGCGAGCTGATTGCCAGCGGTCTGCCGGGTGAGGTTGTCACCCCCGCCAATCTGGCGACGGTATACGGCGTGGATGGCCGGGTTGAATACTGTTCCCGTGGGCTGCCGCATGTGGTGGTCGACGGGTTAACGCCATAAGAAGAAGACGGGGAAAACATGACGCTGAAAAAACTCATTGCCGCCGCAGGCGGCCTGGCACTGTTACTTTCACCTTTACTCACCCAGGCACAGAGCTGGCCGGTGACGGTGAAGGATCTGGATAACCGCACGGTCACTGTTGAACACAAGCCGCAGCGCATCATTCTGCAGGACGGACGCGACATCTTCGCTCTGGCCCTGCTGGAGCGTGATAACCCCTTCTCCAGAGTAGTAGCGTGGAACAACCTGCCGAAGAAGCAGGACACCGAAACCTGGAACGTCCTGAAGCGCAAATGGCCGGAAGCGGAGACGATCCTCGACATGAAGTTTTCCGACCAGGGAAATGTCGATCTCGAAACGGTGATCTCCCGCCAGCCCGATCTGATGATTGCCCAGCTTCGCGCTAAGCCGTCGCTGGTGCAGACAGGCGTCCTGGCGCAGCTCGAAGCCCTGCATATTCCGGTTGTCTTCGTGGATTACGAACTGCACCCGGTGGAGAACACCCTGCCGAGCATTGCCCTGCTGGGTAAAGTCATGGGCCAGACCGATCGTGCGCAGGCCTATATCGATTTCTATCAGCAGCGTCTGGATACGATCCACCAGCGTCTGGCAACGACCAGCAAAAAACCGCTGGTCTTTATCGAACCGATTGCCGGTGTGGGCGGGCTGGATAACGGCTGCTGCTTCACCCACGCGCGTAACGGCTGGGGTGGGCTGGTCGAAGCCGCAGGCGGGACTAATATCGGTTCGCAGCTGCTGCCGGGGGCAACCGGGAATATCGCGGTGGAGAAGATTATCTCCCTCAATCCGGATTACTACCTGATGACCGGCTCAAAACGCCCGGGCAAAGGCACGGCGATCATCCCGTTTGGCTATAACGTCCCGGCAAATGATGTCAGCGCAGCCTTTACTGCCCTGCTGACGCGTCAGGGCGTCGCCAGTATTCCGGCCGTCGCGCAAGGCCACACCGGGGCGCTCTATCACCACTTCTACAACAACCCGTACAACATCGTCGCCATTGAGATGCTGAGCAAAATCTTCTACCCGACGCTGTTTAAGGATGTGGATCCGCTGGCGGACTACCACGCCATTATCAAAAACTTTACCCACATTCCGGATGACAATATCGTCCTGAGCTTTACCCCGTCGCACTAACAAAAAGGCCGGGCACATTGCCCGGCCTTGTCTTTATCCGGCGAGGACCGGCGCTTCTACGGGCTTCTGGCGCAGCCAGAGGCCTAACCCCAGGCCCATCAGCGAGAGCGCCAGCACGTACCAGGCCGGGGCCATTGGCGACACCCCCATCAGCAGGGTAACCGCAATCGGCGTCAGCCCGCCGAAGATGGCGTAGGAGACGTTATACGAGAAGGAGATCCCGGTGAAGCGCACTTCCGGCGGGAAGGCGCGGACCATCACGTACGGCACGGCCCCCACCACGCCGACGCACAGCCCGACCATGCCGTACAGCAGGAACAGCTGCTCAGGATGGCTGCCCGCCAGGTGATAAAATGCCCAGCTCGCCCCGGCAAGAAGCAGGCTGCCGATGATAAAGGTCAGGCTGGAACCGATACGATCCACCGCCAGCCCGGCAATCAGGCAGCCGAAGCACAGCATAATGGTCGCGATGCTGTTGGCCTGCAGCGTTACCGCCGGGGCAAAGCCGTACTGTTTTTGCAGCCAGACCGGCGACATCAAAATCACCACCACGATGCCCGCCGACAGCAGCCAGGTGAGCAGCATTGACACCACCACCGCTTTTCTGTGTCTTACCACCACCGCTTTGACCGGCAGCTCCTGCGCCAGCGCCTTGCGCTGCTGCATTTCAAGGAAGACCGGCGTCTCCTGCAGCCAGCGGCGCAGATACATCGCCACCAGACCAAAGGCACCGCCCAGCAGGAACGGAATACGCCAGCCCCAGTCGTGCACCGCCTGTTGGGTCATGCTGGTGTTCACCAGCGTCGCCACAACCGAGCCCAGCAGAATACCGACCGTCAGCCCTGCGGTCAGCGTGCCGCAGGCAATGCCGATCCGCCGGGCCGGAACATGTTCCGCCACAAAGACCCAGGCGCCAGGTACTTCCCCGCCAATCGCCGCCCCCTGCAGGATCCGCATCAGCAGCAGCAATACCGGGGCAATAATTCCCATCGATGCATAGGTCGGCAGCAGGCCGATAGCCAGGGTCGGAACGGCCATCAGCAGAATGCTGAGGGTGAACATCTTTTTGCGTCCCACCAGGTCGCCGAAGTGGGCCATCACGATGCCGCCCAGCGGACGCGCCAGATACCCGGCGGCAAAAATGCCAAAGGTCTGCACCTGACGCAGCCATTCAGGGATATCAGCCGGGAAGAACAGCGCCCCGACGACAGCCGCGAAAAAGACGAAAATAATGAAGTCATAAAACTCCAGCGCGCCGCCGAGTGCGGCCAGCGTGAGAGTCTTATAATCCTGACGATTGAGAGGCCGGTTGTAATGTGACATAGCGAACCATTATGGGCTGAATTGTTGAGTTATATTTACAGCTATCGTAAAGAAAAAATTACTATACCGTAAATCAATTAGCCCGCTACTTCCGTTACAGCTTATGTCACATTATTGTTAATTTCAGGAGATTGTTTCACGTCTCGCGCTTTTCGGGCGAAAAGCTGCTACCACCTGCGGATCGGTTTCGACGTAAGGCCCCTCAAGAAGCTGTACACAATAAGGTACACTGGCGAAGATACCTGCGACCACCACCTTACCGTCGGCCTCTTTCACCCCTTCCAGCGTCTCTTTAATCGACTTTGGCTGGCCCGGTAAATTGAGGATCAGCGCCTGCTTGCGGATCACCCCCACCTGACGGGAGAGGATCGCCGTCGGCACAAAGTGCAGACTGATCTGGCGCATCTGTTCGCCAAAGCCCGGCATTTCACGATCGGCGATGGCGAGAGTCGCATCCGGCGTCACGTCGCGACGTGCCGGACCGGTACCGCCGGTAGTCAGCACCAGGTGGCAGCTCATTTCATCAACCAGTTCACACAAGGTTTGCTCGATGATCGCCTGTTCATCGGGGATCAGGCGGGTTTGCACTTCAAAAGGGGTGGTCAGGGCAGAAGCCAGCCAGGCTTCCAGCGCGGGGATGCCTTTATCTTCATAGACACCGCTGGAGGCGCGATCTGAGACGGAAACTAAGCCAATGCGTAAGGTATTCATATCCATTCCATTCAAACAATACAGATTGAGGGAATGATACACGCAGCAGGAGGATTCAGACAGGGAACAAGAGAAGTAGCGTGACCGGAGGCCCGGTCACGCGGGAATGATTACAGTAGTTCGCCGATCATTTTTTCCAGTTTTTCCTGGTCGATAGCAAACTTACGGATACCGTCCGCCAGTTTGTCTACCGCCATTGGATCCTGGTTGTGCTGCCACAGGAATTCGGATTCAGTGATGCGCTCAGGACGGGCTTTCACTTCGCCGCTGAAGCTCAGCTTACGCTCGATCGCGCCTTCGCTTTCTGCCAGCTCTTTCAGCAGCGCAGGTGCGATGGTCAGGCGGTCACAGCCAGCCAGCTCCAGGATTTCGCCCACGTTACGGAAGCTTGCGCCCATCACCACGGTTTCATAGCCGTGCTGTTTGTAGTACTCGTAAATCTCGGTAACGGAAACCACGCCCGGATCTTCAGACGCCGCGTACTCTTTCTTGTCGGTATTGGATTTGTACCAGTCCAGAATACGGCCAACGAATGGAGAGATCAGGAACACGCCCGCTTCTGCACAGGCACGCGCCTGAGCGAAGGAGAACAGCAGGGTCAGGTTACAGTTGATGCCCTCTTTTTCCAGCTGTTCTGCAGCGCGGATGCCCTGCCAGGTGGAAGCCAGTTTGATCAGGATACGGTCGTTGCTGATGCCAGCATCGTTGTACAGCTTGATCAGGCGTTTGGCTTTGGCGATGGACGCTTCGGTGTCGTAGGACAGACGCGCATCCACTTCAGTCGAGATACGGCCCGGAACCAGCTTCAGAATTTCCAGACCAATGTTAACGGCCAGCTTGTCGGTAGCATCCACTACCTGCTGTGCACGATCGCTGCTCTGGCTTTTCGCCCAGGCAACGGCGTCGTCGATCAGTTTGCGGTATTCAGGGATCTGTGCAGCGTTAAGGATCAGAGAAGGGTTCGTTGTGGCATCCTGCGGCTGGTACAACTTCATTGCCGCGATATCTCCGGTGTCAGCGACAACAGTCGTGAACTGACGAAGGGAGGTTAATTTATCCGTCATGATAGTGTTTCTCTTTAACTTGCCCTGGATCATTCGCGTTACCAGCAGGATGCCAGAAACGGAAAAATGACAGGTTTACTTGTTAGGGGGATGTAACCGGTCTGCCCTGATGATAACACGACGGAAGGTCAGCGCAACCGCAGACAATGCGCTGAAGGATCCTGTGATAAACTTGGCAAAATTCCGCACTGCTAATTACCTGTTTACTCACTCATTAGTAGCGATTACCTATGCACTTTGGCATCAACAAGAGGGACGTTAATGCCTGATTATCTGTCGTTTATTAATGAAATCCTGTGGGGTTCGGTGATGATTTACCTGCTGTTTGCGGCAGGTATCTGGTTCACTTTTCGCTGCGGTTTTATTCAGTTTCGCTCTATTCCCCAGCTGCGCAATAATCTGAAAAACAGCCTGAGCCCCCAGCCGGGAGGTTTAACCTCGTTCCAGGCGCTCTGTACCAGCCTGGCGGCCCGGGTCGGCAGCGGTAACCTGGCCGGGGTCGCGCTGGCGATCTCGGCGGGCGGACCGGGGGCCATCTTCTGGATGTGGATGACCGCCATCATCGGCATGGCCACCTCCTTTGCCGAGTGTTCGCTGGCCCAGCTGTATAAGGAAGCGGATAAACAGGGGCAGTTTCGCGGCGGCCCGGCCTGGTATATGGCCCGCGGCCTCGGTATGCGCTGGATGGGCGTGCTGTTTTCTCTCTTTTTACTCGTCGCCTACGGTCTGATCTTTAATACCGTTCAGGCCCACTCCGTTGCCCACGCCCTGCGTTTCGCCTTCAACTGTCCGGAATTTATCACCGGCGGCGTGATGGCGCTGTTCACGCTGGTGGTGATCCTCACCGGCATCAAAGGCGTTGCCCGGCTGATGCAGTGGATGGTGCCGGTGATGGCGCTGCTGTGGGTGATCGCCAGCATGGTGGTCTGTGCCTGGCATGCCGACCAGCTACCGGCGGTCTTTACCCTGATCGTAAAAAGCGCCTTTGGCTGGCGTGAAGCCGCCGCAGGTGCGCTGGGCTATACCCTGAGCCAGGCCCTGACGGCCGGTTTTCAGCGCGGAATGTTTTCCAACGAAGCGGGCATGGGGTCAACTCCCAATGCCGCTGCTGCCGCAGCCTCCTGGCCCCCTCACCCGGCCTCCCAAGGGATCGTGCAGATGATTGGCGTCTTCGTTGATACCATCATCATCTGTACCGCCAGCGCGATGATCGTGCTGTTGGCAGGGCCGGTGGATCTCCCGGCCAATACCGCAGGCGTGCAGCTGATTCAACAGGCGCTGGTCAATCTCACCGGAAGCTGGGGTGCCGACTTCGTGGCCTTTATCATCCTTTTGTTCGCTTTCAGCTCCATCGTGGTGAACTACATCTATGCCGAAAACAACCTGATCTTTTTGCATCCCGATGCCCGGAAATCCCGCTGGCTGTTACGGGGTGGCGTAGTGCTGATGGTGCTGCTCGGCTCCCTGTTAAGCCTGCCAGTGGTCTGGCAGCTGGCGGATATCATTATGGCGCTGATGGCAATCACTAACCTGACGGCGATCCTGCTGCTCTCCCCGGTCATTACGCTGATTGCCCGGGATTACCTGCGCCAGCGGAAGCTGGGGGTCCAGCCTGTTTTTGATGTCTCGCGTTATCCCGAGATCGCTTCGCAACTGGCCCCTGGCGCCTGGGATGATTTGCCGCGTCAATAACAGCCATCGATCAATCGAGGCGGTTTTTTTGTTAAAATCGCACCAAATCTCCTGCAAGGACTGGATATGCTGATTCTGATTTCACCTGCTAAAACGCTCGACTACCAGAGCCCACTCGCCACCGAGCGTTATACCCAGCCTGAACTGCTGGATCACTCGCAACAGCTGATCCGCGAGGCACGCAAGCTTTCAGCGCCGCAAATTGCAACCCTGATGAGCATCAGCGACAAGCTGGCGGATCTTAATACCACCCGCTTCCACGACTGGCAGCCGGATTTCACGCCTTCGAACGCACGCCAGGCGATTCTGGCCTTCAAAGGCGACGTCTATACCGGCCTGCAGGCGGAAACCTTCAGCGAGGCTGACTTTGATTTTGCCCAACAGCATTTACGCATGCTCTCCGGCCTGTACGGTGTGCTGCGTCCGCTGGATTTGATGCAACCCTACCGTCTGGAGATGGGGATCCGTCTGGAGAACGCGAAAGGCAAAGATCTCTATCACTTCTGGGGCGAGACCATCACCAACACGCTGAACGATGCATTGCAGGCGCAGGGCGACAATGTCCTGATCAACCTGGCGTCGGATGAGTACTACAAATCGGTAAAACCGAAAAAGCTGAACGCGGAGATCGTTAAGCCGGTGTTCCTCGATGAGAAGAACGGCAAGTTCAAAGTGATCAGCTTCTACGCCAAAAAAGCGCGCGGACTGATGAGCCGTTACATCATTGAAAATCGTCTGACGCAGCCAGAGCAGCTGAAGGCATTTAACAGCGAAGGCTATTTCTTTGACGAGGAAGCGTCAGGGAAAGGTGAGCTGGTGTTTAAGCGCCACGAGCAGTAATGCAAAACCCCGCCGGTTGGCGGGGTGAGTTTAATGATGTTTCCGGTCCGGCCCGGGACGATGGTCATCATGACGATCGTGATGGCGATTATCATGATGCTCGCCATGCGGACGCCAGCGGTTGTCGCGCCACTCGTAGTGAGACTTCCACCAGTCATTGTCACGCCAGCGGCCGCCATCCCAGTGATGGCCCCGATTATCCCGATCGCCAATCTGCAGTTTGACCGCCGGTACCAGGGTGATCTCAGCGGCCTGAACCGCCATCGGAGCCACCAGCATCAGCGAAAGTGCGATAAGTGCAGGTTTCAGTTTAGACATAGGTTACTCCTTATTATTCTTGCCCGATGTGGGCCGATGTAAGGAGATTACGTGAGGGGCGGGGAGGATGTTATTCTCTGCAATCCTATTCTGTAAGTGACCGCATTTATTGGGAATTTCTGCTTTTTCCCTGCTAGTTTTCTCCTTAATTTCTCCATAAAAAAGCCGGGTGGCGATGGCGCGCACCCGGGCTGGATTTTTGCCGGGCGGCGGCTTCGCCTTACCCGACCTACAAATGCTTTGCGTAAGCCCGGTAAGCGTAGCGCCACCGGGCAAACAGGCTTACCCGCGGGTCATCATCAACTGACGCAGCGCGGCGAAATCGGCCGGCAGGTTGTGCGACAGCAGCGGCAGATCGGCACGCTCGGCCAGCTCTTTGGGCATCGGCAGCGACTCACCGAGGATCTCGTCCACGCTCTCCTTAAACTTCGCCGGATGGGCGGTGCCGAGGAACAGGCCGTACTCGCCCGGGTTCAGCTGATCGCGCAGAGCGCGATACGCCACCGCCGCGTGCGGCTCGGAGGTGTAGCCCACCTGCTTCAGCTCACGCATGGTCTCTCTGGTAGTGTCGTCCGTTACCGCAGCATAGCCCAGCTCATTGAGACGCCAGATTTTACGGCGGAACAGCTCTTCCACGCGCGGCCAGTTGTTAGGCTGTGACACATCCATCGCATTGGACAGGGTGGCCTGCGTAGTGTTTGGCGTCCACTTGCCCTCTTTCAGGAAACGCGGCACCGTGTCGTTGGCATTGGTGGCAGCGATAAAGCGTTTCACCGGCAGGCCCAGTGACTTCGCCAGCAGGCCGGCAGTCAGGTCGCCAAAGTTGCCGCTCGGCACCGAGATCACCAGCTGGTTACGCGCTTCCTGCGGCAGCTGGGCTACCGCTTCGAAGTAGTAGCAAATCTGCGCCAGCAGGCGGCTGATGTTGATGGAGTTGGCGGAGTTAAGACCCAGCGCCACCTTCAGCTCTTCGTCGTCGAAGGCCTGTTTAACCAGCGCCTGGCAGGCATCGAAGTCCCCGTCGATGGCGACGGTTTCAATGTTGCCGCCGAGGGTACAGAACAGTTTTTCCTGCAGCGGGCTGATTTTTCCCTGCGGATAGAGGATCACCACGCGCACGTTTTTCAGGCCGTAGAAGGCATGCGCAACTGCCGCACCGGTATCGCCGGAGGTCGCGGTCAGAATGGTAACCGGCTTATCGCCGCTGATATGGGTCAGCATCTGCGCCATAAAGCGCCCGCCAAAATCTTTAAACGCCAGCGTCGGGCCGTGGAACAGCTCCAGACAGCCGACGTCCGGCTCAACCTGGCTTACCGGTGCCGGGAAAGCAAAGGCCGCGCGGACGCGCTCCTCCAGCAGCTCCTGCGGAATTTCGTCCCCGATAAACGCGGAGAGAATTTTGGTGCTGCGGGTAACGAAATCCTGTTTCAGCATCTCGTCGATTTCGGTCAGACCAAACTCCGGCAGGTCGTGCGGGAAGAACAGCCCCTGGTTTTTGCCCAGACCTTGTGTGACGGCCTGTGCAAAGCTCACCTGCTCGTTATGATCTTTAAGATTGTAGAGTTTCATTGTTTATCCCAGTACTCGTGCGCCGGCCGTATCCAGACGGCAAATATGAACAAAGCCTTCCTGATTTTGCAGGTAATTTTTCCCCAGCCACTCCGCGACCCGCTGCGCCGTATCCGGTTTGTCGCACAGGGCAAACAGGGTCGGACCGGAACCGGAAATACCGCAGGCCAGGGCGCCGATATCCAGCGCCGCGCTACGCGCTTCGTTGAAGCCAGGCAGCAGTTTGGTGCGGTATGGCTCGGCAATAACATCTTTCATCAGTTTTGCCGCCAGTAGCGGCTGACGGGTATAGCAGGCATGAATAAAGCCAGCCAGATGACGACCGTGCGCAATACAGTCCTGACGGCGGTACTGCGCTGGCAGTATGGCGCGCGCTTCGGCGGTCGACACTTTAATGCCCGGGTAGGCAAGCACCCACAGCCACTCGTCAAAGCCTGGCACCTGTTGGCTGATGATGCCGTTCTCTTCGATCATCAGCTGCATGCCGCCCAGGAAACAGGGGGCGACGTTATCGTAATGAATGCTGCCAGAGATGCGCCCTTCCAGCTCGCCCATCAGGGCCAGCAGGCGGGTGTTATTCAGCGGCTTGCCGCAGTGCTCGTTCATCGCCACCAGCGCGGCCACCACTGAACAGGCACTTGAGCCCAGCCCGGAGCCAATCGGCATGCTTTTTTCCAGGGTCATGGCAACCGGCACGTTTTTACCGATCTCCTGACAAAAACGCTCCCAGCACTGATAAACGATATTCTCACGCGGATCGGACGGCAGCTTGCTGGCGAAACGCCCGACGTTGCTCAGACTGAAACTGTCTGCGGCCTCAACCGTGACAGTATCCCCCAGCGATGAACCATCCACCGGCGTCACCGCCGCGCCCAGCACATCAAACCCGACGCTCATATTGGCGCTGGAAGCCGGGGCATAAACTTTAACCATGTTAAACTCCTAACTTCCATGACAGGGTACGCAGCAGATCGGCAAATACGCCCGCCGCCGTCACATCGTTCCCTGCGCCATAGCCGCGAAGGACCAACGGCAGTGGCTGATAATAGTGGCTGTAAAACGCGAGGGCATTTTCGCCATTTTTCACTTTGAACAGCGGATCGTTACCGTCTACCGCCGCCATCTTCACCCGGCAGACGCCGTCTTCTTCGATGTTGCCAACATAGCGCAATACCTTCCCTTCATCACGGGCTTTTGCAACGCGGGCTGCGAAGGCGTCATCCAGCTGCGGCAGATTCGCCATAAAGGTCGCCACATCGCCGGAGTCGTCAAAGCTTTCTGGCAGAACCGGCTCGATCACGATATCCGACAGCTCCAGTTCACGTCCCGTTTCACGGGCGAGGATCAGCAGCTTACGCGCCACGTCGGTTCCGGAGAGGTCGTCACGCGGATCCGGCTCGGTGTAACCCAGCTCGCGCGCCACTTTGGTCGCTTCTGACAGGCTCATCCCTTCGTCCAGCTTGCCGAAGATAAAGGAGAGCGAGCCCGACAGGATGCCGGAAAAACGCTGCAGTTCATCACCGGCATTGAGCAGGTTTTGCAGGTTTTCGATAACCGGCAGCCCCGCGCCGACGTTGGTGTCATAGAGGAACTTACGGCGGGATTTCGCCGCCGCGTGGCGCATCTGATGGTAGTAATCCATCGACGAGGTGTTGGCCTTTTTGTTCGGCGTGACCACATGGAAGCCTTCACGCAGGAAGTCGGCGTACTGATCGGCCACCGCCTGGTGCGAGGTACAGTCGACAATCACCGGGTTCAGCAGATGATACTCTTTCACCAGACGGATCAGGCGGCCCAGATTGAACGGCTCTTTCGCCTCCGCCAGCTCTGCCTGCCAGTTCTCGAGGTTCAGCCCGTGAACATTGGTCAGCAGGGCTTTGGAGTTTGCAATGCCGCAGACGCGCAGATCGATATGCTTTTTCTTGAGCCACTCTTGCTGACGCTTGAGCTGCTCCAGTAACGCACCGCCCACGCCACCGACGCCAATCAGGAACACTTCAATGACCTGATCGGTGTTGAACAGCATCTGATGAGTGACGCGTACGCCGGTGGTAGCATCGTCGTTATTCACCACCACGGAGATGGAGCGCTCTGAGGAGCCCTGGGCAATGGCGACAATATTAATGTTCGCCCGCGCCAGCGCCGCAAAGAATTTCGCCGAGATGCCGCGCAGAGTGCGCATGCCATCACCCACCACAGAGATGATCGCCAGATGCTCCTGGATGGCAATGGGCTCCAGCAACTCTTCTTTCAGCTCGAGGTAGAACTCCTCCTCCAGCGCCCGACGGGCACGCAGGCAGTCCACCTGCGGGACGCAGAAGCTGATGCTGTATTCGGAAGAAGACTGGGTGATCAGCACTACCGAGATGCCGTTGCGCGACATAGCGGCAAAGACGCGTGCCGCCATCCCCACCATGCCTTTCATACCCGGCCCGGAGACGTTGAACATCGCCATGTTGTTGAGGTTGGAGATGCCTTTAACCGGCAGGCCGTCCTCGTCATTACTGGCACCAATCAGCGTGCCTGGCGCCTGCGGATTACCGGTGTTTTTAATCAGGCATGGGATCTGGAACTGGGCGATGGGGGCAATGGTGCGAGGATGAAGAACTTTGGCGCCGAAGTAGGAGAGCTCCATCGCCTCCTGATAAGACATCGACTTCAGCAGACGGGCATCCGGCACCTGGCGCGGGTCGCAGGTATACACGCCGTCGACGTCGGTCCAGATCTCGCAACAGTCGGCACGCAGACAGGCGGCCAGCACGGCGGCAGAGTAGTCGGAGCCGTTACGGCCCAGCACCACCAGCTCCCCTTTTTCATTCCCGGCGGTGAAGCCCGCCATCAGGATCATATGGTCAGCAGGAATTTTGCCTGCCGCAATGCGACGGGTAGATTCGGCAATATCTACGGCGGATTCGAGGTAATGGCCAACAGCGAGCAGTTTTTCAACCGGATCGATCACCGTGACGTTATGGCCACGTGCTTCCAGCAGACCCGCCATGATGGCGATAGAGAGTTTTTCACCGCGGCAGATCAGCGCCGCGTTAATGCTGTCCGGGCACTGCCCCAACAGGCTGATACCATGCAGAACGTGTTTAATCTGGGCAAACTCTTGCTCAACAAAAGCTTTCAGCTGGGCATGCGGAAAGCCAGGTTGGGCATCCGCCAGGCCCTGCAGCAGGTTAGCAAAGATCTGCTCTGCGTCGCTGATGTTCACCAGTGCATCCTGACCCCCAATGGTCTTTTCAATCATCGCCACCAGGTGGTTGGTAATTTTAGCCGGGGCAGAGAGTACCGTCGCCACCTGCCCCTGCCTGGCATTGCTCTCCAGGATGTCGGCAACACGCAGAAATCGTTCTGCATTTGCCACTGATGTACCGCCGAACTTCAACACTCGCATGGTTGTTACCTCGTGATCTTTAGCCGAAAAAAAAGCCCGCACTGTTCAGGTGCGGGCTTTTTTCTTTCTTTCCTGTACGCGTCAGCCCGCACCGTTACCTGTGGTAATGATGATGGTTGTGGTAATGGTGGTGATGCTGATGCGTTTCATGGATGTTGTGTACTCTGTATTATTATCTGTCTGTGCTGTCTACCTCTATTGGTTAAAGCATACGTGCCGCTAAGTCAACGAATTTCTGATTTAAGCGCCTTTCCCGACCCTGTCACGTCTCGCTGTCTGAGATTTTATTTCTGCCCGGATCGGGCCGTATGCAACCCATAGTCTGGAATATTTAACCATAACTAAAAGATATGACGGACTTTTACTCTGCCAGCTTTTTTTCGATATCGTGCAGCAATCGGTGCAACATTGCCGTGTCTCGCTGAGCTAACAGGCCCAGCCGCTGCTGTAGCCACTCCACCATTTTTTGATCGTCAGCGACGTTCAGCGATGTCAGCAGACGATCGGTGCGCGCACGTAAAGCGGCAAGCTGGTTTTCATCTACTTCGGCCACCGGGGCAACCGGCATTTGCATCAGAGAGGCTAATTGATAGCAATACACCATCACCGCCTGACCTAAATTCAACGACGGGTAATCCGCCACCATCGGCACGCCGGTCAATACATCTGCCAGGGCGAGCTCGTCATTGGTCAGGCCGGAATCTTCGCGCCCGAAAACCAGCGCCATCTTCGGCATCCACTGGCTTTTCTCTGCCATCAGCGGCACCAGTTCAGCCGGCGTGGCATAGTAATGGAACTTCGAACGGCCGCGGGCAGTGGTGGCAACCGTAAAAGAAATGTCGTGCAGCGCGTCTGCGAGCGTTTCATAAGTCGTTAAATTATCGAGAATATCTCCCGAGCCGTGCGCAACACGCCGCGCCGCCGGATCGTTCTGGGCGTCACTGGCAACGATACGTAGATCGGTAAACCCCATGGTCTTCATGGCGCGCGCGGCGGCACCAATGTTTTCTGCTCTTGCGGGGGATACCAGTACGATTGACAAATGCATTTATGCTCTCTTTTTAAGCAGTTAGCCGACAAAAATGTGATGGACATCATCATATTACGCGGCACGAATTTACAAAATTGCAACACAAATCACCGAAATAGCGTTTCACTACAAATTAAAATTACTAAACTATTTCATCAGTGAACCTTACACGATAATGTTACAGAATAGCACTTATCCTTATGTTTAATAATGATAATACTTTCTTTTACCGGGTGTTGACATTGGATTCGCCTTGTTTATTAATTAATGAACGCAACTGGTTGGTTTATTGAAAAAATGTGACAAAGGCTAGCAATCCGCTACGATGATTTCATCAAACTGTTAACGTGCTACAATTGAATTTGATATATGTCAACGAAGCGTAGTTTTATTGGGTGTCCGGTGCCTCTTAACCTGTTATGTTGCTGTTAAAATGGTTAGGATGACAGCCGTTTTTGACACTGTCGGGTCCAGAGGGAAAGTACCCACGACCAAGCTAATGATGTTGTTGACGTTGATGGAAAGTGCATCAAGAACGCAATTACGTACTTTAGTCACGTTACGCCGGTCATGTTAATTTGTGGCATGTATCAGGCAGGTCAGGGACTTTTGTACTTCCTGTTTCGATTTAGTTGGCAATTTAGGTAGCAAACATGCAGACCCCGCACATTCTTATCGTTGAAGACGAGTTGGTAACACGCAACACGTTAAAGAGCATTTTCGAAGCAGAAGGCTACGATGTCTTTGAAGCGACCGATGGCGCAGAGATGCATCAGATCCTTTCTGAAAATGATATCAACCTGGTCATCATGGACATTAACCTGCCGGGTAAAAACGGCCTTCTGCTGGCGCGCGAGCTGCGCGAGCAGGCGAACGTTGCGTTAATGTTCCTGACCGGCCGCGACAATGAAGTTGATAAAATTCTTGGCCTGGAAATCGGTGCGGATGACTATATCACCAAACCTTTTAACCCTCGCGAGTTAACCATTCGTGCACGCAATCTGCTGTCCCGCACCATGAACCTGGGCACGGTCAGCGAAGAGCGTCGTAGCGTAGACAGCTACAAATTCAACGGCTGGGAACTTGATATTAATAGCCGTTCGCTGGTGAGCCCTCAGGGCGACCAGTACAAACTGCCGCGCAGCGAATTCCGCGCCATGCTGCACTTCTGCGAAAATCCGGGCAAGATCCAGTCCCGTGCAGAACTGCTGAAAAAAATGACCGGCCGTGAGCTGAAGCCGCACGACCGCACCGTTGACGTTACCATCCGCCGTATTCGTAAACACTTCGAATCCACGCCGGATACCCCAGAAATCATCGCCACCATCCACGGTGAAGGCTATCGTTTCTGCGGCGACCTGCAGGAGTAATCCCGCAGATCGGCCATAAAAAAACGGCGCTTTCGCGCCGTTTTTTTATTTCCATAACCGCATCGCATCTTTATCCGGTTCGGCTGGTGGCTCCGGGCGTTTCGGCTGGGAAAGCGAGTACCAGTCAAAGTGACGGGTGAGATACATCACTGCGAACAACGCCAGTGCCAGAACGGCAGAACCCAGCAGCAGTGCGCTGTCTTCCGAACGCAGCAGGAACCACATCACCACGTCCAGCCCCAGCAGCGCCACCACAAACATGCCGCTGCGTCTCCAGCTTTTCAGCACCGCCTGCAGATAAACGCCGTTCATCACCGCTCCCACCAGGCTGGCAATAATCCAGGCGGGTGTAAAACCAACATGCTCTGACAGCGCCAGCAGCACCAGATAGAACAGCACCAGCGACAGACCGACCAGCAGATACTGCATCGGATGCAGGCGCAGCCCGGTTAAGGTTTCAAAGACAAAGAAAGCCATAAAGGTCAGGGCAATCAGCAGAATGGCGTACTTAATCGCGCGGTCCGTGAGCTGATACTGATCCGCGGGGGTGGCGACCGTCACGCTAAAGGCCGGGATAGTCTGCCATTCGGGCGTCTCCCTGTCGTTGAACCAGCCCGCCAGGTTGTTGGCAAACCAGCTGCTTTTCCAGTTCGCCTGGAAGCCCGAGTCGCTAATCTGGTGCTTAACCGGCAGGTAGTCACCCATAAAACCCGGATGCGGCCAGTTGCTGGTCAGGGTCAGTTCGCTGTTGCGCCCCACCGGAACCACTGCGAAACTGCCGGTGCCCGCCAGATTCAACGACATCTCCAGGGTGAAGGTTTTAAGCGCCAGCGCGTTGTCGGTCAGGGGCATATGGATGCCGGATAACGCCCCGTGCACACCTGAGCCGGGCTCAATGCTTAAGGTCTCACCGTTGATTTTTGACGCGCTCACCACGCCAATTCCGCGCGCATCACCGACGCCAACCACGATAAAAGGCTGCCCCAGGGTCATGGTTTCACCCTTCAGCTGCGCCAGTTTATCGGTATTAAACTGGGCTTTGATCCTGAGATCGGTGTTCCAGATTTGCCCGTCATAGATGCCGATATTGCGCGTCTCAACGTGCTGATTACCTTCGACTAACAGCGACTCCGGCAGGATGAAGTGCATATAGCTTTTCTTATACTCAACTTTTTTCTCGTCCTCCAGCTTGTAGTAAATCTCCGTCACCGGAATGGCGATCAGCGGGCCAACCAGCTGCTGTGGGCCACTGGTGCTTTGACGCAGCGTGTTTTCGACCGCGTTGCGGTAGCTCTCGCGCTCCGAAATCAGATTACCCACCATAAACAGCGGGACGAGTAACAGCAGAATGCACCCCAACAGGGTGCTGACTTTCCAGAACAGGGGGGATTTCATAGTGGCTCTCCTTTGTGATGAAGAGAGCCTAACTGCGCTATGTGGGGCCAGTTTGAAGTTATGTGAAGGGACGGTGAAGTGTCAGCGTGGCCGTCACGCCGACTTCGGGCCGGTTTTGCAAATCGATGCTGCCCTGATGCAGACGCGCTACCTCCTGCACAAAGGCCAGCCCGAGCCCGCTGCTTTTCAGCCCGTTCGAGCGCGGGAGCGAGTAGAAGCGTTCATAAATCCGCGCCAGGGCGTAATCCGGGATCCCACCGCCGCTGTCGGTTACGGTGATGTTCACCTGCCTGTGGGCTTCCGTGGCCGCAAGCTGGATTGCTCCACCCGGCGGGGTGAAATCGATGGCGTTATCCAGCAAATTGCCCAGCGCCTGCTCAAGCAGCTCGGGATCGCCCGCCACGCGGCACGAAGTGCTCTGAAATGTCAGGGTGATGTTTTTCGCTGCCAGCGTTGCCGCGCGCGCATCGGCAAGCCGCGTAAAGAGTACATCAACGCTGACGCTCACCGGGACAATCTCTATCCGATTCTCAAGACGAGCCTGGGCGAGGAGCTTTTCCACCAGCGACTGCATGCGCGTATTTTGCACCAGGATATTGTCGATAAACCGCGCGGCCACCTGAGGCGGCGGCTGTTCGGACAGAATTTCCGCCGCGCCGCGAATTGCGGCCAGCGGACTTTTCAGCTCGTGGGTAAGCGCATGAACATAGTGTTCAATATAATTCTTCCCTTCGAGGCGAATACGCATATTCTCCAGCGCCTGTGCCAGCTTGCGAAGTTCGCTGCTGCCCGGATCGGGCAACGGCAGCGGGGTATCGCTGGTGACCGAGTCGGCATAGCGCGACAGGGTGTGAATCGAGCGGTTGATCCACCAGGCCACGGCCAGGCCAATCAGCAACGCAATGCCCAGCAGCGCCCCGCCGGCCCAGAGGATCCGCCGCTCGCTGCGCTTGATGACCGGCGCCATTGCGCTATTGGGCTTTCCGACCGACAGCACGCCGATGATCCTGCCCCGATCGACCACCGGCGCGGCAACGTACATCACCGTACTCTCGGGATCATCCGGGTTGCCCGGGGTGCTGCGGGCGCCATATTCACCGCGCAGGGTCAGCCAGACGTCGTTCCAGCGCGAGTAATCCTTCCCCACCGCAAGGCCAGCGGAATCAAACACCACACGGCCCTGGGCATCGGTCATGTAGACATGATACTCGTTGCGCACTTTGTGAATGCCGCCGATGTTGGCGCGAAAGGGTCGCTGATGGAGCTGCGAAAAGGCCTGCGCCAGCCTGCCCTGCTGCGCATCACCCGAAAGCAGATCCTCCCGTCCGACTTCGGCCAGCAGCGTGGCGGTGTCGATCAGCATCCCTTCCGTTGCCCTGCGCACGCCGGGCTTCACCTCCTGGACAAAGATCGACAGCACAAACCACGCGGCAATGGCCACAATCAGGAAGTACCCCAGCAACAGCCGCATGCCGATGCGCATTAATATAATCCCAGGCTGTAGCCCATGCCGCGGTGGGTGCTGATGGGAGAAAGCCGATCGTTCACCGCCCGCAGCTTGGCACGCAGGGTTTTAATATGGGTGTCGACGGTGCGATCGAAGCTGTCGCCCTCCTCCCCCCAGACTTTATCCATCAGCTGCTGCCGGGAATAGACGCGGCCTGGCGCATGCAGCAGCGTTTTGAGCAGCAGGAATTCGTAGCGCGTCAGCGGCAACGGCTCTCCGCACCAGCTGATGCGGGCGGCGGGCTCGTTCAGCTCAAACTGGCCGATACGGACGATCTCAGACGGCGCAGCGGATTTTTGCATCCGCCGTAAAATCGTTCGCACCCGGGCGCACACTTCCCGGGGCGAGAAGGGCTTGGCGACATAATCATCAGCCCCGATCTCCAGCCCGAGCAGCTTGTCCACCTCATCGCTGCGGGCCGTCAGGAACAGCACCGGCAGCGCGGGATGCTGCGCCAGCAGCTGGCGGCACAGCTCAAAGCCGCTGATGTCCGGCAGGCCGACATCAAGAATGGCGAGCGCCGGGATCTGCCGGCGCGCCTCCTCCAGCACGGGCAGGCCGCGTTCGAAGGCCTTCACTGCAAAGCCCTCCTGCTGAAGCATGTAGATCAGCGTTTCAGCGATACTGATTTCGTCTTCAACCAGCCAGACCACGGGTTGCTGCATGGGGTATTCCTGACTTAATGCCACGGCATAATCGGCACCGCGCTCAGCGCATTTTTTGGCGATCCCTCCACGACCTTATCCGAGTAGGCGAGATAGGCCAGCGCGTTACGCTTCGCATCATAGAAACGTACGACCTGCAGTTTTTTGAACACCAGTGAGGTGCGTTTCTGGAATACGACTTCGCCCT
Source organism: Leclercia adecarboxylata (assembly GCF_006874705.1). Classification (NCBI taxonomy): domain Bacteria; kingdom Pseudomonadati; phylum Pseudomonadota; class Gammaproteobacteria; order Enterobacterales; family Enterobacteriaceae; genus Leclercia; species Leclercia adecarboxylata. The sequence continues at coordinate 2,530,505 of NZ_CP035382.1, read as the reverse complement.
GTGACTTGCCGTTTTTGATCTTATCGCTCAGCTCAACCGGCCCCACCTGCTGACAGGAGATCGCCGCATCGGAAGTGTCTTCCGCCAGCCCCAGTCCGCCTTTGATACCGCCAGTTTTCGCCCGGCTGATATAGCAGGTGACGTTTTTCACATCGGGATCGTCAAAGGCTTCAACGACAATTTTATGGTCAGGCCCGAAAACCTTAAATACGGTATCAACGGAACCAATTTCTTCTGCCTGCGCGGCATGACCGGTTAATAACAGCAGCGTGGTGAGGATCAATGTCTTGTATTTCATATTGTTACCATATTTAAAAATTGCACTGAGTCATTATTCAACAATCATATGAAAAAAAGCAGCAAGATCACAGGATTAGAATATATCCTTCCGGAATAGAGGGCGAAACGCATTTAAGCGCAAAAAAAACACTGAATGCTAAAACATCAAAAAATGCTATTATCCGCTAACCTGTTAGCAGGGTATCTGCTGTATTAAGGATGAGGATAGTATATGGATCAGGCTGGAATTATTCGCGATCTTCTTACCTGGCTGGAAGGCCATCTGGACCAGCCTTTGTCACTCGATAATGTGGCGGCAAAAGCGGGATATTCTAAGTGGCATTTACAAAGAATGTTCAAGGATGTCACCGGTCACGCTATCGGCGCCTATATCCGCGCGCGTCGTCTTTCCAAATCCGCCGTGGCGCTTCGCCTGACTGCGCGTCCTATTCTGGACATCGCCTTACAGTATCGCTTTGATTCGCAGCAGACCTTTACCCGCGCGTTCAAAAAACAGTTCTCGTTGACCCCTGCGCTCTATCGCCGCTCGCCGGACTGGAGCTCGTTCGGTATGCGTCCGCCGCTGCGTCTGGGCGAGTTCGAAATGCCGAAGCACGAAATGGTCACCCTGCCGGAAACTCACCTGGTCGGCACGACCCAAAGTTACTCCTGCTCGCTGGAGCAGATCTCCGAATTTCGTCATCAGATGCGTGTCCAGTTCTGGCGTGATTTCCTCAGCCACGCCCCGGCCATTCCGCCATTGCTCTATGGCCTGAACGAGACGCGTCCAAGCCTTGAAAAAGATGACGAGCAGGAGGTCTTCTACACCACGGCGTTAACGCCTGAGATGGCCAACGGCTATATTCAGGGCTCGAAACCGGTGGTACTGGAAGGGGGTGAATACGTGATGTTCACCTATGAAGGGCTGGGAACCGGCGTGCAGGACTTTATCATGACGGTCTACGGTACCTGCATGCCGATGCTGAACCTGAATCGCAGAAAAGGTCAGGATATTGAGCGTTACTATCCGTCAACGGATGTTAAGCCGGATGAACGCCCAATCGATTTGCGCTGCGAATATCTGATCCCCGTTCGCCGTTAACGCTGCAGCTCATCTAACGCAGGGGCATCGAGATGCGAGATATCCCCTGCCATCTCCACAATCCAGCCTGACGCCAGCCACGGACTCTGCTGATAGTCGATGCGGGAAAGCGAGCAGTTACGCAGACGCAGGCGGCGCTCAGCCCATGCCGGCAGCCCGAGGATCGTACTGACCAGGCAACCTAACGCCATACCGTGACTGACCAGCAGCGGTCGACTGCCCTCGGGCAGCTCCAGACAGGCCGCCAGCGCCGCGTGCATACGCTCGCTCAGCTCCAGCATCGATTCACCTTCCGGTATGCGACCCTCTTCAGTGCCGTTAACCAGCGTGCGACGCCATGCCTCTTCCTCTTCGGTCAGGGTATCAATAAGGCGCTGTTCCAGCACCCCCATATCCAGCTCGCGCAGGCGAGCATCCACAGTGACATCGCAGCCGCAGGCCTGCGCGATAATCTCTGCTGTGCGTCGCGTGCGACCTAAATCGCTGGCGATGATATGGGTGATGCCCAGTGTTCTGGCGCGTTCGCCAACCTGACGGGCCTGTTCCTCGCCCTTGGCAGTAAGTGGACTGTCTGACTGGCCTTGAATACGTCGCTCGGCGTTCCACTGCGTTTCACCGTGGCGAACAAGGTATACCTGTAACATGCTTTTTTTCCGTTATACTGCGATGATATTTTTAGAGTTAGGCTTAATTATGCACCAGGTTGTCTCTGCTACCACTAATCCTGCCAAAATTCAGGCAATTCTAAGGGCATTTGACGAGATCTTCGGCGAAGGATCCTGCCATATTGCGTCCGTCAGCGTCGAGAGCGGCGTCCCGGAACAGCCATTCGGCAGCGAAGAAACACGCGCTGGCGCACGAAACCGCGTGGCGAATGCCAGAGCCGCCTGTCCCGAAGCGGACTTTTGGGTGGCGATTGAAGCGGGCATTGACGAAGGCGCAACCTTTAGCTGGGTGGTGATCGAGAGCCGGGATCGGCGCGGTGAAGCGCGCTCGGCCACTCTGCCGCTACCAGAGATCATTCTGGATAAAGTGCGCGAAGGTGAAGCGCTCGGCCCGGTGATGTCGCAGTACACGGGCATCGATGAGATTGGCCGTAAAGAGGGGGCGATTGGGGTCTTTACCGCCGGGGTGCTGACGCGCTCAAGCGTTTACCACCAGGCGGTGATTCTGGCGTTGAGCCCGTTTCATAATGCGATTTACCGTTAATTGCCGCAGCATTGCCGGATGGTGGCTTCGCCTTATCCGGCCTACGGTTTGCCCTCAAGCAATACCTGTTCGAGCCAGTGGCGCAGCTCAACCGGCGCCGATTTCAGGCTGTTCGATCCGCGGGTGATGGTTGCGATCCCCGCTCCCAGCTCGCTTTTCAGCTCACGCTGGCTCATCTCGCCGCGCAGCAACTCCTCGATGATCCGCACCCGCGTGCCCAGCGCCTCGCGCTCGTCGGGGGTGAGCATCAGCTGCAACAGCGGCAGATGCAGATCCTGTTCATAAGACTGGCGAAGCAGCTCCACAAAACGAAGCCACTCCTGATGACGTTGCTCGGCCATAGCCGATGAATAAGGGGAATGCTGGGTCATGTTATGCCGCCTGTTGTACTCTTAAACGAGTACAAGCATAACATAACCCACACCGATCAGTAACGTCGCTGCCACTCACTGTCGCTCATCAGGGCATCTTTCTGTCCCATGAAGTAGCGATAGTAAGCATCATACGCCAGCACGTTCTTCACATAGCCGCGGGTTTCCGAGAACGGAATGCTCTCGACAAAGGCCACCGCGTCGATGCGTCCGGCGCTGTTGCCAAGCCAGGTGCGCACCCGCCCCGGGCCAGCGTTATAAGCTGCTGACGCGAAGATGCGGTTATCACCGAACTGGTTGTAGACGCTCTGCAGATAGGTAGTGCCAATGTTGATGTTGGTTTCGGGATCCAGCAGCTGCGACGGACTGCTGTAGCCCGGCAGATTAAACTTCTTCACCGTATGGGCGGCGGTGGCAGGCATCACCTGCATCAGACCGCTGGCCCCCACCGGCGAGCGCACTTTCGGGTTCCAGGCGCTCTCCTGGCGGGCGATCGCCATCGCATAGCTCTGCGGAATGTCTTTCCCGCTGGTGTAACGATCGAAGAGATCTTTATAGGCCAGAGGGAAACGCTCTTCGAGATGATCCCACAGCTTGCCGGCGATCGTCGCCTGCACGCTCAGATCCCACCAGCGGTTATCGAAGGCATAGCGCGCCAGCTGGGCTTTCTCCTGTACGGTGCGGCTGGTAACCAGATTGGCCCATTCACTGCGGGCGGTGTTATCCAGATTCCAGTACATCAGCTCGCGCACCCGCGCCATTTCCGGCCCGTTTACCAGCGCCGCGTTGACGCCGGCCGGCGCTTTATCAATCCTGAGGCTGTACTCTTCGCCAAGGCGCTGAGCCGCCACCATCGGATAGAAACCACGCTGCTGCATCAGAGCATGCAGAATCGATTTCGCCTCGTCGTCGCGCCCCCGCTCCAGCAAGAGATCGGCCTGCCAGTAGCGCCATTCATCTTTCTCTTTAGCTTCCATTGGCAGACGCCCCAGCCAGGTGTTCAGGCCGCGGCGATCGCCGTTGCCCAGCGCCATACGCACCCGTCGCTCCACCAGCGAGGTGGACTGCGACCGCATAATCGCATCGTCGCGCCAGCGGGCCTGTTCATCAGTGACATCGCTGCCCATCAGTCGCCACGCCACGATATCGCGCAGCTCCTGGGTCTGATCTTCATTCAGCTGCTGGGCCTGGGCCAGGGTCGGGATCATCAGCCGGGCATTTTCCACGTCGTCCCGCGCCACGCTGGTAAAGGCCACCGCCGCCATCTGACGGGTAAAATCGGTAGCCCCGGTGTTGCGGGCAAAATCCATCACCGTCTTCGGATCGTTTGCCAGCTGGATTAAGGCGCTGGAAATGGTCTGATACTCCGGCGGCATCTGCCCGGCGAGGGTGGTCACCAGGCGGGTGTTGCCCGCTTTCATCGCCAGGCGGATCCGCTCGAGATACGCCAGCGGATCCTGTTTGCCGGACGCGCGCCAGGCGCCGAACAGCGAGTCACAGGCGTTGGGCTGGCTTTTCCCGGTCAGCCACAGCTCTTTGGCGCCGTTCCAGGCCTCTTCCTGCTGACCCGTCGCCCACTTCGCATAGTAGTAGTTACACTGCGCTTCGGTGGTGCCCGGCTTCTCCGGACTAAAGGCCAGCAGGCCACGCCAGTCTTCACGACGCGCCAGCTCGTTCACAAATCGCGACTGCAAGGTGCGGGCGGGCGGCAGCGTCGGGTTGGCCTGAATAAAGTTTTTGACGGTGATCGTCGGCTGGTTCATCAGATCGTCGGTCAGCTGACGGTATTCCAGATACGGATACAGCGGATAGTCTTTCAACGTCGGCATCAGGGCCTGCACCGTCTCCATCTGTCGCTGATCCCACGCCTGTTTGATCTGTGCATAGCGGTTACGTTGTTCATCCAGTGAATCGGCTCGCGCCGCGCTGCTGATGGTCAGCACGCAGACGCTGGCAGCAAGCACTCGCCAGGCCACCTGTTTGGCTTTTACCACACGCTCGTCCTCTGTTAATCGTCATTAAATGCAGCATCGTGCCGCGCAAAAGCGTAATTAACTTATGCTAACCAGGCATCCTCTAATGCGCCACGTCATGGACACATTTTTACCTTTCTTGCGCGCTTTAACACTCCCGGCGTCGATGGCTGGGATTAGGCAGGGAAAAAGGCTACACTTCGCCACTATTCTCATCACGATAAAAGAGGCGAAGTCCAACGTGGCTCAATTCGTTTATACCATGCATCGTGTCGGCAAAGTGGTACCGCCGAAACGTCATATTCTCAAAAATATCTCGCTGAGCTTCTTCCCGGGCGCAAAAATCGGTGTTCTGGGTCTCAACGGTGCCGGTAAGTCCACCTTGCTGCGCATCATGGCGGGCATCGATACAGACATCGAAGGTGAAGCCCGTCCACAGCCAGGCCTCAAAATCGGTTACCTGCCGCAGGAACCGAAGCTGAATCCTGAGCACACCGTTCGCGAGTCCGTTGAAGAAGCCGTTGCCGAAGTGGTTAACGCGCTGAAAGGACTGGATGAAGTGTACGCGAAGTACGCCGAGCCGGATGCCGACTTCGATAAGCTCGCGGCCCAGCAGGGTAAATTTGAAGAGATCATCCAGGCACATGACGGCCACAACCTGAACGTGCAGCTGGAGCGCGCGGCCGATGCCCTGCGTCTGCCAGACTGGGATGCCAAAATTGAAAAACTGTCCGGTGGTGAACGCCGCCGCGTCGCGCTGTGCCGTCTGCTGCTGGAAAAGCCAGACATGCTGCTGCTCGACGAACCGACGAACCACCTGGATGCGGAATCCGTCGCCTGGCTGGAGCGCTTCCTGCACGACTTCGAAGGGACCGTTGTGGCGATCACCCACGACCGTTACTTCCTCGATAACGTCGCGGGCTGGATCCTGGAGCTGGACCGCGGAGAAGGTATTCCGTGGGAAGGTAACTACTCCTCCTGGCTGGAGCAGAAAGATCAGCGTCTGGCGCAAGAAGCTTCTCAGGAAGCCGCTCGTCGCAAGTCGATTGAGAAAGAGCTGGAGTGGGTTCGTCAGGGCGCGAAAGGCCGTCAGTCTAAGGGCAAGGCCCGTCTGGCACGCTTTGAAGAGCTGAACAACGCCGAATACCAGAAACGTAACGAAACCAACGAACTGTTCATTCCACCTGGAGCCCGTCTGGGTGACAAAGTGGTTGAAGTCAGCAACCTGCGTAAATCCTACGGCGATCGCGTGCTGATCGACGACCTGAGCTTCTCGGTACCGAAAGGCGCAATCGTGGGCATCATCGGTCCGAACGGCGCGGGTAAATCCACGCTGTTCCGCATGATGTCCGGTCAGGAAGCGCCTGACAGCGGCACCATCACTCTGGGTGAAACCGTGAAGCTGGCCTCCGTTGACCAGTTCCGTGACGCGATGGACAACAGCAAAACCGTATGGGAAGAAGTCTCCGGCGGGCAGGATATCATGCGTATCGGCAACACCGAGATGCCAAGCCGTGCCTACGTGGGCCGCTTCAACTTCAAAGGTGTCGATCAGGGTAAACGCGTGGGCGAGCTGTCCGGCGGTGAGCGTGGTCGTCTGCACCTGGCTAAGCTGCTGCAGGTTGGCGGTAACGTCCTGCTGCTCGATGAACCGACCAACGACCTGGACATCGAAACCCTGCGCGCGCTGGAAAACGCCATGCTGGAGTTCCCGGGCTGCGCGATGGTTATCTCGCACGACCGTTGGTTCCTCGACCGTATTGCGACCCACATTCTGGATTATCAGGATGAAGGTAAAGTGGAGTTCTTCGAAGGTAACTTCACCGAATACGAAGAGTACAAGAAACGCACGCTGGGCGCCGACGCGCTGGAGCCGAAGCGTATCAAGTACAAGCGTATCTCGAAATAAAAGCACTGATTGCCGGGTGGCAGCTTCGCCTTACCCGGCCTGGGAAACCGTAGGCCCGGCAAGCATAGCGCCGCCGGGCAATTAGCGGCAGAAGCGTTACCCCTTCTCCCCCATCATCTCTTTCACCAGCTCCACGCAGCGCAGGAAGCGGGCGTCATAATCGGCCTCTTCCACATGCACAAAGTCGATATTGTTCGCTTCCAGCATCTCCACCAGCATGGTCTGGAACTCTTTCCTGTCCACCGAGCTGCCCAGGCTGCGCATCCCATCTGCCACCCACGGCGTGTTGTTCTCCAGCAGGATCACCAGATCAAAGCGGTACTCGTCGATCAGCGCCTGCACAAAGGGGTGCTCGCGCCCCTCGTATTTTTTACAGAACGCCTGGGTGGTGACGAAGTCGGTATCGACAAACGCCACTTTATTAGCGTATTTCACCGCAAAATCAATGTACTGGGCGTGTCCGAGCGCAATTTTGTCGTAGTCGGAATACTGCAACGCCATCTCATCGCCGCCGAGGTGCGAGAAGACATAGTCCCGGCCATACTCCCAGGCGCTGGTGGTGTTGAAGATGTTCGCCAGCTTGTTGACCAGCGTCGATTTGCCGCTGGACTCCCCGCCGAGGATCGCCACGGTACGCACGAAGAACGGCTTCACCTCTGTCGGGATATACTCCCAGTAGCGGAACGGGTTCTCTCGGATCTGTGCCCCGCTGATGTTCATAAAGGTGCGTTTAGGATCGATCAGCACCGTTTCTGTGCCCAGGTGCTGGGGATACTGCGAGGCATCAGACTCTTCAGAAGTGTAGATCCAGTTAGGCTGGATCCCTTTCTCTTCCATGAACGCTTTTATGCCGTTGCTCCACACGTCCCAGCCGTGGGGATAGGGTTCCATCCCCTCTTCGTTAAAGGCATGAATGCGGATGTTCTTCTGGTACTTAAAGGTCTGTAGCAGCCAGCGCAGGCGGTCAGAAACGGTAGGCTGCTGGGACATGGCGCTGGCTTCGAACAGTTCGCGGTCGCGCTTGTCATCGTAGCCCATGATGATATGCAGTTCGTCCACCTGGCTACAGGCGCGCTGGATCAGATAGACATGGCCGGTATGCAGCGGATAAAACTTGCCGAACACCACGCCGATGTTCTTCTGCATCCGCGGGAATTCGAGCCCCAGAAAGCGATGCAGCGCTTCCAGCTTCTGCGCGCTGGGGCTTTTGATTTTGGCATTCAGCAGCTGGCTTAAATAGCCCTTGGTCATACCGCTGGCTTCCGCCACCTGCTGCAAGGTGCAGCCCTTCTGGCGGATCGCGGTCTTGATATAGTCAAATGACGACATAAATTACGGTGCCTCCTGCAACAACGAATACGTAATTATAAGTCGTCAAAGACACTTAGCGCATCAGAGAGTTTTTTAACGGGGAAAACCGTCATCCCTTCCGGCAGCTTTTTCGGCACGTTAGCGGCGGGCACAATCGCCCGACGGAAGCCGTGTTTTGCCGCCTCGGAGATACGCTCCTGGCCGCTCGGCACCGGACGGATCTCCCCGGCCAGCCCGACTTCGCCAAAGACCACCAGATCCTGCGGTAGCGGACGGTCGCGCAGGCTGGAGACCATCGCCAGCAGCAGCGCCAGGTCGGCACTGGTTTCGGTCACTTTAACCCCACCGACCACGTTGACGAACACGTCCTGATCCGCCATCTGCAGGCCGCCGTGGCGGTGCAGCACCGCCAGCAAAATCGCCAGACGGTTTTGTTCCAGGCCCACCGCCACGCGACGCGGGTTACCCATCATCGAATGATCGACCAGCGCCTGGATCTCCACCAGCAGCGGGCGCGTCCCTTCCCAGACCACCATCACCGAGCTGCCGGAGGTGACTTCATCGCCGCGGCTCAGGAAGATGGCCGACGGGTTGCTGACTTCACGCAGCCCCTGCTCGGTCATGGCAAACACGCCCAGCTCATTCACCGCGCCGAAGCGGTTTTTATGGCTGCGCAGGGTACGGAAACGGGTGTCGGCGTCGCCGTCCAGCATCACGGAGCAGTCGATACAGTGCTCGAGCACTTTTGGACCGGCCAGGGCGCCATCTTTGGTGACGTGACCGACCATGATGATCGCCACCCCGCGGGTTTTGGCGAAGCGCGTCAGGTAGGCCGCGGTCTCACGCACCTGGGCGACGCTGCCCGGCGAGGACTGCACGTCGGCCATGTGCATCACCTGGATGGAGTCGATCACCATCAGCTTCGGCTGCTCTTCTTCGGCAATCATGCAGATCTGCTCGATGCTGGTTTCGGAGAGCATATTCAGGTCCTGGGTCGGCAGCGCCAGGCGGTGCGCGCGCATCGCCACCTGCTGCAGCGACTCTTCCCCGGTAACGTACAGGGTCTTCATCTGCGACGCGAGCTTGCACAGGGTTTGCAGCAGCAGGGTGGATTTCCCGGCCCCCGGGCTGCCGCCAATCAGAATGGCGCTCCCCGGTACCACGCCGCCCCCCAGCACCCGGTCGAACTCCTTAAACCCGGTGGAGAAGCGCGGCAGGGCTTCAAGGCTGATATCGGAGAGCTTCTGCACTTTCGATACGCCCGCGTTGCCCGCATAACCGCTTAGACGCTCGTTACGGGCAACGGTGGGTGAAGCGGCAACTCCGCGCACTTCGGTGATGGTGTTCCAGGCATGACAGGCGCTGCACTGCCCCTGCCAGCGCGGATAATCCGCACCACATTCATTACAGACAAATGCGCGTTTTGGAGCTTTCGCCACGTTTTACCTCTTTATTTCTGATTCACGCTGCCGGAGAGAATGCAGAACACCCCCATCAGGTCAGCATGACGGATAATGACTTCCGTCTTTTCATTCACGGTCGGTTTGGCATGGTAAGCAATGCCAAGCCCGGCCACTTTGATCATCGGCAGATCGTTCGCGCCGTCGCCAATCGCCACGGTCTGGGCAACCGGGATATCATATTTTTCCGCCAGACGCGTCAGGGTGCTGGCCTTGAACTGAGCATCGACAATCTGGCCGATCACGTTCCCGGTCAGCTTCCCGTCCCTGATCTCCAGTTCGTTGGCGACCACGGCATCCAGACGCAGCTTGTCGCGCAGATACTCGGCAAAGAAGGTAAACCCGCCGGAGGCGATGGCCACTTTCCAGCCCAGGGTTTCCAGCTTCAGCACCAGCTGCACCAGACCGGGCATCAGGGGCAGCTTTTCGCGCACCTGCATAAGAATATTGGCGTCGGCATCTTTCAGGGTTGCGACGCGCTGTTTCAGGCTGGCGGTGAAGTCCAGCTCGCCGCGCATGGCGCGCTCGGTCACTTCGGCCACCATCTCCCCGGTACCGGCCAGTTTGGCGATCTCGTCGATGCACTCGATCTGAATGGCGGTGGAATCCATGTCCATCACCAGCAGTCCCGGGGTTTTCAGATGCGGGATTTTACCGAGCGGGGCGACGTCCAGCCCGGCATCGTGCGCCAGACGGGTAGCGCGCTGGGTCAGGGAACCGGCCAGACGAATGACCTGATAATCTTCCACGCACCAGGCGGCGACGATCACCATCGCTGCCCCCAGCTTGCTCTGATACTGGGTTAACTGCTGTTTATCCAGGCCGCGTCCATACAGCAGCCAGCCGCTACGGCCCGCATGGTAATCCAGTGGCATTACCTCATCACCACTTAATGAGAGCGGCAATCCTGGCCATAAAGAGACATCGTTGGGCAGGTCGCACCAGGTAATGTTTGGCATTAAAGCTCCTGTAAAATCGTTCGCGCCGGGAATCATCCAGGGGGGGAAAATAACGCATGAGGCTACCTTGTAACCATCACTTCTGGCAACATTAACCCCGAAAATTTTCAGCAGGTGGAATATGGCTCGTGCAAAACTGAAATTCCGGCTTCATCGTGCCGTGATTGTCCTCTCCTGTCTGGCCCTGTTAGTGGCGCTGATGCAGGGCGCATCCTGGTTCAGCCAGAATCACCAACGCCAGCGTAACCCGCAGCTTGAAGAGCTGGCGCATACCCTGGCGCGCCAGGTGTCGCTCAACATCGCCCCGTTGATGCGTACCGAAACGCCGGATGAAAAGCGCATTGCGCAGGTGCTGCGGTTGCTGACCGACGAGAGCCGCATCCTCGATGCCAGCGTCTATGACAATGAAGGCGAGCTGATCGCCCGGGCAGGCGAGCATGTCGAGGTGCGCGACAGGCTGGCGCTGGACGGTAAAAAAGCCGGCGGCTACTTTAATCAGCAGCTGGTGGAGCCGATTCAGGGCAAAAACGGCCCGCTCGGCTACCTGCGTCTGACCCTCGACACCCATACCCTGGCCACCGAGGCAAAACAGGTGGATAACACCACCAACATCCTGCGCCTGATGCTGCTGCTGTCGCTGGCGATTGGCGTGGTGCTGACCCGCACGCTATTGCAGGGCAAACGCACCCGCTGGCAGCAGTCGCCGTTCCTGCTTACCGCCAGCAAGTCGGTGCCCGAAGAGGAAGAGAGTGACAAGAAGGAATAGTGTTAAAGTAGCCAGACGATTCAGAAAAGGAACTTTGCCATGACGACGTTACGCCTGCTTATCTCTGACTCTTACGATCCCTGGTTTAACCTTGCGGTGGAAGAGTGCATCTTTCGCCAGATGCCCGCCACGCAGCGGGTGCTGTTCCTGTGGCGCAACGCCGATACGGTGGTCATTGGCCGGGCGCAAAACCCGTGGAAAGAGTGCAACACGCGACGCATGGAAGAGGACAACGTGCGCCTGGCGCGTCGCAGCAGCGGCGGCGGCGCGGTGTTCCACGACCTCGGCAATACCTGCTTTACCTTTATGGCGGGGAAGCCGGAGTACGACAAAACCATCTCCACCAACATCGTGCTTAGCGCACTACAGGCGCTGGGGGCGACGGCGGAAGCGTCCGGGCGCAATGACCTGGTGGTGAAAACCCCAGAAGGTGACCGGAAGGTCTCCGGATCGGCCTATCGCGAAACCATGGACCGCGGTTTCCACCACGGCACCCTGCTGCTGAACGCCGATCTCAGCCGCCTGGCAAACTACCTCAATCCCGACCAGAAAAAGCTGCAGGCCAAAGGTATCACTTCCGTGCGCGGCCGGGTGGCGAATCTGGTGGATCTGCTGCCGGGCGTGACCCACGACCAGATCTGCGACGCGATCCGCGAGGCATTTTTCGCCCACTATGGCGAACGCGTGGAAGCGGAAGTGATCTCCCCGGACAAGACGCCGGATCTGCCAAACTTCGCTGAGACCTTTGCCCGCCAGAGCAGCTGGGAGTGGAACTTCGGCCAGGCCCCCGCCTTCTCGCATCTGCTGGATGAGCGTTTCACCTGGGGCGGCGTGGAGCTGCACTTCGACGTCGAGAAGGGTCACATCACCCGCACGCAGGTGTTTACCGACAGCCTGAACCCGGCCCCGTTAGAAGCCCTTGCGGCCCGTCTGCAGGGCTGTTTGTACCGGGCGGATATGCTGCAGCAGGCGTGCGATGCGTTGATCGGCGATTTCCCGGAGCAGGAGATGGAGTTGCGGGAGCTGTCGGCCTGGATTGCGCGGGCGGTGCGGTAATAAAAAAGCCCGCTGACGCGGGCCTGTAAACCGTAGGCCGGGTAAGACGAAGCCGCCACCCGGCACAACAGCTCTTACTCTTTATCGCCCAGCAGAACGGATTCCAGCGCGATTTTGATCATGTCGTTGAAAGTGGTCTGACGCTCAGCGGCAGTGGTCTGCTCGTGAGTACGGATATGGTCAGACACGGTGCAGATGGTCAGGGCTTTCGCACCGAACTCAGCCGCCACACCGTAGATGCCTGCCGCTTCCATTTCCACGCCCAGGATGCCGTATTTCTCCATCACGTCGAACATCTCGCCGCCGTCCGGCGCGTAGAACAGGTCCGCAGAGAAGATGTTACCCACGCGTGCTTCAACGCCCAGCGCTTTGGCAGCGTCAACCGCGTCACGCACCATGCCGAAGTCTGCAATCGCCGCGAAGTCATGATCTTTGAAACGCATGCGGTTAACTTTGGAATCGGTGCAGGCACCCATGCCGATAACGATGTCACGCAGCTTAACGTCCATACGCACGGCGCCACAGGAGCCCACGCGGATGATTTTCTTCACGCCGAAATCGGTGATCAGCTCTTTGGTGTAGATGGAGCAGGATGGGATACCCATACCGTGGCCCATTACGGAGATTTTGCGGCCTTTGTAAGTCCCGGTGAAGCCCAGCATGCCGCGCACGTTGTTCACTTCACGCACGTCTTCGAGGAAGGTTTCTGCAATGTGCTTCGCGCGCAGCGGGTCGCCAGGCATCAATACGACGTCAGCGAAATCACCCATCTCTGCATTAATGTGAGGAGTTGCCATCTTCAGTTCCTTTTAATTTGAATTTTTTTGCCCGGTGGCGCTTCGCTTACCGGGCCTACGGTTTTGTAGGCCGGGTAAGGCGCAGCCGCCACCCGGCAATGACATCAGAACATGGCCTTGCCATATTCCATGTCGGACGTACCAAAGTATTTCGCGATGGTCTGGCCGATGTCCGCGAAGGTTTCACGGTGGCCCAGCGAGCCTGGTTTGACTTTCGGACCGTACACCAGCACCGGAATGTGCTCACGGGTGTGGTCGGTACCGGTCCAGGTCGGGTCGCAGCCGTGGTCCGCGGTCAGGATCAGAATGTCATCTTCCCCCACCAGCTCCATCAGCTCCGGCAGACGGCGGTCGAACAGCTCCAGACCCGCAGCATAGCCTGCAACGTCGCGACGGTGGCCCCAGGAGGAGTCGAAGTCCACAAAGTTGGTGAAGACGATAGTCTTGTCGCCCGCTTCCTTCATCTCTTTCACGGTAGCGTCGAACAGCGCATCCAGACCGGTGGCTTTCACTTTTTTGGTGATACCGCAGTTGGCGTAGATATCCGCGATTTTACCCACGGAAACCACCTGCCCCTCTTTCTCATCAACCAGTTTCTGCAGCACGGTCGGTGCGGGTGGCTCAACGGCCAGGTCGTGACGGTTGCCGGTACGCTGGAAGTTACCCGCTTTGTCGCCCACAAACGGACGCGCGATGACGCGACCAATGTTGTAGCCGCCTTCGGTCAGCTCTTCACGGGCGATTTCGCACAACTCGTACAGGCGATCCAGGCCAAAGGTCTCTTCGTGGCAGGCAATCTGGAACACCGAGTCCGCCGAGGTGTAGAAGATCGGTTTGCCGGTCTTCATGTGCTCTTCGCCGAGCTGATCCAGGATCACGGTACCGGAAGAGTGGCAGTTGCCGAGGTAGCCTGGCAGGTTGCCACGCTCAACCAGCTTATCCAGCAGCTCCTGCGGGAAGCTGTTTTCGTGGTCAGAGAAATAGCCCCAGTCGAACAGAACCGGTACACCGGCGATTTCCCAGTGCCCTGACGGGGTGTCTTTCCCGGAAGAGAGCTCGTGCGCCCAGGCGTATGCGCCCACCACTTCCGCGTTGCCATCCATACCCGCGGCAACCTTGCCGGTGGAGCCTTCGTGGGCTTTCACCAGGCCCAGACGGGTCAGGTTTGGCAGGTTCAGCGGGCCCTGACGGCCGTTGTTCGCTTCGCCTTTTGCACAGGCTTCTGCGATGTGACCCATGGTGTCTGCACCCGTGTCACCAAAGCGATCTGCGTCTTCTGTAGCGCCGATGCCGAATGAGTCCAGCACCATAATAAATGCACGTTTCATATGTTCTCCGTACTCAGTGCTTCATAAAAAAGCGATCAGATCAGTATACCGCTATTCGGTAATGCGACGATAGACGGTCGGTGTGCTTTCTGGCGCTTTATCTGCCAGGGTGATGGCCGCTTTCACGGCTTTCGCCGCATCCTGCCAGCTGTTTTCATCTTTCGCGTGGATCACCGCCAGCGGACGTTGACCGTCAACGCTGTCGCCCAGACGGGCCATCTCGGTGAAGCCAACGCTGTAATCAATGGTGTCGGAGGCCTGACGACGACCGCCGCCCATCGAAACGACCGCCATACCCAGCGCGCGGGTGTCCATCGCCGAGACAAAGCCTTCGGTGTCCGCGTACACCGCTTTGCTGAGCATCGCGGTCGGCAGGTATTTGGCGTAGTTTTCCACGAAGTCGGTTGGGCCTTTCTGCGCGGCGACCATCCGGCCAAAGATATCGGCCGCTTTGCCGTTACCCAGCACCGCCTGCAGTTTGGCGCGGGCTTCGGCGTCATCTTTCGCCAGGTTGCCTGAGATCAGCATCTCGACGCACAGCGCCATGGTCACGTCGAACAGACGCGGGTTACGGTATTCGCCGGTCAGGAACTGCACCGCTTCGCGCACTTCGACGGCGTTACCGGCGCTGGAGGCCAGAACCTGGTTCATGTCGGTGAGCAGCGCGGTGGTGCGCACGCCTGCACCGTTGGAGACGCCAACGATCGCTTCGGCCAGTGCGGAAGAGAGTTCATAGGTCGGCATAAAGGCGCCGCTGCCCACTTTCACGTCCATTACCAGCGCATCCAGCCCTTCAGCCAGCTTCTTGGCGAGGATAGAGGCGGTGATCAGCGGGATGGAGTCGACGGTCGCGGTAATGTCACGCGTGGCGTAAAAACGCTTATCCGCCGGGGCGAGGGAGCTGGTCTGGCCGATAATTGCCACACCAACGTCCTTAATAATTTCGCGGAAGCGATTGTCATCCGGGAAGATATCGAAGCCCGGAATGGCTTCCAGTTTGTCGAGCGTGCCGCCGGTATGGCCAAGGCCGCGCCCGGAGATCATCGGAATATAGCCGCCGCAGGCAGCGACCATTGGCCCCAGCATCAGCGAGGTGACATCCCCCACGCCGCCGGTGGAGTGTTTATCCACGATTGGGCCATTGAGGTTAAGGCTCTTCCAGTCCAGAACGGTTCCTGAATCCCGCATCGCCATGGTCAGCGACACGCGCTCCGGCATCGCCATATCGTGGAAGAAAATGGTCATCGCCAGGGCCGCAATCTGCCCTTCAGAGATGGTATTGTCGCGAATGCCGTTGATAAAGAAACGGATCTCTTCGTCGCTTAAAGCATGACCATCACGTTTTTTACGAATAATTTCTTGTGCGAGAAACACGGTAACCTCCCGAAAGTAGGCCGGGTGGGCGTCGCGCCACCCGGCAATTCAAATCTTAGTAGCTGCTTGCGCTCTTACCGTCGCCGTGACCCAGCGCTTTCAGCAGGCTGGCCAGCAGGCTGGAGGCACCAAAGCGGTAGTGACGGGAGTCAGCCCAGTCGGCACCGAACAGCTCGTCGGCAATCGCCAGGAACTGCTGCGCATCTTCAGCGGTACGCACGCCGCCCGCCGGTTTGAAACCTACGGTTTTTTCCACGCCCATATCGCGGATCACTTCCATCATGATGCGTGCGCTTTCCGGGGTGGCGTTGACCGGCACTTTACCGGTAGAGGTTTTGATAAAATCAGCACCCGCTTTGATGGAGATTTCAGACGCTTTACGAATCAGCGCTTCTTCTTTCAGCTCGCCGGTTTCGATGATCACTTTCAGCAGCACGTTTGCCGCAGCGCAAGCCTCTTTACAGGCTTTCACCAGATCGAAGCCTACCTGCTCGTTACCCGCGATCAGCGCGCGGTACGGGAAGACCACGTCCACTTCGTCAGCACCGTAAGCGATAGCGGCGCGGGTCTCTGCCAGCGCGATCTCGATATCGTCGTTACCGTGCGGGAAGTTAGTGACGGTCGCGATGCGCACGTCCGGCGTCCCCTGCTCTTTCAGGGTTTTACGCGCGATCGGAATGAAGCGCGGATAGATACAGACAGCGGCGGTGTTACCCACTGCGGTTTTCGCCTGATGACACAGGGCGATCACTTTCTCGTTGGTGTCGTCGTCATTCAGGGTGGTCAGATCCATCAGTTTCAGGGCGCGCAGGCTGCTTGCGGTTAAATCGGTCATAACATTCTCCCGGCGTATAGCCGTAAAATTTTACCTTGCGGGTCTGTGAGTATTCTAACATCCACCCGCATTCTCACTTCGACATTCATCACAGTTAATGAAATATGCGTACAAATTTGCATAACCATAATGAGATCAACTTCAAATAATTTCGCTACAACTGCTGATTAAAGCGTCAGGCACACGCGCAGGATCAAAGGCGGCCGACGGGACTCTTTCTACAATCCTTCCCCATCATTGCAGAAGAATAAGGAAGCGACCATGTCCCCATCCAGCCCCGATGCCCTGCAACAACGTTGCCAGAAAATTGTGACAAGCCCGGTGTTAAGCCCCGAACAAAAACGCCACTTTCTGGCGCTGGAGGCGGAAAACAACCTGCCTTATCCGACGCTTCCCCCTGAAGCGCGTCAGGCGCTGGAGGCGGGATTTATCTGCGATATGTTTGAGGGCCACGCACCGTACAAGCCGCGCTATGTGTTACCCGACTATGCGCTGTTCCTGAAACAGGGCTCGGAGTGGCTGGAGCTGGAAGGGGCGCAGGATCTGGACGATGCCCTGTCGCTGTTAACCATCCTCTACCACCATGTTCCGTCCGTGACCGGCATGCCGGTGTTCCTTGGCCATCTCGATTCGCTGTTGCAGCCGTATGTTAGAATTCTAACACAAGAAGAAATCGATATTCGAATAAAACGTTTCTGGCGCTATCTCGACCGCACCTTGCCGGATGCCTTCGTGCATGCCAATATTGGCCCGGCCGACGGCCCGGTGACGCGCGCCATTTTGCGCGCCGATGCAGAGCTTAAGCAGGTTTCCCCCAATCTGACCTTTATTTATGACCCGGCGATCACCCCGGACGATCTGCTGCTGGAGGTAGCCAGCAACATCTGCGAATGCAGCAAGCCCCATATCGCCAACGGGCCGATAAATGATAAAATTTTCACAAAAAATGGCTTTGGCGTGGTCAGCTGTTACAACACCCTGCCGCTGGCGGGCGGAGGCAGCACTCTGGTGCGCCTCAACCTGAAAGCCATCGCCGATCGGAGCGATACCCTGGAGGATTTCTTCACCCGCACGCTGCCGCACTACTGCCAGCAGCAGATCGCCATCATCGATGCCCGCTGCGACGTCCTGTACCAACAATCCGGCTTCTTTGAGAATAGCTTCCTGGTTAAGGAAGGGTTGATCGATCCCGACCGTTTCGTGCCGATGTTTGGCATGTATGGCCTGGCCGAGGCAGTGAACGTGCTGTGCGAAAAAGCCGGGATGAAGGGGCGCTACGGCAAGGACGACCGGGCCAACGCGCTGGGGTACCGCATCAGCGAGCAGCTGGCGGCCTTTGTGGAAAATACCCCGGTCAGACATGGCTGGAAGCAGCGCGCCCTGCTGCATGCCCAGTCGGGGATCAGCTCTGACGTCGGCACCACGCCGGGGGCGCGCCTACCCTATGGCGAGGAGCCCGACCCCATCAGCCATCTGCTGGCGGTGGCGCCGCACCACAGGCACTATCACGCCGGGATCAGCGACATCCTGACCCTGGACGAAACCATCAAGCGCAATCCGCAGGCGGTGGTGGAGCTCTGCCTGGGCGCCTTCCGCGCCGGGATGCGCGAGTTCAGCGCCAATATCTCGGGTAACGATCTGGTGCGCGTCACCGGCTATATGGTGCGTCTCTCCGATCTGGAGAAATACCGCGCCGAAGGTTCACGCACCAACACCACCTGGCTGGGTGAAGAGGCCGCCCGCAACACCCGTATCCTGGAGCGCCAGCCGCGCGTGATAAGCCATGAACAACAGATGCGCTTTAGTCAGTAAGGTTATCCCGTTCTCCTGCGTCGACGGGCCCGGCAGTCGCCTGGCCCTGTTTCTGCAGGGCTGTAACCTGCGCTGCAAAACCTGCCACAATCCGTGGACGATAGGACGATGCAACGACTGCGCCGCCTGCGTACCGCACTGCCCGCATGACGCACTGAACATTCAGGCCGGTCGGGTCTGGTGGGATGATGCGCATTGCCAGCAGTGCGACACCTGCCTGCAGATGTGCCCGCAACAGGCGACGCCCATGGCGCTGCGTTTAAGCGTGGAGGAGGTGATGGAGCAGGTCCGCAAGGTGTCGCCCTTTATCTCCGGCATCACCGTCAGCGGCGGGGAAGCTACCACCCAGCTGCCGTTTCTGGTGGCGCTGTTTACTGCCCTGAAAGCCGATCCGCAGCTACAGCATTTGTCCTGTCTGGTAGACAGCAACGGCCTGTTAAGCGAAACCGGCTGGCAAAAACTGCTCCCGGTATTTGACGGGGCGATGCTGGATCTCAAGGCCTGGGACAATGAACATCACCGCTATCTGACCGGGCGCGACAACACCGTCATCAAGCACAGCATCCGCTGGCTGGCCGCCCACAACCGGCTGAGCGAGCTGCGTCTGCTGGCGATCCCGGAGCACAGCGATTATCTGACGCACCGCCGGGAACTGGCCGCTTTTATCCGCCGGTTAGGGGACGTGCCCGTCCGGATCAACGCCTTTCATGCGCACGGCGTCTACGGTGAAGCCCGGCACTGGCGGAGCGCCACGGCAGAGGATGTCGAACCGCTGGCCGGGGTGCTGGAGCGGGAGCGGATCAGGGTGATCCGCCCGGCGCTCTACTTATAACGGCAGATCGAACAGCGTGCGGGTGTTATTCAACAACGCCTCCGCGATCTCATCCGCGGGCTCGTCACGCAGTTCGCACAAGGTGGCAAACACCCGCGCCGCCTGCTCAGGGCGGTTAGGCTGGCCCTGAAAACCGTTGAGGGGCATGTCGGGGGCATCCGTTTCAAGCAGCAGGGCGGAAAGCGGTAATTGCGCCATCACATCCCGGGTTTTACTGGCCCGGGGATAGGTGATGGTGCCGCCAACGCCAATTTTATACCCCATCTCCACAAAGCGCTGCGCCTGCTGCAGGCTGCCGGCAAAGCCGTGTACCACCCCGGTGCGCGGCAGATCCTGGCGCTTAAGGTGCATCGCCAGTTTGTCATGGGTGCGTCGGGAATGGAGGATCACCGGCAGATCGTAGCGTTTCGCCAGCTTCAGCTGCGCGTCGAGGATCGCCTCCTGACGTTCGAAGTGGGGATCCTCCCGATAAAGATCGAGGCCGATCTCCCCCACCGCCACCAGCCTCTCCGGTCGCGCCGCCAGGATCGCTTCCAGCTGGTCAAGATGCTCGTCGCGATGAGATTCGATCACAATCGGATGCAGGCCCAGCGCCATATAGAGCGCAGGAAAGCGCGCACCGAGACGCAGAACGCGATCGATGCTCGCCACATCAATGGCCGGCACCACAATCGCCGTTACCCCCGCGTCGGCGGCACGCTGAATGCTGGCGGGTTCATCGTCGGTAAAAGGAGGAAAATCAAAGTGGCAATGGGTATCGATAAAGCGGTAAGTCACGCCAGATCCTCGTTATCAAACAGGGTGTCATTGGCCTCAGGCGCAATCACCAGCGGCGTGGTGACCACGTCGTTGGCCACGCTCGCCGGGGGAACCACCACCGGGGCGGGAGTGATGAGCTGCTGATGGCGGCGCAGCGGCGGGCGTTCGGCCAGCAGCTTGCCCACCGTGGCCAGGAAATAGCGCCCGCACAGGCGCCCGGTTTTGTAGTCGTCCCGCAGGGCGGGTATGCGGCTGCCCAGCGCCATGCTGTTGAGCGGGCGTGGGGGATAAATTTCAAAGATCCTGAGCTTGCCCGGCGGCTTCTCGATAAAGCGCTGGATGGTGTGGTAGCTGGCCTCATGGTGTGCAACCAGGTTCAGCATCGGTTGCAGGCTGCTGTCGCCCAGCCAGCGCTCCATCCGCTTAAACCACTGCGGCGTATAGTACATTTGCGATGGCACGGTGCGGATCACCACGATGGTCTGGGCCCCGCGTCGGGCCGCCTCCTGCACCGGGATCGCGTCGCTCACCCCGCCGTCCAGATAGGCGATGCCGTCCAGCGCCGCGCCGGTGCGGTAGAAACCGGGGATGGCGCTGGAGGCGCGAAGGATGTCCAGCCAGTTCTCTTTTTGTGGGGAGAAATAGCTGGCCGAGTAATCGTCGCCGCGACAGGCGCACATCCAGAGAGCTTTTCCGGTATCGAACAGGCGCGAGGCGGTGTCCATCGCCAGCGGCATTTGACTGGCGGTAGCATCCAGCAGCCAGTCGAGATCGATAAGATTTCCGCCGCGCACAAAGCGCAGCGGATCGAAGAAATCGCGGGAAGTGGTGTAGCGCATGATCACTTTGCGGGCGTAACCCGGCTGATTGCAGACGTAGGCCGAGAGATTCTGCGCCCCGGCGGAGGTGCCGAAATAGAGGTCGAATGGATTAAACTGCGCGCGCATAAATTCGTCCAGCACGCCAGCCGTGAAGATCCCTCGCTGTCCGCCGCCCTCACACACCAGGGCAATCTGGCCTGGTCGAAAAGGTTTAAGCGCCAGCGGCGCAATGTTGCCGAGCGTTACCGGAATTCGCTGCCCCACCTCTGCTTTCCTGTTTTTTTATTTGTTCTGTCCCTACACAGTAGCGTACACCCGGTGTTTTACTCAAATCGGATGCGGGCAAACGTCAGCCATAAAAAAAGGCTCATGCTGTGCATGAGCCTTTTTCGTCAACGTACCCATAACCTGAGCTATGGACGACGGCGTCCGGTGAACAGGCTAACCAGGAACAGGATAATACCGACGACGAAGACAATTTTCGCCGCGCCCGCCGCTGTACCTGCCAGACCACCAAAACCCAGAGCGGCGGCAATTAACGCGATAACCAGAAAAATAATGCCCCAACGAAACATAAGACTCTCCTTAACCATAGTTAATGTCGACCGCATGGTGAGCGCTCAGGTTGCTCACGGCGATATCTAAGGTGTAATTCTTATCTCGCCTTCTGGCCTCAGCCAGAAGGACGATTGTCGTGTTTTATTTAACTTTCAGATCGTTTTTAACGCTTTTCACGCCATCAATGGCTTTTGCGATGCTCTCGGCACGGTCACTTTGTGCCTTGGAATCCACCGTACCGCTCAGCTGAACCACACCGTCGGTGGTTTCAACCTTCACTTTACGTGATGGCACGATGTCATCAGCTAACAGTTTAGCTTTGATTTCGCTGGTGGTTGCAGTATCGCCGGCATAGCCTTTGGCGGACTGCTCTTTGCCGTCACGCACGTGCAGTTTGTCGCTGACGGAGGTCACACCCTCTACCTTTTTCGCCACGGCAACGGCTTTTTCAGCCTGCGCCTGGCTTTCGACAAAGCCACTCAGCGTGACCACGTTTTTCTCGGTTTCTACGGAAATATCGGTGCTCTTGATATCATCAGCGTCTACCAGTGCAGCTTTTACTTTTGCTGTGATAGAGCTGTCGTCCATGAAGTTACCGACTTTATTCATAGAGTTATCGATTTTTTCCCCTGCGGTGTTCGCTGCGGATTGCGCTTTATCCGTGGTCGTGGTTTCCGCCATTGCAGAACCGCATACCAGAGCGCTACCCATCATCACCGCCAGCAGAGTTTTCGAAATCGTCAGTTTTTTAGTATTCATCGATGTATTCCTGTGGTTTGCTCCGAATTCGAGCGTCAAACATCACGTGTAAGTAGTCTTTCATACTACCAATCAACACTCGGGCGAGATGAGAACCTTATCAACACGCATTGAGTGGAGCTTTCATCTGCGCCCGGTGTTAAACACTGAGTTAAATATAGATCACTCTCGGCGCGCCGCTTTCAGAATTGGCTAAAAAATGACCAACAAGTAACAAAAGATGATGAATTAAGAACATTCCGCAAGGGATTAAAAAGGCAGGGATTTAAGCAGAGCACGGCGGCTGCCGTGCTCTGAGAAGGGATTAGTGCTCGCGGGTTTTACGGAACTGAACGTCCGGGTAACGATCGTGTGCCAGGTTCAGGTTAACCATGGTTGGGGCGATATAGGTGAGGTTATCACCGCCATCCAGCGCCAGCTGGATCTCGTTCTTGCGCTTAAATTCTTCGAATTTCTTCACGTCAGAACACTCAACCCAGCGCGCCGTCGCCACGTTGACCGATTCGTAAATCGCTTCAACGTTGTATTCGCTCTTCAGGCGGGCTACGACCACGTCGAACTGCAGCACCCCAACGGCGCCGACAATCAGATCGTTATTGGAAATTGGACGGAACACCTGCACCGCACCCTCTTCCGACAGCTGAACCAGCCCTTTCAGCAGCTGTTTCTGCTTCAGCGGATCCCGCAGACGGATACGACGGAACAGTTCCGGCGCGAAGTTCGGAATACCGGTGAACTTCATCATCTCGCCCTGGGTGAAGGTGTCACCAATCTGGATGGTACCGTGGTTATGCAGACCAATGATGTCGCCCGGGTAGGCCTCTTCCACATGGGAACGGTCGCCGGCCATAAAGGTCAGCGCATCGGAGATCACCACGTCTTTACCGGTACGCACCTGGCGCAGCTTCATGCCCTTTTCGTACTTACCGGACACCACGCGCATAAAGGCCACGCGGTCACGGTGTTTCGGGTCCATGTTGGCCTGGATCTTAAACACGAAGCCGGTGAACTTCTCTTCGCTGGCGACCACTTCACGGGTGTCGGTGTTACGCGGCATCGGCTGCGGCGCCCACTCCACCAGACCGTCCAGCATATGGTCGACGCCGAAGTTACCCAGCGCGGTACCGAAGAAGACCGGGGTGATTTCACCCGCGAGGAACAGATCCTGGTCAAACTCGTGAGATGCGCCTTTTACCAGCTCCAGCTCGTCACGCAGCTGCTCTGCCAGCTCATCGCCGACCGCCGCGTTCAGCTCCGGGTTATCCAGCCCTTTAACGACGCGTACTTCCTGGATGGTGTGACCTTTACCGGTCTGATACAGGTAGGTTTCGTCTTTATAGAGGTGGTAGACGCCTTTAAACAGCTTGCCGCAGCCGATTGGCCAGGTGATCGGGGCACAGGCGATCTTCAGCTCGCGCTCCACTTCGTCCATCACCTCCATCGGATCGCGGATGTCGCGGTCGAGTTTGTTCATAAAGGTAAGGATCGGCGTATCGCGCAGACGGGTCACTTCCATCAGCTTGCGGGTACGATCTTCAACGCCTTTTGCGGCATCGATAACCATCAGACAGCAGTCCACCGCCGTCAGGGTACGGTAGGTATCTTCGGAGAAGTCTTCGTGCCCCGGGGTATCGAGCAGGTTCACCAGGCAGTCGTGATACGGGAACTGCATCACGGAGGTGGTGATTGAGATACCACGCTGCTTTTCCATCTCCATCCAGTCAGATTTTGCATGCTGGCTGGAGCCACGGCCTTTTACCGTACCGGCGGTCTGGATCGCCTGTCCGAACAGCAGCACCTTTTCGGTGATGGTGGTTTTACCGGCATCCGGGTGAGAGATAATGGCAAAAGTACGGCGCTTCGCCACCTCTTGCAGATAAGGAGACAACGTCATAATAGAATCTTCTATAAAAAGCGCGGCAGCAGGCCACGCATCATGAATACGAAAATGCGGCTATTTTACCCATCAATGGGGGGCAGGCAATCAATGTTTACACAGGAGTTGCTCCAGTTCGCTCAGGGAGGCCACGGTCCAGGTCGGTTTGATTCCCTCCGGCAGGGGGCGGTTGTGCGCATTCAGCCAGCAGGTAGACAGCCCGGCATTCATCCCGCCAAGGATATCGGACTCTGCCGTATCGCCCACCATCAGGACTTTTGATCGGTCAGGATTGCCCGCCTGGGCCAGCGCATAATCAAAGATTTTCGCTGCCGGTTTGGCCACGCCTACCTGTTCGGAGATCACTAATAAATCAAAATAGTCACGAAAACCGGTGCGTTCCAGGCGGATCTGCTGCAGCGCGGTAAAGCCGTTGGTGATGATCCCGAGCTTCGCCTTTCCTTTAAGGGAGGCAAGCAGCGACGCGGCGCCCGGCAGCGGGGCGCAGATTTCAGCCATCGCGTTAAGGAAAGCATGGTTCAAATCGCCAGGCGGAACGTTCAGGCGCTCGGACCAGCCCTGGAAACGTTGATGCTGCAGGTGTAACGCGGTGATCGCCCCGTTCTGGTAATCCACCCACAGCGGTTTGTTCACCATCTGGTAATCCTGGAAATCTTCAGCGGTAAAGGTCACGCTGTAGTCGAGAAACATCCGCTGTAAGCCGCCAAACGCATCGAAGGTAAACAGCGTTTCGTCAGCATCAAAGAAAATCCAGTCCCAGTTCATCGTTACAACCTTTTTAGTTATCCAAGCGGCAGAGCCATGATGATGGCGTTTTCACGTCCTTCTGCGGTGGGGTAATAGTTACGGCGGATCGTCGCCTCATTGAAGCCCAGGCTTTCATAGAGTGCGATGGCGGCGGCGTTCGAGGCCCGTACTTCCAGCCACAGCGTGAAAACGTCTCGTGCTTCCAGCTCGCGAATTAAATGTTCCAGCAGCTCTCTGCCCAGCCCACGGCGCTGAAAGGCAGGATCCACGGCGATGTTAAACAGCGTCGCCTCATCCAGAACGACCTGCGTAATGGCGAAAGCCGCCAGGGTATTATCGACATCCAGCCGATAGTTGAGGTAGCGCTCGCCCTGGTTGCTGGCAAACGTTTTTTCACTCCACGGAAAGGCGTGGGCGCGTTTTTCGATGTCAAAAGCCTGCGCTAAATCAGTCGTCGTGAGGGAAGAAATTGTGTTCATGTTCGCAGATTTGTTGCCACAGCGCGCGACGTGCCGCCGGGTTAGCGTTAAGTTCGTCCAGTACCGGGGTGGCCAGGTTGCCGCCCTCCAGCGTTATCTCTTCCATCACGCCCAGCTGCCAGCTGTTACAGCGTCCCTCAGGGGGCAGCATGGCTACGCGCTCGGGCGTCAGCTGCAGCACCTGATCGGCACTCAGCTTAAGTGCGCGCAGCACGTCGGCAATCAGCGGCTCGCTCAGCGCGGGCAGGCTCTGCGCCACCATCACCAGACGAACGTGCGCCGGAAGCGAGATGGCGATTTCGCCCTGCAAGGCCGCCGGGCGGCGCAACGCCCACTGGGTGATGCCCAGTTGCTGTAATTGCCTGTCTCGTCGGGATGCCATTGCGAAAACTCCTGTCTGTCAGGCGCGCAAATATAGCAAATGTGTCGAATCTGCGCCATCTACCTACTATAATCCCCGCCTGAGTTTATTGAGGAACAATTCATGTCTGCATTTACCCCGGCAAGTGAAGTCTTGCTGCGTCACAGTGATGATTTCGAACAAAGCCGTATTCTGTTTGCCGGAGATATGCAGGATGACCTGCCTGCCCGTTTCGAGTGCGCCGAAAGCCGCGCGCACACCCAGCAGTATCACCACTGGCAGGTGCTGAGCCGCCAGATGGGCGAGCGTGTCCGTTACAGCCTGGTAGCGGAACAGAGCGACGTGGCGGACTGCGATACGCTGATCTACTACTGGCCGAAGAACAAGCCTGAAGCCCAGTTCCAGCTGATGAACCTGCTCTCCCTGCTGCCGGTGGGCTGCGACATCTTCGTAATCGGTGAAAACCGCAGCGGCGTGCGCAGCGCCGAGCAGATGCTGGCGGAGTACGCCACGCTGAACAAAGTCGACAGCGCCCGTCGCTGTGGCCTGTACCATGGCCGGCTGGACAAAAAACCGACCTTCGACGCGGAAAAATACTGGGGCGAGTACCAGCTGGATGGCCTGACCATCAAAACGCTGCCGGGCGTCTTCAGCCGTGACGGTCTGGACGTCGG
Source organism: Leclercia adecarboxylata (assembly GCF_006874705.1). Lineage (NCBI taxonomy): Bacteria > Pseudomonadati > Pseudomonadota > Gammaproteobacteria > Enterobacterales > Enterobacteriaceae > Leclercia > Leclercia adecarboxylata. Next base: position 2,504,077 of record NZ_CP035382.1, on the reverse strand, counting down.
CAGCCAGCTGCTGCTTTCCACCTTCACGCCGCATACCAAAGGTAAAGTGCTGGATGTCGGCTGTGGCGCGGGCGTGCTCTCGGCCGTACTCGCCAGCCACTCACCGAAAGTGCGTTTAACCCTCACCGATGTCGGCGCGTCCGCCATTGAAGCCAGCCGCGCGACGCTTGCCGCAAACGGCATTGAGGGCGAAGTATTTGCCTCCAACGTGCTCTCCGACGTGACCGGCCGTTTCGATATGATCATCTCCAACCCGCCGTTCCATGACGGGATGGAAACCAGCCTCGAAGCAGCACAAACGCTGATCCGCACCGCAGTGCGCCATCTGAACAGCGGCGGCGAGCTGCGTATCGTGGCGAACGCCTTCCTGCCGTATCCGAAAGTGCTGGATGAAGTCTTCGGCTTCCACGAAGTGCTGGCCCAGACCGGCCGCTTTAAGATCTACCGCGCGATCATGACCCGTCAGGCGAAGAAATAACGTCTCCCTCCGGCCTGATCTGCCCGATCAGGCCATTTTTGCAACAAAAAAAACATCCAGCACAATTATCAGTTGACGAACAGCTGAAAACATCTAGAATGCGCCTCCGTGGTTGCGATACTTTTTTGTATCGTTGGTATGCGAAGGTGGCGGAATTGGTAGACGCGCTAGCTTCAGGTGTTAGTGTCCTTTGGATGTGGGGGTTCGAGTCCCCCCCCTCGCACCAACAACCATGATTGATATTGCTCGCACTGGGCGAAGGTGGCGGAATTGGTAGACGCGCTAGCTTCAGGTGTTAGTGTCCTTAGGATGTGGGGGTTCGAGTCCCCCCCCTCGCACCAACGAGGCGATATCAACAAAATAAGATGACTGTGCGAAGGTGGCGGAATTGGTAGACGCGCTAGCTTCAGGTGTTAGTGTCCTTAGGATGTGGGGGTTCGAGTCCCCCCCCTCGCACCAATTATCTTATCTCTCCTGACGTTCTCTCTTGTTATCCCTTCAGTTCAGATTCATCGCCAGAACCCACATTCCCGCAATAAGCGCTACACATGATGGCAGCAGCACAAAGTGCCGCAGTTGTTTATGCCAGATCATGGCGGATGACATCAGCAATCCCGACACGATAATCAGTTTCCAGACCGCCAGCGACAGATCGATAAAGGCCAGCCCGGCAATCATCGCCCCCGGCAGTATCACTCCCCAGCCACTCCCTAACGCTCTGCTCAACATGATCCGTCTCTCACTTCGATAATGATAACCAATATCATATGATATAATTTCTCATTTGTCAGCGTAGGACGTAATTGTGTAAAAAATCTTGCGCACGGTTTTATCTATAGTTAGGATTGGCAATCATTATCATTTAGATTTTTATCCAGCCCAATTATGGCCATACGCTCTGCACACGTCATTGAGAATGTTATCTGGCAAACCCGCCTTCCGACCGGGCCTTCAGGGCTTGCGGATGCGGTGCGTGACGCCATTGCCGAGACGCGTGCGCATATGCTGGATGTCATCAAGCTGGATGAGCCCCCTCCGCATCACGCCCTGACGCTGGCGCAGTGGCAACGCCCTGCTGAACTGCAGTCGTTGCTGGCGACTTACTCCGATCATATCTACCGCAATCAACCGACGCTGGCGCGCGAGAATAAGCCGCTGCTGTCGCTGTGGGCGCAATGGTATATCGGGCTGATGGTGCCGCCGATGATGCTGGCCCTGCTTACCCAGGATGTGGCGCTGGATCTCTCCCCTGAACATTTCCACGTTGAGTTTCACGAAACCGGGCGCGCCGCCTGCTTCTGGATCGACGTCCAGGAAGACAGCCACACAACCTCGCTTTCTGCGCAGCAAAGAATAGAAGTGCTGATTACCCGGGCACTGATCCCGGTGGTTGAGGCGCTGGAAGAGACGGGTGAGATCAACGGCAAACTTATCTGGAGCAATACCGGGTATTTAATTCACTGGTATCTGAACGAAATGAAAACCCTGCTGGGTGATGAGAAGGTCGACGCGCTGCGCCAGGCCATTTTCTTCGCTCGTCAGCTGTCGGATGGACGTGATAACCCGCTTTACCGCACTGTGGTTCCGCGCGACGGGCTGCTGGTGCGCCGCACCTGCTGTCAGCGCTATCGCCTGCCGGATGTTCAGCAATGCGGCGACTGCACGCTTAAATAGTTCCGTGCGGGCTTGAGGGCACACACTAAAACGGCAACCTGGGTTGCCGTTTCGCTTTTATTACGCCACCTGCTGACTTTCCTCTTCGGCACGCTGGGCCTCTTCAGCCTCCTGCGCCAGCAGCTGCTTCTCGTACACTTTAAAGAACGGGTAGTAGATGATGGCGGAGACCAGGGCTAACAGTACCACCAGTACCGCCGCGCGGAAATCCCAGCCCAACGCCCATGCCGCACCCACCGGTGCAGGCGCCGTCCACGGCACCACGGAGATCACGCGGCCAATCAGATCCAGCTTCATCGCGGCCCACGCCAGCACCGCATTCACCATCGGAGCCAGCAGGAACGGAATGAAGAACACCGGGTTCATCACGATCGGCGTACCAAAAATCACCGGCTCGTTAATGTTGAAAATACTCGGCACCACGCTCAGACGGCCAATCGAACGCAGGTGCGCCGAGCGGCTGCGCAGGTAGCAGAACACCAGCCCCATTGTTGCTCCGGAGCCGCCAATCACAATGAAGAAGGTCCAGAACGCCTCCATAAAGATGTGCGGCAGCGGCGCGCTCTGCGCCAGCGCGGTCTGGTTCATCCCGAGGTTAGTCAGCCAGAACATCTGCAGCATCCCGGAGACAATCGCCGCCCCGTGAATGCCTGCAAACCACAGCAGATGACCAATCAGCACCGCCAGCAGGATCGCCGGCAGGGAGTCCGCTGCGGAGACCAGCGGCTTAAAGATGGCCATAATCGCCTGCGGGATCAGCATGCCAAACTCAGACTGGATAAAGAGGCTTAGCGGATAAAGGGTTAACACCACTACCAGCACCGGAATCAGCAGATCGAAGGAGTTTTTGATCATCGGCGGCACCTGATCGGGCAGGCGGATACCGATATTGTGCGCCTTCAGAAAACGCATCATCTCCACACAGTAGATCGCCACCAGAATGGCGGTGAAGATCCCCGTCCCACCGAGGCTGTCTACCGGCAATGCACCTTTGGTTTTTGGCGCAGCAATCAGCAGGAAGGCCATCAGCGACAGCATGGCGCACATGAAGGGATCGAGCTGGTGCGACTTAACGTAGTGTTTGCCGAGGTTGTAGGCGATAGCAGCACATATATAGAGTGACATCACCCCCATCGTCATATCGAAGGGGGTCAGGATCTGGCCTTCAAACTGTTTCGCCATATCCAGCCAGGCGCGGGCAAAGCCCCAGGTTGTGTCCGGTGAAAATGGCGGGTAGGCAAAAACTAATAAGAACGAGCCGACGATCATAAACGGCATGGCGGAGATAAAACCGTCGCGGATCGCCATCACGTGACGCTGGGAAGAGATGCGTCCGGCAATGGGGCTGACATAGTTTTCAACAAAGCGGAATATCAGGTTAAACGCAGCATGGTTGGCAGACATAACGGCTCTCCTGTCAGACGATCGTTTCGGGCGCGATTACGCCGCACGGTGTTCCATATACCACTTTCACCACCTTGCTGGTTCGTATACCAGCGGTACTGCTCAAACGGATAGGTTTCATAATCGACTCTTATTATTGGATACAGGGGAAATGACGTAATCAGTATTAATCTCTGCTTCACGGTCTGCAACCGGTTACTGTAACCGGTTTCCGTGAATGTGAAGAGGATCCAGAAATCGCTGATGTTGGAGTTTTGTTACTTAGGGAATATTTACAGAGCATAATTTCTTATGACAGATTACGCAGAGTATTTTTCTGGAGGAAACAATGAGTTTGCAGTCTGTGCGCCAGTTTTTTGCTGACCATGCCCCTGACGTTGAAGTCATCGAGCTGGGTCAAAGTACCGCTACCGTTGCGCTGGCTGCCGAGGCGCATAATGTCGCGCCGGGTCAGATAGCGAAAACGCTGTCGCTGAAAATTAAAGATGAGGTGATTCTGGTTGTTGCCAAAGGTGACGCGCGCCTGGATAACAAAAAGCTGAAGCAGACGTTTGGGGCGAAAGCCCGCATGCTGAGCAGCGATGAAGTGGTGACGATTACCGGACATCCCGTTGGCGGCGTATGCCCTTTCGGGCTGGAAAATCCGCTGGCGATCTACTGCGATGTTTCGCTCAGGGAGTATGCCGAAGTCCTGCCCGCCGCAGGTGCCATTCACAGCGCGGTGCGCATCTCCCCACAGAGAATGGCCGAGCTCACTAAAGCAACCTGGGTGGACGTCTGTCAGTAAAATCCGAGCCAGATCCAGGTCTGGCGCGGGCGGGAGATCCTGGATCAGGACTGAAGTGCAGAGAGGAAGCGTGGTGTCCGGTGATCCGGTACCGGGAAATGCGTCAGAATATCGGCCGCATCCAGTAACCCCACGTCGGAGTGCACGCCAAGTTTCATCATGGCATTAAATTTATGCGCACGAATAGTTTTGATGTTGCGTTCCAGTCGGGTGGCAATTTCCTGGATGGAAAAGCCACACGACATAAATTGCAAAATGGCGCGTTCGGTCGGGCTTAGCAACCGTCCGCGATGAATGTTCCAGTGATTGCTTATGCTGTCATTCACCCGTCGGGTCTCATTCAACAATTTACCCAGCTGCTCCTGTAGAGCGGCCAGCGGATCGGATTTGAGAACGATTCCGTGCAGACGTGAAGGGGAAAGCTGATTCATCAGGCTCGCTTCTCGCGCGTCTGAGGCCAGTACAATTCGCTGAATCATACCGTGGGTGGCAGCCACTTCCTTGAGACACACCAGACAGTTGCGCCGCTCTTCTCGCTCATCAGAGAGTGAATAAATCAGCGATGAATACGGGACAAAATTAAGTGTGGACTGAAAACTGGCGATGTTACTAAAAAGATGTATTTCGTAGCCATTAAGTGATGGGTTGGCAAAAAGATGCTTCAACCCCATAGCACTCATCATGCACTTTTCGACGATAGCGATATGTCTTTTTGTAGCGCTCTTTTCCATTCGTCTTGCTCTCCATAGGCTGAGAATAAACTCAGCTCTTTCATTCCCTTGGTGCTATTAATCCACGCATACATTTCGGCATTACTGGTTAAGGAGAGTCGTCTCATCGCGCTATTTTTTTGCGCACTCACTGTTTTATTACTTTTTTTCAGTAATGCAGCGATCTGATTAATCCCCCATCCTTTGCCAAGCAGGCGCAGTACTTTTCGTTCCGAAAAGGTCAACATGACATCATCCTGATTGTCATTAAACTCTTCCGGCTCGGGTTTTAATAATGTCTGGCTAATACGCTCCGCGTGCTCGCTCCCGGATCGAATGGCTTTCACTAAACTTTCAATGGGCTCTATATCGGAAAGTAAGGAACTTTCCGGGCGCATTAAGAGTTCGACGGCGAGGGGATAAATGGCGCGCGGAACCAGATAAATCCAGTGAATATCCCGATACTGGTTCTGTAATGTGTAATATTGATCGCAGTGGCTACGCGGATTACGCTGGTCGCCTGAGATATCCACGATGACCACGATGGCGCGGCGTAACTGAAGAAACGTCAGCTCTTCCTGAGACCGGCAAAATGCGCGCTCATAATCCGGAAAATAGCGTGACATAATGCTGCCGAGACCGGTTTGCATTATGGGTGATTTACTGATTATTATTACGCTCTTACAACTTATTGACGGCATTTTCGCTCCGAATCCATTCATACGGCCATTCCACGTCATTCATCCAATTGAAATACCTGTTTGTTTAACAGGGCGACGTAAAAATGTAATGTTTTCCTTTTTCATTAACTGAGCGAAATGAGAGTGCGATAAGAACCAGCATCACAAATTTATACACCGCCAAAAACGGCATTAATATTGCAAAATTAGCATTAAATGTTAACCCCTACCCCGTGATATTTTCAAAAACAGCAAATTAGATATTCTAAATATAAAATAAATAAATATATTAATATAAAAAGCATAGAGATTAATAATTATTGAGGCTGTTTTTCACTAATACAGCGAGCACGAATCTGCTTAAACCTTGATCTGACCCAGAGCAAGCGACACCGGGTTGTGTGCTAAAAGTAGACATCAGGATCATCCAATCGTCACTCTCTCCTCAGGGCAACAGATGCAGGCAGATCAATCATCACAACGCGCCGCCACGCGACTGTGTATTCAGTGCGGCCTTTTTTTATTGCAGCACGGCGCAGAAAGCGCCCTGGTCGAGGAGCTCTCCACCCGTCTGGGGCTGGCGCTGGGCATGGACAGCGTGGAGAGTTCAATCTCATCCAATGCCATCGTGCTGACCACCATTAAAGCGGGCCAGTGTCTGACCTCAACGCGCAAAAACCACGATCGCGGGATCAACATGCACGTGGTGACCGAAGTGCAGCACATCGTCATTATGGCGGAACATAAGCTGCTGGATGCGCAGGGGATCGAAAAACGCTTCAGCCAAATCAAGCCGCTACGCTATCCGCGCTGGCTGGTCGTGCTGATGGTCGGTCTCTCCTGCGCCTGCTTCTGCAAACTCAATAATGGCGGCTGGGACGGCGCCTTTATTACCTTTATCGCCAGCTTCCTCGCCATGTATGTACGCCAGCTACTGACGCACCGGCATTTGCACCCGCAAATTAATTTCTGCATTACCGCCTTTGTCGCGACAACGGTTTCCGGTTTGTTGCTGCGGATACCCGCCTTCACCAGCACGCCGACCATCGCCATGGCAGCCAGCGTGCTGCTGCTGGTGCCGGGATTTCCGCTGATTAATGCCGTGGCCGATATGTTTAAAGGGCACATCAATACTGGCCTGGCGCGCTGGGCGATTGCCAGTTTACTGACGCTCGCCACCTGTATCGGGGTGGTGATGGCCATGACCTTATGGGGGCTCCGCGGATGGGCGTGATCGATTTTCTGTGGGCGCTGGCCCAGGACATGATGCTGTCGGCCATCCCGGCAGTGGGGTTTGCCATGGTGTTTAACGTCCCCCGCCGCGCGCTGCCGTGGTGTGCACTGTTGGGGGCGATAGGGCATGGCACGCGCATGGCGATGATGACCGCCGGGCTGAATATCGAATGGTCGACCTTTATGGCCTCAATGCTGGTCGGCAGCATCGGGATCCAGTGGTCGCGCTGGTATCTGGCCCACCCCAAGGTCTTTACCGTCGCCGCGGTCATTCCGATGTTTCCGGGCATTTCGGCCTATACCGCGATGATTTCGGCGGTAAAAATCAGCCATTTTGGCTACAGCGAAGCGCAGATGATCATGCTGTTAACCAACTTCCTGAAAGCCTCGTCGATTGTCGGCGCGCTCTCCATCGGGCTGTCGATCCCCGGGCTCTGGCTCTACCGCAAGCGCCCCCGGGTCTGAGAGTTGTGTTATCCCGCTGGCATGGCGATAATCCTCTGTCCTCATGTGGCTAAGTAAGGAACGGATGTGTCTACCCCTGACAGCGAACACGCAGAAAACAGCGACGGATCCCGCCTGAAAGATAAAATTTTTCTCAGCGCCCTCTCGCTGTTTGCCGAGTACGGACTGAACGGCGCGCGCATGGAGCAGATTGCCGAGAAGGCAGGCACCACCAAACGCATGGTGGTGTATCACTTTAAAACCAAAGAAAACCTCTATTTGCTGGTGCTGGAGTATGTTTACACCCAGATCCGCGCCAGTGAAAAGCAGCTCAGTCTGGATGCGCTGCCGCCGGTTGAAGCCCTGGTACATCTGGTCGAAACCACCTTTGATTATCATGCTGACCACCCGGACTACATCCGTATTATCTGCATGGAGAACATGCAGCGCGGGCGGTTTATGCAGCAGTCGGCGCTACTGCGCCAGGTGAATCGCAGCGCGCTGGATCTGCTGGAAACGATCCTTGAGCGTGGCAAAGCGAAGCAGCTGTTTAACCAGACGGTGAACGCCCGCGATTTGCACCGCCTGATCAGCAGCTTCAGCTTTCACTATGTGGCCAACAGCTACACCTTCACCCTGCTGTTTGAGGACGGGGCCGATGAGCTGGCCCAGCGTCAGCACTACCGAAAGATGGCGGTTCAGGTTGCCTTGCGTTATACCTGTCCATAGCTTGCACACAACCCTGAAATAAGGAACCTGCCATGTCTTTAGATAAAGTTGTCTATACCGCCAAAGCCAAAGCCACCGGGGGCCGTGATGGCCGCGCGACATCGTCCGATGGCGTTCTGGATGTCAAACTGGGTGTCCCCAAAGAGATGGGCGGCGCGGGCGGTGAAGTGACCAACCCGGAACAGCTCTTTGCCGCAGGCTATTCAGCCTGTTTCCTCGGCGCGATGAAATTTGTGGCTAACCGCGACAAAATCACCCTGCCGCAGGATGCCTTTATCGAAGGGGAGGTGGGGATCGGTCCGCTGCCAACCGGGTTTGGTATTGAAGCGAAACTGAATATCCACCTGCCGGGTATGGACGCCGCCGAGGCGAAAAAGCTGGTCGATGCGGCGCATATTGTCTGCCCGTACTCCAACGCCACCCGCAACAATATTGATGTGACGCTGAACATTATCTCCTGATTTTTCAGGGGGGCAGAGAGCGGTTGTCAGACCCCTGCCTGCCCCCTCCTCTCTGTGCTACCATAAGCCCATATCACGTCCGCAGTAATCCAGTAGAGAAGTATTATGTCCTCCAGAATCCTGACCACCAGCGTCACTGGCATTGATGCCTTTATGCACGATCCCCGCGGCGTGCTGGCCAATGCTGAAGGCGGTACTGTCGCCGTTTTTGCCGATAACACACCGGCTTTTTATGCGATCACGCCACAGCGTCTGGCCCAGCTGCTGGAGCTGGAAGCGCGCCTGTCGCGCCCGACCAGCGATGTCACTCTGGATACGCAATTCTTCGACGAACCCACCAGCGCGCCGGTTGCGGTGCCGATGGGCAAATTCGCCATGTATAACGGCTGGCAGCCCGACCCCGATTTTCAACGCCAGGCGGCGCTGTGGGGCATCGCCCTCACCCAGCCTGTTGCCCCGGAAGAGCTGGCCGCCTTCACCGCTTACTGGCAGGCGGAAGGAAAAGTCTTCCATCATATCCAGTGGCAGCAAAAGCTGGCGCGCAGCGTGCAGATCAACCGGGCCAGCAGCGGCGGGCAGGCTAAACGCGACGTGAATGCCTTTTCAGAACCGGATAAACAGATCCCCCACGGATTCCGAGGTGCCAAATGAAAGAGTTCGGCGAACTGATGAAGCGTCTGCAAAAGATGATGCCCGCCAACGTCAAACCGGCCTTTACCACCGGCGAAGAGCTGCTGGCGTGGCAGAAGGAGCAGGGTGAGATCCGCGCCGCAGCGCTGGCGCGTGAGAACCGCGCCATGAAAATGCAGCGCACCTTTAACCGCTCCGGTATTCGCCCCCTGCATCAAAACTGTTCCTTCGATAACTATAAAGTCGAGAGCCAGGGGCAGCTAAAAGCCCTGCAACAGGCGCGCCAGTATGTCGAGGAATTTGACGGCAATATCGCCAGCTTTATCTTCAGCGGCAAGCCGGGCACCGGCAAAAACCACCTTGCGGCGGCGATCTGCAATGAGCTGCTGCTGCGGGGCAAATCGGTGCTGATTATCACCGTGGCCGATATCATGTCGGCGATGAAAGATACCTTCAGCAACCGGGAAACCAGCGAAGAGCAGCTGCTGAACGATCTGAGTAACGTGGATCTGCTGGTGATCGATGAGATCGGCGTACAGACCGAATCACGCTATGAAAAAGTGATCATCAACCAGATCGTTGACCGTCGCTCCTCCTCCAAGCGCCCTACCGGCATGCTCACCAACCACAACGTGGATGAGATGACCCGCCTGCTGGGTGAACGGGTGATGGATCGCATGAAGCTCGGCAACAGCCTGTATGTGATTTTTGACTGGGAAAGCTATCGCAGCCGCGTTACCGGTAAAGAGTATTAGGATATTTTCCCGGGAAGTCGGGTGCCGCGGGGGTTTATACTGCCAGCCATTCCGCCCCGGCGGGCCATCGACAGAGTAGCCTTTATGAAAACACATTTTCTTCTCAGCGCCGCAGTAAGCGCCCTGCTGGTCACCGGCGCGGCACAGGCGGCCTCCTCCTGGCAGGATACGCTCAACAGCGCCGCCAGCCAGCTTAGCGCGGGCAACAACAGCACCAGTACCACCACATCCCAGAACGGCGGCCTCTCCCTCTCCTCGCTGACCGGCCTGCTCAACAGCGGCACCGAGTCGCTCAGCGCCAGCAACATGAATAACGCGGCCGGGATCCTTGAATACTGCGCCAAAGAGAAGCTGGCCTCGATGACCGATGCCACCAATATTAAAAATCAGGTATTAGGGAAACTGGGGCTGGAAACCCCGCAAGAGCAGCAGCAGGACACCAACTATCTGGAAGGGATCCAGGGTCTGCTGAATGCGAATAACGGCGAGCAGCTTAATCTGGAAACCATCGGCAACACGCCGCTGGCGAAAAAGGTCAAAGCCCAGGCCTGTGATTTTGTCCTGAAACAGGGGCTCAGCTTTATCTCCTGATCCCCCTGCGCCGCGACGAGAGTCGCGGCCTTTATCCCTTCTGCATAAAGCGACGCCCGTCAAACATTGCGTTTTCTAAACCAAATCCTAACAACAGCACAATTCCGTGACACTACAATTGCAGCTAAATGGCATCGCCATTACATTGTATCACCCAAAAATTATACAGTTAGTCCGCTAACCAGCGACTGCCCTTATTGAGGATAAGTTGTTGTCAGAGTTTATTTCTGTTGCCCTGTTTATCGCCTCGGTGGTGATTTATGCCCGCAAGGCGGGACGTAATACCTGGTGGTTTGCCGTCACCCTTCTGGTGCTGGGGCTTTTTGTCGTTTTAAACATTACTCTCTACGCCAGCGACTATTTTACCGGGGATGGTATTAACGATGCCGTCCTCTATACCCTGACCAACAGCCTGACCGGCGCTGGGGTTAGTAAGTACATACTTCCGGGTGTTGGCGTGGTGGTTGCGCTGGTGGGCGTGTTTGCCCTGCTGGGCTGGATCCTGCGTCGCCGCCGTCATCATCCACATCACCTCGGCTACAGCCTGCTGGCGCTGGTGCTGGCGCTCGCCTCGGTGGATGCCAGCCCGGCGTTCCATCAGATCACCGAGCTGGTGAAATCGCAGTCGCGCGACGGCGATCCCGACTTTGCGGCGTATTACAAAGAGCCGGGCAAAACGATCCCCAACCCGAAACTCAACCTCGTCTATATCTATGGCGAAAGTCTTGAGCGCACCTATTTCGATAATAATGCCTTCCCGGACCTCGCCCCGGAACTGGGTGCCATTAAGAACGAAGGGATCGATTTCAGCCACACCGCACAGCTACCGGGCACCGATTACACCATCGCCGGGATGGTCGCGTCTCAGTGCGGCATCCCGCTGTTCGCGCCCTTTGAAGGCAACGCCTCGGCCTCGGTCTCCAGCTTCTTCCCGAAGAATATCTGCCTTGGCGATATCCTGAAAAATTCCGGATACGAGAACTATTTCATGCAGGGTGCCAACCTGCGCTTCGCCGGGAAAGACGTCTTCCTGCAGTCCCACGGCTTTGACCACCTGTACGGCGCAGAGGAGTTAAAAACCACCGTCGCGGACCCGGCATACCGCAACGACTGGGGCTTCTACGACGACACGGTGCTGGATGAAACCTGGAAAAAATTCGAGGAGCTGTCGCAGTCCGGCAAACGCTTCTCGCTGTTTGCCCTGACGGTAGATACCCACCACCCGGATGGCTTTATCTCCCGCACCTGCCAGCGCAAGAGCTACGCGATTGACGGTAAACCGAATCAGTCGTTCAGCGCGGTGGGCTGTAGCCAGGAGCATATCGCGGCGCTGATCGAAAAAATCAAAGCCTCGCCGTACTTTAAAAATACGGTCATTGTGGTCTCTTCCGATCATCTGGCGATGAAGAACACCGCCTGGGATGCGCTCAACAAGCAGGATCGCAGCAACCTGTTCTTTATCCTGCGTGGCGACAAACCTCAGCAGGAGGTCATGGCCGTTAAGCGCAACACTATGGATAACGGCGCAACGGTGCTGGATATTCTCGGCGGGGATAACTTTATCGGCCTCGGCCGCAGCAGCCTCTCCGGGCAGTCGCTGTCAGAGGTATTCCTCAACATGAAGGACAAAATGCTGGCGTGGAAACCGGACGTTATCCGCCTGTGGAATTTCCCGAGAGAGCTGAAAGATTTCACCATCGACAGTCAGAAAAGCATGATGGCGTTCTCAGGGAGCCACTTCCGTCTGCCGCTGTTGCTGCGCGTCTCCGATAAGCGCGTCGAACCGATGCCGGAAAGCGAATACTCGACCCCGCTGCGCTACCAGCTGGCCGACTTCGCCCCGCGGGATAACTTCGTCTGGGTCGATCGCTGCTACAAGATGGGTCAACTGTGGTCGCCGCCGCTGGCGCTCTCCACCGACTGGTGTGTTTCTCAGGGCCAGCTGGGTGGCGAGCAAACCGTGCAGCGTGTCGATAAAGCGCATTGGAAGGGCAAAACGGCCTTTAAAGATACCGTCATCAATACTGACCGGTATCAGCATAACGTTGATACGCTGAGAGTGTCCGATAACGATATTCGCTACAAAGCTGATAGCTTCATCTTTAACGTCGCCGGTGCGCCGGAAGAGGTGAAGCAGTTCAGCGGCATTTCCCGCCCGGAATCCTGGGGACGCTGGTCTAACGCCCAGCTGGGGAATGAGGTGAAAATCGAATACAACCAGCCGCTGCCGACGAAATTCGACCTGGTGATCACCGCCAAAGCCTGGGGGCCAAACGCCAATAAACCTATTCCGGTGCGGATAGGCGATAAAGAGCAAACCCTGACCCTCGGTAATGACGTCACCACTACCACGCTGCATTTCGACAACCCGTCGCGCAGCAATACGCTGGTGATTGTGCCTCCGGCACCGGAGTCCACCAACGAGGGAAATATCCTGGGTCACTCTCCGCGCCAGCTGGGGATCGGCATGGTGGAGATCAAAGTGGTGAACGCCGAAGGGTAACGAGCATTGCCCGGCGGCGCTGCGCTTGCGCGGGCCTACGGTCTTGTAGGCCGGGTAAGGCGAAGCCGCCACCCGGCAACTAAACGCGCCCTGCCTGAACAGGGCGCTTTTTTACATCAGAAGGTTTCCCAGTTATCACCGCTGTCGGAAACGGCCGCTTTACGCGTCGTTAACGGCGTTGCGACGGTTTTTACCGCCGCGTGCGCGCGGGCTTTCTGCTGCTCCTGCTGAATACGGAACACCGCGACCGCCTGAGTCAGGCGGCTCGCCTGCTCTTCCAGTGCCGCCGCCGCTGCCGCAGATTCCTGCACCAGCGAGGCGTTCTGCTGCGTCACACGATCCATCTCGGCGACCGCCAGACCCACCTGGTCGATACCGCGGCTCTGCTCGTCAGAAGCAGAGGCGATTTCGCCCATGATGTCGGTCACGCGGGTCACCGCGCTGACGATCTCGCCCATGGTTTCACCGGCGCTCTCAACCAGGGTAGAACCCAGCTCAACGCGACCCACGGAGTCTTCAATCAGACTCTTGATCTCGCGGGCTGCCTGGGCGCTGCGCTGCGCCAGGTTACGCACTTCACCGGCCACCACCGCAAAACCACGACCCTGCTCACCGGCACGCGCCGCTTCAACCGCAGCGTTCAGCGCCAGGATGTTGGTCTGGAAAGCAATACCGTCGATCACGCTGATGATGTCGGCAATCTTCTGCGAACTGCCGGCGATGTCACGCATGGTCTGCACCACGTTATCCACCACTTTACCGCCTTTCTGCGCGGTTTCGGACGCGCTCAGCGCCAGATGGCTTGCCTGACGGGCGTTCTCGGCGTTCTGCTTCACGGTAGCGGTCAGCTCTTCCATGCTGGCAGCGGTCTCTTCCAGGGAAGCGGCCTGCTGCTCAGTACGGGAGGAGAGATCGTTGTTGCCCATGGAGATTTCGCTCGCACCGCTGTAAATGGCATTGGCGCCATTACGCACGTCGCCCACGGTACGCATCAGTTCAGCCTGCATATGACGCAGCGTATCGGCCAGCTGCCCCATCTCGTTAGAGCCTTCCACCTCGATGCGCTTCACCAGGTCGCCGCTGGCGATATGGCGAATGCTGTCGGTCAGGCGGTTCAGCGGCACGATCAGGGCGTGACGGATGCCACCCCAGACGGCAACGATCACCACCAGCACCAGGATCAGCACGCTGAGCAGGATCCAGATGGCCTGGCTGTAGGAGCTGTTGCTGTCATCGACGGCAGTCTGGTACAGATGGTCGTTCTGCTGCAGATAGTTAACGTACTGCTTCTCAAAACCGTCCTGGTAGCTCTGGGTCGGCTGATCGAAGAACTCGTTAATCTTGCCTGCGCCCAGGAGCTGGATCAGCTCGGCCAGCGCACCGTGATAGATGTCGTAGTTACGTTTGATTTCCAGCGCGGCGCCTTCGCTCTGACGCGGGTCACGCGGCAGGGCTTCGTATTCCGCCCAGCTTTTTTCCGCCTGCTTCAGGGAAGCAGAAGCAATCTGCATCAGATCGTTTACGGTCGCACCGCTACCGATGTTGTTCTGATCCATCATGTAGCGGATACCCGCGCGGTTCAGGGTGTTACGGGTTTGCAGCAACGCGACCCAGCTGCTGTTAAGCGTGGATTGTTGCTGACGAATGGTTTGCAGGACGGTGAAGTTTTCTTTGTCATGCTTTAAGGCATTAAAGAAAAGACCACCGGATGTGAGTTGTAAAAGGCCAAAAATAACCAAAACCAGCAATAAGCTGGTAACAATCTTGATACGATTTAACATGATTTCTCATTCCACCAGACAGGTACAGAATTTTCGGCCTGGGAAGCGAAAACTTTACGGAAATCGTGCTGATGAGTGAACGGCCCTACTCATCTTCCTGTCTGGCATTATGCCGATCGCCCAGTGCAATAAACTCCCGCAGCAGCGCGGTCAGCTGTTGCATCTTCTCTGGCGAATATTGCGCCTCGAGTTGCCGGTAAACCTCTTCCACCTGCGCCTGCGCGGTTTCATACAGCTTCTGCCCGGTCTGCGTCAGGGAGACGTACAGCTTGCGCTGGTCGTTGAGCGGCTTTAAGCGCAGCACCAGCCCGTCGCGCTCCATGCGCGTGAGGATGCCGGTCAGGCTCGGACGCAGAATGCAGGTGCGAAAAGCCAGATCGTGAAAATCCATCGACGGGTGTTCCGCCAGCACGCGTACGATCCGCCACTGCTGCTCCGTCAGGTTGTGCTGCTTGATAATCGGGCGAAAAAAGGTCATCGCGGTTTCCCGCGCCTGGAGTAGTGCGATAGTTAACGAATCGTGCATGGCGCTCCCACCTCAACATCATTAATAACGAAACAATCAATACCTCACGCGGCTTTCCGGCACCCGCGGCGCGGACGAAAAGTCTAACAGATATCACATAAAAATATTATTCCACTGATTTATAACAGAAAATTAAAACACATGTAAATTTATTGTTATTGATATCACAAATTATTTACTTCTGTTTGCCAAATGCACAGCAAGGGGCTAAAACCTAATCATTAACATATTAATGAACTCAAAACCCGCTAACCGGGCCAGAGGAGAAAGGAATGAAAGGTACTGTTTTCGCGGTGGCACTCAATCACCGCAGCCAGCTCGACGCCTGGCGCGACGCATTTAACCAGCCCCCTTACAACACGCCGCCGAAAACCGCCGTCTGGTTTATCAAACCGCGCAATACCCTGATCCGCTCCGGCGATGCCATCCCGCATCCCGAAGGCGAACAGGTGCTGAGCGGCGCGACGGTCGCGCTGATTGTCGGTAAAACCGCGAGCAAAATCAGCCCGGAAGAGGCCGCCGACTACATTGCCGGGTACGCGCTGGCGAACGAGGTAAGCCTGCCGGAGGAGAGCTTCTACCGCCCGGCGATCAAAGCCAAATGCCGGGACGGGTTCTGCCCCGTGGGTGAAAGCGCGTCGATTAATAACGTCGATAACCTGACGATCGTCACCGAGATCAACGGCCGGGAAGTGGATCGCTGGAGCACTGCCGATCTGCAGCGCAACGCCGCCACCCTGTTGAGCGAGCTGAGCGCCTTCGCCACCCTCAATCCGGGCGACGCCATTCTGCTGGGCACCCCGCAGTCCCGCGTGGCCCTGCACCCGGGCGACCGCGTGCGCGTGCGGGCTGAAGGGCTGCCGACGCTGGAAAACAGCGTGGTTCACGCCCGCGAGCTGGCAAAAGAACGCACCTTCGCCTGGCCGCTCTCCACCAGCGGCACGCTGTTTGCCCTGGGGCTGAACTACGCCGATCACGCCAGCGAGCTGGACTTTAAACCGCCCACCGAGCCGCTGGTATTTATCAAAGCGCCGAACACCTTTAACGAGCACAACCAGACTTCCGTGCGCCCGGACAACGTCGAGTACATGCACTATGAAGCCGAGCTGGTGGTGGTGATCGGCAAAACCGCGCGTAACGTCACCGAAGCCGACGCCATGGAGTACGTGGCGGGGTACACGGTCTGCAACGACTACGCGATCCGCGATTACCTGGAAAACTACTACCGTCCGAACCTGCGGGTGAAAAGCCGCGACGGCCTGACGCCCATCGGCCCGCAGATCGTCGATAAATCGGCGATTGCCGATCCGCACAACCTTACCCTGCGCACCTGGATCAACGGCGAGCTGCGCCAGCAGGGCAGCACCGCCGATCTGATCTTCAGCATCCCGTTCCTGATCGCGTATTTGAGTGAGTTTATGACCCTGCAGCCGGGCGACATGATCGCTACCGGCACGCCAAAAGGGCTGGCCGACGTGCGCCCGGGCGATGAAGTGGTAGTGGAAGTGGAAGGCGTTGGCCGTCTGGTCAACCGGATTGTCAGCGAGGAGGCAAAGTAATGAAAAAGATAAACCACTGGATCAACGGCAAAAACGTGGCGGGTAGCGAGACTTTCCACACCACCAACCCGGCTACCGGCGAGGTGCTGGCAGAGGTGGCTTCGGGGGGTGAAGCCGAGATTAACCAGGCGGTAGAGGCGGCGAAAGCGGCGTTCCCGAAATGGGCCAACCTGCCGATGAAGGAGCGCGCGCGCCTGATGCGCCGCCTGGGCGATCTCATCGACCAGAACGTGCCGGAGATCGCGGCGATGGAGACCGCCGATACCGGCCTGCCGATCCACCAGACTAAAAACGTGTTGATCCCCCGGGCGTCGCACAACTTCGAGTTCTTCGCCGAAGTGTGCCAGCAGATGAACGGCAAAACCTACCCGGTCGACGACAAGATGCTCAACTACACCCTGGTGCAGCCGGTAGGCGTTTGTGCCCTGGTGTCACCGTGGAACGTGCCGTTCATGACCGCCACCTGGAAGGTTGCGCCCTGCCTGGCCTTAGGCAATACCGCGGTGCTGAAGATGTCTGAACTCTCCCCGCTGACCGCCGACCGGCTGGGCGAACTGGCGCTGGAAGCCGGCATTCCAGCGGGCGTGCTGAACGTGGTGCAGGGCTACGGCGCAACGGCAGGCGATGCGCTGGTGCGCCATCACGATGTACGCGCCGTCTCCTTCACCGGCGGCACCGCCACCGGACGCCGCATCATGCAGACCGCCGGACTGAAAAAATACTCGATGGAGCTGGGCGGAAAATCCCCGGTGCTGATTTTTGAGGATGCCGATATCGAACGCGCCCTGGACGCCGCCCTGTTCACCATCTTCTCGATTAACGGCGAACGCTGCACCGCCGGCTCGCGCATTTTCATCCAGCAGAGCATCTACCCGGAATTCGTCAAACGCTTTGCCGAGCGCGCCAACCGTCTGCGCGTAGGCGACCCGACCGATCCGAACACCCAGATCGGGGCGCTGATCAGCCAGCAGCACTGGGAGAAGGTCTCCGGCTACATCCGCCTCGGCATTGAAGAGGGGGCCACCCTGCTGGCGGGCGGGCCGGACAAACCGGCGGATCTGCCTGCCCACCTGAAGGGCGGCAACTTCCTGCGTCCGACCGTGCTGGCGGACGTCGACAACCGCATGCGCGTGGCCCAGGAGGAGATCTTCGGCCCGGTGGCCTGCCTGCTGTCATTTAAAGATGAAGCGGAAGGGCTGCGGCTGGCCAACGACGTGGAGTACGGCCTGGCCTCCTACATCTGGACCCAGGACGTCAGCAAGGTGCTGCGCCTGGCCCGCAACATCGAAGCGGGCATGGTGTTTGTGAACACCCAGAACGTGCGCGATCTGCGCCAGCCGTTTGGCGGCGTGAAGGCCTCCGGCACCGGCCGTGAAGGCGGGGAATACAGCTTTGAGGTGTTCGCGGAGATGAAAAACGTCTGTATCTCCATGGGCGATCATCCGATCCCAAAATGGGGGGTATGAGATGGGCAAGTTAGCGTTGGCCGCAAAAATTACTCACGTGCCGTCGATGTATCTCTCTGAGATACCCGGTAAAAACTTTGGCTGCCGTCAGGGGGCCATCGACGGACATAAAGAGATCAGCAGACGCTGCCGCGAGCTGGGGGTCGATACCATCATCGTCTTCGACACCCACTGGCTGGTAAACAGCGCCTACCACATCAACTGTGCGGACCATTTTAAAGGCATCTACACCAGTAACGAGCTGCCGCACTTTATCCGCGACATGACCTACGACTACGACGGCAACCCCGAGCTGGGCCAGCTGATTGCCGACGAAGCGGTAGCGATGGGCGTGCGCGCCAAAGCGCACAACATCCCGAGCCTGAAGCTGGAGTACGGCACCCTGGTGCCGATGCGCTACATGAACGCCGATAAGCACTTCAAAGTGGTCTCCATCTCGGCGTTCTGCACCGTGCATGACTTTGCCGACAGCCGCAGGCTGGGCGAGGCCATTGTCAGCGCCATCGAAAAATATGACGGCACCGTGGCGGTGCTGGCCAGCGGCTCGCTGTCGCACCGCTTTATCGACGACCAGCGCGCAGAGGAAGGGATGAACAGCTACACCCGCGAGTTCGATCGCCAGATGGACGAGCGGGTGGTGAAGCTGTGGCGCGAAGGCCAGTTCAGGGAGTTTTGCAGCATGCTGCCGGAGTATGCCGACTACTGCTACGGCGAAGGCAATATGCACGACACGGTGATGCTGCTCGGCATGCTCGGCTGGGACAACTACGACGGTAAGGTGGAGTTTCTCACCGAGCTGTTCCCCAGCTCCGGCACCGGCCAGGTTAACGCCGTCTTCCCTCTGCCCGCTTAAGGACGCCCCATGCCGCACTTTATTGTCGAATGTACCGAGAACATCCGTGAGCAGGCCGACCTGCCGGGCCTGTTTGCCCGCGTCAACGAGGCGCTGGCCGCCACCGGGATCTTCCCCCTCGGTGGGATCCGCAGCCGCGCGCACTGGGTGGACACCTGGCAGATGGCCGACGGCAGGCACGATTACGCTTTTGTGCATATGACGCTGAAAATCGGTGCCGGGCGCAGCCTTGAGAGCCGTCAGCAGGTGAGTGAGATGCTGTTTGCGCTGATTAAAGACCATTTCGCCGGGCTGATGGCCGCCCGTTACCTGGCGCTGTCGTTTGAAATCGAAGAGCTGCACCCGACGCTGAACTTCAAACAGAACAACGTGCACGCCTTATTTAAGTAGCGCGCCCTGATGCCCGGTGGCGCTTCGCTTACCGGGCCTACAACGTCAACGACCCCGAACCGTAGGCCGGGTAAGCGAAGCGCCACCCGGCACAGCAGCACCGAACCGTAGGCCGGGTAAGCGAAGCGCCACCCGGCACAGCAGCACCGAACCGCAGGCCGGGTAAGCCCAGCGCCACCCGGCAATGCCACAGGAAACCGCCATGCTCGACAAACAGACCCATACCCTGATTGCCCATCGCCTGCATCAGGCGGAACAGACCCGGGAGCAGATCCGCGCGATCTCGCTGGATTACCCGGCGATCACTATTGAAGACGCCTACGCCGTGCAGCGCGAATGGGTGAGCCTGAAAATCGCCGAAGGCCGCATCCTGAAGGGCCACAAGATCGGCCTGACTTCAAAAGCGATGCAGGCCAGCTCGCAGATCAGCGAGCCGGACTACGGCGCCCTGCTCGACGACATGTTTTTCCACGACGGCAGCGATATCCCCACCGACCGCTTTATCGTCCCGCGCATCGAAGTGGAGCTGGCCTTCGTGCTGGCGAAACCGCTGCGCGGCCCGAACTGCACGATGTTCGACGTCTATAACGCCACGGATTACGTCATCCCGGCGCTGGAGCTGATCGACGCCCGCTGCCACAACATCGATCCTGAAACCCAGCGCCCGCGCAAAGTGTTCGACACCATCTCCGACAACGCCGCCAACGCCGGGGTGATCCTCGGTGGCCGCCCGATCCGCCCGGACGAGCTGGATCTGCGCTGGATCTCCGCCCTGCTCTACCGCAACGGGGTGATCGAAGAGACCGGCGTCGCCGCGGGGGTGCTCAACCACCCGGCCAACGGCGTGGCCTGGCTGGCGAACAAGCTGGCGCCGTATGACGTGCAGCTGGAGCCGGGACAGATCATCCTCGGCGGCTCCTTCACCCGCCCGGTCACCGCCAGCAAGGGCGACACCTTCCATGTCGATTACGGCAACATGGGCTCCATCAGCTGCCGCTTTGTATAAGGAAAGAGCATGAATAACGCCTTTAAAGACGCCCTGAAAGCCGGAACACCGCAAATCGGCTTATGGCTGGGGCTGACCAGCAGCTACAGCGCCGAACTGCTGGCCGGAGCAGGCTTCGACTGGCTGCTGATCGACGGCGAGCACGCCCCCAACAACGTGCAAACCGTCCTGACCCAGTTGCAGGCCGTGGCCCCCTACCCCAGCCAGCCGGTGGTGCGCCCGTCGTGGAACGATCCGGTGCAGATCAAACAGCTGCTGGACGTGGGCGCGCAAACCCTGCTGGTGCCGATGGTACAGAATGCCGACGAAGCGCGTCTGGCGGTGCGCTCGACACGCTATCCGCCTGCGGGTATTCGCGGCGTCGGCAGCGCGCTGGCGCGAGCGTCACGCTGGAACCGCATTCCCGATTACCTGCATCAGGCCAATGAGGCCATGTGCGTGCTGGTGCAAATCGAAACCCGCGAGGCGCTGAAGAACCTGCCGCAAATCCTGGACGTGGACGGGGTGGACGGCGTCTTTATCGGCCCGGCGGATCTCAGCGCCGACATGGGCTTTGCCGGTAACCCCCAGCATCCGGAGGTGCAGGCCGCCATCGAGCAGGCGATCGCGCAGATCCGTGCCGCGGGTAAAGCCCCCGGCATCCTGATGGCCAACGAACAGCTGGCCCGTCGCTACCTCGAACTCGGGGCGCTGTTTGTTGCCGTCGGCGTGGATACCACCCTGCTCGCCCGCGGCGCCGAGGCGCTGGCGGCACGCTTTATCGATAAACCGGTTACGTCAGTTAATAACAATAAATCCGTCTACTAAACGTAAGATCTGGAGCGCACCATGACGACCCCTACCCTGCAAGATAATAAAGCCGTTGAACATCGCGTCATTAATAAGCTGTTCCGTCGTTTGATCGTGTTTCTCTTTATTCTGTTCGTTTTCTCGTTCCTCGATCGCATCAACATCGGCTTTGCCGGGCTGACGATGGGGAAAGATCTGGGTCTGACTTCAACCATGTTTGGCCTGGCCGCCACGCTGTTTTACGTCACCTATGTATTGTGCGGGATCCCCAGCAACATCATGCTGGCGAAGATCGGCGCGCGCCGCTGGATCGCCGGGATCATGGTGGTGTGGGGCATCGCCTCGACCTGCACCATGTTCGCTACCAGCCCGCAGACGCTTTACGTTCTGCGTATGCTGGTGGGCATTGCCGAAGCCGGCTTCCTGCCGGGGATCCTGGTCTATCTGACCTGGTGGTTCCCCGCCTATCATCGCGCCCGCGCCAACGCGCTGTTTATGATCGCCATGCCGGTGACCATGATGCTGGGCTCGATCCTCTCGGGCTATATTCTGGCGCTGGATGGGCTGTGGAACCTGAAGGGCTGGCAGTGGTTGTTCCTGCTGGAGGGGCTGCCGTCGGTGGTGCTTGGCGTGGTGACCTGGTTCTTCCTGAACGACACGCCGGATCAGGCCACCTGGCTGGACGACGAAGAGAAGCAGACCCTGAAAACGATGATCGCCCGCGAGCAGGAGAACGCCGTGGCGCATGCCGCTACGCCGCGTTCGACGCTACGTGAAGTGCTGACCCCGGCGGTGCTGCTCTACACGCTGGCCTATTTCTGTCTGACCAACACCCTGAGCGCCATCAACATCTGGACGCCGCAGATCCTGCAGAGCTTTAACACCGGCAGCAGCAACATCGTGATTGGCCTGCTGGCGGCGATCCCGCAGTTTTGTACCATCCTTGGCATGCTGTGGTGGAGCCGCCGCTCGGACAGGCTGAAAGAGCGAAAAAAGCACACCATCCTGCCGTACCTGTTTGCGGCGGCGGGATGGCTGCTGGCGTCGGCGACCGATCACAGCCTGATCCAGCTGCTTGG
The DNA here is from genome assembly GCF_006874705.1 of Leclercia adecarboxylata. Lineage (NCBI taxonomy): Bacteria > Pseudomonadati > Pseudomonadota > Gammaproteobacteria > Enterobacterales > Enterobacteriaceae > Leclercia > Leclercia adecarboxylata. Next base: position 2,481,549 of record NZ_CP035382.1, on the reverse strand, counting down.
CATCATCATGGCCTCAACCGGGTCGTTTACCGCCATGGCGATCTTCTGGACCACCCCGGATCAGGTTATTAGCCTCCAGTCCCGGGCGGTGGCGCTGGCGGTGATCAACGCCATCGGCAACGTCGGTTCCGCCGTCAGCCCGCTGCTGATCGGCATTCTGCGCGACGCCACCGGCAGCTTCAGCTCCGGGCTGTGGTTCGTGGCCGGACTGCTGGTGGTGGGAGCGCTGGTACTGACGCGGATCCCGATGACCCGCCAGGAGAGCCGTGAAAGCGCGCCGGGGATGGCGGCGCAGAAGATCCATTAAGGAGCGATTATGTGCCAGAGCCCGATTGCCAATATCGACATCAGCAAAGAGTACGACGAGAGTCTGGGGACGGACGATGTGCATTATCAGTCCTTTGGCCGTATGGCGGCCTTTTTTGGCCGCGATATGCAGGCCCATCGCCACGACCACTATTTTCAGATGCACTTTCTCGATACCGGGCAGATTGAGCTGCAGCTGGACGATCATCGCTACTCGGTGCAGGCGCCGCTGTTTGTCCTCACCCCGCCGTCGGTACCGCACGCGTTCTTTACCGAATCGGACAGCGACGGCCACGTGCTGACGGTGCACGAGGATCTGATCTGGCCGCTGCTTGAGGTGCTCTATCCCGGCACCCGGGAGACCTTCGGGCTGCCGGGGATCTGCCTGTCGCTCGCCGATAAACCCGACGAGCTGGCGGCGCTCTCTCATTACTGGCGGCTGATTGAACGGGAGTCCACCGCCCAGCTTGCCGGGCGGGAACATACTCTGGCGCTGCTGGCTCAGGCGGTATTTACCCTACTGCTGCGCAACGCCCCTCTGGACGATCACGCCGCCAACGGCATGCGCGGCGAGCTGAAACTGTTCCAGCGTTTCAACCAGATGGTTGACGGTCACTACCACCAGCACTGGACGGTGCCGGATTTTGCCCGCGAATTGCACCTCACCGAGTCGCGGCTGACCGACATCTGTCGCCGCTTCGCCAACCGGCCACCAAAACGCCTCATCTTCGACCGCCAGCTGCGCGAGGCCAGGCGGCTATTGCTCTTCTCCGACAACACGGTCAGCGAAATTGCCTGGCAGCTGGGGTTTAAAGACCCGGCCTATTTTGCCCGGTTTTTTAACCGGCTGGTGGGATGCTCGCCGAGTATGTATCGGGCGCAGAAAGTGCCGGTGTCGTGAGTTTCCCCGGTGGCGGAGAGTATTGAAAAAGCATGTTCTTGACATCTCACTCAGCGGATAGTTTACTTTTTTGATTATAGTGACACCCTGAGTGAATCTATGTCCTCAAAATTAAACTGGCTGCTGCAAAACACCTCTCCCGGAAGCCTGGTTTTGCAATCCTGGCTGACCCGGAACAACATCTCGCCATCTCTGGCATTTAAATATGCGCAAAATGGCTGGTTAAACAAACTGCGTGCCGGTGTTTATGCGCGCCCGGGGCGTGAACCAGACTGGAGCGATGCGCTGGCGTGTCTGCAAAACCAGCTTGCTGCCCCTGTTTATCTCGCCGGACTAACCAGCTTGTCCTGGCAAGGACGTTCCCATTACCTGCAGCTTAAACAGAGCCAATGTTGGCTTAGTGTTGAAAACAAAACGCCACTCCCGAAATGGTTTAAAGAATTTCCCGGCGTTGAATGGCGAGTGATATCAGGCCTGAAGCTCCCGCAGCTGGATGAAAAATACCGTATTGATCTTGAGGTAACAGGGAAAAAATTAACTGCCAGCGCGCCAGAACTGGCAGCATATGAACTGTTAAGCACGGTGCCTCAGGACATCTCATTTGAGCACGCAGCCGAGCTTTTTCAGGGGCTCGTTAATCTCAATCCGCGCAAAGTAGAGGAAATGCTTGTACTCAGCCAGGCAGTGCAAACCAAGCGTCTGTATCTGTTTTTCGCCAGTTTCTATGAGCATGCGTGGCTCAAACGCGTTGATATCAGCAAAGTCGGCCTGGGGTCGGGCAACCGACAAATCGTTGCTAATGGTAAGCTGAACACGCAATTCCAGATCACCGTGCCCGAAAATTTCACTACGAAGGGAAGAAACTATGGATAGAAGCTCCCCCTACTACCGCCAGGTCGCTTTGCTGGTACGAGCACTGCCTTATGTCGCTAACGAGACCTGTTTTGCACTGAAAGGTTGAACGGCGATCAATTTGTTCATTCGCAATTTTCCCCGTCTGTCAGTTGATATCGATCTTGCATATATTCCGCTGGAGAGCAGAGAATTGGCGCTACCTAAGGTACGGGAAGCACTTAGCCGCATCGCCACTGAACTGGAGATGCAAGCCGGGATAAGCGCGGTGCTGCAAACGAATAATTCTGATGAGATGCGCATAATTGTCACCAGTGACGATGCACAAATTAAAATAGAAGTCTCGCCGGTTGCACGGGGAACATTGTATCCCCCGCAAGAACGTGATGTCGTGGAAGTCGTAGAGGACGAATTTGGGTTTGCCACGATCCCGGTCGTTTCACTTCCTGATTTGTATGGCGGCAAATTATGCGCTGCGCTGGATCGCCAGCATCCCAGAGACTTTTACGATGTAAAAATGCTCCTGGATACACAAGGAATCGACCGCGCTATTTTCAATGGTTTTATTACTTACCTGCTCAGCCATAATCGTCCGTTGTCCGAGATCCTCAGCCCACGCTGGAAAGATATTACCGAGCCCTTTCATAGTGAATTTAGCGGCATGACCTTTGACAATGTGTCTCTGGAAGAGCTTGTTGAAGTTCCAGGAAGGATGTTAAGCGTGTTGAAAGCGCATTTCACTCAGCAAGACTTCGATTTTTTGATGTCATTTAAACGTGGCGCACCTGACTGGAATTGGGCGCCGGAAAGCCATATTAAAAATTTGCCAGCTATTCAATGGAAATTGCGCAACGTTGGCAGGATGTCAGAGGATAAACGTGCTCAGTCGCTAGAGAAACTGGAAAAGGTTCTGGACGAATGGGTAAGCTAATTTATTAAATGCTTTTCCCCGGTGGCGCTGCGCTTACCGGGGCTACGGATCGTAGGCCGGGTAAGCGTTAGCGCCACCCGGCAACCAGAGCGCACAGAATCAATGCACGGTCAGGTACGGCTCCTTCACAAATTCCGCCAACAGATACACCACGTCATGCAGCAACCCTTTTAAGGATTTTGCCACCGGTGGTGGCAGCGTATTGCTCAACAATGCCTGGGTAAGCGCCTGGGCATACTCCACCAGCGTGGCGGTCTCCTGCCAGCAATCGGGAATGCACGAGGTTACGCTTTCACCCGCGATCAGCTGCTCAATGAGATGCGGCGATAAATCCTCATCACAAAGATGGCGAAACTGGTTTAACGCCTGCAATAAACGCCCGTACAGGGCATGGCTTGCTTCATCGTCGTGAGTGTCGATGAGGACGCAAACAAATGCGGCGCACGCGTCCGCGACGTCGAAGAGATCTGCCGAAGCCGGGAGGGGTTGGGTAATGATTTGGTGGAGAACGTCTTCTTCAAAGTGGGAGTAAGACGGGGTTGGGATAGTAGCCATAAGGCACTCCTTACATTATGAATGGAAGTTACCTCGTATTTTTCAGGTTCTCACGCCCGGCTGCGGTTATCGCCGCAACACAGGCAGCTTACGACTCAACGAACACAAAAAAAAGCCAAAACCTTGTGTTTCATCAGGTTACTTTGAACTTTGCGAGCATGCTTCCAGAAGTAGGTGGCTACAGAACGTAGGCCGGGTAAGGCGAAGCCGCCACCCGGCAAAACCCACCCCGATCACAATTCTCACCTCCGCCTGAAAAGTACCCGTCGTTGACCCATTCGTCCCTTCACGTCCCGCCTCTCTCACGCTTCAATTAAACAACAAAAACAACACATAAATTTAACATTTAATATCCGATAAATACTGAAGAGGTCGCCATGAAACCTGAAGATTTCCGCGCTAGCACTACCCGCCCGTTAACCGGCGAAGAGTACCTGAAGAGCCTGCAGGATGGCCGGGAGATCTACATCTACGGCGAACGCGTAAAAGATGTGACCACCCATCCGGCGTTTCGCAATGCGGCGGCCTCGGTCGCGCAGCTGTACGATGCGCTGCACAAACCCGACATGCAGGACACGCTGTGCTGGAACACCGATACCGGCAGCGGCGGTTACACCCATAAGTTCTTCCGCGTCGCGAAAAGTGCCAACGACCTGCGTCAGCAGCGCGATGCCATCGCCGAGTGGTCACGTTTGAGCTACGGCTGGATGGGACGCACCCCGGACTACAAAGCGGCCTTTGGCTGTGCGCTGGGCGCTAACCCGGCCTTTTATGGTCAGTTCGAGCAGAACGCCCGCAACTGGTATACCCGCATTCAGGAAACCGGCCTGTACTTTAACCACGCTATCGTCAACCCGCCGATCGATCGCCACAAGCCGGCCGACGAAGTGAAAGATGTCTATATCAAACTGGAAAAAGAGACCGACGCCGGGATCATCGTCAGCGGCGCGAAAGTGGTCGCTACCAACTCGGCGCTGACCCACTACAACATGATTGGCTTTGGCTCGGCGCAGGTGATGGGCGACAACCCGGACTTCGCCCTGATGTTTGTTGCCCCGATGGATGCCGAAGGCGTGAAGCTGATCTCCCGCGCCTCCTACGAGCTGGTGGCCGGCGCGACCGGCTCCCCTTACGACTACCCGCTCACCAGCCGCTTCGACGAGAACGATGCGATCCTGGTGATGGATAACGTGCTGATCCCGTGGGAGAACGTGCTGATCTACCGCGATTTCGACCGCTGCCGCCGCTGGACCATGGAGGGCGGCTTCGCGCGAATGTACCCTCTCCAGGCCTGCGTACGTCTGGCGGTGAAGCTCGACTTCATCACCGCCCTGCTGAAAAAATCGCTGGAGTGCACCGGTACGGCCGAGTTCCGCGGCGTACAGGCCGATCTGGGTGAAGTGGTGGCCTGGCGCAATATGTTCTGGGCGCTGAGCGACTCCATGTGCTCGGAAGCAACGCCGTGGGTGAACGGCGCATACCTGCCGGATCACGCGGCGCTGCAAACCTACCGCGTCATGGCACCGATGGCCTACGCGAAGATCAAAAATATCATCGAGCGCAACGTCACCAGCGGCCTGATCTACCTGCCGTCCAGCGCCCGGGATCTCAACAACCCGCAGATCGATAAATACCTGGCGAAATACGTGCGCGGCTCCAACGGCATGGACCACGTGGAGCGCATCAAGATCCTGAAACTGATGTGGGATGCCATCGGCAGCGAGTTCGGCGGCCGTCACGAGCTGTATGAGATCAACTACTCCGGCAGCCAGGACGAAATCCGCCTGCAGTGTCTGCGCCAGGCGCAGACCTCCGGCAACATGGACAAGATGATGGCGATGGTCGACCGCTGCCTGTCTGAGTACGACCAGAACGGCTGGACGGTTCCACACCTGCACAACAACACCGATATCAACCTGCTCGACAAGCTGCTGAAATAACGCAGCGGGAGGTCAATATGCAACATGATGAACAACGCCTGCGTTTTCGCGACGCGATGGCCAGCCTCTCTGCGGCGGTCAATGTGATTACCACTGATGGCGACGCCGGACGCTGCGGCATCACCGCCACCGCGGTCTGCTCGGTGACGGATACCCCACCGTCGGTGATGGTGTGCCTGAATGCTAACAGCGCCATGAACCCGGTATTTCAGGGCAACGGCAAGCTATGTATTAATGTGCTCAACCACGAGCAGGAGATAATGGCGCATCATTTTGCCGGGATGACCGGTATGGCAATGGAAGAGCGGTTTACGCTCTCCTGCTGGCAAAAAGGCCAGCTGGACCAGCCGGTATTAAAAGAGGCGCTGGCCAGCCTGGAAGGTGAGATAACCCAGGTGCAGACCATCGGCACCCATCTGGTTTACCTGGTGGCGATCAAAAATATCATCCTGAGCCAGGAGGGACACGGCCTGATTTACTTTAAGCGCAGATTTCATCCGGTGTTAATTGAACAAGAAATAACCGTTTAATACCCCTTCGCCAGCCGAATTTCGGCTGGCGCTTATTTGTTTTCCATTCTCTTAAATTGAAACAATCACTATCAGAAACTAATGTCCAATATACGCTTTTGCCACCCCCACCAGAGTTAATAGTCTTTCGGACTTTTCCCCTTTTTCAGAGCTGATTTCTGAAATTTGAAATGACACAATCTGCAAATTTATGTAATCTTCGCCTCACAAAAACACTTTCATGAATAATAAAAAACGATTTAGTTGTTTACTGAATAGTTTTTTTATGGCAGCACCCTAAAGCAAATTGAACACTTTATAACCGGAATCGTCATTTTCCGTGCGGTAGCCTACCTTTTTTTTGCCCTTTATTGCTTCACTTCCTCAGCTATGCGCCTCTGCTCCCTGGCCTTCGGGTCAACTTTTTGGGCAATATAAACAGTCGGGTACCTACGAATTTTTATATTTACACGCCAGGTTCCGAATACATGGAAAATATTTACAAATGAAGAACGCAACTCGCCTTCTGGTGATTTCGCTCGCCCTCATCCTGAGTGGCTGTGCATATTCCCCGAAGCAGGTTGAAGCCTCAAGACCGCTTGTAAATCAAGCCGCTTCGACCGATCTCCACGCTATGGCAGCTAACCTGCAACAACCTCTGAACACCCTGCCACAGGGCGCTACTCTTAGCGCCAATGGCACCACCTTTACCCTCGGTCAGCGCTATGTCTCTGCCCTGGGGCTGGAATGCATTGAACTGCTGCGTAACCGTAACTATAACCAGTCGCAGCGCGGCGTGACCTGCAAGAACGGTGATACCTGGTATCTGATACCGCAACTGGAACAGGCATCTGCCAGCAACTTGCTTGCCGTTCAATAATTTTGAAGAGAAATGTTGTGAAGATAACGAAATTTCGGCAATTGAGTGCCATTCTGCTGCTGGCCTGCGCCTCTTGCGCCGCCATTGCCGCCCCTTCTAAGGAAGATGCTCAGGCCTTTGGAATGAACACCCCGGCAGATACCGGCGACGGCCGACTGCAACTCGGCGGTGACCAGGCGATGAGCGGTCAGGCGAACACCTCCTCTACCACCGGGACTTTTACGCAGCAAAACCGCCAGGGCATGTTACTGCCAGGCGAGTCCGACGTGCGTAAATTACTCCCGCAGTCCGAGTCCGGTCTGCCCCCTCCTTACGGTGCCAACCTGTTTGCCGGTGGCTATGAAACCGAGCGCAGCGACGGTCTGACTGATAATTACCTGATCGCTCCCGGCGATAAGCTGAATATCTGGATCTGGGGCGCAGTCAATTTCTCCAACGTCGTCACCGTTGATAATCAGGGTAATATTTTCATCCCTGATGTCGGGCCGATTAATGTAAAAAACGTAGCGGCAAGTAAAGTCAATAACTTAGTTACCAGCCACATCAGTGAAGTATTTACCAATAACGTTAATGTTTACGTAAATTTACTTACGGCAACGCCGGTCAGCGTATTTGTGACCGGCCCGGTGATCCGTCCGGGGCAATATGCCGGCCAGTCTTCCGACAGCGTGCTCTATTTCCTGAAACGCGCAGGCGGTATCGACTCCGATCGCGGCAGCTACCGTCATATTAAGGTCTTGCGTCAGAACCGGGTCATTCAACAGATCGACCTGTACGAGTTTATGCAGCAGGGCAAAATGCCGAAGCTGGCGCTGAAGGATCAGGACGTGATCCTGGTTGAACCGCAGGGGCCGATGATCAACGTGGCCGGTAAAGTGCGCAACCCGTTCCGCTTCGAGTTAAAGAACAGCAGCGCGCTGGGCTCCGAGCTTATCGATTACGCCCTGCCGCTCGCGAAGGTGAGCCACGTGGGCGTGATTGGCGATCGCGCCAGCGGCCCGTTCTCGGTCTATATGCCGTATAAAGATTTTGATCGCATTCAGCTGAGCGACGGCGACAAAGTGCTGTTCAATGACGATATGCATGCCCAGGTTTACGACGTGCAGGTGATGGGCAGCTACCGTGGGCCATCTTACTTCACCGTGCGTAAAGAGACCCGACTGCACGATCTGCTGAACCATATTCCGATTGACCCAAACATGGCAGATTACGGCTCGATCTACATCATGCGTAAGAGTGTGGCCGCGCGGCAGAAAGAGATGCTGGAAGACTCCCTGAACCGCCTGGAGCGCAGCGTGTTTACCGCGCCAGCAAATTCCGACGGTGAGGCTTCCATTCGTACCAAAGAAGCCGAGCTGGTGATGCGCTTCGTGGAAAAAGCCCGCAAGATCCAGCCGCTGGGGAAAGTGGTGGTGTCGGATAAGGGCGTGATTGCCAACATCCTGCTGGAACAGGGCGACCAGATTGTGATCCCGAACAAGACCGACCTGATTCAGGTGGGTGGCGAAGTGATGATGCCGCAGGCTGTGGTCTACAACAAAAGCGCCACACTGGAAGACTATGTGGCCTGGGCGGGCGGCTTTACCGACCGTGCGAACGACAAGCGTATTGCCGTGGTACATGCCAACGGGCTGATGGAGTTTAAAGACGGCGGTGATGTGATGGCAGGCGATCAGATTCTGGTCATGCCGAAAGTGGACAGCAAAATGATGCAGTCCATCAAAGATATTACCCAGGTCATCTATCAGGTTGCCGTGGCGGCCAACGTGGTCCTGAATTAACCCTATAGCGGGCTCGCCTCATCGCGGGCCCGTTCTGTTATATCGGCCTTCTCATGCTTAAACCTGTTCTCAATCAAACGCCCCGCAGCTCGTTCCAGGTGCTGCGGGATGTAACGTTTGGCCTGCTTATACGTGAACTGAAAACACGATTTGGGAGTTACCGACTGGGGTATGCCTGGGCGCTGTTGGATCCGTTGTTGATCATTATTGTATTTAGCCTGATTTTCGGTATGCGCGGTCACAGTGGTTTTGGTGGTGCACCAGCCCCCCTGTTTATCACCGCTGGGTACCTGCCATTTCTCTTTTTCAGAAATGTGGTGAGTAAACTGCAATCGGCAGTCAGCTCCAATATGGGTTTGTTTTGTTATCGCCAGGTGACTCCTTTTGCCACCTTTATTGCTCGTTTTATTCTTGAAGTAATGGTTGGTATGGTCGTTGGGTGCATTCTGGTATTGGGATTACTGTGGATTGGTTTTGATGCCGTACCTAGCGATCCCTTGCTCGTACTACTCATCTATTTATTGCTCATGATATTCTCGTTTTCACTTGGCATTGTCTTCTGTGTAGTAGGAAGTTTATTTCAGGAAGCAGACAAATTCCTCCGGTTGATAATGATGCCGCTAATGTTTATCTCATGCGTCATGCACCCGCTAATGACTATTCCTACTCAGTATCAACATTGGTTTTTATGGAACCCCTTGGTACATGCTCTTGAGTTAATCAGATGTGGCTGGATTACTGGTTATAGCAGTCCGAACGTTAGCTGGGTGTATTTATCAACGGTCACTTTACTAATGCTCACATTCGCCATGAGCTGCTATCGACTCAGCCATCGTCGCCTGATTGCTAGTTAATGTGAATAACATGATCACTCTTGATAACGTATCGAAGTATTACCCAACAAAATTTGGCCGTAATTATGTATTACGCGATGTAAGTATTGTTTTGCCACGTGATCGCAACATTGGCATTTTGGGGGTAAACGGGGCGGGTAAATCAACCCTGTTGCGCCTGCTGGGTGGGATGGATATGCCTAGCAGGGGAAAAGTATCACGCCATTGCCGCGTCTCATGGCCCCTGGCGTTGGGAGGTGGGTTTCAGGGCAGTATGACTGGACGAGAAAATACCCGTTTTGTCTGCCGTATTCATGGGGTACGTGATACCCAGGCAGTTGAAGAGTGGGTAAAGGAATTTTCCGAAATTGGTCAGCATTTCGAACTGCCCATCAAAGGCTACTCCAGCGGAATGAGGTCTAAATTCTCCTTTGCCGTCAGTATGGCCTTCGATTTTGATATTTACCTTACAGACGAAATTATGTCAGTAGGGGATGCTCGATTCAAAAAGAAATGCATTGATACCTTTAATCAAAAACGTGAAACCGCCAGCCTAATCATGGTTTCACATGATATGAAAAACTTACGGCAACAATGCGATATGGGTATTTTACTGCGTAACAGCACCCTTGAGATATTCGACAATATCGATGACGCCATTCGCATTTATCAGAATCTATAACTAGTCAAAAAATTATGACCCAGCCAACCCGCTTTAATAAAACTTCCGGTTTTATGCGCAAATTGCATAAATTAAAAACTAAACCTAAACATTTTATTGTCGACTCCAGTGGATATCGTCTTGCCCATCGCTCCTGGAAACAGAGCCTCAAACTGGGTAGCTTTTTATGGGTAGTAGCCTGTTTTGTCATCGCTGCGATCTATATTGGTATAATTGCCTCAGATCGCTATGTCAGCCGCGCAGAGTTAGTTATCAAACAAGCAGACCAGATAAAAATGCTGCCCGATGCCCTATCGATGTTGGGCATTGGTGGAAGTAATCATGAGGATGTGTTGTTAATCCAGGATTATCTCAATTCTCCCGACATGCTTAACAAGCTTGATAAAGACCTGAATATTAAGGCGCATTATCAGAACCATAATATTGACTACTTTTCTCGCCTGCCAAAAGATGTGAGCCGTGAAGATTTCCTTAAGTATTATCGTGACCATTTATCTTTACATCTGGACGAGATTTCTGGCGTTCTAACAATTGAGTTACAAGCTTTTGATCCAGCCTACGGTCAGCGCGTGGTTGGCGTGATGCTTAAAGAATCTGAAAGCTTTATCAACAAACTGAGCCATCAGGTAGCGCTGGAACAGCTGGCATTTGTTGAAAAAGAGGTTAATCGCGCCTATCAGCGGGTGCAGGATGAAAAAGCTAAGGTGCTGGATTTTCAAAACACCCATCATTTGATTAGCCCGGAAACAACCAGCACAGCACGGTTGGGCGTAGTCAGCCAGATTGAAGGTGAACTGGCCCAACAACAGGCGCAGCTCAAACAGCTGCAGAGCTATATGAAAGCCACAGCTCCCGCCGTCATTTCTGTGCAAGCCCGGGTTGATGCCTTAACGGAGCAACTGGCTCAGGAACAAAGAAGGCTGACCGGTACAGATAAAGATGCGATGAACGAAGTTACTGCACGCTATATGGATGTGCAGACTCAGGCCACTCTGGCAGCTGATATCTATAAAACCGGTCTTATCAGTCTGGAACAAGCTCGCGTCGAGGCGTATCGCAAACTTAAACACCTGCTGGTTATTACACAGCCTACCCAGGCTCAGGATGCTGAATACCCGCGTCGTCTCTATAACCTCGCAACCATTGGCGTACTGCTTTGCCTGTTCTATGGCCTGATTGTGATGGGCCTGGCAACCTTGCGTGAGCATCAAGACTGATAGCAAGATTATGTTGAAATAAAACAAAGGGTTCTGCGCTGACAAAGGTAGGGTTTATCCTCACTGGCTCAGGGAATATAATGGTGTGTTAATGCAGAATCGAATATCCACTACAATCGAATCTCACTGTGAGTAAATTGTTTTGAATAATAAAAAACGACCACGCATCGCAATAGTGGCGGATATTTTCACAACATTTAGTTTGTCACCAGATGCAGATCTTATTCAGATAACACCGACTGACTGGCAATGGAAGCTCAGATTTTTCAAACCCGACTTTCTGCTTGTAGAGTCTGCCTGGCGAGGATATAAAAATAGCTGGCAAGGTAAAATTGCCAGCTATGGGCATACCTCTCCCACTAAACCCGAACTCAGTAAGTTACTGGATTTTTGCCATAAACGAAAAATAACGACCATATTCTGGAATAAAGAAGATCCTTTCCATTTTGATCGCTTTGCAGACGCAGCCGCCATGTTCGATGTGGTGTATACCACGGATGCAAATTCTTTAGATCGCTATCGTGCCCTGCCCCACCATTCTTTCCAGCATGTTGGGGTCTTGATGTTCGCTGCCCAACCCCGTTGGTTCCATCAACCCGTCAGGGATGAACGCAAATCAGGGGTGGTCTTTTTAGGAGGCTATTATGGCAATGAACTGGTGGAACGGAGCAAGGCGCAGGAAGAGATACTATATGCACTCCGCAGCCATGGATTGATCATTTTTGACAGGTTCTGGCAAAAGAGCAAAGCCTGTAGTTTTCCTGATAAGTTACAGCCTTATTGCAAGCCCGCCATATCACCATTATTGGTAGCAAAGGCCTATCAGCAATATCAGATTTACCTTAATTTTAATACAATCAGCCATTCACCAACCATGTTATCCCGCAGAGTCTTTGAGTTAGCGGCAGCAGGCTGCCCTATTATTAGCACCCCTTCGGTTGCTATGGATAATATGTTTGGCGACAGTATTATCTCTGTCAAAGACGGTACCGAAGCACGCGACTGGTGTAATGACTTACAAAACAATAGCCAGCAACGAAATCAACTGGGCCAACAAGCCAGAGATATCGTGCTTGATCAGCACACATGGCAGCATCGGTTGAAGCAAATAAAAAGTGATATTGGCCTCAATTAAAAACACAGCCAATTAATAAAACCAATTAACTCATAAAGGAATATTTCTATGCCTATAAAAGTGCAGCGGGTTCTGATCGTATTTGGTACCAGACCAGAGGCGATTAAGATGGCGCCAATCGTCAAGGCCTTTCAGGCTACCCGTGATATTGATGTCAGAGTCTGCGTGACCGGCCAACACAGAGAGATGCTGGATCAGGTACTTAATCTGTTTGAAATAACGCCTGAATATGACCTCAACATCATGAAACCAGGCCAGGATCTGACCGATGTCACCACCGCCATCCTGCAAGGGCTGAAACCGGTGTTTGCCGATTTCCAACCCGATCGCATTCTGGTGCATGGCGACACGGCAACCTCTTTTGCCGCTACCCTCGCAGCTTACTATCATCGCATTGCTGTCGGCCACGTCGAAGCGGGCCTGCGCACAGGCAACATTTATTCTCCATGGCCAGAAGAGGGAATGCGTCGCCTGACCGGCGGGATTGCTGACCAGCACTACACCCCGACCATCAGTTCGTTGAAGAACCTGATTATGGAAAACATTGCTCCGGAAACCATCTTCGTGACGGGCAACTCGGTCATCGATGCTCTGCTTGAGGTTTCTCAGCGAATCGACAGCAACGTAAACATGAATGCCGATCTCGCCGGGCGCTTCCCGTTCCTGGATCAAAGCAAAAAATTGATCCTGGTAACCGGCCACCGCCGTGAAAACCATGGCGACGGTTTTGAGCGTATCTGTAAAGCCCTGGCAACCCTGGCCCAGCGTGATGACGTACAGATTGTGTATCCGGTTCACCTTAACCCTAACGTGCAGGAGCCGGTTAATCGCAACCTTAAGGGGCTGAACAATGTGCATCTGATCGAGCCGCAGGATTATCTGCCATTTGTCTATCTGATGAAACAGAGCTACCTGATCCTGACCGATTCCGGTGGCATCCAGGAAGAAGCGCCAACGCTGGGTAAACCTGTACTGTGTATGCGCGACACAACAGAACGCCCTGCAGCGGTAAAAGCTGGCACTGTGCGTCTGGTGGGTACCAGTGACGAGGCCATCGTAAGTGAAACCGTGCGCTTACTGGACGATGAGCTGGCCTATAAGATGATGAGCCAGGCGAATAACCCTTATGGGGACGGCAAAACCAGCCAACGCATTGTTGAGGCAGTGCTGGGTCTGGATGGTGCTTTAGCACAACAGATCAATAGCAGCCTGCAGGTTGCCTGATCCACACATTTCACGATTGTCTTTAGGGACAAAGATAAATACCTTTCTATAACTGTCGAGAGCATAAAAATGAAATTCGAAACCATCTCTGTTGTTGGGCTGGGATATATTGGTTTACCAACAGCAGCGGTGATCGCCAGCAACGGCATCCGTGTCGTTGGTGTGGATGTTAATCAGCACGCCGTTGATACCATCAATCAGGGCATGATTCACATCGTCGAGCCGGGTCTGGAAGACCTGGTTAAACGGGCCGTCAATGATGGTCATCTGACTGCCCATACCAGCCCGCAGAAAGCTGATGCCTTCCTGATTGCGGTACCGACCCCGTTTAAGGGTGAAGAGCACGAACCGGACCTGAAATACATTGAGAGCGCCTCCCGTGCCCTGGCCCCAATGCTGGAAAAAGGCAATCTGGTGGTTCTGGAATCCACCTCCCCGGTAGGTGCAACGGAGCAGATGGCCAAATGGCTTGCCGAGGAACGCAGTGATTTGACCTTCCCACATACGGTGGGTGAAGGCCAAACCCCTGATATCTTTGTTGCACACTGCCCAGAGCGCGTATTGCCGGGCCAGGTGATCCGCGAGCTGGTCGAAAACGATCGCATCATTGGCGGTATGGACGAAGCCAGCACCGCAGCGGCGACGCAGGTTTATAAGATGTTCGTTAAGAAAGGTGAGTGCATTGCGACAAGCGCGCGCACTGCCGAAATGAGCAAGCTGACCGAGAATGCTTTCCGTGACGTCAATATCGCCTTTGCCAACGAGCTGTCGCTGATCTGCGATCAGCAGGGTATCAATGTGTGGGAACTGATCTCTCTGGCTAACCGCCACCCACGCGTGAATATTTTGCAGCCGGGTTGTGGCGTTGGTGGTCACTGCATCGCAGTGGATCCATGGTTTATCGTTAACCAGAATCCAGAGACGGCTAAAATGATCCGTCAGGCACGTCTGGTCAATGACTACAAACCACAATATGTTGTTGAACAAGTAGAAAAGGCTGTTGCTGGTATTAATAATCCAAAGATTGCTTGTTTTGGGTTAGCATTTAAGCCGGATATTGATGATCTGCGTGAAAGCCCGGCACTTGATATTACCAAGACTTTATCAAACAATCCTCATTATGAAATATTAGCGGTTGAACCTAATATCCATGTACTACCAGCATCTCTTGAAAATATTCAGAACGTTAGACTGACAAACGTGTCAGATGCATTACAGCTTGCAGATGCTATTATAATTCTTGTTAAACATAAAGAATTCATTGGTATCCAAGCTTCAGATCTTAGCACCACAAAACTACTCGACTTTGTAAACATCTAACATTGTGAGCATAAGCCTTAAACGCTTATGCTCGTATTAAATAAGAATACCACATGAATAATTTAGAAAAAGAATTAGAAAAATATAAAAAAGAAAATAATGAACTTAAACTACGTAATAGCAAAATAAAAAATACCATTTCATTTCGATTAGGAAATATATTGGTCACAGGCACAAGGAGCTATCGTGATTTTTTCAAAATCCCTTACGAGCTTTTCAAATTAAGACGTGATGTAAGAAATTTTAAAAAAAATATCAACAAAGCCTTTTCGCCAGTTAATGAAAAAAAAGTTATACTTAGTCAACATGATTATTTTATCTTAAGAGAAAAATCTGTTTCTGGTTTTATAATTCCTGATAGTAGTAGCATTACTCTAGTAGGAGAAATCATCGCACTAGCTGAAGAAAAGCCTAATGCAGCCATCCTGACATTCGAAATCGCAGAACAAAACTCTAGTAGGGAGCTTGCTACATCATTAGGATTGAGCTGGTCAAAAAAAGTCGGGATGTATTGTTACTTACCAACAAATAAGGGATCAACGAAATTCTCAGTTAGCTTAAAAAACCTTCCTAATGGAAGAGTAAACGTTGCAGCACGACGCTGGTATAGTAAAGGTCACGTAAAAATTAGTGGTACCCTTTCTGCTAGCGAAGTAGAATTAAAAACAAATAATAAATTAAATAATTACAATCTAGAAGCACTTGATGCATTACTACATACAAAAGACATTAAAGCTATATCGGATGAAATTAACAAAATAACAAAATCATCTGACCTAGAAAGAGGATATTTATTATCTGCACTGATTAAATATTACAGCGTACAAGATCGAGAAATCATATCTATAATTGTAGATTTAATGGTAGACAAGCCAAATATTAACAGAAGTGATATCGAAACCGCTTGTCAACACCTATATAAAGAAGGGTGCTATAAAGAAGCTCTAAAAATATATGAAAAATTAAGGCATGGACTTACTCCATTGCAATGTAAATATATTAAGGACCTAGTAGTTCTACTTGAGAGTGGTTTTAAAGTCTCACTACAAAAATCACCTTACTCTCTGCCTTCGAGTGATGTCGTCAGATATTTCATTCACTGCTCCTTACCCCATCATTCAAATGGATATGCAACAAGGAGTCATTCTGTTCTAACTGCTCTGAAAGAACTTGGGCTAAATGCAATTGGAGATACTAGACCAGGTTATCCCTGGGACGTTCGTTTTGATAAAAAGCCTAAAAACCTAACAAAACATGTCATTGATGAAGTTAAGTACGAACATCTCCCAGGTATCATTCAACGTGAAATGACCATTTCTGATTATATTAATGAAGCATCAAAACTAATCGAAATGGAAGTCACAAAGAACGGTGCAAAAATAATTCATGCGTGTTCAAATTATCTCAACGCATTCCCTTCACTCATTGCAGCCAGACGACTTGGTTTACCCTTTATATATGAAGTGAGAGGTTTTTGGGAAATAACAGAAGCATCACGTAACCCCGGTTGGGTTAAATCTGATAAGTACGCTGTTGATAAAAAAATGGAAAGCTTACTGATTAGGAATGCTGATGCAATTATTACTCTTACAGAGTCAATGAAGCAAGAAATAGTTAGCCGAGGTGCTAGCCAAGAAAAGATTTTTGTGGCACCAAACGCAGTATCTATCGATAAATTTACTCCTATTAAAAAAGACACGGCACTACAATCCGAGATTGGACTAAGTGAAAGCATCACCATTGGATATGTTGGCTCAATCGTTGATTATGAAGGATTAGATGATTTAATTACCGCATCTTATCAGCTATTAAATGCCGGATATAAATTTAATCTTTTAATAGTTGGTGATGGTGCAGCACTTGATAATCTAAAATATCAAGTAAGTAGTCTTGGAATTGAGAAGCATGTCTTTTTTACCGGGCGCGTTCCACATGAAGACATAGTTAAATATTACTCACTTATAGACATAGCACCATTCCCAAGAAAAGCCATAGAAGTATGCGAACTTGTTTCTCCATTAAAACCATTTGAGGCAATGGCACTTGAAAAGTGTGTTATTGGATCCGATGTAAATGCAATTAAAGAGTTTATTATTGATGGAGTCAATGGTTATCTTTTCAAGAAAAATGATACTAATTCATTAAGAGATATATTAGCCACGTTAATCGACAACCCTAAGCTTAGATATAATGTGATGGGAAAATCGAGAGAATGGGTTTCGTCCAATAGAACATGGCTAAAATCAGCGGGCATTATTAGTAGGGTTTACGAATTATTACCATCTTTAATGCTAGATAATAATTCCTTAGTAAAAAATATAGATAATAATTCCGGTATGGTAAGCCTCCTGCATCCTGTAGAACTTCATCACTCAAATCCTTTTTGGTATGCGATGTCAGTAACAGCGGGACAGAAAGTGGTGATTGAGGCAGCGATAGAATATAAAACAACGAATAATTCCACTAATCGTAAAGCAGTTATTTTATTTAAAAGCTTTAATGCTGACGGTAAAATCATTGATATTCCCTGTGGTAAAGTCACCAAATCTATTAGTTTAAATGCTTTTTTTAAATATTTACCATGCACTCAAAACCTAACAAAAATATTACATGTATTTACCGTACCTGACGGTATTAAAGAGATTCATATTGGTTTAAGAGGATTTAATCTAACTGATGGAGAGAAAGTTTATGTAAACTCTCTGTCTATTCAACCAGAACAACAAATATCTAAAATTCCGGATTTTATTGAACCAAGTGATTTAGCCGCTGCTATAAGCATTCATGGCTGGCCTGAATTACCAGATAATAATAAACCTATTATTTTAGGTATTATGGATGAATTTACCTCCGGTTGCTTTGAGCAGGATGTAAACCTTATTCAGGCTCGACCTGACAACTGGTATGCTTTAGCAGAAAAATATAGACCAGAATTAATATTCATTGAAAGCGCTTGGAAAGGTAATTTTGGGAGTTGGCAATATAGAGTTGCTGAATATAGTAACAAACCAGGTCATGAGATAGCTCACATTTGTCAGTATGCTAATAAAAAAGGCATCCCAACGTTATTTTGGAACAAAGAGGATCCTGTGCATCATGAAAAATTCATGTGTACAGCAAAACTAGTCAATTATATTTTTACTACTGATATTAATATGACAGAATCCTATCATTCCAAAACTGGAAATGAGAATGTTTATGCTCTTCCATTTGCAGCACAGCCAGCATTACATAAACCAGCCCCGCTCCTTGGTCGTAAACAGCGTATATGTTTCGCTGGGAGTTGGTACGGTGGTCGCCATGCAGAACGTGAAGAGGCTATGTCGTGGCTATTAAGAGCAGCTAAGCAGCATGGTCTTGATATTTTTGATAGAAATTATGGGACTGATGTTTTTCCTTTCCCTGAAGACTTTCAAACCAATATTATAGGCAGCTTACCCTACAAGGCACTTTGTGATGAATATAATCGCTACAGGGTGTTTGTTAATGTAAACTCAGTAATTGACTCCCCCACAATGTTCTCGCGCCGAGTATTTGAGCTAATGGCCTGCGGGACGCCAGTTGTAAGTACATATGCAAAGGGTATAGATAATATTTTTAGCTCTGATGCTGTATGGTTAGTAAATAATAAAGAAGAAGCTGAAGAAGCTCTTTTGACACTAATGACTGATGATAATGAATGGCGGCGCCGTAGCTTAGCCGGGATTAGAGAGATTTTTAAAGGGCACACTTACGCTCACCGATTGAACTATATTTTCGAGCTATTAGGTCGCGCCACAAAAATATCAACAGGACCAGCCATATTGCTCATGGCAAAAGCTTCTACTCACGATGACATTGAATATTTTGAAGATTTTGCTAACAAACAAGAGTATCGCAATTTCAAAATTTGTGTTGAATGTCAGGAAAATGCGACGTCTATGCGACTTAGTTATTCAGATAATATTAAAATGCTAAAGCCTAACGAAATACCATCTTGGCTGTCTGGACAACAAACCATCTACCCACTTGCAGGATGGATAAGCTCCAAAAACAATTATGGAGAACACTATCTACGAGATTTAGTAAATGCAAGCCTTTATGAGCCACAAGCCTGTGGTTGGGCTAAAGCTCAAGACCAAGACCTATTCTCGTATGGTTGCACTACAAAGCAAGGTGCAACATTGTGGAAGATATTAGAATTTATCAATGGGCCTATTAATTCTCATCCGGATGAGGCTGTAACCCACCCTAATGTTTATCTTGCAGACAGCTCTCAGTTCCAAATGATAGCGCAGCAAAGTAACAAAAACTATGGAATGATAAATGATGACTAAGCGTGTGCTCATCTGCGGTAATCCAGATCTTAATTTTATTGATGGTTCCTCCATCTGGGCTCAAACAATTGCTTTAGCCACCGCTGCTACCGGAAGAACTCAGGTAGATTTTTTAGCAAAAAGTACTCCAGAACGTGATGAATTATTTAACTCACTAATGTCGGCTAGCAATCTGAATATTATTGATGGTACTAAACATTCATTCTGGCAGGGGAAGAAATATAAGCGGTTGACTTTGCCCATGATGGCTGATCTAGCAGTGGTGCTAGATAGCGATAAACAATATGATGTCATCATTGTTCGTGGTTTAGAAATAGCCACACATTTATTGACTAGTCCTAAAGTAGTTGCAAAATGTTGGATGTATTTGACAGATATCCCTCAGAGTATTTCAGAGTATTCACCCGAGCAAAGAAAAATCATATCTAATATTGCATATACATGCAATCTCCTGTTATGTCAGACCCAAGGTTTTAAAGAGCTTTGGCAAGCACTTGCTCCAAGTTTGGAAGAGAGCAAGTTACGTATTTATAGTCCAGTCATCCCTGACCTTCCTCAACGGATACCATCAATTGAGGAGCGCCCACTACAAGCCATATATGCTGGCAAGTTTAAAGGTGAATGGATGACTCTGGAGATGGCAAATCTCTGGCCTCTAATCCATAATCGAGTACAAGGTAGTGAATTAGTTATAATTGGTGATAAAATTCACAACGAACCAGACTATCCCGACTATAAAAATCTCATGCAAACAGCTTTGGAGAATACGCCAGGCTTATCATGGCTAGGTGCCCAGTCACGTGAATTAGTCCAAGAGCAATTGCAGAGTGCCAGAGTAGGTCTTTCGTGGCGTGCGGAAAGCATGAACGATACTGTTGAGTACTCAACTAAACTCTTGGAATATGGTGGTGCAGGATGTGCCGCTATAATTAACAGGAATTCCTTACATGAAAAATTACTAGGTCGTGATTATCCATTATTTGTAAATAGTGCAGAAGAATTTGTTGAGCAGCTTACTCGAGTTCTTAACGAACCCAAAGTAGCCCAACAAGCTGCGGATGTATTAATGGAATTAGCAAAGCGCCATACATTCTCTATGCGCGTAGCTGAAATCACTGAATGGCTGGACATCTCAAATACAAAGCAAAAAACGTGTGTATTAGTTGCAGGTCATGATCTCAAATTTTTTAATCTCCTACAAAGAAAGCTGGAGGCAACTGGTCAATTTGAATTCTTGGTTGATCAGTGGGAGGGCCATAACAAGCATGATGAAGAGCGGAGTAGGGCACTATTAAAACAAGCTGATGTTATTTTCTGTGAATGGTGCTTAGGAAATCTTAAATGGTATTCGCAAAATAAAGCATCTCATCAGCGTTTAGTCGCACGATTTCATTTGCAGGAAAGAGAGTTGTCATATGTTGCGGAATCTAATTGGGATAATATCAACCACATCAGTTACGTAAGCGAATATATCCGCCGTGAAGGGCAGAAGGTTTTTGGTTTTCCTTATGAAAAAACCTCAGTTATTCCAAACTTATTAGACGAGAAGAAGTTTACTACTGAAAAAAAAGTCAGTGATGCTCGTTACACTCTTGGTATTATTGGTGTGACACCCGCTAGAAAACGCTTAGATCGGGCTATTGATTTGCTCGAAGAATTACTGAAAAAGGATAGCCGATACTGTTTGCGAGTTAAAGGGAAGCACCCTCTTGATTATGCTTGGTTACTCAAAAGAGAAGAAGAACTCGTATATTACCGCCAGATCTTTGAACGTATAAATAGCAATCCAGTCCTTAGACATAAGGTCATATTTGATCCCCCTGGTGATGATATAAATCAATGGTTTACTTTAGTTGGATTTATTTTATCACCTTCAGATTTCGAATCATTTCATATGGCAATTGGTGAAGGAATGTTAACTGGCTCTGTCCCTGTTATCTGGAACTGGGATGGGGCGGATGAAATATGGGGCCGCGAATGGGTTGTAAACTCGCTTTTCGATGCAACAAATGTTGTCCTTAACAGCACCCCAAGGGACGAAATTGCTGAACAAATATTAAATACAATGTCTTCTCATGACATTAGTGAGTGCTGGAAAAAAGTAATACAAGAGCAGACTACAACATGACATTATCGTTATTTTTGTCCAGCGCGACACCTCAATCAACTGATTACATACTAAACAATACAAATCAGAAAAATAATGCAGATTATCATAAACTAAAAAAGTTATTTGATTGCCAGCTTTTTGAAGCAAGAAGCTTTAGTGATACAAGGATTGATATTGTTGCGTTTGACTGGAAAACTGTTGAACAAGATCGTAATTGGTGGTGGCAACTACAAGCTCTACCATTCTTAAATTGGTTTACTAACAGTTTTGAAATACAAAGTAAAGAAGAACAATTAATTTATTTCTCAATATGTTTAGATGCTCTTCAGTGCTGGATTGAGCATGCGAAAGAAAATAAAGAGTCCCCACTTGTTTGGCATGATCATGCTGCGGCCTATCGAGTCAGGAATATCACTAATTGGTTGCTATTTTGCCAAGTTGTTAATCTTCCACTCATCAATGATACTCGTTCTACTCATCTTGCAAGCTTAATCATCGAGCATCTTGAATGGCTAAAACAAGATAACAATTATTCGCAATATACTAATCATGGCTTTGATCAAGCCATGATCTCCCTAACAATCGGGCTTATGTTTTCTTATGAAGGTTTTAATGAATATAGTCAACTTAATCGCCAGCGTCTTAAAGAAGAGTTGACTTTTGCCTTTACCGATGAGGGGGTTCACAAAGAAAATAGCCCCGGCTACCAAAAGATGATGCTAGGTAGGCTTAAACAACTCCGAACTCTTACACCTTTAGGTGAAAAAGAAATTTCAGAGTTAGGTGAAAAATATATTATAAATGCAGAAAACTTTTTACGAGCAATAACCTTACCAAATGGCTATTTACCTATGATCGGTGATACCCGCGGAAATGATAGCGGACTACCGTACTTACAAAATAATGACATTGACATCTTAGATTATACTAACTCTGGTTATGTTATAATCCGTGGAAGAATTTTAGATAAAGATATTCACATTGTTTTTAAAGCCTGCCATATGTCACATTATCACCGCCATGATGATGATCTATCAATACACTTATATTTTGATGGAAAGATTATTCTAGCCGATGGTGGTCTCGGTTCACATAATGAAAAAGATATTGAAAGAATTACCCTGAGAGCGTACTCCGCACACAATTCGCCTTATTTTACAGATACACCTGCAAAAAGGAATGTTGCAGAGCTAAACGACCTTCAACCCACGGTAGAAATAAATGGCGACTTTATCGTAGGTGAAAGTAATTGCTATGGTTATAAAATTCGCAGGGAAATAAACTTATCAAGAATATCTGAAGGCGTTATAGGAATAATAGATTCATCCAATCATGATGGGCACATTATTTTGGCTTCAAATTTCTATTCTACATTAGGATTATTTAGTGCTGGAGATAGATTATTAGCACCTATTTATCCAGATAAGTCATTAGAAATAAAACCGAAATCGCCAACCCTCCCTGAAATAAATAAATCGTTTTCATCATATTTATTTGGGGATTACAATGATATAAATTCTTTTAGTTATTTATGTGGTAGTGCAAAAAATAAGTCTATCGAAGTAAATGTCAATCTACAGTACACGCCTAAATTACTCCACTGCATATATTACCGAAACTTCGGTCCGATTGAAATAAAAGAGACTAATCAATGGTATTTTGACGAGCTTTTTCCTGGTAATGTGTGCCATCATATAATGTCTCTAAGATGGATTAAAGATATTAAAAACCCATCGATCAAAAAAGAGATCATCAAGTCATTTATAAGCTACAATCAATCACCCTATCAAGCTAAAAGTAAATTTTATCTTGGCGAGCAAGCAGATCATACAACAAGTATCAGACTTGAGATATTAACTAATTTAATTAAGGAATTTGATGACGATGAGGAATTAGTCATCTTAATTAGATATGAATTATTAAAAAACATTGAGTCATGTATAAGTGATACATATAAAAAGGGTAACAATCATGGCTTAATGGTTGATAAGGCTGTTCTTGATTCTATTTTCACTGACGAAGCAATATTCTCTAATGCGCAACATCACATCCCATTTTTAATTAATCGTGTAAAATGTCAACTTGATAGTATATTTGACGAAAATGGTTTTTGTAAGGAGCATTCGATATCATACCAAGAGTATAACCTTGGCATTGCTTTTGATTTGATTTCTGTAATGAAAAAGAGCCAATCTCGCGATTTTTACAATGAGGTATCATTATTAGAATGTTACTTTAATAAAATTAAGGAAGCCTCGAGGGAGTCGCTAGGTTTTGCATTAAAGAGTGATGGTACATATATAACTATAGGTGATTCGTTCTCAGCACCAAAGCCTTTCTTGTTGAATACAATTTTCGGAAACAAAAACCCAACAACAGCATTTCATCCTGAATCAACAAGAAGTGGAGTATTCTTTAATAAAACTCTTGGGATAGCAGTATTTAGAAATGATAATATGCATATTGCAATAAATGCAGCATGGCATTCATATGTTCATAAGCAGAATGATGATTTATCCTTTTTCTTGAGATTTAATAACGAAGATATATTTATTGATGGAGGATATTCAGATATTATACCTACTTCAGTTGTTGATACTAAATCTGAGCTTCTACATTCTACAATAATCCCAAAAAACAAGTCTTGGATGAATAGGAATGCTTACTCCCGTGGCAAATCCGAAGTTAACTTACCTGAAGTTGTTGGAGAGGGAATCATACAATTCTCCGGTGAACACTCGAGAATCCATGATTTAACCTTAGAAAGAAGCGTGCTTATTGAAGCCGATAAAAACTCTATAACTATAGATGATAATGTTTCTATCAATACAGAAACCTTACATCGATTCATTACCCCAGCAACATTCAAAATTACGATAAACGAAGATGAATATGTTACTATAACTTCTGATGCTAATATAATTAGAATCATTGACAGAAAATTAAACAACAAAAGAAATAATTGTTGGAAACTGTCTGAAATAACATGCATAAAAAACAATGAAGTGATTTCTTGTTATGCTATTGATTATATTTCAGATGGCTCCTCTTCTCTTGAAATAGTAATGAATAAAAAAAGCAGGTAAGCAACTCATATCTATCAAATCTTGTTAACTCACGATAGCTCGACTTCTAACCATTATAGTAATACTTGAGATGACAGGTAGAAAATATGTCTAATGACCTCAGTGCTGTTACTCCATTTCACTTTCAAAAAAGTGGTCGCGGAAGTCTGGATGCTGCAAAAAAAAGACTGCAAGCTTGCCTACAGTCTCTTTCTAACAAACCAGACATGGATATATTAATTTCTACGAATCAAGCGATAGAATTGGCTAAGGTAACAAATATTCGCTTGATCGAGGATGCTCAGCACTGCCCTATTTATTCTCCTGGAATTGCACGCGACAATGCTATTCATTATTGTACTACAAAAACTATCTTCCTAATGGATGCAGATCTACTCTGTGCCCCTTCACTGGTAGAGCATTTTTCTATAAGTAATCAGAACCTGAGCCATAAAAATATTAATGCCTTCGAAATGTACCCCTGTCTCTACCTAACAAAAGAAGAAACAGAGCGGTTCGACGGTGATTTCCAGGGCTGTCTTGAATCCTTCCTGCGCGGCGAAAACCACAGAGTAGAAGGCATTGCCCTTGCCAGCAGTTGCCTGTTACTCAACCGCGAGTGGTTTTTACAGCTGGGTGGCTTTGATGAGCGGTTCGTCGGTCATGGCGGCGAAGACCTGGAGCTAATAGATCGGTTGTGCCAGCACTATCCTATTGGGCCACGCCCTTCGGATTATGGTCTGAATATCAAAGCCCAGCATCCGGGGGACTATCAGGGATTCCGGCGTTACTTCAGTTATTACGCCCTGCCCCATCTGTTCGCCGGGCGTTTCCTGGTTCACCAGTGGCATCCACGCCCGTTGACTCACCCTTATCACAAGCGTAGAGCGGGCAACGACGCATTGCTTGAGCAAATGCTGGCAAATCCGGGCCCTCTAAAAGGTCCTGTCATCCCTTGCAACGATCTGAATGGCGAGCTTCCAGATTTTCGGGAATGGATGATCCGTCTGCAGGAAGATGCCGGTTATCCCGTCAGTGAATATCCGGGATTACTGCGCTGGAAGGATGGCGTAACGGTGAAACGCCCGCTGTGGCGAAAAATGCGTAAGTTATACCTGAACCCGAAAGCGTTTTTTAAAGACATGATCAAATCAAAATCCTGATAAACACCTTACTCTGAGCAATTTGCATGACCTTATGGATGCAATCAGGCGACATTTTCACTCAGAATGCATAGTTCAATGCCTGCCTGGGCGAACCATCGGGTCGTTTTACCACCCCTGAAGCCGCGCATTCCACCCATATGTTGCTAGCCGCCACAACGGAAAGCTAAAATCAGTTCCGATTCCTGTTCCATCAAAATAAAAGTAAAAAACGCTTATGAAAATCCTTGTAACCGGTGGAGCCGGTTTTATCGGTTCTGCTGTTGTTCGCCATATCATCCGTGACACTCAGGATGCGGTGATCAACCTTGATAAGCTCACCTACGCGGGCAACCTTGAGTCGCTGGCCGATGTCGCAGCAAGTGACCGTTACGCCTTTGAGCAGGTGGATATCTGCAACCGCGCGGAGCTGGATCGGGTCTTTGCCACCCACCAGCCGGATGCGGTAATGCATCTGGCCGCCGAGAGCCACGTAGATCGCTCTATCACCGGCCCGGCCGATTTTATCGAAACCAATATCGTCGGTACCTACACGCTGCTCGAAGCGGCCCGCGCCTACTGGAGCGAGCTGGATGAAGCCCGCAAGCAGGCGTTCCGTTTCCACCATATCTCTACCGACGAAGTGTATGGCGATCTGCCGCACCCGGATGAAGTGAGCGCGGGCACTGCGTTACCGCTCTTCACCGAAACCACCCCGTACGCGCCAAGCAGCCCTTACTCGGCGTCGAAAGCGTCCAGCGATCATCTGGTGCGCGCGTGGCGTCGTACCTATGGCCTGCCGACCATCGTCACCAACTGCTCCAATAACTACGGCCCGTATCACTTCCCGGAGAAGCTGATCCCGCTGGTGATCCTCAATGCGCTGGACGGTAAAGCGCTGCCGATCTACGGCAAAGGCGACCAGATCCGCGACTGGCTGTACGTTGAAGATCACGCCCGTGCGCTCTATACCGTGGTGACTACCGGCATGGTGGGTGAGACTTACAACATCGGCGGCCACAATGAGAAGCAGAACCTCGACGTGGTCCACACCATCTGCGACCTGCTCGACGAGATGGTGCCAAAAGCCGGTTCTTACCGCGACCAGATCACCTACGTGACTGACCGCCCGGGTCACGATCGTCGCTACGCCATCGATGCCAGCAAAATGAGCCACGAGCTGAACTGGCAGCCGCAGGAGACCTTCGAGTCCGGCATCCGCAAAACCGTGCAGTGGTATCTGGATAACCAGCAGTGGGTCAATAACGTGAAAAGCGGCAGTTATCAGGACTGGATCGCGAAGAACTACCAGGAGCGCAACTGATGCATATTCTGTTATTCGGCAAAAATGGTCAGGTGGGCTGGGAGCTGCAGCGCGCGCTGCTGCCGCTGGGTCGTATTACGGCGGTAGATTTTGACTCCACCGATTACTGCGGTGACTTCAGCAATCCGGAAGGCGTGGCCGAGACCGTGCGTCAGCTGAAGCCGGACGTGATCGTCAATGCCGCGGCCCATACCGCGGTGGATAAAGCCGAGAGCGAGCGCGACTTTGCCGAGCTGCTCAACGCCACAAGCGTCGCAGCCATCGCCAAAGAAGCCGAGGCGCTCGGCGCCTGGCTGGTGCACTACTCCACCGACTACGTTTTCAACGGCAGCGGCGAAAAGCCGTGGGTAGAGACCGACCAGACCGACCCGCTGAACGTCTACGGCGAAACCAAGCTGGCGGGTGAACAGGCTGCCGCGCTCTGCTCGCGCCATCTGATCTTCCGCACCAGCTGGGTCTATGCCGCCCGTGGCGCCAACTTCGCTAAAACCATGCTGCGCTTTGGTAAAGAACGCAGCGAGATGTCGGTCATCAACGATCAGTTTGGTGCGCCGACAGGGGCAGAGCTGCTGGCCGACTGCACGGCCCATGCGATCCGTATCGCGCAGGATAAACCTGAGGTTGCCGGGCTTTATCACCTGATCGCCGCTGGCACCACTACCTGGTTCGACTATGCCCAGCGGGTGTTCGCTACCGCACGCGCGGCAGGCGTTGAGCTGGCCGTCACCCAGGTAAATGCCGTGCCGACCAGCGCCTTCCCGACGCCGGCAAAACGTCCGCATAACTCACGCCTCGATACCAGCAAGTTCCAGCGTACCTTCGGGATGACGCTGCCGGACTGGACCATCGGCGTCGATCGCATGCTGGCTGAAATTCTCGGGAAGTAAGTGCAAACCAAGGTATGCTATGCATGCCTTGTTTTAGCGACACGGACCTTTGTCAGGGAGCGGCTTTTCGCCCCCTTTACAGCAATCAAACAGATGTCAGGGGGCGACATTTCGCCCCTTGCAGCAAAACAGAAGAATTGAAGGATTATGAGCAAGCGTAAAGGTATTATTCTGGCCGGTGGGTCAGGGACTCGTCTCTATCCGGTCACCATGGCGGTGAGCAAACAGCTGCTGCCAATCTACGACAAACCGATGATCTACTACCCGCTGAGCACCCTGATGCTGGCAGGTATCCGCGATATCCTGATCATCAGCACCCCACAGGATACGCCGCGCTTTGAGCAGCTGCTGGGCGACGGCAGCCAGTGGGGCCTGAACCTGCAGTACAAAGTGCAGCCAAGCCCGGACGGTCTGGCCCAGGCCTTTATCCTCGGCGAAGAGTTTATCGGCGACGACGACTGCGCGCTGGTGCTGGGCGACAACATCTTCTACGGTCACGATCTGCAAAAACAGCTGGAATCCGCCGCGGCGAAACCCACTGGCGCCACCGTCTTTGCCTATCATGTACAGGATCCGGAGCGTTATGGCGTGGTGGAGTTTGACCATGCAGGCACTGCCATCTCCCTGGAAGAGAAGCCGTTGGAACCGAAGAGCAACTATGCGGTTACCGGCCTCTACTTCTACGACAACCGCGTGGTTGAGATTGCCAAAAGCCTGAAACCGTCGCCGCGCGGCGAGCTGGAAATCACTGACGTGAACCGCATCTACCTTGAGCAAGGTGATCTGTCGGTCGCCATGATGGGCCGTGGTTATGCCTGGCTTGATACCGGCACCCATGAGAGCCTGATTGAGGCCAGCAACTTCATCCAGACCATCGAAACCCGTCAGGGGCTGAAAGTGGCCTGTCCTGAAGAGATTGCCTACCGTCTGAAGTTTATCGATTCCGACCAGGTCCGCAAATTAGCCGCGCCGCTGTCGAAGAATGCGTACGGGCAATATCTGCTGAAAATGCTCAAGTAGTCATCATTAATTCCTGGGGCGTGATGCCCCATTTACGAATCAGGCCGTTATCATGAACGTAATTCAGACCGCAATTCCCGACGTATTCATCTTTGAGCCAAAAGTGTTCGGGGACGATCGTGGATTTTTCTTCGAAAGCTTTAACCACCAGCAGTTTGAAGCTGCCATTGGCCGCAGCGTAAACTTCGTCCAGGACAACCACTCCAAATCCTCCAAAGGCGTGTTACGTGGTCTGCACTACCAGCTGGCGCCGCATGCGCAGGGCAAACTGGTGCGTTGCGTGGCCGGGGAAGTGTTCGACGTGGCGGTGGATATCCGTAAAAGCTCCCCGACCTTTGGTCAGTGGGTGGGCGTGCATCTGTCTGGCGAGAACAAGCGTCAGCTGTGGATCCCGGAAGGTTTCGCCCACGGCTTTATGACCCTGAGCGACACCGCAGAGTTCCTGTACAAAACCACCAACTACTATGCGCCGGAGAGCGACCGTGGTATCCGCTGGAACGATGAGACCATTGCGATTACATGGCCGGAAATCGACAGCGAGATCCTCACCTCCGCCAAAGACAGCGTTGCCAAATCCTTCCCTGACGCAGAGTACTTCTGAGTCACACGCCCCGCAGTGACGCGGGGCGTTTTCTGATGCACAGAGCGCACATGAAATTCTACACAGGTTCAGCCGGGATCCTGGCCCGAAAGGCACAGCTTGAGCCGATGCTTGGCCGCCCGTTACACGCCTTCAGGGCCAGCATGCCGCTGGCGCAGGACGATGTACTGGTCGGCTGGGGCCAAAAAGCCAATACCCGCCAAATAAAACAGAAAGCCCATGATCTTGGCCTGCCGTACTGGCAGCTGGAAGATGGCTTTATCGGTTATATTGGTCACCCCGCCAGAGGGGGCAAGGCCGTCTCCCTGATCGCCGATCCTGTGGGCATTTACTACGACGCTCGCCAGCCCAGCCGCCTTGAGCAGCTGATCGCCACCCCGTGCGATACCGCGCTGCTGGCGCGGGCTGAAGCGCTGTCCAGCGAACTGCTGCGTCTTGGCATCACCAAGTACAATTGCTATGCCGCAGGCAGCGCTCTACCCGACGCGCTGGCCGCCCGCCTGCACAGCGACGCCCGTCCTAAGGTGCTGCTGATCGACCAGGTGGCGGGGGATCTCTCCATTCCCGGCGCGCTCGCCAGCGAGGCAGATTTTGTTGAAATGGTTGCCGCTGCGCGGCGTAACCACCCCGGCGCCCGCCTGCTGCTGCGTACCCATCCGGATACCCGGCTGGGCAAGAAGCGCGGCGTGCTGGCGCAGATGCAGCTGGATGACGTGGAAAGGGTCACCGATCACTGCCATCCCCATGCCCTGCTGAATGAGGTTGAAGCGGTCTATACCGTCTCCTCGCAGATGGGGTTTGAAGCCCTGCTGCTGGGCAAAGCGGTCTGGTGCTTCGGCATGCCGTTTTACGCCGGCTGGGGATTGACCCATGACAGCAAATCCTGCCCGCGTCGCCAGGCGCAGGTCAGCCTGCCGCAGCTGGTGGCAGCGGCGCTGATCCTCTATCCCCGCTATCTGGATCCGGTGCTGGGCCAGCGCTGCGAAGTGGAGCAGGTGTTTGAGATCATTGCGGATCAGCTGAATCCTGCCCCGCGCTATTGCCGCCTGTATATGGTGGGCTTCTCGCTGTGGAAACGCGCCTTTATGCGCGCCTTCTGTCAGCCGCTGGCTGAGGAGCTGCGTTTTGTTCGCACCCCACCCAAACGGCTGGCCGCTGACGAGCAGGTGCTGGTGTGGGGCAGTCGTTATCCCGATCTGGCAAACGCAATTCGGGTGGAGGATGGTTTTATCCGTTCCCGGGGACTGGGCTCGAACCTGTGCCGCCCTTCCTCGCTCTCCATCGACCCGGTGGGGATCTACTTCGACAGCCGCCGTCCGAGCGGGCTGGAGCAGTTGCTCAACCAGCAGCAGCTCAGCGAACAGGCGCTGGGACGCGGCGCCGCGCTGGTGGATCTGCTCCGCCAGCATGGGGTCAGCAAGTATAACGTCGGCACCGTGCAGCCGTTCACGCCGCCGGCCGACGGGCGAACGCTGGTGCTGGTGGTGGGCCAGGTCGATGGCGATGCCTCGATCCTCACCGGCAGCCCGGTCATTCGCAGCAATGAACAGCTGCTGTGGGCCGTGCGTGCCGCCCGGCCAGAAGCGCATATCCTGTTTAAACCGCATCCGGACGTGGTGGCGGGAAACCGGGCCGGTGCCATCTCGGCCGAATGCCTGGCACGCTGCGTTGACAGCCAGGTGCTGGATCTCGGCCTCACCAGTCTCTATCCCCATGTGGATGAGCTACATACCATGACCTCCCTCAGCGGGTTCGAAGCGCTGGTGCAGGGGGTGAAGGTCACCACCTGGGGCCAGCCGTTCTACAGCGGCTGGGGGCTGACCGAAGATATCCACCCGGCGGAGCGCCGTCAGCGCACCCTGCCCCTGGCGGCACTGGTTTATCTGACGCTGGTCGCCTATCCGCGCTATATCGACTGGCAGAGCGGCCTGTGGATGAGCCCGGAACAACTGATCCGCCAGCTGGCAGCGCAGGGAAACTCCTCATCGCAGAAGGCCAGCCGCTGGCAACGCTGGCAGATCAAGCTGAGCTATCTGGCACAAACATTTCGTTAGCACACTATTTATCCCGATTTATTAAAGAAAAACGGTCATCAAGCCGTTAACTCACCTGTCTCATCAACGGAACCGATCTGGGAAAAAAAATGGAAGAGCAAGCTATCCGCCATCTGCTGAATGGCCGCCGATATCTTTTATTACAAGGACCGATGGGCCCCTGCTTTTCACGTCTGGCAAGCTGGTTGCAGAGCAGCAAGCGTGAAGTGAAGCAGGTCTGCTTTAATGCCGGGGACTCATGGTACGCCGCGAAAGAGACCGCGCTGCACTACACCGGCTCAGTAAAAAATTTTGCCTTCTGGCTGCGCGAGTTACATAAAACCTACCCCTTCGACACCATCGTCTGTTTTGGTGACTGTCGCCCGATGCATATCGAAGCGAAGAAGTGGGCGCGCAGCAAATCCATCGATTTTCTGGCGTTTGAAGAGGGCTATTTCCGTCCCTTTTACATCACCCTGGAAAAAGGGGGCGTGAATGCCTTCTCCTCGATGCCCATTGATGCGAAGTATTATCGCGAGCAGCCGCTGCCGGAGCTGAAAACCCCAACGCCGTGGAAACCGAGTTCCTTTAACCGTGCCGCCCATGCCATGCTCTACTATGCGGCGGGCTGGTTTGGCCGCCATCGCTACCGGGGCTACCGCCACCACAAGTCGTTCTCCCCGTGGTATGAGATGCGCTGCTGGTTCCGTGCCGGTCGTCGTAAGCTGTGGTATCGCTGGCAGCAGCGCCACATGCTGAGCCATATCACTGAAAAACTGGATAACCAGTACTACCTGGCGATTTTGCAGGTCTACAACGACAGCCAGATTATTCATCACAGCCCGTATAAAGACGTGCGTGACTATATCGAAACCGTGATCCGCTCCTTTGCCCGCCATGCGTCGAAAGAGCGTTATCTGGTGTTCAAGCATCACCCGATGGATCGTGGTCACCGTTTTTACGGCATCCTGATTAACAAGCTGACCGAAAAGTATGACGTCAGCGGCCGGGTGCTCTATGTCCACGATCTCTCCCTGCCCGCCCTGCTGACCCACACCCGGGGCGTCATCACCGTGAACAGCACCGCCGGCCTGTCGGCGCTGATCCATAACAAGCCGCTCAAGGTGATGGGCAAAGCGCTGTACGACATCGAAGGGTTAACCTGGCAGGGGCCGCTGAACCAGTTCTGGCAGGCGGATTTTGCTCCAGATGCAAAACTGTTCCAGCGTTTTCGTACCCACCTGCTCTATCAAACGCAGATCAACGCCGTCTTTTACGGCAAGTCCGACTGGCTGAACATCCCGACAGAAATTCCCCTGACGACACCGCTTGCCGATTCCGAGCTCGAACGCTAATTCATCTCCACGCCGGGGAAATTGCCCCGGCGGATCCGATCTATACCGCGCTTTTATCCCGCCGCTGTAAAAATTCCTAATGTTTACCCCAATTCTGGCCGTTATAACCTAAGACAAATTTTTATGCTGAATTCTGTACTGACATATTTTGTCAGCCGCACCGGCATAATGTTCACTGCAATGGCTTAAATAACGGGAAAGCATATATGACAATTCCGACCAGGAGTCGCTCGGCTGAAAGGTTGGTTGATATTCTGCTGGAGCTCCATTTACACGGCGTGGTTAACCGCCAGGCATTGATGCATAAATTTAATATCACTGAGCGCACGGTTTATCGCGATCTGAATGCCCTTTCGCCCATTGTGGAGCACACCGGAGACGGGCAGTACCGGCTTATTCATGCTCTTCAGGTGCCTGACGCACCCGGTGCGATGCATCGTCTGTTACCGACCCTGGAAAAAGCCATTAAGCACCGGCAAGTTTGCCAGATCCTGTATAAAGATAAATCGCGACTGATTAAACCCTATAAACTAATTAACAAAAATAACCTCTGTTATTTACAAGCCACTGATAATAACAAACTGAAATCATTTAGCCTGAGCCTGATCCAGTGGCTGGATATTCGCAGCGAAAACTTTATTCCGGAGAATGAAATCCTCGAATTAGTTGAAACCAGCCTTGAGCCCTGGGTCAGCGAAGAGACTTTCGAGGTGGATATATTTATTCCTGCGAGCATGGCGCACTATTTTAAGCGTCGCGAGCTGCTGCCCGGTCAGGAGATGTTGAGCGACGGACAGCAGGGGATCACCCTGCGCTGCCGGGCCGCACATGAGAACCAGATCCTGCCGCTGCTCTTCTACTGGCTGCCCAACATTCAGGTGCTGGAACCGGCCTGGCTTAAGCAGAAGTTTGTCGCCATCCTGGAAAGCTATCTGGCAACGGAGCTGACCGAAGTAGAGTGATCCTCCTCACACAATTTTCCCCACTGACGGCGAGCCTGAACCACTCGCCCTCCCTGTAGACCGCTCATCCCGCCATACAACCACTCACCGATTTACCCTCCTTTACGCGCGTAAGGCTCTGGCAAGATCGCCTCAGCATTACTCAATATCTCTCACAGCGAACCCTGACCCTTTTTTCATCTAAAAAACCAGGTTTTATTATGGACATTAAAAAACTACTTAAGCACGTTCCCTGGCTGCTGCTCGGGATCCTCGGTGCCTGTTGCCTTGCCGTCGTCGCCCTGCGCCGCGGAGAGCACATCAGCGCCCTGTGGATCGTCGTGGCCTCGGTATCGGTCTATCTGGTGGCGTACCGCTACTACAGTCTCTATATCGCGCAGAAGGTCATGAAGCTCGACCCGACGCGTGCCACCCCGGCAGTCATCAACAATGACGGCCTGAACTACGTGCCAACCAACCGCTACGTGCTGTTTGGTCACCACTTTGCCGCCATCGCAGGCGCGGGCCCGCTGGTCGGCCCGGTGCTGGCCGCACAGATGGGCTACCTGCCGGGTACCCTGTGGCTGCTGGCGGGCGTGGTGCTGGCGGGTGCGGTGCAGGACTTTATGGTGCTGTTTATCTCTTCCCGCCGTAACGGCGCGTCTCTGGGTGAGATGATCAAAGAAGAGATGGGCCGCGTGCCGGGGACTATTGCCCTGTTCGGCTGCTTCCTGATTATGATCATCATCCTGGCGGTGCTGGCCCTGATCGTGGTGAAAGCCCTGGCCGAAAGCCCGTGGGGCGTGTTCACCGTCTGCTCCACCGTGCCGATTGCGCTGTTCATGGGGATCTACATGCGATTCCTGCGTCCGGGCCGCGTGGGCGAAGTGTCGGTGATCGGTATCGTGCTGCTGGTGGCGTCTATTTACTTCGGCGGCGTGATTGCGCACGACCCGTACTGGGGCCCGGCGCTGACCTTCAAAGACACCACCATCACCTTCGTGCTGGTTGGCTATGCCTTTGTCTCTGCCCTGCTGCCGGTATGGCTGATTCTGGCGCCGCGTGACTACCTCGCGACCTTCCTGAAAATCGGCGTGATCGTCGGGCTGGCGATCGGCATCGTGATCATCAACCCTGAGCTGAAAATGCCTGCGGTGACCCAGTACATCGACGGTACCGGTCCACTGTGGAAAGGCGCGCTGTTCCCGTTCCTGTTTATTACTATCGCCTGTGGCGCGGTCTCTGGCTTCCATGCCCTGATTGCCTCCGGCACCACGCCGAAGCTGCTGGCGAACGAAAACGACGCCCGCCTGATCGGTTACGGCGCGATGCTGATGGAGTCCTTCGTGGCGGTCATGGCTCTGGTGGCGGCGTCCATCATCGAGCCGGGTCTCTACTTCGCGATGAACACCCCGCCTGCGGGCCTGGGCATTACCATGCCAAACCTGCATGAGATGGGCGGTGACAATGCGGCGCTGATCATGGCGCAGCTGAAAGACGTGAGCGCCCACGCGGCGGCAACCGTCAGCTCCTGGGGCTTTGTGATCTCGCCTGAGCAGATCATGCAGACCGCGAAGGACATCGGTGAACCGTCGGTGCTGAACCGTGCCGGTGGCGCGCCAACCCTGGCAGTGGGTATCGCCCACGTGTTCCACAAAGTGCTGCCGTGGGCGGACATGGGCTTCTGGTACCACTTCGGTATTCTGTTCGAAGCGCTGTTCATCCTGACCGCGCTGGATGCAGGTACTCGTGCAGGCCGCTTTATGCTGCAGGACCTGCTGGGTAACTTCGTGCCGTTCCTGAAGAAAACCGACTCGCTGGTGGCCGGCATTCTGGGTACTGCGGGCTGCGTCGGCCTGTGGGGCTACCTGCTGTATCAGGGCGTTGTCGACCCGCTGGGCGGCGTGAAGAGCCTGTGGCCGCTGTTCGGGATCTCTAACCAGATGCTGGCAGCCGTTGCCCTGGTGCTCGGCACCGTGGTGCTGGTGAAGATGAAGCGCACCAAATACATCTGGGTGACCGTGGTGCCTGCCCTGTGGCTGCTGCTCTGCACCACCTGGGCGCTGGGTCTGAAACTGTTCAGCACCAACCCGCAGCTGGAAGGCTTCTTCTTTATGGCTAACCAGTACAAAGAGAAGATTGCGGCAGGCGATGAGCTGACTGCCCAACAGATTGCCAACATGAACCATATCGTGGTGAACAACTACACCAACGCGGGTCTGAGCATTTTGTTCCTGGTGGTGGTCTACAGCATCATCTTCTACGGCATCAAAACCTGGATGAAAGTGCGTAACGCCGACGGTCGTACGGATAAAGAGACCCCGTATGTACCGGTACCGGAAGGCGGCGTGAAGACCTCTTCACACCATTAATCCACTCTCCCTTTGGGAGAGGGTTGGAATACTCACAGGCCCGGCAAGCCTAGCGCCGCCGGGCTTTTTCTATCTGGATGGCACAATGTTTGGTAACTTAGGCGAAGCTAAAAAATACCTCGGTCAGGCGGCGAAAATGCTGATTGGCATCCCGGACTATGACAACTACGTTGAACATATGAAGACCAACCATCCGGATAAGCCGTACATGACCTACAACGAATTCTTCCGCGAGCGTCAGGAAGCGCGCTACGGCGGAGGAGGAGAAGGCGGCGTACGCTGCTGCTAAAGGAGAGACCATGACACCGATTGCCGTTACCCTACTCACCGGTTTTCTCGGCGCGGGCAAAACCACCCTGCTGCGCCACATCCTGAACGAACAACACGGCTTTAAAATCGCGGTCATCGAAAACGAGTTCGGGGAAGTCTCGGTTGACGACCAGCTGATTGGCGATCGCGCCACCCAGATCAAAACCCTGACCAACGGCTGCATCTGCTGCACCCGCTCGAATGAACTCGAAGACGCCCTGCTCGACCTGCTCGACAGCCGCGATCGCGGCGAGATCGACTTCGACCGCCTGGTGATCGAGTGCACCGGCATGGCCGACCCCGGCCCGATTATTCAGACCTTCTTCTCTCACGAGATCCTCTGCCAGCGCTACCTGCTGGACGGCGTGATCGCCCTGGTGGACGCGGTCCACGCCGACGACCAGATGAACCAGTTCACCATCGCCCAGTCGCAGGTGGGCTACGCCGACCGCATCCTGCTGACCAAAACCGACGTGGCGGGCGAGAGCGAGAAGCTGCGCGAGCGCCTGACGCGCATTAACGCCCGCGCGCCCATCTTTACCGTTACCCATGGCGATATCGATCTCGCCCAGCTGTTCAATACCAACGGCTTTATGCTGGAAGAGAAGGTGACCTCGAAGCCGCGTTTCCACTTTATGGCCGACAAGCAGAATGATGTCTCCTCTATCGTGGTTGAACTGGATTACCCGGTGGATATCAGCGAAGTTTCCCGGGTGATGGAGAACCTGCTGCTCTCCTTTGCCGATAAACTGCTGCGCTACAAAGGCATGCTGTGGATCGACGGCGAGCCGAACCGCCTGCTGTTCCAGGGCGTCCAGCGCCTCTACAGCGCCGACTGGGACCGCCCGTGGGGCGAGGAAGCGCCGCACAGCGTGATGGTGTTTATCGGGATTGAACTGCCGGAAGAAGAGATCCGCGCGGGGTTTGCCGGGTTGAAAAAATAACATCTGCACTCCCTTTTCTCCAAAAGGGAGTGGCTTCTTTGCGGCGCAGATAACGATGAATCAATGTAAATAAAGGTTATAAACTGTAAAGCTGAAAATGGATTACGTAATGATAATAATCACCATTATTTCGTTGCTCACTATTTTCTATGCTCTATTCAGCGTCTGTTTAGGGAATAAACTAAATCGATCTTAAACCCCTTGAGATCAATGATTGACCCCGCAACAAAGTCACCATTTCGCAACAATAACACTGAAATAAATTCACACAATCAGCATAAAAATCCGACCCTGATCACATTTGCAGTCATAAACGTCGCTTGTTAAGGTGCCCTCAGATTAATTTGATGACGAGGCATAAAACATGAAAAAGCTTAATATCCTTCTCCTTTCCGCGCTGACTGCGGTATCAGGTTCTGCCCTGGCCATGGGCGGCAGCATTGAACAGGGTAAAAACTTCACCAACCTGAATGTGGAAATGGGTAAATCCTCATCCGGTCTGTATACCGAAGGTCACTGGCTCAAAAATACCGATGACGGCACCCAGACCGGTGGCGTTGGCGCAGGCTACAACTTTGAAGTCGGCCCGGTGATGCTGAATGCGGGTGCGAAAGCCATCTACGTTGGCCCGAAAAAAGGCGATAACGGCGTGGCATTCCCGGTCGGCGGCGGCGTGAACGTGGCGCTGACGGACAGCATTAACCTGTTCGGTGAAGGTTACGTTGCCCCGGACGGCCTGAACAACAGCGTTAAAAACTACGTTGAAGCAAACGGCGGCGTAAGCTGGACGCCGGTCAAACCGGTTACGCTGAAAGTGGGTTACCGCCACGTAAGCGTTGATGGCAAAGACAATCGTCCAAACCACACTCTGATTGACGGCGCCTACGTTGGCGGCGGCGTGAGCTTCTAACCCAACAAACTGCCGGGTGGCGCTGCGCTTACCCGGCCTACAAAACCGTAGGCCCGTGCAAGCGCAGCGCCGCCGGGCGAAACGGCACTCACTCTTACCGCTGTACCTGCAAAATCTCCTGCGACTCCTGATGCGCCGCCACCTCCTGCGGGGTTAACCACAGCGGTTTACGCCCGAAGGTTTCATACAGTTTTTGCTGATCGCGATAGTGCTTATCCGGAGTACCGTCCGGGGCGATAAAGCCGCTCTGTCCGGGTGCCATCACGTCCCATGCCAGAACCGGTGCTTCCTGCGAAGTCGGCGAGAAGACAATCATGTCGTTTTCCGTGCCGCGATTCTGATACTCCGCCTGATGGACGGCCTCTTCCGGAGCCGCCTGCGGAACGCCGAAGAAGTTACTGGCGCGGAAGGTCAACGCCATCGCCGGGGTTTTCCACTGCGTAATATCGTTGCCGTACTGTTGCGACAGCGTCTGCCAGGCTTCCTGCAGGGCAGCAAGGATCACCTCCTGCTGCGGCTTGCCGCCGAACAGATCCACCGCCTGTGGGATCGCAGATTTTTCCCCCTGCAACGCTTCATACAGCACTTTCGCCCCCACGCTGATATTCAGCGATCCGGTCGGCCCGTCCTGCGTGGTTTCGTAGCCGCTGGCGCTATACCATTTGTTGAACGGCTCCGGCACCGCCGCCGCGACGGTCTGTTTCAACATGCTGCTCAGCCAGACGTTTAAAATCGCCGAGCCCGGCTGTTGCAGTGTTTTGCCATCCTCATTGAGAAGGTTTACCCCATCCCAGTCGCTTAACCGTTTTACCAGCTGCTGGCGCGGATCGTCACCCGGCAACTGTGCCGTGGCGTTTTGCAGAGCGGGTAAAAACAGCCGACGGGTCAGATCCTGACGGCTGGTCTGCCGGATCAGATCCCAGGCCTGCTCGTAAGTAAAGGTGGGTTGTTTATCGATAAGCTGGCTAATCTCGGTCACGCGATCCGCGCTCCCCCATAAGAAGGCAAACAGATCCGAGGCCGGATAGCCCTGCTGGGGTGAGTTGTTCCAGTTGGCGATATAGCCCGACTTCGGGTTATAGACCTTAGGATTAAGATCGAACGGCAGCAGCCCCTGCCAGTCCCACTTGCCGGTGCCCGGCACCGGCAGACGCGGATCGTGCCCTGGCTGACGCTGCGGATAAGCCCCGCCATGCACGTAGCCAATGTTGCCGTCGATATCGGCGTAATACCAGTTGATGGTCAGGGCCTGCTTCGCCGCCTGCTGCGTCCACTCCTGCCAGTTTTTCGCCTTCATCTGATGGGTCCAGGCCAGCAGGGAGGCCACCTCTTTGCCGTCCCAGGCCCGCGCTTTGGCATACGCCGTTTGCGTGGCCGGGTCGGTTTTTATCACGTTGCCATGTAGGGTGCGATAGACGGTAAAGGTCTCTGGCTGCCCGTCTTTAACGGCGATTTTCTCTTCGCGGCTGAGCATCTTGATCCACTCGCCGTTATGCAGGTACTGCCCTGGCTTTTGATCGGAAAGTTGTTCCGCAAAAATGTCGACATCATCGCCAAATCCGGCGGTTGATCCCCATGAAATGGTGCCATTATGGCCAAACACCAGCCCCGGATAGGCAAAGGGCGTATTGCCCGTGACATCATAGCCCGCGCCGTGCAACCCAATACCGTAGGTGTACGCCGGCGCATACCAGCCGAACTGCGGCCCATTGACCATGATCGCTTTGGCATCCTGGGTTTTGCCCTTACCCAGCACCCACATGTTGCTGGTGGTGGGATATCCCGCCAGGCCGTTGGCTCCGCCGTGAACAAACTGCGCCATGATCGTCTCGCGGTTCTGCGCCGGGGTCAGCGCCAGCAGGCCACCATCATCACCTTTGGCCGGTCGATCCAGCATCGGCGGCGACATATCGTAACGCGGCAACAGGGCGGCGGTTTGCGTGGTGTTGAGATCGAACTTAACCGGATACTGACTCTCCTGCGGAGCGATGGTGGTCGGCGCCGCCGGATTCACCAGCCATTTCAGCTGGTTGAAAACCGCCATTCCCTTGTCGCCATACTTATCTTTTAACGCCGTCAGCAGAGCGAGGTTGTCGATCTCGCTGGTGGCATCAGAAAAACGGTTCGCCATGGTCCCGACAAAGACCATTGCCACATCAAAAGGCTCCCAGCGTTTTGGCGTAAAGCCGAAGGTGGAGAATTGTTTTGGCAACAGTTTGCCGGGATCGCCGTTCACCCGGTCGATCCAGGCGTTCATCCCATCGGCATAGCCCTGCAGAATGGCTTTATCATCCGCACTGAGCGCAGCGATTTGCGCGCGGATCGAATCCGGCCAGTAGTTCTGGCGGATGTCCTTATCGAATTTAACAAAAGTACTGCCGAGGACTTCGGCAACCTGTCCCTGGGTGCTGCGACGCGCCATCTCCATCTGGAACAGGCGGTCCTGCGCCACCACGTAGCCGTAGCCATAGAACAGACGGTAGGTGTCATCGGCGTAGATGTGCGGCATGCCGTATTGATCGCGCACGATTTTGACTTCGGTTGCGGGATGTTCAGCTCGCGCTGTCAGGGTCCATGTACAGGCCAGGGAAGCCACAATACCGTTCACGATCATACGATTTCTGTTTATCATTGTATCCTCTTGCAGGTGTATGATTAGCGAATTCATACTAGCAACGGACCAATGGTTATCCAGAATGGCGGGATGGTTTCTCTGCGAACTGTGAGGGCGCTAGCTAATTTGCGACACACAAATAATTCTATGTCACATTTATGCGAATCACTTAACGAGCCTATGGACTGCGGGTTGGTTCCCTCTCCCCTTTGGGGAGAGGGTCAGGATGAGGGGAAAATACCTACCGGCGGATGACCACCAGCTTCTGGTTCACAAACTCTTTAATCCCCAGATCCGACAGCTCGCGACCGTAGCCGGAGCGCTTCACGCCGCCAAACGGCAGCTCGGCGGCGGTATCGGTGAGCCAGTTGATCCACACCATCCCGGTCTCGATTTTCGAGGCCATCTTTTTAGCGCGATCGATATCCTTACTGAACACCGCACCGCCCAGGCCGTAGTGCGAGTCGTTGGCCAGCTTCACCGCCTCGTCATCGTTTTTCACCACGTAGATCTGCGCCACCGGGCCAAAGAACTCTTCGAAATACGCCGGGTTATCGCGGGTAATGTTGGTCAGAATGGTCGGCTCAAAGAAGCTGCCTTCACGCTGGACCGGTTTGCCGCCGAAATGCAGCGTCGCGCCATTCTTCACCGCCTCGTCCACCTGTTTCGTCAGGGTCTCCAGCGCCTCTTTCGATGACAGCGGCCCGAGTCGGGTGCTCTCGTCGAGCGGATCGCCTATTTTGATGTTGCGGAAAGCCTCGGTGTATTTCGTCAGGAACTGCTCGGCCACCTTCTCGTGCACGATAAAGCGCTTGGCGGCAGTACAGACCTGCCCGGCATTGGCAAGGCGGGCGTTGACGCCGATCTTCACCGCTTTCTCCAGATCCGCATCGTCCAGCACTACGAACACGTCATTACCGCCCAGTTCGAGAGTCGATTTCTTGATGTGCTTCGCCGCCTGAGCGGCCACCACGCTACCGGCCTTCTCGGACCCGGTCAGGGCCGCGCCCTGCACGCGATCGTCGGCGATAATATTCGCCACCTGATCGGAAGAGATAAACAGGTTAGTCCATGCTCCGTCCGGCGCACCAGCTTCGCGCACCAGATGGGCGAAGGCCTCCGCACAGTGCGGAACGATGCTGGCATGTTTGGCAATCACCGGGTTACCTGCCGCCAGGTTCGGGGCCAGCACGCGCATCAGCTGGTAGTAAGGGAAGTTCCACGGCTCCACGGCCATCACCACGCCGATCGGATGGTGCTCTACCCACGCCTCGCCCATTTCAGAGGGGTATTTCACCGGGGCGAGAAATTGTTTGGCATTATCCGCGTAGTAGCGGGCAATCTGCGCGCAGAGCTTCACCTCGCCGCGGCTCTGGGCAATGAGTTTACCCATCTCCTCGCTGGCAATTTTTGCCAGCTCTTCGCTACGGGAATCAATCAGATCCGCCAGCTTGTGCAGCACCGCCAGGCGCTTGTCGATGCTGCCTTTTGACCAGTCGGAATGGTAGAGCGCGTCGGCGGTACTCAGCGCCGCCTCGACATCAGCATCGGTATGAGAAGGATATTCTTTGATGAGTTTGTTGTTGGCAGGATTCACTGTCTTATAGGCCATTGTTGCCTCCTTTTTTACCGCGTTGGGTATTAAGGGTAGTCAAAATGGCTGAGTTCGCAGGTAAAGTTAGGTATACAGGTAACGCCACCGGGAGGGTGGCGTGAGAGATTAAAGCCTTAGAGCACAGCCATCTATGCGACGCAGCGTTCGTTCCAGCTGTCTTTAAAGACAATATTTCCGTCAACATACTTCCACTGAATAGACTCGTAGCGAAGCTCAATATTTTCTAAATGAGTTCCTGTACCAGAGCCGGGATGAAGACTGGGTGTAATACCCGTGATTTTTACATTTTCCATATAGATATTAAAATATTCAACTTCTCTTCCCGAGTCCACTATTTGGTGCATTTTAATTTCAGCGGATTTAAGGAGGTAGCCCCGACTAATAGCGCGATATAAAAGTGGTGTTACACGGTCAAACTCTTTTTGTATTAATATTGGCGTATGGATTCGTGTACCGGTTAATTTCCCCGTATTAGAATCTGTCGGGATAGTCATGTGATGTGACAATGATTTTATCTCGATGGATCCCACACGGCCCAACACGCAACAACCTCCCGCGACAGGAGATCCATTTTCATCTGTTAACCATAAATAAGCTGGATTAGACATATTATTTCCCTATTATCTATTTTTGTTTCTATCACGGTAGTTTTCTAAAAAACTAACAACTTTTGAACATATGTAGAATACTATCAACCATAAAACGGCATAAATGAACTTCATGGGCCACACGACAGGTAATATAAGGCAAACTATAAAACCACCTACAAACAGTACAGATTCGAAGAAACCCCAGGTGTGAACCATCATTAATATTAACGCATTTAAAACATGCTTATACATAAAAGAGAGAGGACTGTTATTCGGCATTTAATTTACTCTCAACGATTTCTATTATTTTATTAAAATAAGGCTGCCCAAGTTGGTTTGCTATATGAACGGCTTCCACAAAGGGTTTTACAGCAGGTTCAAAAAGAAAATATGTCAGATCATAATCATGCGGACGAAGTAGCTCATATATTTCAGGAGCCTTGATAGCAAGCTCTTCAGAAATGCTAATGGAACGCTCAGCCATCCCGCCAACAAGCAACACCATAGTGACTCTGCCGATCCAGTTGTTCGCTGTCTTTGCACCAATGAAGGATACACGTGTGAGGACAGCCGCCCCTATTGTTGAAATGATTTTAGCGGTAATTAAGCGACCAGCAATGGATGAAACAACACCGCGATAAACATTATCTTGATGGCTTACAGTGAGGTAT
This sequence comes from Leclercia adecarboxylata, assembly GCF_006874705.1. NCBI lineage: Bacteria > Pseudomonadati > Pseudomonadota > Gammaproteobacteria > Enterobacterales > Enterobacteriaceae > Leclercia > Leclercia adecarboxylata. The sequence continues at coordinate 2,437,664 of NZ_CP035382.1, read as the reverse complement.
TTGTTGAATTTTTCAAATATTTTTTCAATTGCATTTGTGATGTGATCATAATTTAAAATATCGTTATGAATTGCCTCTGCTATGCGGATTCGCTGAGTTTGACGAGAAAAACGCGAATCCGTATCGAAATAGCCTATAGCAAGATACCCTAAATCAAGTGGAACGGTAAGCCCCCCATTTATTAACCCAGGAATGATCCCGGGTGATACGATTATATCATAAATCCTGTTAGCAACCTTTTTTACATCATCCGTAGCTATATTTCCCACAAAAATAGCGGTGTCGACCATGATATCCCTCTCCTGTTTCTTACTCCTTATACTTTATATCACCCCAGTGGTGATGTGGATATAGTTATTAAATTGCGAAAACACACATTCAGTAAAGTTATTACTGTTACGCTTTGTATAAATATCTTGAGTGAGATAGTATATATTGAGCTTTTATTGACAACGGTTATTAATTAAAAGGGTTTATTTCCTCCATTTTTTATAGGAAGAGTATTTTAGTGCGCCACCTACAGGATGGCGCCGGTTATTTTAAATCACTAAAATTTGCCGCGAACCGCGTCATTCCACTGTTCTTCGGTAGTTTCAGGGATATCACTATAATCGATTGCATTATCAGTCTTTTCTGCCAATGCCAGTAGTTCATTTGTATGCAATGTTCTGCATGATGGCATCTCATCGCGTCTGAACCTCATCACTTCTTGCGTCTTCATATGCATATTAATTAGCGTACTCCTAATGCAGTAAGATTTATCACCGGGATAACCAGATTTTCCTGAGCGTAGAACATCGTCAGATTACTGAAAGAATAAATACGCCCTGATAACTTAACATTGACGGTATTACCGTAGCCGCTAATTATCGCATTACCATTATCTGAAACGAGAAAAGGCTCGCTTTTCCTGAGATGCGCTATCGTCTGATTTTTATCATCCAGGTAATAGCGATAAATATCAGGTACGGTTGCCCCACCCCCATACTGCGTGACGTAAAGCGTCACGTTTTCTGTCACCTCTTTTTTTATCACTAAACGATCGTCGCTTCGGCTCTTCATAAAGTATTCATAAGAAAAATATCCTGCAACGATAATAAGTAACAGGATGGTGGTCAGCCGATGCAACCATTTAATAGCCGTGCTGACGTGCATAGTTTATTCCCTTAATAATTATCCCTGATATTCCTGTGATGCCGTTGCGGTATTTTATGTACCACTATTCCTGTCACATAGCGACCTCTTTCTAAATTATCACAGGCGACACTCTTCTCCGCTCATGCTATAACCACTTAAACGCCTCCGGTAGCCACTATGACCCACACCCGTCACGTCAATCAGACCTTCCGCCGTCAGCCCGGCGTTGAACTGCGCAGCACCTGGCAAAGCGCCCAGGCCTACAAGCTTCACAGCCATGCGCAGCTGTCCATTGGCGCTATCCTGGAGGGGCAAACTTGTTGCACCTGCAACGGCGAGCCGTTCACCCTTTATCCTGGCGATCTGATCGTCATCCCCGCGCACATGCCGCACAGCTGCAATCCGCTGGCAGGTCAGCCGCGCAGCTACCATATGCTGTATCTGGAGACCGACCTTCAGCCCGCCATGCAGGTGATCCGCAATGAGGCGCTGTTCCGCCAGTATCTGAGGGTCGTTGAGACGCTCTCGGGGACGGCCATCGACACGCTTCTCTCCCGGCTTGCCGCCGGGCCAACGCCGCCCGCCTCCCTTCGCCCCACCAGCCTTGCGCTTCAGCAGACGCTCCGTCACAGCCTGCACAAGCCGCCTTCTCTGGACGCCTTAGCCCGACGCTTCTCGCTGCGCAAAGAGACGCTTATCAGAACCTTTAAGCAGGACACTGGCCTGACGCCCGGCACTTTCCTGAACATTTCCCGGATAGAGTTCGCCAAAGCGCGCCTGCGCGCCGGGGATGACATTGCCGACGTCAGCTACCAGAGCGGCTTCGCCGATCAGAGCCACTTCCATAAAACCTTTGTCAGCTACACGGCCGCTACGCCACGCCAGTACGCCACCGGGCGATCAATATCCGACAATAATTAGCGCTTACGCCAGCGTAGCCTGACCTCAGTTTTGCTGATGAGGTCACTATGGAACTGCTTACCCCAATTTTTCCGCCCGCTTTTCTGGCCCTCGCGCTGGCGCATTTTGTTGCCCTGCTCAGCCCGGGCCCGGATTTCTTTCTGCTGATGGGATTCGCCGCCCGACATCGCCTGCGCGGCAGCGCCGGGCTGTGCGTGGGGATCGCCGCGGGCAACGGGCTCTATATTCTGCTGGTGATCCTTGGCTCAAGCGCGCTGCGCCAGTTCACGCTGCTTTTTAGCGCCATCGAACTCCTGGGCGCACTCTATCTGCTGTGGATCGGCTGGCATCTGGTGCAAAGCCGCGCCCGCACGCTGGCGCTGGATTACGCGGAGCCAGAATGTCCCTCCTGGCGCAGGCAGCTCCTGTTCGGGCTGGGATCGGCGGTGTTAAATCCGAAAAACGCCCTTTTTTATCTGGCGTTGATGACCGCGCTGCTGGGTCCGAACGTTACTCTGCTGCAGCAGTCGGTCAGCGGTATATGGATGGTCACGGTGGTGCTGGTGTGGGATCTGGCGGTGGTGTCATTTATCGCCCTGCCCGGCGTACAACGGCGGTTGAGCAACAACATCTGGAAAATCGAACGCGTGGCGGGAGGGGTGCTGATGGTGTTTGGCGCAGGGATCCTGTGGCGATTGTTACCGCTTATCCTTGAATCCCTGTAAACACGCGGAACATGGCTTGTAGTGCCGGTAAACGCCTCTATTCAAAAAGCTCTGCGTGGGTGCCCAGGTCGGTAAACACGACCAGATGCTTTTTATCATCGATCCGATAAACCAACAGATAGTCACCGCCAATATGCAGCTCGCGGAAGCCTTGCATATCGCCTGTCAGGGGATGATCGCTGTACTCAGAAGGGATGGGATTACCGGAGAGCACCAGCGACATAATCTCCGCCGTGGCATGCATATCTCTCCGGCCTGCTTTGTTGTAGCGATCCCAGGCTTTAACAAAGGTTTTAGTGTAATCAGAACGGTACGGAAGTGGCGCGCGTTTACTCTTTCCCATCGTTTAAGCTCTCCATGAGCTGGTCAACACCATCAAAGCGTCCGTTCTGGTGGGTGGAAATATCTTCGGCTTCGCGCATCGCATTGCGTAACCGTGCGGTGGGTTTGCGGGTCACCTCAAACGGGATCCCTTCATTTTTGACAATCTGCTCGGCGAACAGGCGTATCGCCGTGCTCCAGGTTAAGCCACAGCTCTCAAGGACAGAACCCGCCTGAGCTTTGAGCTCGCTGTCGATACGCGATCGGATTACGGAATCCATAGTGCCTCCTTATGGTTTGTAGCTACATTGTAGCTACAAAAAGACTGTCTTGCACCTCCTTCAGGGCTATCTGGAAAAACGCCTGGTGGCGCTGCGCTTATCAGGCCTACAAAACCAGACCATCGCACTCCTCGTAGCCCCGGTAAGCGCAGCGCCACCGGGGAAAATACCTGCTCCCTTGCCCCTTCGCCTTTTCTCCCTCTATCCTTAACCCTATGGAAAAACTCGCTGAACTCAAACGCGCCAAGCTCCTGGCGCTGTCGCTGCTGCTGATTGCTGCCGCGACCTTTATCGCCACCCTCTTCCTGCCACAGACTTTCTGGGTGCGGGGGGTGAAAGCTATTGCCGAAGCGGCGATGGTCGGCGCCCTGGCCGACTGGTTTGCCGTGGTGGCCCTGTTCCGCCGGGTGCCGATCCCCTTTATCTCGCGTCATACGGCAATTATCCCGCGCAACAAGGACAGGATTGGCGACAATCTTGGCCAGTTCGTGCAGGAGAAATTCCTCGATACCCAGTCGCTGGTGGCGCTGATCCGCCAGCATGAACCGGCTCTGCTTATCGGTAACTGGTTCAGCAAGCCGGATAACGCCCAGCGCGTCGGGCAGCATATCATGCAGGTGATGAGCGGTTTCCTTGAGCTGACCGACGACGGGCGCATCCAGCGGATGCTTAAGCGGGCGGTGCATAAGGCGCTGGATAAGGTCGATTTCAGCGAAACCAGCGCCGCGATGCTGGAGAGCATGACCAAAAACAGCCGTCATCAGGTACTGTTGGATGCGGTGATTAACCGCCTGATTACGCTCCTGCAACGCGACAGCACCCGCGACTTTATCGCCGCGCAAATCGTTCACTGGCTGAAGACCGAGCACCCGCGCAAGGCGATGATCCTGCCCACCGAGTGGCTGGGAGATCAGAGCGCCGAGCTGGTCTCCAATGCGGTGAATGCCATCCTGGACGACGTCAGCCACGACCGCACCCATCAGATCCGTCAGGCCTTCGATCGCGCGGTGCTTAAGCTGGTGGATAATCTGAAAAACGATCCTGAAACCGCGGCCAAAGCCGAGAACATCAAAGAATATCTGAAGAACGACGAGGCCTTTAACCGCTATCTGGGGGAGATGTGGGCCGACCTGCGCCAGTGGCTGAAAGCCGACATGCAGAGCGACGACTCCCGCGTGAAGCAGCGCCTCGCCAACGCTGGCCTGTGGTTTGGTGAAACCCTGGTGGCGGATACCAACCTGCGCGCCTCCCTGAACGAGCATCTGGAGCAGGCCGCCCATCGCGTGGCGCCGGATTTTGCCCGCTTCCTCACCCGCCACATCAGCGACACGGTCAAAGGCTGGGATGCCAAAGATATGTCCCGGCAGATTGAGCTCAACATCGGCAAGGATCTGCAGTTTATCCGCGTCAACGGCACCCTGGTGGGCGGCACCATCGGGCTGATCCTGTTCCTGCTGTCGCAACTGCCCGAGGTGCTGCCCCTGCTCACCCGGTAAGGGCTACGGATTACGGATCACGTAGCGCGTCGGGGCAAAGCAGTTAAGGATCAGATGCATCAGGAACACCAGGGTCAGGGTCGCCACCAGAGCCACCGTCACCGAGACGATACGGTAGAGATCGCTGAACACCAGGTCGCCGTCAGGGTGCATGTTCTGGCCGAACATAATCCCGATAGTGGTGATGCTGGCAAAACCGACCCCGGCCCCGACCTTCTCCATCACGTGCAGGCGGGCGCCAAACGCCAGCCCGAGGCCGATCAGCGGCATCATCAGCAGCATGTGGCTGCTGTGATCGTACAGCACCAGCTGCACCACCAGAATGTACAGGCAGCCGAGCACCACCCCGACCACGCGCCACAGGGAGCTCATCACCGCCCCGCGGTAGTGCATCGGGAAGAGTATCAGGACCCCAGCCATCAGCGCCGACAGCGAATCGCTGAGATCGCTTATCTGGAACACTACAAAAATCAGCGTCGCCACGGTGCCGGAGAGCAGCGACTCATGGCGCACCCGGGCGGCATCTTTCTCCAGACGTGGCGGCGGCGTACGCGGTTCGACATCCGGCAGCAGATAGTGCATCAGCGCGCTCAGGCACACCGCCATCACGCTGGCTTCGAGATTGGAGAATAAAAGCGTGTGCCAGTTAGTGGTGGGGTAGCTCATAAAGTTGAGCATGGTGCTCTGGCACACCACCCCCATCGAGCCAAACAGAAACAGCGGCCCCTGGCTCATAAAACGAAAACGCATCACGTAGAGGCCAAACACCACCAGGGTCATGATCAGTGGCCACTGCGCCAGATAGCCGATAATGAACACCATTTCGAGGCAGTTCAGCGCGGAACTGAACACAAACTGTTTTGCGACGTGGCGGTTAAATACCGGCACCAGCGACAGGAGCATAATCGGGTAGATCACAAAGAAGACCCCGTAGCTGGTGTTGTAAAAGCTCGACACGCTCAGGGCAATCATCCCGGCAAACACGATCCGCAGCGTCTGACGAAAGTCGTTGGCGGTGTAGACGATGTTGCCGTGCGGGGTAAAGACCCGCGCCAGGGTATTAATAGACATGATGATCAGTAGACATAGTGCAGCAGGCTGACGAGGTGGATCTGCATCCCGGAGAAGAAGCGGGCAAACGGACCTTCGCTGTTATAGAGCTGCACGGTGGCGCGCGCCCCGGTCGGCAGGTGCTTCGGCAGGGCTTCGTCCAGCGCCACGTGGATGCGCATGCGCTGGGCATCACGCACCCAGCGGTTGGAGGTCTCGGGCTCCGACAGTTGGCCATTGACCGCCTCCTGTCCCGCTAAAATACCGGCGTCGCTGCTGGTGACGTGAGCGCGGAATACGCGGCCCGGGAAGGCGTCAAACACCACCGCGGCATCGGTGTCCTGGTGGGTATGGCGCAGGCTCTTTTCGCGGAAATCGGCGACGATATCGCTCTGGTTGTTCACCAGCGCCAGCGCCGCCGAGCCGGAGGCGGCATAAAAGCCGGGGCTCAGCTGGACGTTGCTGACCGTGCCGTCAGCTTCGGCGTAGATCTTCGTCCAGCCGAGGTTGAGTTCGGCCTCGTCCAGCGCGTTGCGGTATTTTTGCAGGGTCACGTTACGGCTTTCGTCACGCTCGCCGCGCTCAATGCGCAGCTGATGAATGCTGGCGTCCAGATTGGCAACGGCCTGCTCGCTGCTCTGCCACGTAGTGCGGACTTTATCCAGATCCGCCTGGGAGACGTTCTGCAGGGTGCTGAGTTTCTGATAGCGATCAAAGGTCACTTTATCGTTGCGGGCGGTGAGCTGGGCGGTTTTCAGGCTGGCCTGGGCCGCCACGATTTGCGCATCCAGCTGCTGGTTGGCGAGACGCGCCTGCTGCAGAGCAATCTCGGCGGCCTCGACCTTATTGCGGAACGGGGTCGGGTCGAGCTCAAACAGCAGATCGCCCTTCTTCACCTGGCTGTTGTTGTGCACGTGCACCGCCGCCACATAGCCGGAGACGCGCGCCGATACCGGCGTCACCACGCGCATCACGGTGGCGTCCGGCGTCAGCGGGATCCAGATATCCGCGACAATAAAATAGACAAACATCAGCAGGAAAGAGGCAATACTCACCCTTACCCAGCGGGCAAACTTTTGTTCAGGGGTCATGATTATTCGGTCTTGTTATCTTCTTCGCGGATTGTCCGCAAATTGCAGGCGATTTGATTGAGTGTGGCGCTAAAAATGTCGAGATGCTCCGGGGCGATATTCTGCGATACCCGCGACTGGAACGTTTCGATTACCTGGGTCAGCGTTTTCAGCACCGCGTTCCCCTCGGGCGTGAGCGTCAGCAGCCGGATGCGCTTGTCATAAGGCGATGTGGTGCGCAGCAGGTAGCCCTGCTTTTCCAGCTGTGAAAGGGTGCGCATCAGCGGCGGCAGTTCAATACCCTGCACTTCCGCCAGTTCGCTCACCGAGACGTTATCCCCCAGCTGCTTCAGCTGCATCATCACCGTCCAGCTCGACTGGGTTAACCCGGTCTCAAGAATGGCGTCGTCAATCACCGCGCGCCACTGACGCACAATCATTGCCATCCGCATGCCCATTGGCCTGCGGCAGAACAGATCTTCTTCACGCATGGGGAAACCTCGCTTCACACGCTGAGAAGATAATAGTTATCAGGGTAAGTATCAAGAAACGAGGATCTAAACAGCAGGAATTGCGAAAGCGGGCCCTGCCTGCGCACGATCGATCTTATCTGGAGGAAACATGCCTCTTGCGGAGATACGCTTCAACAGATAACCACTCGGTCAGACGCTTATAAAGCAGAAGAATAGCCATCGGTAGCAGGGCGTTGATCCCCTGGCTGGTATCAGGGCCGGCAGGCGACATTTTTCCGGCGCTGTTAAACGGCACGTTGGCCAGCCTTAACAGACTAAAATAGTCCATGCGTAACAGATGCGGGAGGCTCTCCTGAGTGATCTTGCACAGACATTCGCGGTAAATACGCCACTGTTTCTCTTCGCTATCGGCAGTTTCGATCAGGATCAACAACGCTTTTTCCAGACTTTTTTGTGCAGTAATCATTCTTTCCATACAGGTCCCTTACACCATCAAACACGTTCATCAAATTTCTTATACAACCCGGTCAGACTGGTCACGGCAAACTTACGATAAATATTGCGTCGATGATGGCTGACGGTTTTTCCGGTCACATCCAGGTAGCGCGTAATCTCTTTATTCTTTTTTCCCGACACAATATAAGGCAGCAGCATCGTCTCCATTTTGGTTAAAGGTTGTTGTTTTTCAAGATGATGCCAGCGAACATTTTTAAAAATAGTCACCGGCTGATCTTCCAGCGCAAAGTGTGCAAGGCAGGCGCGTAGCTGGCGTACAGCACTTTTACAGTCGATGGTGTAATCAGCGATGGTGTTAATTAAAATATTATCAATCGTGCTTTCGTAGCAGACATCGCGGGTGATAAAAATAAAATAGCTCTGCTGATAACGATTTTTGACCTCCAGCAGGGCATTCAGAACGTTAATGTCGGATTGACCATAATCCACCACAATGGCTTTTGTCCGGACCAGATCGTCTTTTGTCGCGTCGTTAATATCATCCAGATAAAGCACCCGTTGAAACGACGGTGAGTCGTTCATAAGCTGATCGGCCAGCATGGCAAAGCCCTGCTGAAAATATCTACAGGATGTTAATACTATAATCATCGTCTATATCCCTGGCATCACTGTGGATTCATTCATAATCATCGAGAATGTAATAATTTTCAATTAACACTTTTCCCGATGATTATAGGAATAGTCTTAAGCGCTTCGCGGCAATTCGTGCCTTCCCTTACAAAAAAGCCTATTTCTGGGGAATGTTATGCTGGAATTACAGAGGGCTATCTGTCTGTTAAGACTTTTCCAATAAAAAAGAGAGCCGCATACCCGAGGATGCAGCTCTCTTTTTATAGAGGAAAGAATATTAATTGATCACGCTATGCGAAGGATTCTGAGTTCCATTATTCGCGTCAGAAAATAAGAGAAACTGTGACGCCGAAATGTACTGTTCAACCGCATTCCAGGCCACCACGTCGGTATACAGCTCCGTAATCTGAGTCAACAGACACTGATGCCCGTTCACGCCTGGTGCATAAGCGACTGTATTACCGTTACTTGTTTCGATAAGGACAGCCAGAAGGGCTTTAACATCCTTAAGCGCCTTGCGCAGCGTAAGGGGGACATCGTTATGGCCGAGACGTGAAATATAATTTTCTGACAGACAGGCAAGACTGCCGGGTGTACAGGCCGTATTCGATAATGAAATAATACTCTGGAACAATACGCTTTCGGCGTAACTTTTTATTTTAGACACAATATATTCCCTTCCCTGTTAATAAATTACATCTTATAAGCATTCGAATGGTGAGCTGATAACAGCATCGGCTAATTTTTCATGCTGCGCTATTTTTGGCAAGCGCAAAAATTATAAACTTTGACATGAGACAATTCTCAAGCTTTACGTATTTAGATAAGAAATGATTTTTATTTTATATATAGTTCAGATGAATAAATAACCGTAGAAATGGTTGATGTTTTCTTACCTGGGCTGCGGGTCGTGCGGTCGGTGTTTTTGCAGGCCCGGCAAGCTTGCGCCGCCGGGCGTTTCCTCAGCGGCTAAAATGCCGATCGATGGCACGCTGGCCGGACGGGGTTACGCTCACTTCGCGAAACCCCGCTACCCGCTGGATCCAGCCTTTGGTGTCCATATGAACCAGCAGCGCCGCGCCCGCCTCACCGCCCAGATGGAAGCGGCGCTCGCTCCAGTCCAGACAGGCGCAGCAGGCTTTACGCCGCGTATTGGCATTAAGCGCGATCCCAAGGGAGAGGAACGCCTCGCGCCCGCTCAGCGTGAGGGCCGATCCGTCCGCCGCCAGCCAGCCTGCCGCCTGCATAAAATCATATATCTGCACCGCGACCGTGCCCGCCAGATGGTCGTAGCAGGTGCGGGCGTGACGCATCGATTCCGGTGCCGTCGTCTCCGGCGGCGTGATCCGCCCCCACGACAGCCCCATCATCTGCTCCACCAGTGCCGCAACGTCATGCCCCGCCAGCCGGTAGTAGCGATGCCGCCCCTGAGAAAGACAGGTTATCAGCCTCCCCTCCAGCAGACGGGTGAGATGCCCGCTGGCGGTAGAAGGCGCCACATCCGCCACGGCGCTGAGTTCGGTGGCGGTCCACGCCCGTCCGTCCATCAGGGCGCAGAGCATTTTTACTCGTGACGGGTCGGCCATCGCCGCGGCGACCGCAGCCACGGCCAGCTCCAGCGTGGCGCTGTTATCAGGAGGTAAACTGGTCTTTAGCATTGGCAACCCACGGCCCGGTGATCTCTGCGGCCAGCTTATCATTATCCGTCAGCAGAATAAGGTGGTTCGCATGATCGCTGTACTGGGTCAGGATGGACACCCCCTGCGCAGCCAGCGCGGCGGCAATCTCTCCCAGCTCGCCGGGGCGCTCCTGTTTCAGCTTTCGGATCAGCGGTTTTCGCACCGCCTGCACGTTAAAACCGCCGTCGAGCAGCACGCGCCGGGCTTTTTCGCCCTCCTCCACCAGAAAATGCGCCTCCACGCCAAAGACGCCCCCGCCCTCAAGCCCCACGCCATTGCGCCCCAGCAGCTGACCAAAGCGCGCCAGTTCGCCCGGCACAGTGTTGAAAATCACATGAACGTCATACATCGGCATGTCCTCCGGTCTCTGAGGCGTATTCCCGCACCACCTGCGCCACGCGAATCCGGTAAGAGGCAAAGATCGACGCCCGCCCTTCGGCCTGCGCGGCCTGGTGAAAGACGTTTTGCTTCCACTTCAGGATCGCTTCCTCATCCCGCCACCAGGAGAGGGAGAGGATTTTGCCGTCGTTGGTCAGGCTCTGGAAACGTTCGATATCGATAAAGCCGTCGATATCCGCCAGCAGCGGTTTTAGCCCGGCGGCCAGCTGCAGGTAACGCGCCTGATGCGCGGGTTGCGCTCTGGCTTCAAACAGGACTGCAATCATGAGGATCTCTCCGTTGTGGGGTTAAGGAGAGGATGCAGGAAAGAAAAACGTGATGCTTCGGTGAGGAGCGAAATGTTATCGCCCGGATTGAAAAAAATCCTGTTCAGTTTTATAGTTCGTGTACGGAATCTATCCGTACATAAAGATAACCCCGGAGTAAAAATGCCAGCACTGAAAAAACAGCGCATCGACCTCAGGTTAACTGACGAAGACAAAGATCTGATCGAAGAAGCTGCGGCGATGACTAACCAGACAATCACCCAGTTTATGGTTAACAGTGCCTCGGAACGGGCTGCCGAAGTCATTGAGCAGCATCGCCGCCTGATCCTTAATGAAGATTCGTGGAAACGCGTTATGGATGCACTCGACAACCCGCCAGAGCCCAATGAGAGGCTGAAACGCGCAGCAAGACGTCTGCAAAACATGGAGTAAGACGTGGCTAATCTGACGATAAGGATGTTTTCGCAAACGACTCACTATGATTTAACAGGCTTCAACTGCGGGGAAGATACCCTCAACCGTTTTCTGTGTGAGCATCTTGCACGCCAGCACGTTGGGCGCTTGTTACGCGCTTATCTTCTCGTCACCGATGACCCTACGCCTAAAGTGCTGGGCTACTATACGTTGTCCGGCAGTTGCTTTGAGAAAGAGACCCTGCCATCAAAAACGCAGCAGCGCAAAGTGCCCTATGTCAATGTACCCAGCGTCACGTTAGGGCGCCTCGCAATACACCAGGATCTGCAGGGTCAGGGCTGGGGGATGACGCTGGTGACACATGCCATGAAAGTGGTCTGGCTGGCGTCGCAGGCTGTGGGCATTCACGGCATGTTTGTGGATGCGCTCAACGATAAGGCGAAAGATTTTTATCTGACGCTCGGCTTTATTCCTTTAACGGGTAGCAACGCCGATGCTCTTTTTTATCCCACCAAATCCATTGAAAAGCTGTTTGCCGAATAAACCGCGAATTGCCGGGTGGCGCTGCGCTTACCCGGCCTGGAAAGGCACTAACTGTAGGCCCGGCAAGCCTGCGCCGCCGGGCGGTGCTTTAGCCGAGGATCGACTTCGGCTCCATAAACGCGCTGATCCCCCAGGTTCCCATCTCGCGCCCCACGCCGGAGTGTTTGAACCCACCAAAGGGCGCTTGAGGCTCATGGGCGAGGGTATTCACCAGCACGCGACCGGACTGGATCTGCGCCGCCACACGGCGGGCACGAGCCACATCGCCGCCCAGCACCAGCGCGCTCAGGCCGTAGTCGGTGTCGTTGGCAATGGCGATGGCTTCGGCCTCGTCGCGATAAGCAATCACACACAGCACCGGACCAAAAATCTCTTCGCGGGCGATGGTCATCTGGTTGTGGACATCGGTAAACAGCGTCGGGCGGACAAACCAGCCGTCCCGGGTGCCTTCCGGTCGCCCTTCTCCGCCCGCCAGCAGGCGCGCCCCCTCTGCCAGCCCTCGCTGGATATACCCCTGCACCCGCTGCCACTGTTTCTCGCTCACCATCGGGCCGACCCCGGTGGCGCTGTCGCGCGGATCGCCGGACTTCACCGCTGCGATGGCCTGAGCCAGCGCCTGCTCGAATTCCGCTTTCCGCGACTGCGGCACCAGAATGCGCGTACCGGCCACACACGCCTGCCCGCTGTTCATCAGACCGGCCTGCACCGCCAGCGGAACGGCCTGTTTGATATCGGCATCGTCGAGGATCAGGGTCGGGGATTTGCCGCCCAGCTCCAGGGTGACGCGGGTAAAGTTCTCCGCCGCGTTACGCAGGATCGCTTTGCCGGTCTGCGTTGAACCGGTAAACGAGATTTTCGCAACAAGAGGGTGACGGCTGATTGTCTCCCCCACCGTGTCGCCGCGCCCGGTGACGATGTTAAACACCCCCGGCGGCAGGTCGGCGGCGTGCAACGCCTCGGTCACGATCTGCGTCTGCAGGGCGCTCATCTCGCTGGGCTTGATCACCGCCGTGCAGCCTGCGGCCAGCGCTGCCGCCAGTTTGCCGCAGATAAAGCCCGCATCGCTGTTCCACGGGGTGATGAGCCCGGCGACGCCGAGCGGCGTCATCTCTACCCGGGCCGCCCCGGCCGTCATCACGAATTCAAACGCCTCCAGCGCCGCGATGGCCTGGCCGATCGCCTCCGCCGGATAGCTCGCCATCCACGCCGAGCGCGACGCGGGGGCACCATACTCCTCAATCACCGCCTCCAGCAGATCGTCGTGCCGGGCCGCCACGGCAGCCTGCATCCGCTGTAGCGCGGCAATGCGTTCCTGTTTGCGGGTTTGCGACCACGCCGGAAAAGCGGCTTTTGCGGCGGCAATAGCGCGTTCGGCATCCACTGCATCGGCCAGACGCACCTGGCCCATCACCCGGGCCGTCGCCGGGTTAAAGAGATCAAAACGTTCGGTGCCGTGTGGGGTAACAAATTCGCCGTTGATATAAATCTGTTCGATGTGATGCATATAAACCTCCTCAGGCTGGATGCACCCAGTCTGGCACGCCTTCTCCGTTACGATAATCCACGCTATGCTGCAAAGGTTGTTTCGATTTTCAGGATAATCTATGCACCGTTCAGGACTGACCGAGCTGGAAGTGGTGATGGCCGTGGTGCGTCGCGGCAGCTTTCGCGCCGCCGCCCAGGAGCTGGGAATGTCGGCCACCGCCGTGAGCAACGCCGTTGCCGGGCTGGAATCCCGCCTGCAAACGCGCCTGTTTAACCGCACCACCCGCAGCGTGGGGCTCACCGACGCCGGGCAGCGCTATGTGGCACGCATCGGCCCAGCGTTGCAGGAAATTCGACAGGCGGACGAAGAGATCCACAGCGAGACCGACGAACCTGCCGGCACCCTGCGCCTGAACGTTCCCAATAACGTCGGCACGCTGTTCCTGGATGCGCTGCTGATCGACTACATGATCCGCTACCCGAAAATGCGCGTCGAGGCGGTGAGTGAAGCGCGGATGATCGATATCGTGGCGGAAGGTTACGACGCCGGGGTGCGCCTTGCGGAGTCGGTGCCGCAGGACATGATCGCCGTGCCGCTCACCCCCGATATTCGTCAGCTCGTCACCGCCACGCCGGACTATTTTGCCCGCTACGGCACCCCGCAAACCCCGGACGATCTGCTGCATCACCAGGGGATCGGCATGCGGATGGCCCACGGGGGGATCTATCGCTGGGAGCTGGCGCGACGCGGGGAACAGATCGCCCTGGCGGTGCCGCCGCGTTTTGCCACCTCAGATCTCTTTGCCTCGATCCGGGCGGTGAAAGCCGGGCTGGGGATCGGGTTTTTACCGGAACTCTATATTCAGCAGGAGCTGGAAAACGGGGAGCTGGTGAGCGTGCTGGACGAGTGGTCGCAGCCCTTTGCCGGGCTGCGCCTCTACTACCCCGGCCATCGCCACGTCCCGCCGGGGCTGCGGGCGCTGGTGGCGATGATCCGTGAGCGCGGTCTTACTCGAGGTTAGCTTTGTTCAGGCCGTAGGCGCCATCCAGCGCGCCGGGTTCCATACGGGAAGTGATCCCCAGACGGTTCCAGGCATTGATCGCCACGATCGCAAAGTTCAGCTCGGAGATCTCAATCTCCGAATAGTGTTCCGCCACGCTGCGGTACAGCACGTCGCTGACGCCGTGGGGGCCGATCTGGGTCAGGGCTTCGGTGAAGGCCAGGGCCGCTTTTTCACGGGCGCTGAACAGCGGTGACTCGCGCCATGCGGTCAGATGGTACAGGCGCAGCTCGCGCTCGCCGGCAATTTTGGCCTCTTTCGAATGCATATCCAGACAGAAGGTGCAGCCGTTGAGCTGGGAGACGCGGATGTCGATCAGGTGCTTCAGCGCCGGGTCGATGGAGGTCTGGCTCACCGCCATGCTCAGGTCGGACAGCGCTTTAGCGAGGGCAGGTGTGGCTTTATGGTGGTTAACGCGAGTGCTCATTGTCTTTCTCCGGGTGTGCGGCATAGGAAATGCGATGGGGCAAATTTACGCCGTTCATGACATAGTAAAAAGATACAAAAAGCGCGAAACGAGGTAGGACATGAAGCCGGGCTATCATGAAATTTATACCCGCTATCGGGACAACATCACCCGCGGCGTCCTCAAGCCCGGCGACAAGGTGCCTGCCATCCGCGTGCTGGCGGAAGAGCTGAAGGTGGCGCGCAAAACGGTTGAAACCGCCTACGCCATTCTGACCGGCGAGGGCTATCTGGTGAGCCAGGGCGCGCGCGGCACGCGGGTGAACCCGGATCTCACTCTTCCCGTCACGCCCCCGCCGCCCGACGATCCGCTTACCGGCCAGCTGCCGGAATCGTTGGTCAGCCAGCGGGAACGGGCGGGCTTTTTGCGCCCCGGCATCCCGGCGCTGGACAGCTTCCCGTATAAGAAATGGCTGCTGCTGGCGGGCCATGCGGTGCGCGCCATGCGTCAGGAGGAGATGCTCAACCCGCCGGTGATGGGCTGGTCTCCCCTGCGCCAGGCGATCGCCAGCTACCTCAACATTTCGCGCGGCTTGTCCTGCACGCCAGAGCAGGTGCTGATCACCAGCGGCTACAGCGGCAGCCTGCGGCTGATCCTCGACACCCTCGCCAGCCGTAACGATAAGGTGGTATTTGAAGATCCGGGCTATTTTATGGGCCAGCAGCTGCTCCGGCGGATCGTGCCGCGCCTGCACACCGTGCCGGTGGATCGTTCAGGCATGGACACCGGGTATCTGCTGCGCCACCACCCCGACGCCCGGTTCGTTATCGTTACCCCGTCGCACCAGAGCCCGCTGGCGGTCACGCTGTCGCTGCCCCGTAGACAGCAGCTGCTCGACTGGGCCGGGCAGAACGATGCCTGGATCATTGAAGATGACTACGACGGCGAGTTTCACTACACCCGTAAGGTGCTGCCGTCACTGAAAAGCCTCGATCGTCAGGATCGGGTGATCTACATGGGCACCTTCAGCAAAACCGTGATGCCGTCCCTGCGCCTCGGCTACGTGGTGATGCCCGCCAGCACGGTATCAGCTTTCAACGATTGCGCCGATCTGCTTGCCAGCGGCCAGCCGGTGCTGACGCAAAAGATCCTCACCGCCTTCCTCAACGAGGGCCACTTCTTCCGCCATCTGAAAAAGATGCGCGCCCTCTATCAGCAGCGCCGCGACTGGATGATTGCCGCCCTGCACGAGGTCTACGGGGATCGATTCTTCACCGAGCAGAACGACGGCGGGATGCATATCGTGGCGTTTCTAACCACAGGCAGCTGCGACCAGGCGATCGCCCACTGCTGGCAACAGCAGCAGTTGCAGGTGAATGCCCTGTCGGCGTGGTACAGCGGGTCGGATAAACGTTACGGGCTGGTGATGGGGTATAACAACGTGCGCAGCTATGAAGAGGCCGTTGCGCTACTCACGCGGCCAAAAAGCCAAACCTGCGATCTTCTGAAATAACAACTCCCTGATTTTGCACCACAAAAAGCCGTTTCCAGATAATCATTAAGGTATGAATTACCGCCACTGCCTTTATAATCAACGCGCAAAATAAAACTTCTAAGGACAAGAAAAATGAAATCACTACTGGGATTCGACTATCTGTTAACGCCGCGCGTGCTGGTCTTTTTCTACTGGATCGCCATGCTGTTTATCTTCATCGGCGGGCTCTACTCCATGTTTACCGAGCATCTGTTCGCCGGATTTTTCGGCATGGTGTTCAGCCTGATCGGCACCCGCGTGATGTTCGAGCTGATCATGGTAGCGTTTAAAAATAACGAATATCTACGCCGTATCGCAGAGAACACCGGGAAATCCACCGTAGAGTGAGGCCTTTATGCCGGGTGGCGGCTACGCCTTACCCGGCCTACGGTTCGTGCCCTTCCAGGCCCGATAAGCGCAGCGCCACCGGGCAATACCCTACATATCAAATCGCGACAGCCCGACATCCTTGAGCTGCTCATCGCTCATCTGGCTCAGAATGCGGCGCGTGCGGTTAACGCGATACCATTTTTTCACTGCCCGCCCGATCCAGATAAACACCGCAAACGGCCGTTTGGCCCGGTTTTCGTAAAATTCCATGATGCGCTCCTCATCGTGTCTGTGGAGTTATCATCACGGAAATCGGGGCCTGCAATACAGATTCAAAAACAACTTTTGTTTAACATACAGATCCGCTAAAACAGTATCTGAATGCCGTTTTTCGCGGCACTCTGTACTGGTTTTTAGATCTGTATGGTGACAACCAAGGATACAGCATGACGCGCTACCAACATCTGGCCAATCTCCTGGCGCAACGCATTGAACAAGGACTGTATCGCAGCGGGGAGCGTTTACCCTCGGTGCGCGCGCTGAGCCAGGAGCACGGAGTCAGCATCAGCACCATCCAGCAGGCCTATCAGATCCTCGAAAATTTACAGCTGATCACCCCCCAGCCGCGCTCCGGCTACTTCGTCTCCTCGCGCAAAGCGCAGCCGCCCGTCCCGGCGATGACCCGCCCGGTGCAGCGTCCGGTAGAGGTGACCCAGTGGGATGAGGTGATGATGCTCCTCGATGCCCGCGCCGATAAGGAGATGATCTCTTTTGGCGGCGGCTCGCCGGATCTGAACCAGCCGAGCCTGAAGCCGCTGTGGCGCGAGATGAGCCGCATTGCCCAGCACCATCCCGGGGAGATGCTAAGTTACGACGTGCTGGAGGGGCGGCAGGAGCTGCGCGAGCAGATCGCCCGCCTGTTGCTGGACGGCGGCTCGACGGTGGCGGCGAACGAAATTGTGATCACCAACGGCTGCCACGGGGCGCTGTCGCTGGCGCTGCTTTCAGTGTGCCAGCCGGGGGATATCGTGGCGGTAGAATCGCCGTCGTTCCACGGCACCATGCAGATGCTGCGCGGGTTTAACATCAAGGCGATCGAGATCCCCACCGATCCGCAAACCGGGATCAGCATTGAAGCCCTGGAGCTGGCGCTCGAGCAGTGGCCGATCAAAGCGGTGATCCTGGTGCCCAACTGCAATAACCCGCTCGGGTTTATCATGCCGGAGGCGCGCAAACGCCAGGTGCTGGCCCTTGCCCAGCGCCACGATATCGTCATCGTGGAGGATGATATTTACGGCGAGCTGGCGGCGGAGTACCCGCGCCCGCGCACCATCCACTCCTTTGATATCGACGGTCGCGTGCTGCTGTGCAGCTCCTTTACCAAAACCGTGGCCCCCGGGCTGCGCGTCGGCTGGATTGTGCCGGGGCGGTATTACGACCGGGTGATGCACATGAAATATGCCGCGGGCGGGTTTAACGTGCCCGGCACGCAGATGGCGGTGGCGGCGTTTATCCGCGACGGACACTACCATCGCCACGTGCGGCGTATGCGCCAGATTTATCAGCAGAATATGGAGCGTTACACCTGCTGGGTGCGGCAGTATTTCCCGGCGGAGATCTGCGTCACGCGCCCGCAGGGCAGTTTCCTGCTGTGGGTGGAGCTGCCGGAGAAGGTGGATATGGTGTGCGTCAGCAAGCAGCTGAGTCGCCTGAAGATCCAGGCCGCGGCGGGGTCGCTGTTTTCGGCGTCAGGGAAGTATCGTAACTGCCTGCGGATCAACGTGGCGTTACCGCCGAATGAGAAGAACCGTGAGGCGTTGAAGAAGATGGGCGAGGCGATTCATATTGCGATGGAGGAATAGTGCGGTCTCTTCCCCTCACCCTGACCCTCTCCCCAAAGGGGAGAGGGGATAGTCCCGTAGGCCCGGTAAGCGTAGCGCCACCGGGCAATGCTAACGACTCAGAACTTCCACGACACGCTGCCAACAATGCTGCGTTCGGCACCAAAGTAGCAGTATGAGAGTGAGTTACAGGCCGCCACGTAGCTTTCGTCCGTCAGGTTGTTGACGTTCAGCTGGGCGCTCACTCCGGTCAGCCCCACCTTCGACAGGTCATAGCCTACCGCCAGATCCACCAGCGTGTAGGACGGCAGCGTGTGGGTGTTCATGCGATCGCTGGTCACGCCGTTGACGTAACGCACGCCGGAGCCCACCGTCAGGCCGTCGAGCGGCCCGGTTTTGACGTCATAGCTGAGCCAGCCGCTGGCCATATTGCGCGGCGCATAGACCGCACGCTTGCCCTCTTCCTCCGGGCTGCTCTTCTTGTAGCGGATGTCGGTATAGGTATAGGCCGCCTGCAGGCGCAGGCTGTCGGTCAGCTGCCCCACCGCTTCCAGCTCCACCCCTTCAGATTCGATCTCACCGATAGAGCGGTACGGATCGGTCGGCTCCTCTTTGGTGGCGATGTTTTTCTGGTTAATGCGGAACACCGAGGCGCTGAACTGGCTGTTCATCCCTTCCGGCTCAAACTTCACCCCTGCTTCCCACTGCTTGCCTTCCATCGGATCCAGCAGATCGCCGTTGGCATCGGCAAAGCTGGTCGGCGTAAAGGCGGTGGAGTAGCTGACGTACGGCGCGATGCCGTTATCAAACAGGTACAACAGCGCCGCGCGGCTGCTGAAGTTGTTCTTGTCCAGATCGCTGCGGGTATCGTTGAGCTTGTCGATATTCGAGACGCTCACCTGATCGTAGCGCCCGCCCAGGGTCAGACGCCAGTTGTCCAGCGAGAGCTGATCCTGCAGGTAGTAGCCGGTCTGCCGCAGCTTGTGCTTCTCCTGGCTGTACATGGTGATGTAGTCCGGCTTCGCGCCGTACACCGGGTGGAAAGCGTCGATCGGCGGGAAGCCGCCGTAGTAGCCGGTGGTATTGTTGCTGCGATCCTGATAATCGAGGCCGATCAGCACCCGGTGGTTCACCGCCCAGGTATCGAAGCTGCCGTCGATCTGGTTATCGAGGGTGATGGCATCCATCTTCTCGTCGGAGCCGGAGTAGCCGCGGTTAAGCTCGGTTTCGTTCAGCCAGCCGGCGGCATAGACCTGATTCAGCTCCACTTTGGTATGCAGATAGCGCAGCTTCTGGCGCACCGACCAGCCGCTGTCAAACATGTGCTCGATGTTGTAGCCGACCATCTCCTCGCGACGATCGTACTTGTCGTAATCGTCCTCACCTTCGAAGAAGGTGTTGGAGATCGTCTTGCCATCGTGCGGGACCACGGTGCCGTCGTACGGCAGGCCGGAGTGGCTGCCGCCCTCGGGATCGCGGTGCAGATAGGCCATCAGATCCAGACGGGTGTTGTCGGTGATGCGCCAGGTCAGGCTCGGCATCAGGGCGTAACGCTCTTCCTTCAGGGGATCAAACTGGGAGTCGGCGTAGCGGGTC
This sequence comes from Leclercia adecarboxylata, assembly GCF_006874705.1. NCBI lineage: Bacteria > Pseudomonadati > Pseudomonadota > Gammaproteobacteria > Enterobacterales > Enterobacteriaceae > Leclercia > Leclercia adecarboxylata. Next base: position 2,417,571 of record NZ_CP035382.1, on the reverse strand, counting down.
ATGCCGCTCAGACGGGCCGCCACGCGGTCGTTGTCGTCCAGCGCGCCGGTAACGTCAAACATCGCCCCGCGCTGATCGTTATTCCCGGCGAACAGCTTGATCTCGCCGCCCGGATCGAACGAGGGTTTACGCGAGGTAAGCGCCACGATCCCGCCCGGTGAGGAACGGCCATACAGCACCGAGGCCGGGCCGCGCACCACTTCGATATTTTCCAGGAACCAGGGGTCAACCACCAGCGAGCTGTGGGAGTTGGTGTCGCCCATCATCTTCAGGCCGTCGAGATAGACGTTATCCAGGCTGCCGTCGGAGAAGCCGCGCAGCACGATATAGTCGAAGCGGTTTGAGGCGCCAATCTGATTGCTGTAGACGCCCGGGGTGTAGCTCACCGCCTGGCGAACGCTGGTGGCGCCCTGCTCTTCAAACTGCTCGCGGGTGACGATCGACACCGCCTGCGGGGTTTCGATATCCGGGGTCGCCAGCTTGGTGGCACCGCTCTGCATCTGCGAGGTGACAACAACGGTTTCGGTTTTCGGCGTCTCCTGCGCCATCAGGGGGAGCGCGACGCTCCCGGTAACCCATCCCACCAGCAGTGCCAGCCGCGTTTTAGCGAACATGAAAAATCTCCAAAGGCATTTCTAATTGTTAATAAGAATTATTACCTTTTTCATTTCTAAGATAGCTATGCGCGCCGCCAGAGTACGTATGCGCAATGCCAAACCGCACAAATGGCGTTGGCGATCGGGGAAAAGCGGATTAACGGTCGCTGCGCACAGCGCCGGGGCAGACGCCGTAGCGACGACGAAATGCGGTGGCGAAGTTGGTGGCGTGCTGATAGCCCGACATCCATGCCGCCTGCTGTACGCTGTGGCCTTCCAGCAGATAGCGACGCGCCAGTCCGAGACGGCAGTCGCGCAGGTAGTCGAACACCGTGCAGCCGTAGGCCTGGCGGAACTTGCTGCGCAGGCTGCTGGGGCTCATCGCCGCCCGGGCCGCCAGCTGGGCGAGGGTGTAGTCCTGCTCCGGAGCCTGTGCCAGCAGGTGGCGGATCTGCTCCAGCCGGGCGTGCTCCCCGCCGGACGCGCCCGCCAGTGCCGTGCCCTGCTGCTCACGCAGATGCAGGCCATGGCCCAGCAGCTGATACATCACCCCTTCCAGCAACAGCTGGCGCGACAGGCTGCTTCGCTCGCGCTGTCGGGCATGCTGAATACCGGCCAGCACAAAATCCGGCACCTGCCAGACAAAGGTGGGCGCGTTGAGCTTCTCCCACTGATCCAGCAGGGAGGCGAGCAGGCTTTCGCGGCGGGCATCGTCGGGGTAAACGCCAAAGGAGAGGGTTTTCAGGGCGATATCGGCGTCATGACGGGCAGACATCGCCTGCTGCTCGCTCAGCCTGGCGCTGAACGCCATCCCGGGCCGTACTGCGTAAACTTCGCCGCTGAGGGTCAGGGTCACACAGCCTTCCAGCACCACCAGCACGTACAAAGGGCTGCTGTGACGGGAGGTGGTTTCATAGGGTTGCAGCACGCGCACGTCGGAATGGGTTAACGAAATGCCGGACGGGAGGGTCATCTCTTCGACATCACCGTGCAGCACGGGGCTGGTGTTGGCACAGGTATCGGTCAGCAGGGGAAAGCGGTAGTCAATGCCGTAGCGCTCGCCAAATACCTTGAAGTCTGCCACGGAAAAGGTTTTTTTCGTTGCAGCGGTCGGATTATGGAGCCTTGTGTTGGACATGCCTGCGCCTGGAGGAAGCTATTAAAAATAAAACAGTATCACTCCTTTAGCGCGGCGGCAATGCAGGTAAAATTGCCGCCTTAGCATCAATATTAAGCTCCGGCGAAACGCCAGAGCCAAATATTAATAAAGTGGATCGTCAGAGAATTACGCCTCTTGCCAGCTGGCAAACGTCTCTTCATGATTTTTATTCAGCACCACTTTATTGCCGTCAATTTTATCGACCCATTCCAGCGGGATATAATGGTGTTTGCCGCCAGATTCGGAATCGTTTTTTGCCAGCTTAATACGCTCGCCGTCAAGATGGTCAACCGTGCCGACATGGTGACCGCAGCTTGCAACAACCGGAGCATGTTCCTTGATTTCACTCTTGTTTACCATGGTTAATTCTCCTCATCATGTGTTTGCGCGTTGTGATACGAAACTAACTGTAGACCATAAATCCGTTATTTACCGCTTCATTAGCATTTCGAAACATTATTCCCGCTGCATGTTTATGCCCTGAGTGAAATATATAAGAATGGACTGAGAAATATTCCAGACCCGGTGTTATGCCGCATAATTACCCTGACGCACTCAACACGGAGGCATATATGGTAGAAGCCAATCGTACCGAAATATCCCTGGCTCTTGGTGAAGCGGTTTTAGATGTTGTACAAAAAGGCCAGGAGGTGTCGAGAGAGAATCTGGCACGGGCCATGAAAAGTAAAGCCGAGCGAGAACCTAATGACGAGCGCCTTCTTGATTACTGGAAAGCCTGTCACATCCTCGCGGCGTAAAGATGACGGCGTGGGGCTTCGGCCCCGCGCCGCACAACTATCAGCGGGAGGCGGTAGTCAATGCCATAGCGCGTGCAGAAGCCGATAAAACAGTCGATATCGAAGAAACGTTTTGTGTATATTTTCGACGTTAGGGCGCTGTTCATAAATCAATCCGTGCAGAGCATAAACGCCTCAGTTTTAACCTTCCCCGAACATATCAATAGCTATCTGTTTTATAGAATTAATAAGATCATGCGAAACCGAAATAGTTGAGAATGAAAAAAAAACCTGATGTGATGTCACCTTCAAAAACGCTATAAAAATCAGTAGATTTATCTTCTTTATGATATCTATTAGACTATCAAAAAAACCCTTCCTTCCACTATTTCCTTACAGTTATTACTATGGCCATTCTGAGTAAAAATATAGTCACGGTAAAAGAGGCTCTGGAAAAATCTCTTTCTATCCCTGATTACCAGCGCCCCTATAAGTGGCGTGAGTTTCACGTAAATCAACTCCTTGAAGATATCATTCAGCACCGACATCAATCACGGTACCGGCTAGGAACCATTGTGTCGTATAAAAACAGGCACAACAGTCCAGCAGAAGAGATCGTTGATGGTCAGCAACGGTTACTGACTTTGAGCCTCCTGTGCGCACTGCTTGATGAAAAACAAGAGTATTGTTCACCTTCACTACTGCGCCACGCCTTCAATAACAGCATTACACAGCATAATGTCGAAAAAAATGTCGAGCTTATTCGTCGTCGTCTGAGCCAGGTATCCACCGAAGATCAAAAGAGTATTTATCATTATCTCCTTCACAGTTGCGAACTGATCTGCGTGACATTAGATAATCTCAGCGAAGCATTTCAGTTCTTCGATTCGCAAAATGCTCGTGGCAAACCGCTTGAAGCCTACGATCTGCTTAAGGCCTTTCATTTACGAGAGATGGATGAAAACACCCCAGAAGAACGGCAGCGTTGCGTCAAAACCTGGGAAAACGATGTCAAACCTAAAAAGGATCGCTTTGCTCGTCCAAACCTCGATCAGTTAATGAGTAAAACCCTTTACCCCCTACGATGCTGGGCAAATGGTGAGCCTGGCCACGCTCTGACAAAAAGTCAGATCCATATTTTTAAAGGGGTTTCTGCCAACAAGAATAGCTGGCGCTACGCGACAAACCTGGTCACATTAGACAAGCTGATGGATGACTTTAACCGGGATCCCCAACGCCAGATAAATGGGGAGAAAATGCTGTTTCCCTTCCAGATCGATCAGTACCTGATTAATGGGAAACGCTTTTTTGAATATATAGATCATTACGGTTCGCTGTATGAATCGCTGTTTCACCCTCAATCCTCCCCTGTTAATGCCCTGCTGAACATTCTGACCCGGTATGAAGGTGCCACCCGCATCGGCGATCGCTATGTGCGTAACCTGTTCAACTGTGCGTTGTTCTACTATCACGACAGGTTTGGCGATGAAGAACTCGAAAAAGTCGCTGAAGTTTGTTTTGCATGGAGCTACCGGCTTCGCCTCCAGCATCACCGTATAACGGTGGAAACGATCGAGAATGCAGCTCTTAGTTCACAGGGGTTGCTACGCAGGATAAAGCTGGCACATCAGCCAGGCGATGTTCTCAATTACCTCGTTCCCATCATCTATATCGATGATATTAAAGGAACGAAAGTTGATCTTCTTACCAGTACATTAAAAGAGAAAGGCTATGTTAGATAACTCATCTGCGCAAAAGTACGTGGCGGCGCTGACGGTTGGCCAACTCTTCCGAAATGGTCATTATACGATACCGATTTATCAACGTAATTACGCATGGGGCCAGGAAGAGATTGAGCAATTAATTCAGGATATATGGGATGTTGCCCAGATAAACCGGGGAGATAACCAGTATTTTATTGGTAGTCTGGTCGTTGCGGAAAAAGGTGCTGGCCGTTTTGAAACGATCGATGGGCAGCAACGATATACCACGCTCAGCATTTTGCTTGCGGTGATGAAAAATGCGTTTTATTTACGCTTACCCGACATTGTGAAACTTAATCTTCATTTTGACTGCCGGGACGAATCAGATGCGACGTTGAAGAGCTTGTTTGAAATGGGTGACATTCCCGCCGATGAAAAGAATGTGGAACCCATGATCGCTCAAGCCTGGCGCATTATGGTGAGTTTCATTGCCAAAAAAGATATCGATCGGCAGGCCTTCCTTCGCTTTCTCCTGGAAAACGTCGTCGTTTTACGTGTAACTGTTCCTGCTGATACCGATTTGAATCATTATTTTGAGATTATGAATAACCGTGGGGAGCAGTTAGAAAAACACGAAATCCTCAAAGCCCGGTTGATGGACAAATTGGGGGAAAGTGCCAGCAATAGTGAACGCGCCGTGTTTTCTATCCTCTGGGATGCCTGCGCCAATATGCAACGTTATGTGCAATTAGGTGTGCATCACTCGCTGCGGGATCAGTGGTTTGGCCACAACTGGGATAGGATCCCGCAAGATTTTGACACCCTCCAGTCCCCACGCCTGGAGCGCGATAAAAACGACGAAAACCGTACCCTGCACGATATTATCTTCCACCCAAGGGGCAATCTCCCGGAGCCTGCCAGTAAACACGAATCTGATGAAGAACATCCTGGCACCTTTGGTTCGGTCATTACTTTCCCCAATTTTCTGTTGCAGGTGCTCCGTCTTACGTGGCCCGACACTCCTCTGGACGATAAGCGCCTGCTGGATACGTTCATCGCAAACAACCCTGATCCCCGGCAATTTATAATGCAGTTATTAAGATGCCGGATGCTATTTGATAACTATATTATTAAGCGCAAGCATGATAATGCCTGGAGCCTGCAAGCTCTGACGCGCTATCAAAAAAGCTTCAGTTATAAAAGCGCCTTCCCCTCGCCGGAAAAAGCGTCAGTACGTGAGCAAAATATTCCCCTTAATGACAATCTGATCATGTTGTTATCCATGTTCCACGTTTCGTTTCCGGCGCAAATCTACAAACACTGGTTAAACGGCGCATTATTTTGGCTGAATAAATACGCAGCTCCCGACCAGCTCAATGTGAATGGTCGGGACTATCTCAATTATCTGGAAAATTTAGCAAATCATTTCTTGCTCGAGCGATTAATGGGCACTGCAAACGAGCATACCTATCGCTTCGACGTGTTGGAAAATGCGCCTACCTGCTTCCCCGCGACCCTCGACGAAGCCCCGCTGCACAGAGGCACCGCAGTACAAAACTATATCTTTAACCGCCTTGATTATCTGCTGTGGTTAAACCTTAAAAATAAACGATCTTTTTCTGGCGTGAATATGGCATATATCCAGAAGAGGCTTGAGGGCTTCGCGTTTACCTTCAGAACCTCAGTGGAACATTACTGGCCACAGCATCCTCAGGGCAATGCGCTGCCGCTTGAAAAATCTAAAGATTTAAGCGAAGGCGTCGATAATTTTGGCAATCTTTGTCTTATCAGCCACAGCAATAATTCAAAGTTAAGCAACTATTCTCCTTTAGCAAAAAAAGAGCACTACGAGGAGAGTACAAGCGTCGAAAGCCTGAAGCAGGTGTTCATGATGAGTTACGACCATTGGGGTCCCCTGGCAGTGAAAAATATCCTTCATCATAAAAATATGATGATAAATGTTCTGCTCTACCGGCACTAACAACGCGAAGAAAAAAGGAGCTGCATACAGTGACATTACTTAAATTACAAACCAGCAAAGGGGCACTGCCCACCATCGAAATTGATATGGACATGCTGGATAAATCGGGCATATCACTTAACGATTTCGTCGGCCCTGTGCTTTCTGCACTGGCTCGCTGTTCACCCCACCCGCGCTGCACGATTTACCAGTACATGACCGCCAGCGTAAATTTTATGCGCCATTGTTGGTCTGTTTTTTTGATTGTGGACGGTAAAGAAGAGATTCTGAACGCGTTTGGCGATGCCGTTCGCTATAAAAAAGAGAGTGAATCTCGTTTTAGTGATGAGATTCCCTCGTCATATGGCACTCCGCTTTATCATCTCCAGGACGGTGTCGCATGGGTGATGGAGAACGGCGACTGGAAGCTATTAGAAGCTGAAGACGACCTTACTGAGCCCGAAGGAGAGGATGACTTTGAAGAAGAGGCTCCAGAAGATGTGGATACAGTCAACGCCACTCCACCCGGAAAGAAAGGTCGCCTGCGAGCAGCCCGCGGCGATGCGCGTGTGGGAAGTATCAGAAATACGATTGAATCACTCTTCGGTTTACCGGAAGGCTCCGTCGCTCTGGTCGGCCCGGACGGGCGTGCGCTACGCGCAGATGCATTTATACGCACTCTGAGAACCCGATGGGGTTATGACGATTAATTGCAGTAACTAGCCTGCGTCGGCCAGACTCCCGACGCAGGCTTTCTATAATCACTCGTCAAAGAACCAGTAGCCCTGGTTAATCAGCCCGGTCAGCTCTTCCACAAACACCGGGTTTTGCAGGGCAGCGCCCAGCTCCACCTGGCCCAGCTCGGTGTAGCGACACAGCGCATCCGCCGCCGTCGCGTCCACCGTCTCCAGCTGCTCGCTGTTGATAAAGAAACTGCCGCCGATATTCAATACCCGCAGCCCGCTCAGGCGAGTCAGGGTTTCGCCGCCCAGCAGCGCGTCGAGCACCTCTTCCGGGACATACTCCGGCTCGGCAGGGGCGATATCCAGCTCGTGGCGCGGGGTGGAGATAAAGCTGCCAAACCACTGCTTAAAGGTGTCCGGCTGGCTAATCATCTCGAACATCATCTTACGCAGCCGCTCGAGCTCGTACTCTTCCACCCGGCCCGGGTGTTCGCGACAGGTCAGATCCGGATCGCTGTAGTGCTCCCCACCCAGATCGTTTTCCAGGGCGTAATCGGCAAAGCTGCTGATCAGATCCCGGCCGTTCGGGCCACGGAAGCCTACCGAGTAGTTAAGCGCCGTCTCGTGGGTAAAGCCGTCGTGCGGGAATCCAGGCGGAATGTAGAGGATGTCGCCCGGGGCCAGATCTTCATCGATGATCGGCTCGAACGGATCGACATGCAGCAGCGCCGGATGCGGGCAGAACTGGCGCATCGGCAGTTTGTCCCCCACGCGCCAGCGGCGGCTCCCCATCCCCTGGATGATAAACACATCGTACTGGTCGATATGCGGGCCCACGCCGCCGCCCGGTACGGAGAAGGAGATCATCAGATCGTCCAGACGCCAGTCCGGCAGCACGCGGAACGGACGTACCAGCTCGGCAGCCGGTGCGTGCCAGTGGTTGACCGCCTGCGCCAGCAGCGACCAGCCGGTTTCGCCTAAGCCATCGAAGTGCTCGAACGGACCGTTGCTGGCATGCCATTTACCCTCTTTATGGCTGACCAGGCGACTGTCCACTTCCGGCTCCATCGCCAGCCCTGCCAGCTCGTCGGGGCTGATAGGATCGATAAAATTGGGCAGGGCGTTCTTTAAAACGACAGGTTTCTTTTGCCAGTATTTTTCTAAAAATTCCGGCCAGTTCAGGTTGAGTTGATACGCCATGGTTAGCACCAGTGAAAAGACAAACGGGCCTGATTATAGAAAGAGGCCGGGCCAGGCTGCCTTGTCGTGGGTCAAGCGGGGATGAAATCTGCGGCATTCAGCCTTTCGCATGACACCGCCTGACAGTTTCACGCTTTATCGTGAGCGCAAGATAAAGAGCGACTTATATCGTTAATCACAAAGAGTGCACTGTTATGAGGCCTGCCATGAGCCCGTTCATCGAACTTCCCATTTCTGCCCATGTGAAGACCCTGATGGAGGTCTGCACGCGCAAAGAGAGCCCGTCCGTGTTTGCGCCTGTGGCCCACGCGCTGCCCGCGGGGAGCCGCATCAGCGTGCAGGCGGCGGTGGTGGGCGATGCGGTACAGGGCAATCCGCACTGGTACCGGATTGATGACGACACCTTTATCTGGTCAGGGGCCTGTAGCCGAATCGACCCCTGCCCCGAGTTTCCGCCCTGCACCAGGGTCAGCTGGACGGCAGTGGTGTTTGAGGTGCGTTAGGCGCAGATAATCCGCACATCCTGGGCTTCAAAGGCGGCGATCGCCTCCTGATCCAGGTCTGCCTCCACCACCAGCACGTCGATTTCGCTGCTTTGCGCCACCACAAAGCGCGCCACCCCGGGGATTTTATCGGTGGTGAGCGCCACAATGGTCTGGCTGCTCTGGCCGATGACCGCTTTTTTGAACTCGCAGTCGGCGAAGTCGAACCCGGTCAGCCCCATCCCCGGATCCATCGCGCAGCCGCCGATAAACGCCTGATCGAAAATAATCCCCTGGATCTGGCTCGCCGCCGTGGCCCCCACCGCACCGCCGGAGCTGCGCTGGATCTGTCCGCCGGTGATGATCACCTCGCACAGAGGATGACGCAGCAGCTCGGCGGCGATGGCCGGGGAGTTGGTCACCACGGTGATCGCCAGATCCGGCGGCAGGGCCTTCGCCAGTGCGAGGTTGGTGGTGCCGGTATCAATAAAAATACAGCTGCCTGCTTTGATCAGGGTTGCCGCTTTCTGCGCGATCGTGATTTTTTTTGCGTGATTTTTTTGCTCGCGGCTGTAGAAGTTTCCGGCATCCGCCAGCAGCAACACCGCCCCACCGTAGACCTTCTTACAGAACCCCTCTTTGCTAAGCTCATGTAAATCCCGGCGAATGGTATGTTCCGACACCTGCATCCGGATCGCCAGTTCGGCGCACACTACCCTGCCATTTTCCTGCAGGATCTGGCGGATCAGATCTTGTCGTTGTTCCGGGAAAGCTGCATAATCGAGCATAAATTATCTTCTCTGGATTTGAATCGAGCAACAATGCGCATAATGTTGCATGACGGCGCGCTCTGTCAATCCACCAGGCCCGAAACCGGAGCGTCACGATGAAATACTATGATAGTTACCGTCAGCAGGTACCCGCCACCAAACCCCATGACGGCTTCCTGTTTGAACCTGTGACCTCACATGCGCGCGCCGGGGAGAAGGTGCAGCACAAAACGCCCGCCTCCCCGTCACTGAAACCTTATAAGGATGTGAAATGACCCAGCAGACCACCGGAGCCGTCCAGCGGCTTGCCACCCGGATCGTCTTTTTTATTGCCGGCTACGTCACCGCCACCTGGGCGGTGCTGGTGCCCTATGCCAAAGCCAATACCGGCGTTAACGAGGCCACGCTCGGCTCGCTGCTGCTGTGCCTGGGGATGGGGGCGCTGATCGCGATGCCGCTCACCGGGATGCTGACCAGCCGCTACGGCTGCCGTCGGGTGATTGTCACCGCGATGGCGCTCGTGCTACTCACCACGCCCCTGCTGGCGATTATTCCGGATCCGCGCCTGCTGGCCGCCGCCCTGCTGCTGTTCGGCGTCGGCGTCGGCGTGACGGACTGCGCCATGAACATTCAGGCGATCATTGTCGAACGCGATTCGCCCACGCCGGTGATGTCCGGCTTCCACGGCATGTACAGCGTCGGCGGCATCGCGGGGGCGGGGGCGATGACCCTGCTCCTGACCCTCGGGGCCAGCGCCTTTGTCGCCTGCCTGATTATTATCCTGAGCGTTATCCTGATGCTGGCCTTCAGCCTGAAAGGGCTGCTGCCGTGGGCTAACCCCGCCTCCGGCCCGGCGTTTGCTGTTCCGCGCGGCGTGGTGCTGCTGATTGGCGCCATCTGCTTTGCGGTGTTCCTCGCCGAAGGGACGGTGCTGGACTGGAGCGCGGTATTCCTGACCGAAGTGCGCGGCGTACCGGAGTCGCTGGGCGGGCTGGGCTTCACCTGCTTTGCGGTGGCGATGACGATTTTCCGCTTAACCGGCGATAAGCTGATCGCCCGCACCGGCGCCCTGCGCGCCGTGGTGGGCGGCGCGATCGTGGCCGTTATTGGCTTTGCGCTGGTGATCTTTATGCCGCTGTGGCAGCTGTCGCTGCTGGGCTACGTGCTGGTGGGTGCCGGCTGCGCCAATATCGTACCGGTGATGTTCTCCGCCGTTGGCCGTCAGACCCGCATGCCGCAGGCGGTCGCCGTGCCGGCCATTACTACTCTGGGCTATCTCGGCGTGCTCGCCGGACCCGCGATTATCGGCTACGTGGCGCATGCCACCTCTCTAACCCAGGCGTTTATGGTCATTATGCTGCTGATGCTGGTCGTCGCGGCGCTGTCCGTAACCGTCACCGCTAACCAACCCGCCCGCAGCGAGGGATAATATGAATATTGCACATGTCGCACTCTGGACCCACAACCTCGACGCCCAGGTCCACTTCTGGGAGACGGTGTTTGGCGCACGCCGCAACGAACGCTACCTGAGTAAAAACCGCCCGGGGTTTGCGTCGCACTTTATGACCCTCAGCGACGGTCCGACCATCGAGCTGATGACCGTCCCGGCGCTGGCCGGGTCACCACCGCACGCGGAGTTTGTCGGTTGGGCGCATATCGCCCTGAACGTCGGTAGCAAAGCGGATGTGGATCGGATGGCGGAGCAGGCGCGGTTAAACAACACGCTCCTGAGCGCCCCACGGATGACCGGCGATGGCTATTATGAGGCGGTGATTGCGGATCCGGACGGGAACCGTATTGAGCTGGTGGGGGAGTGATCACCTACTGAATACTATCTGAAGTAAAAGCTCCGCAATGCGGGGCTTTTCGTTTATTTCGTTTGTTGTGTTTTTCGTTTGTTTCGATTACAGTTCTCTATGGTGTACTTTTACTCACCCTAAACCTGAAACTCGACACTAACTGGAACACTAAAATGACAAACTCACTTCTGAACAGCCTTACGTTACCGGCTCCAAAGGAGATTGAGGCAGCTGTACGCGGACAAAGGGAGCTTGCTACGTTCCTGTCCACAAAGCAGGAAACGCAGAAAATTACGATTCAGGATGCACAGGATGTGACCCATCAAATAGAGCTTCCAACCTCTTCACTGACGCTTCTGATGAGTATCCTCGGTGAACTGGCTGCGGGCAATGCCGTCCAGGTTGTGCCCGTGCATGCTGAATTAACGACGCAGGAAGCTGCCAACATCCTGAACGTTTCGCGCCCACATATGGTGAAACTTCTGGAGGAAGGAAAGCTGCCTTTCCATAAAACTGGCCGTCATCGCCGCATTCTTTTTGCAGACTTGATGAAGTACAAAGATCAGCGTGATGCAGAAAGCATACAAGCCCTTCGCGAGCTGGCGGAACAAAGTCAGGAGCTTGGATTTTACTGATGACACACTCACCCTATCCCGTCGTTCTTGATGCCTGCGTGCTATACCCATCAATGCTGCGGGATCTTCTCATGCACATTGGGAAGACTGGCTTATATCAGCCCAAATGGACTACTCAGATACACGATGAATGGCAGCGTAATCTGCTTATTAATCGCCCTGATATCACCGCAGACCAGCTGAAGCGCACCGAAATGCTCATGAATAAAGCCTTCGGCGACGCCTGCGTATCAGGGTATGAGAGTATTATTGATGGCCTTAGCCTGCCGGATCAGGATGACAGGCATGTACTCGCCGCGGCGATTCGTTCGGATTCCGAAGTGATTGTAACCTACAATCTTGTCGATTTTCCCGGCGGAAACCTGGCTGAATTTGATGTTGAAGCGCTCCACCCGGATGAGTTCTTATCAGACCTTTTTGACCTGAACCATGCGCTGGTTCTCGAGGCGGTGAGAATGCAGCGATCGCACCTGCGTCATCCTCCCCTCAACCCAGACCAATTTTTGCAAGGCCTGCTGCAACTGGGCTTGCCGAAAACAGTGACTGAGCTGGAAAAATACAGAGTAATGATTTAGCCTTTTTTCGGCAGGCGCCTGAACCCGCTGCGTTTATCACTCTCCCCTTCTCAATTGACGACAATTTGACCAATTCTGACCTACGCTTACCCAATGTGAAAAGCGGTTTTGAATACTCACCCCTCGCTTTCATACAGTTATCATATTGTTAAATGATAATGATAATTAATGTGTTAGAGTAGTTGCGTTCGAAAGCTGCCACCATAACCGCTTGAACATCAGGAAGGTGGTTTTCACGCTGAGCGAAAATCCTCTCATCTCTGTCAGGCTGAATCATTGGGGCTATTAATGGAACACATTGTTTACGTCGTTGATGATGATCACGCTGTCAGGCGGTCCGTGGTCGGGCTGCTGGAGTCCGCCGGGCTGAACGCCCTCGACTTCTCTTCGGCAGAATCTTTTCTGCAACACACCTTTGAAGATGTGCCCTCCTGCGTGATCCTCGATATGCAGATGCCCACCATCAGCGGGTTTGAGGTGGCGGATACCCTGAAGGCGAGCGGGCGCGAAATCCCGATTATCTACCTCACCGGCCACGGCACCATCCCCATGTCAGTGAAGGCGATGAAGGGCGGCGCGTATGAGTTCCTCACCAAGCCGGTGGCGTCGAACGATCTGATCGACTCCATTAGCGCAGCGCTGAAGCAGGCGGAAGAGAACGCCTCGCACCTGCGCGAGCAGTACTCCCTCAGGCAGCGCCATCTCTCCCTCACCCCGCGCGAGCAGCAGGTGTTACAGCTGGCGATCAGCGGGATGCTGAACAAGCAGATCGCCGCCGAGCTGGGGGTGAGTGAGATCACCGTCAAAGTGCACCGCCGACGGGTGATGGACAAAATGCAGGCCCGCTCGCTGGCGGATCTGGTCAGGGCCGCCGGGCGCCTGACCTGAAGCCTGCCGTCAGAGCGGCTCCACGCTCGTCGCCAGCGGCAGGGTAAAGGCAAAGATACAGCCGTGCGGCTCGCGGTTGCGGGCCGTCAGCTTACCCCGGTGGCGCTCAATAATCGTGTAGCTGATGGTCAGCCCCACCCCCATCCCCTGGGCTTTGGTGGAGTAGAACGAGTCAAAGATGCGCTCGCTCATCCCCGGCCCGATGCCGGTGCCGCTGTCGGCCATTTCAAAAGTAATGCCCCCGCGCTCCGGGTTCGACGTCGACAGCACCAGGCTGCCTGGGCGATCCTTGATCTCCGCCATCGCCTCTACCGCGTTCATCACCAGGTTCAGCAGCACCTGCTGGATCTGCACGCTGTCCCCCACGATAAAGCTGTCTGCCGCCGCCAGGTCATAGCTGACGCTGATGCGCCGCTGCTCCAGCTCGCTGCGCGACAGGGTGATGATGTGTCGCACCAGATGGTGCAGATCGATGCGGGCGAAGGTCGGATCCTGTCTGCGGGTGAGGGATTGCAGGCTGCGGATGATCTCCCCTGCCCGCTCCCCCTCGGAGACAATCTCCTCCAGCCCGATGCGGGCCTTGTCCAGCCGGGCCGGATCGCGATTGAGCCAGCGCAGGCTGGCCCCGGCGTTGGCGACAATCGACATCAGCGGCTGGTTGATCTCATGGGCGATGGACGAGGTGAGCTGCCCGACGGTGGTGGCGCGCGCCACGCGGGCCAGCTCGGCCTGGGCCACGCGCATCGCGTCTTCCGCCGTCCGCTGGGTGGTGATGTCGGTGATGATGCCGTAATACTCGTTCACTTCGCTGCCCACGCCTACCGGATCACCAATCCCCAGAATGGTGCGGGTGGCACCGTCGGCGCGGATAATGCGGAACTCGGCGCGCATGGTCAGGCCGTCGCGCACGCTCTCGGTTACCAGGGTGCTGATGCGCGGATAGTCATCGGGATGCACAAAGGTCAGGAACTCGGCCATCGAGATCATCTTCTGCTTCTCAGGCAGGCCGAGGATGCGGGCGTACTCTTCCGGCATAAACATCAGATCCTGCTCCAGCTCCCAGCGCCAGCTGCCGGTGTGGCTGATCTGCTCTCCCAGCATCAGCGAAGTCTGGCTGGCCCGCAGCTCTTTCTCGACCCGACGACGCTGGAGGTTCTCTTCCAGCAGCTCGGCATAGAGCCGGGCGGTCTCCAGCGAGATGGCGGCATGCGCGCCCAGCAGGCTCACCACCCGGGAGTGTTCCACGGTAAAGACCTCCGGCATCAGGCGGTTCTCCAGATAGAGCACCCCCACCAGCCGCGCCTGCTTGAACATCGGGACGCACATCACCGCCGCCCCGGAGGTCACCAGATATGGGTCCTGGCTGAAGGGGTGGAACTCCTCCGGCTTGCCGGTGTGGATCTCCTGCCCGGTGCGGATCACCGCCGCCAGCACCGTCAGCGGCATGTCGGTGGCCATCGGCACCTCTTTGCGGATCTGCACCCGCACCCCGTCGGTGGTGGTGCTGGCGCTGGCCTCGATCTCCGGAATGTTGTTGTCATTCACCCGGATCAAAAAGCCGCGCTGGGCGCCGGCCCGCTCCAGCAGGATGGTCATCAGGGTTTCGATCAGCCGTTCGAGATTGATCTCCTCCGACAGGGCGCGCGAGGCCTTGATCACGCTCTGCAGATCGCGGATCTCCTCGTTGCGGGCAAAGGCCACCGTGTCCCAGGCGTTGGCCTGTCCGGGGGCCAGCAGGTAAGGGAAATCCAGCTCCAGCTGGCGCACCTTGGACCGCGCTCCGGCCCGGCCCCAGGCGGTCATCGCCCCGCGGAAATGGGCATCGGCGGCGGTGGTGTAGCCGCAGGCGTGGGCGAAGCGCCCGGCCAGCTCATGGGCCAGGGCGTTGAACGGGTTAAAACCGCCGTCGCGCGACAGGCGCACCGCCTTCTCGTACTGCTCGAGGGCGATGCTGTTCATGCCGTCCAGCCGCACGATCTCGGCGTAGATCAGCGCCTCTTTATCGGCAAAGGTGCCCGGGTTGATCCGCGCCCAGAGGGCGATTTTGTCATAGTGAAGGTGGATCTGACGGCGCAGGTCGGCGGAAAAGGTCTCCGGGGTCAGCTGCTGAGAGAGCGTCAGGGCGCTGTAAAGATGGTAATCCAGGAGATGAATATGGCCGGGGGCGGACCAGGCAAACCGCCCGGCCTGGGCGAGGTTATCTGCCGCCTGCGGGAATTCGCCGCAGGCGAAGTGGGCCATGCCGCGATAGAGCCAGAACCAGAACAGCATGGTGGAGGTCTGCTCCGTGGCCTGCTCCGGGGCGACCGGCAGCAGGGAGTGCGGCAGCACCTCGCTGGCGCTCCAGTGGCCGCTCACCGGGGTGCGCAGGTGCTCCACGTAGTGGCGCTGCATCAGCAGGATCGCCTCCACGTCCTGGTAATGGGTTTTGCGCACGAAGGCCAGCCCGCGCTCGATGCTGGTCAGTACCCCGTCGAGGTGATCGCCCCGGGTGAGGAAGTTGATCACCTGATGGCAGGCGGCAAAGCAGGCCACCGTCATGTCCCCGTGGGTCACGGCGGAGGTGAAGCAGGCCTTGGCGCACTCGATGGTGTAGCCCAGCGGCTGGGTCCAGACGCTGAGCTGATCCAGCGGCAGCAGGGTTTTGGCCTCAAAGGCGTCGTAGCCGTGGCGGTTGACCAGCTCCCGGGCCAGGGTGCCGTACTGGAAGCCGAGGCGATATTCGGCGTAACGGTGGCCGATCAGCACCCCGAACCACGCCATCGCCGGGGCCGACGCGCCGGTAATGCCGTGATCCAGGGTCAGGTGCATCATCCGGCACAGCAGGATGAAATGCAGGCGCGAGCTGGTAAAGCTGGCAAACAGGCTGGCACTGTTGAGCAGATTCATCACCGCTTCGGTGTCGCCGTCGGTCATCCGCGGCAGTCCGGCAAAATGGCCCTGCGGGTTATCGCCGACGCGGTTGCACAGGCTGTGCCAGGCCTCGTCGCACTCGGCGGCCTCCGGGTAGCGGCTGACGTGAATGCCAAACACCGCCAGCCAGCTCAGGGCCGCCTCCAGCGCCAGCCGGTTGTCGGACTGGCGCATATAAACTTCGGCCAGCAGGTTGGCCGCCAGCGCTTTTTCCGCCAGCCCGCCGGGGGAGCTGAGAATGCGGTCGCAGAGTCGGCGGGTGGCATCGAGATTGCCCAGCGCGAACTGGCACCCGGCCTCCTCGCTGTCCAGCGTGAAGTCGCTGGCGCTCTCCGGCAGCGCACCGGCGTTACCCAGCGCGCGGGCGGTCTGGATATAGCTCAGGGCCGAGAGGTAATCCCCCGAACGGCGGGCGCGGCGGGCCGCCAGCAGGCTCAGCTCGCGGAACATCTGGCGCTGGGGAGCAGGCTGAATGCAGTCCAGCGCCGCCGTGACGTGATGCACGGCGCGGAACAGGATCTCGTTGCCCGCCGCCTGACGGGCCGACTCCGCCAGCAGGCTGGCGGTGGTGAGGTGCAGACGGCTGCGCTCGGCATTATCCAGCAGGGCGAAGGCTGCCTCCTGAACCCGGTCATGGGTAAAGGCATAGCTGTCGGCGCTGAGCGTGATCAGCTGCGCCGTTACCGCCGGATGCAGGGCATAGCGGATCTCCGCCACCGACATCGCCACCACCCGGCAGACCATCTCCAGCTCGCCGCTGCCGCCGAGGCAGGCGATGCTGCCCAGCAGCCGCCGGGTGTCGTCCGGCATCTCCTCCAGCTGCTGCAACACCAGCGTGACCACGTTTTCGGTGTAGTGCCGGGTGCGGATGGCGTGCAGATCGTAGTGCCACTTATCCTGATATTTGTTGTGCGTCACCAGCCCGTCATCAACGATGCGGCGGAAAAATTCATGCACAAACAGCGGGTTGCCGCCGGTTTTTTCGTGGATCAGCCCGGCCAGATCGAGGGTGCTGGCCGAGCGGGTATGGAAGATGTTCCCCAGCCAGCGCGACACCGCTTTCACCGACAGCGGCTCCGGACGCAGCTCGGTGGTGTTGCGCGAGGCCAGGTGCAGATTCGCCAGCTGGTGATGCAGGGCGCTGTCCGGCAGCGAGCAGGCATCCCGGTGCGCCACCACCATCAGCAGCGGCACGGCGCTGGCGTGGATCAGCAGGTATTCCAGAATTTGCAGGCTGGCGGGGTCGATCCAGTGGATATCGTCCAGCAGCAGCACCAGCGGGCAGCCCGCGCTGGCGAAGGCTTTCACCAGCGCCAGCACCATGTGGCTGAAGCGCGCCCGGGCGTCGATGGAGAAGGTATCGCTGGAGAAGCGCGGCTTGTTATCCAGCAGCAGCCGCAGCTCCGGCACCAGGCTGACGGCTAAGGCTTCGTAGCCCTCCAGCTCGCGGGACAGGCGAACCTTCCACAGGGCCACCTCCTCCGCCGGCAGCCCCAGCAGATGCAGCACCAGGTTACGAAACGCCGAGGTCAGCGCCGCATAAGGCAGCGTGGGGGAAAACTGATCCACCTTGCCCACCGCCAGCAGCACGCTGCGGTGTTGCAGGGCCTTCAGCCCCGAGGCGATCAGCGACGATTTGCCGATCCCCGACGGGCCGCTAATCGCCACGAATCCGGCGATGGCATCGCGATTGACCCGCTCAAAGGCGTGAAGCAGCTCCGCCGCCTGGGGATGGGCGGTGTAAAGGGTGTCGGTAAGATGAAACGCGGGAGAGCGATCCTGCAGGCCGGGGGTAAAGGCGGCGATCTCCCCGTCGTCGCTCAGGGTCGCCTGGCAGCGACGCAGATCGGCAATCAGGCCATCCACGGTCTGATAGCGGTTCTCCGGTTTTTTCGCCAGCAGCTTGAGGACGATGGTCGACAGCATGGCGGGCACGCCGGGACACACCGCGCCAGGGGCGCGGGGCTCGGAGGCGATGTGATAGTGCGCCCATTTGCCCTGATCCTCGCCGCCCAGCTCAAACGGCAGGCTGCCGGTGAGCAGCTCGTAGAGCACCACCCCGAGGCTGTAGAGATCGCTGCGGTTATCCACCGAGCGATGGGTGCGGGTGGTGTGCTCCGGCGACATGTAGGCGGGAGTACCGCCCACCACCGCCAGCCGGGATTGCTGGATCTCTTCCGAGGTGCCGGACGACAGGCCAAAGCCCCCCAGCCGACAGCGGTTGTCCTCGTGAATAAAGATATTGCCGGGCTTGATATCCCCGTGCACCAGGTTGCGCAGATGCATCAGGCGCAGGGGCAGGCTGATGCGGATCGCCAGCTCAAGAAAGCTCTGGATGCAGGCCATCGGCGCGCCGACAATTCGCGTCAGCAGCACAAACGAAAAGGGGGCATAAACCAGTGCAAAGCGCCCGTGGTACTGCGTGCTGGCCACCGGGCGGATGGCCCAGTCGTCGCTCAGGTACTCCCGCAGGGCAAACTCGTTGCGCAGCAGGCGCGTTGCGCTGGCCTCTTCTTCATCGCTCACCCCGGTGGCGATGATAAACGACCCACCGGAGCTGGGCAGGCGGGCATTGAGCCAGCAGAGGCTCCCCTCCTGCCCCAGCGGGGTAAAAATGACGTCTTCTTTAAGCACAAAAGCCCGCCCTTCCGCTAAATTTTCGGGGGCAGGCCAGCGAGCAGGCAGCGATGTATTGGTCATCCACGTTCCTTTTTTTCTTCGTTAATGGTTCTCGTGGGATTGGTTTGCAGGTGTTGTCAGGTGGCGAGCGCGCGTTGAATGTGCGCCAGCAGCACATCGACATTAATCGGCTTGCGCAAAAAAGCAACAGCGCCGTGATCAACAGCGTAGCGCTGGATGTTGTCATCCGCATGACCGGAGATAAAAATAAGCGGCGGCGGCGAGGGGGCGATAAGGCGCAGTTTGTCGAGCATCTCGAGTCCGTTCATCCCCCGCAGGCGGATGTCGGCAATCACCAGCGCGACCTCTGCCAGCGCGGTAGGGTGGCTGAGAAACACTTCCGCCGAGTCGAAGGCCTCTGTGGCATACCCCTCCGACTGCAGCAGGTTGCTTAAACCGCTGCGGACAGACCGTTCATCATCAATGATGGCTATGCGCTGCGGCATGCTCGTGTTCCTCAAACTAAAGGTGATTAACCCTCGCTACCGTCGCCGGGACGGGCCGGAGGTGCAGTGCCGCTGATTTTGGGGACGCATTCGTGACGAAACCACGCCATCGTCAGCTGACGGCTGAACAGGCGGCGGCCAATCGGGATCAGCTGTTCCCCCACCAGCATGCCAAACAGCCCCAACAGAGCGACAACCGGCGGCGCGGGCGAGTGTACATCAATTGCGGCATAAATCACCCCTGCCAGAATTCCACAGCTCAGTGAAACGACCCAAGCTTTCATGACGAGGCTCCTGTGGAGAGGGTGACGGGCGCCTTTTGCGCGGTGTCGTCAGCATGCAGAAAATGGCGGGTGGCCTGTTCGCCAGCCAGCATCCCCAGCAGGCCAATCAACGCCAGCGCGGGCGGGGCGGGGGAGCGGACTTTCAGCAGCGCGTACAGCAGGCCGATTAACACGCCTGCCGCGAGGGAAATTAACCCAGTACTCATGATGGACTCCAGAGAGGTCAGCAGCAGGCCGGATGAGGGCCCAGCCTGCCGCTGAAAACTTAGCGAACCGGGGCCGGAACCGGCGCCAGGGTTTCGTGCTCGCTCTTCTGGCGAGACGGGGCTTTGTGCACCATGGTGTAGGCGTAATCCACGCCCATGCCGTAGGCACCGGAGTGCTCACGCACGATATCCATTACCGCGTTGTAGGTCTCTTTGTGCGCCCAGTCGCGCTGCCACTCCAGCAACACCTGCTGCCAGGTTACCGGGATCACGCCGGCCTGGATCATGCGCTGCATGGCGAAGTCGTGGGCCTCTTTCGAGGTGCCGCCGGAGGCGTCCGCCACCATGTAGATCTCGTAGTCGCCTTCCAGCATTGCACACAGGGCGAAGGTGTTGTTGCACACTTCGGTCCACAGGCCGGAAACCACTACTTTCTTCTTGCCGTTGGCCTTCAGGGCGTCACGCACTTTCTGGTCGTCCCAGGAGTTCATGGAGGTACGCTCAAGAATGTCCTGGCCCGGGAAGACGTCCAGCAGCTCCGGGAAGGTGTTGCCGGAGAAGCTCTGGGTTTCAACGGTGGTGATGATGGTCGGGATGTTGAACACTTTGGCCGCTTTCGCCAGCCCTACCACGTTGTTTTTCAGCACCTGACGATCGATAGACTGCACGCCAAACGCCATCTGCGGCTGCTGGTCGATGAAGATCATCTGACAGTTATCGGGGGTTAACACTTCGAGTTTTGAGTTAGACATAATGGTATCCAGTGAGGTGAACAGGTGAAATCCGTCGCGGAACACTGCGACGATGCGATGCCTGTATCCTGGATGACTCTCTGCCCTGGCGTAATTATCTCTTTGTATAATTAACCTTTCGTATAGTTATACACAGGTATAGTTATACTTTGGTATAGCTATCCCATTGTATAACTGGTTTTTTTCGGTAACCGGTTCCAATAATCCTGACATTTCCCCTCTCTCAGTCAGGAGCAGTTATGACTTCCTCTGCTAAAGCAGATTTGATTCTGGTGAATGGCCAGTTTCATACCGTCGATCGTGAAAATCCTCTCGCCGAAGCGGTCGCCGTGCGCGACGGCAAATTCCTTGCCGTAGGCACCGCTGCGGAAGTAATGCAGTACCACGACGACGCCACTAAAGTCGTGGATCTGAAAGGCCACACCGCTATCCCCGGCCTGAACGACTCGCACCTGCACCTGATCCGCGGCGGGCTGAACTACAATCTCGAACTGCGCTGGGAAGGCGTTCCCTCGCTGGCCGACGCCCTGCGGATGCTGAAAGAGCAGGCCCTGCGCACCCCGTCACCCCAGTGGGTACGCGTGGTGGGCGGCTGGAACGAGTTCCAGTTCGCCGAGCGCCGGATGCCGACCCTGGACGAGATCAATGCCGCCGCGCCGGATACCCCGGTGTTTATTCTGCACCTGTACGACCGCGCCCTGCTCAACCGCGCGGCGCTGAAGGTCGTCGGTTACACCAAAGACACGCCGAACCCGCCGGGCGGCGAGATCCAGCGCGACGCTAACGGCAACCCGACCGGGATGCTGATCGCCCGTCCGAACGCCATGATCCTCTACGCCACTCTCGCCAAAGGGCCAAAACTGCCCCTGGAGCAGCAGGTGAACTCCACCCGCCAGTTTATGCGCGAGCTGAACCGTCTGGGCTTAACCAGCGCCATCGATGCGGGCGGTGGTTTCCAGAACTACCCGGAAGACTACGAGGTGATCGCCGAGCTGCACGAGAAAAAGCAGATGACGATCCGCATCGCCTACAACCTCTTTACCCAGCGCCCTGGTCACGAGCTGGAAGACTTCGAGAAGTGGACCGACATGCTCAAGCCGGGCCAGGGCACCGACTTCTTCCGCCATAACGGCGCGGGCGAGATGCTGGTCTTCTCCGCCGCCGACTTCGAAGATTTCCTCGAGCCGCGCCCGGATCTGGCTCCCGGCATGGAGGACGAGCTGGAGCGCGTGGTGCGCCATCTGGTGGAGCATCGCTGGCCGTTCCGCCTCCACGCCACCTACGACGAGTCCATCAGCCGGATGCTGGACGTCTTCGAGAAGGTCAACCGCGAGATCCCGTTCGACGGCCTGCACTGGTTCTTTGACCACGCCGAGACCGTTACCCAGCGCAACATCGACCGCATCAAGGCCCTGGGCGGCGGCATCGCCGTGCAGCACCGTATGGCCTTCCAGGGCGAGTACTTCGCCGAGCGCTACGGGATGGAAGCGGTTCGCCACACCCCGCCGGTTACCCGCATGCTGGAGACCGGCGTGCCGGTAGGTCTGGGCACCGACGCCACCCGCGTGGCGAGCTACAACCCGTGGACCGCGCTCTACTGGCTGGTCTCAGGCCGCACCGTTGGCGGGATGCAGATGTACGATCACAGCGCCCGTCTGGATCGCGACACCGCCCTGATGCTCTGGACCCAGGGCAGCGCGTGGTTCTCCAACGAGCAGAGCCAGAAAGGTCAGATCAAAAAGGGCCAGCTCGCGGATCTAGCGGTGCTGAGCAAAGACTTCTTCCGCGTGCCGGAAGAGGAAATTAAAGGCATCGAGTCGGTGCTGACGGTGGTGGACGGTAACATCGTTTACGCCGCAGGCAGCTTCGGCCCGCTGGCGCCGCCTGCCATCCCGGTCCTGCCGGAGTGGTCGCCGGTGGTCAAGGTGCCGGGTCACTACCGCAGCGCACCACCGCAGGCCGCCCGCGTGGGGATGCAGCCTGCTCACCACTGTAGCGGCCCGTGCGGAGTGCATAACCACGCGCACGATTTCGCCCGCACGGCAGAGATGCCGGTGGCCGACGATAACGCCTTCTGGGGGGCGCTGGGCTGCAGCTGCTTCGCGTTCTGATCATGATGAACTCAACTCAACAGACCCTGCCCCGGATTGACCTGGGGCTGTTCTTCCTGCGGATCACCGGCAGCCTGCTGCTGCTGTACGTGCACGGCCTGCCGAAGATCGTGCATTTCAGCGAAGAACTGACGCGGATCGAAGATCCCTTTGGCTTCGGGCCGTACTTCAGCCTGATCCCGGCGATCGTCGCCGAGGTGATCTGCCCGATCCTGATCCTCTTCGGCGTGGCGACCCGGCTGGCCTGCGTGCCAATCATTGCCGTGCTGCTGGTGGCGATGCTGGTGGTGCATCCGGGCTGGTCGATTGCGGAAGGCCAGTTTGGCTGGCTGCTGCTGATCATCTTTACGACGCTGGCGATCACCGGCCCCGGCGCGTGGCGGGTCCGTTCGCGGGCCACGGAGAGATTCGCATGACCCAGATCACCGACGCGCACGTGGAGCATCCGCCTGCCCCGACGATGTCCACCTGGCAGCCGCTGCACCAGCGGGTGTTCCGCATGCTGTGGATCGCCACGGTGGTGTCCAACGTGGGCTCGTGGATGAGCGACGTGGGGGTCAACTGGAGCATGCTGACCCTCAGCGCCGATCCGCTGGATATCGCCCTGGTGCAGGCGGCAAGCAGCCTGCCGATGTTCCTCTTCGCCCTGCCCTCCGGGGTGATGGCGGATATCGTCGACCGGCGTAAGTACCTGCTCTTCTCCCAGCTGTGGATGTTTATTGCCGCTGCGGGGCTGGCGATCCTCTCCTTTACCGGGCAAGTCACGCCAACGGTGCTGCTGGCCGCGGCGTTTCTGCTGAGCGTCGGCAGCGCCATGAGCTCGCCGCCGTTCCAGGCGGTGGTGCCGGATCTGGTCAGCAAGGCGGAGCTGGGCCCGGCGGTGGCGCTGAACTCGCTGGGGGTCAACATCAGTCGCGCCATCGGCCCGGCGCTGGGGGGCTTTTTGCTCTCGCTGGCCGGACCCTGGATGGTGTTCCTGCTCAACGCCCTGTCGGTGCTGGGCGTGGCCTGGGTGCTGTGGCGCTGGAAGCCTGCCGCCTCGGTGCAGCGCCTGCCGCCGGAGCATTTCTTCTCGGCGGTGCGCGCCGGGGTGCGCTACGTCCACGCTGCCCCGGTGCTGCGTAACGTGTTGATCCGCACCGTGGCATTCTTCGTCTTCGCCAGCGCGGGCTGGGCGCTGTTGCCGCTGGTGGCGCGTCGGGAGCTGGGCCTCGGCCCGGCGGGGTACGGCATTATGCTGGCCTGTATCGGGCTGGGGGCGATTGCCGGGGCGGTGCTGCTGCCGCGTCTGCGCCAGCGCCTGAACGCCGATCGGCTGATGGTGGCGGCGAGCCTGGTCTTCGCCCTCACCATGCTGGCCCTGGCCTTTGTGCGCCACTTCTGGCTGCTGAACCTGTTTGAGTTCTTCACCGGCTTCGCGTGGATCGCAGTGCTCTCCACCCTGAACCTGGGGGCGCAACGCAGCGCCGCCCGCTGGGTAAAAGCCCGGGCGCTGGCGGTCTATCTGACGGTCTTCTTCGGCTCGATGACCGCGGGCAGCGCCATCTGGGGACAGATTGCTTCCCACGTTAACACCGCCACGTCACTCTGCGTAGCGACGGTCGGGATGCTGCTGGCCAGCGCCACGGTGCTGCGCTGGAAGCTGGAGAAAGATCCCAATCTGAACCTCGATACCAGCGGCCTGATTGCCGACGACGCGCGGGAGAGCATCCCCAACGAGCGCGGCCCGGTGCTGGTCTCCTGCGAGTATCTGATCGATCCTGAAGCGGCCAGCGACTTCCTGCAGGCGGTCCACGAGCTGCGCCGGGTGCGCCGCCGCGCGGGCGCCATCAGCTGGGCGGTGTATGAAGATATCGACCAGCCGGGTCTCTATATCGAGACCTTCCTGATGGGCTCCTGGGTGGAACACCTGCGCCTGCAGGAGCGCCACACCATGAATGACCACCTGCTGCAAAGCCGCGTGCTGGCTTTTCATCAGGGCGATGCACCTCCGGCGACCCGCTACCTGGTAGCGCCGGTTTAAAACCTAAAACAACACTTTGAGGAAGAGACTATGGCGACGATTAAAGCGAAAGACGGCACTCAGATTTATTATAAAGACTGGGGTGCAGGTAAACCGGTGCTGTTCAGCCACGGCTGGCCGCTGGATGCCGACATGTGGGACAGCCAGCTTAACTATCTGGCGGAACGCGGTTTCCGCGCCATCGCCTTCGACCGCCGCGGCTTTGGCCGTTCGGATCAGCCGTGGAATGGCTATGACTACGACACCTTTGCCTCCGACATCAACGACCTGATCACCGCGCTCGATCTGCGCGATGTGACGCTGGTGGGCTTCTCGATGGGCGGCGGCGACGTGAGCCGTTATATCGGCACTTATGGCACCGATCGTGTGGCAGGCCTGGCGCTGCTGGGTGCGGTGACGCCGATCTTTGGCAAATCCGACTCTTACCCGCAGGGCGTGGATCAGTCGGTGTTCGCCGGCATTCGTGACGGGCTGCTGAAAGATCGCGCCCAGTTCATCAGCGATTTCGCCACCCCGTTCTACGGCATCAACGCCGGGCAGAAAGTCTCTGAAGGCGCGCTGACCCAGACCCTGAACATCGCCCTGCTGGCCTCGCTGAAAGGGACTATTGACTGCGTGACCGCCTTTGCCGAAACCGACTTCCGTGCGGATATGGCGAAAGTCGACGTGCCGACGCTGGTGATCCACGGCAGCAACGACCAGATCGTACCGTTCGAAACCACCGGTAAAGTGGCGGCAGAGCTGATTAGCAAGGCGGAACTGAAGGTGTATGACAACGCGCCGCACGGCTTTGCGCTGACGCATCAGGACCAGCTGAATGAAGATCTGCTGACGTTTGTGAAGTCGCTTTAAGTTCAGCGCTTAATGCCGGGTGGCGCTACGCTTACCCGGCCTACTTTCCCTGTTAATCCTCATCCGACGTAAAAACCATTCCCGCGTAAGGCTTCTCCCGACACGCCGCCAGCCGCGCGGCCAGATCCCCCACGTGCAGTTCCAGCTTGTGCCCGTCCGGATCGAGAAAGTAGAACGACTCCCCTTCGCTTTTGTTCTCCTTCCAGACGATAACACCTGCGTCCTGGAGCTTTTGCGTGAACGCTGCGAAGTGCTCTTGTGCGATGGAGAAGGCGTAATGGGTGTAGTCGCTGTTCTGCGGTAGGATGAATTTTCGGGTGCCATCATACGACAGACAGAGCCAGAGATTGCCGCAGGTGAGATAAGCTCCGGTGTGCCATTCGGCGTGCAGACGCAGGCCAAGAAGATCGCGCCAGAAAGCAATGCTGGCGGGCAGATTACTGACGGCGAGGGTCAGGTGGTTGAGGGCGTGGAGCATGGGGGCTGATCCTGGATTTTTGCTAACCTCACTTCTTTAGCATGTTTATCGACGTATAAATAGAGAGGGCCTCTCCCCTCCTTATTCGGCTGACACCACACTTCCATTCCACGCAGCCTGTGTTGCTCTCTGACATACCCTAATTTCATGAGGTAAGCACGAAGCGGTTCGGGGTCGGTGGCATCTTTGAAAATGATGGCATTTGATGGCGCATATCCGTCGCCGGGTTGAAATTCGAAATAATAATTTTGCGAGATTCTTGGCGCGTTTTGAATTTCTTGGTACGTGAGAGAGTAATAGTTATAGCGATCGGTTTCTTTGTAGACCGTCACCCCGTTTATGTTGGATGCGATGAGGGAGATAAATAGCCCGCAGAGGATTAATGCGGTGATGGATATAGCAATGAGGGATCTACTAAAAATAAACACCATCCCTGATATCTGATTGTGAACACACAATTTATATCCTTATAAATGAGTGCCCTGATGGTACGTACTCTGTTTTATCGTTGTCTATATCGCCTGATATTATTAGGATTTTCGCCCGACAAGCTGCCGGGTGGCGCTGCGCTTACCCGGCCTACAAAAGCCTGCGATATTAAAATCCGGTGCATTCCCTGTAGGCCCGTGCAAGCGGAGCGCCGCCGGGCAATGCCGGTTACCCTCTTTTCGCCCAGGCGGCACGCATCACAGGAATAAACACGGGTGGAATCACCCCCATTTTGGGTAACGGCGTATTGATCTCCACGCCCGGCGCAACCGCGAACCACTCCGTATTAAACGGCAATTTTTGCAGCCGGTTAAGATCAAACTTTGTCGGCCAGCTTAGTCCTGCCGTATCAAGCTGATCGTCGATGACGAACTCGCCCTGATAAACGTGGTCCGTCCGGGAGGTTCCATAAACAATCAGCACGGCATGCAGATCCGGGAAGACATTCAAAATCAGGCCGGGGCACGCTTTTGGCCCCGGATGGCCCAGATCCTCATGTTGAGGAAACTTGCACCAGATGATGTCACCGATTGCCGGTAACGGGTTGTAATTATTAATCATAAGCGTCCTGCTTATTTAAATAATGGAGAGTCCAGATCGTCCTCTGAAATGTCGAGGCCAGACAGTTTTTTGACGGCGGCGTGTTGTGCGTCGGTCAGTGGGCCATCGTCCTGTTGGTAGGCGGGTAGTACCTCTTTCGCGAGGTTGCGTAACGCCTTGTGGACCAACTCGGTCTGGTTCAGGGAGAGCTCTGCCATCAGTCGGGAAAAGGTCTCCTCGCTGACGCCAAATTCGTTATCAACAGAACGGAGCTGGAACAGGAATTTTTTCGGCGCAGTACGTGTTGGGGTGGGCATGATTAACCTCTCTATAAAACTATATGTAAAGTATATAGAGAGAGATAAAAATGATCCATATAGAATGTATATAACAGTCTCGGCGGCAACATCACAGGATATTGCCGCCGCGTAATAAAATCAGTGCTTCACCATCACATGCCGTACCACGGTGTAATCCTCCAGGCCGTACATCGACATATCCTTGCCGTAACCGGACAGCTTCTGCCCGCCGTGCGGCATCTCGCTCACCAGCATAAAGTGAGTGTTCACCCAGGTGCAGCCATACTGTAAGCGGGCGCTCATGCGGTGCGCACGGCCCACGTCACGGGTCCAGACCGACGAGGCCAGGCCGTACTGCGAGTCGTTGGCCCACTCCAGCACCTGCTCTTCGTCGTCGAACATGCTGACGCTCACCACCGGTCCGAAGACCTCGCGCTGGATGATCTCGTCCTCCTGCTTTGCCCCGGCCAGCAGGGTTGGCTGATAGTAATATCCGCCGCCGCCCGCCACGTTTCCGCCGGTCACCACGTGGATGTGCGGCAGGGCTTTGGCGCGTTCCACCGCCTCGCTGACTCGGGCCAGATGGGCGGCGGAGCTGACCGGCCCGAGCTCGGTGATCTCATCTTCCGGGGCACCCATTTTCAGGCTGGCGACGGCGACGCCCAGCTTTTCCACCAGCGTGTTATAGACCGCTTTCTGGGCATAGATACGACAGGCCGCGGTGCAGTCCTGCCCGGCGTTGTAGAACCCAAAGGTGCGCACGCCTTCGACCACCGCGTCGATATCGGCGTCGTTAAAGACAATCACCGGCGCTTTGCCGCCCAGCTCCATATGGGTGCGCTTAATCGTCGGCGCGGTATGGGAAATAATGTGCTCCCCGGTGGCGATGGAGCCGGTCAGGGAGACCATCCGCACCTTGTCGTGGCCGGTCAGCGGGTCGCCCACGGTTTTACCCCGGCCAAACAGGACGTTAATCACCCCGGCCGGGAAGATATCTTTTGCCAGCTCGGCCAGCTTCAGGGCGGTCAGCGGGGTGATCTCCGACGGCTTAAGCACCACGCAGTTCCCGGCCGCCAGCGCCGGGCCCAGCTTCCACGCCGCCATCATCAGCGGGTAGTTCCAGGGGGCGATGGAGGCCACCACGCCCACCGGATCGCGGCGGATCATTGAGGTGTGCCCTTCCATGTACTCCCCGGCGGCGAGGCCGTTCAGGCAGCGGGTGGCACCCGCAAAGAAGCGGAACACATCGACAATGGCCGGGATCTCGTCGTTCAGCACGCAGTGCAGCGGTTTGCCGCAGTTCAGCGACTCCAGTCGGGCGAAGGTGTCAGCGTTCTGCTCAATCACATCCGCCAGCTTCAGCAGGCACTCCGCGCGCGCTTTCGGCGTGGTCTGGCCCCACTGGCGGAAGGCGCGATCGGCGGCCTGCACCGCGGCGTCCACCTGCTCCGGGCTGGCCTCGGCAATCTCGAGCAGCACCTCGCCGGTGGCCGGGTTGTAGACGGGCTGCTTCTCACCTGAACCCGCAATCAGTTCGCCATTGATCAATAAGTTGTCTTGCATAACCGACTCCATTGTTTTTATGTTCCGGGAAATTACAGAGGTTGTCCTGCGTTAAGCCGTTTTGCATGCTCAATCGCGTCATTTTCCGGCGCGTTTGAACGCCCGAACGGACGGGCCAGCGCCATGTAAATCAGACCGGAGATCACCACCACCGCCAGCCCCACCAGCACCGTCCAGCGGTCGATAAAGCTCGCGCTCTCGGCCGGTTGCGCCAGCAGCCAGATCCCGCACAGGCCGTAGGCCAGCGCCAGGATATTGACCAGCATGCCCCAGCCGCCGACGCTCCACTCCCCGGCCGGTTTCCAGCCCTTCAGACGCTGACGCAGCGCCGCCAGGACCACCATCTGGAAGGAGATGTAGATGCCGATAACCGCAAAGGCGGTGATGCGCGCCAGGTTATCCGGCTGGAAGTAGACCCACACGCAGATCAGCACCGGCAGCAGGCAGCTGACGATCATCGCGTTATCCGGGACGCTGTTTTTCGACAGCTTCGACATCCAGGTGCTACCCGGCAGCATCTGATCGCGGGAGAAGGAGAAGATCAGGCGGCTTAAGGCGGCCTGCAGGGAGAGAATGCACGACAGCATGGCGATCACCGCGATGATGATAAACACCGTGGCGCCAGTCTCGCCGAGGGCTTCGTTGAGGATCGCCGGGATCGGATCGGCAATTTGGCCGTTAACGATATTCATCAGGTTCGGGGAGGCCAGCAGGTAGCCGAGGATCGAGACCATCGCCGAGAGGGCGCCAAACACGATGCTGAGGATCATCGCAATCGGGATCTTTTTGCTCGGGTTTTTCACCTCTTCCGCCACGTTGCCGCAGGCTTCAAAGCCGAAGAACATAAACAGGCCGATCAGCGCCGCCGCCATAAATGCCGGCTGGTAGCTGCCGTCTTTGGCGATCACCCCCATCGAGTCGAAGACTACCGAGAAGGGCTGCGCGCGATGGAACAGCAGCAGATAAATCCCCAGCGCAATCACGCTGACAATTTCACACCAGAAGCCAATCCGGGCGACCCGGGCGAGGTTTTTGGTCCCCGACATGTTGATGGCCATCATCATCAGCAGCAGCACCACCGAGGTGATCAGCATGTTGCCGGCCGAAGTTTCAAAGCCGAACAGCGATCCGACGAAGGTGGCGGTATATTCCGCCACCGAGGTGATGGTCACCACCAGCGCCCAGAGGTAGATCCAGGCGGCGATCCACGCATATTTCCGGCCCCACAGGCGACGCGCCCAGGGATAGAGACCGCCGGTAATCGGATACTGCGACGCCACTTCGCCAAACACCAGCGCCACCAGCAGCTGTCCGCAGGCCACAATCGGGATCCACCAGATGGCCGGCGGCCCCGCCAGCGTCACAGCCAGCGCAAACAGGGAGTAGACCGCCGTCAGCGGCGAGAGGTAGGTGAACCCGAGCGAGAAGTTAGAGATAAGGCCGATGGAGCGGTGAAATTGCTGTGTATTATCGCTATGAATTGCTTCACTTTTCTTGCCAGAAGTCTGTTCCATACGTTTATTCTCTGTGATGGGGTTGAGTCGCAGGTAACACGAATCAAGGTATAGAAGAGCGCCTCAAGGCCGTACAGCGTTGCCCTCGCGATTTGTTAATATTTGTATGGATATGTCACGTTTTTGTTAAGGATAACCGGCATTTTCCGTGAGCCGCATCACGTCAGGTCTGCGAGATCGCGACCTGAGCCCCTCTTTTCCCGGCCATTTCCCCTGTTTTTTACGCCTTCATCACAAAATTCAAACAATCAGCACTGAACAGGCCCATTTCGTCAAAACGTAGATATTTTTAATTTATGGCTACGAAATGCACTGCCCTGTCTCCTGAATACTTTCTGAGAGGATTGATTCTGATGAATGCACTTACCGCCGTAAAACAGCCCGACGAGGCGTTGTCCCGGACCATCACCGGTTTCAGCATCACCACATCCGTGCAGTCTCCGCGCTTGCTGGAGCTGACGTTCTCAGCGGAGGTCACGCAGCAGTTCCTGCGGGAGGTGGAGCAGTGGCCCATTCAGGCCCTGGAGTACAAATCGTTCCTGCGCTTTCGGGTGGCGAAGATCCTCGATGACCTGTGCGGCAACCAGCTCCAGCCCCTGCTGCTGAACACCCTGCTCAGCCGTGACCAGGGCGCGCTGCTGATTTCCGCCGAGGGGGTGGATAACGTCACTCAGGCCGACGAGATGGTGAAGATCGCCACCGCGGTCGCGCACCTGATCGGTCGCTCCAATTACGACGCCATGAGCGGCCAGTACTACGCCCGCTTTACGGTAAAAAACGTCGATAATTCCGACAGCTATCTCCGCCAGCCGCACCGCGTGCTGGAGCTGCACAACGACGGCACCTTCGTCGACGAAGTGACCGACTATGTGCTGATGATGAAGATCGACGAGCAGAACATGCAGGGCGGCAACTCCCTGCTGCTGCACCTCGACGACTGGGAGTCGCTGGATACCTTCTTCAGCCATCCGCTGGCCCGTCGCCCGCTGCGCTGGACCGCGCCGCCGAGCAAAAACGTGGCCGCAGATGTGTTCCACCCGGTGTTTGACGTCGACCAGCAGGGCCGCCCGGTGATGCGCTATATCGACCAGTTCGTCCAGCCGAAAGATTTTGAAGAGGGCGTCTGGCTGAGCGAACTTTCTGACGCGCTGGAGGGCAGCAAAAACATCGTCTCCATTCCGGTACCGGTGGGTAAGTTCCTGCTGATTAACAATATGTTCTGGCTGCACGGCCGGGATCGCTTCACCCCGCACCCGGATCTGCGCCGGGAGCTGATGCGCCAGCGCGGGTATATCAGCTACGCCACCAGCCACTATCAGACTCATCAGTAGGAATTGAGCGGATGTATGACTTCGTGATTATCGGCGGCGGCATTATCGGCATGTCGACCGCCATGCAGCTGATTGAACTCTACCCGGACGCCCGCATCGCCCTGCTGGAGAAGGAGGCGGGCCCCGCCTGCCACCAGACCGGGCACAACAGCGGGGTGATCCACGCCGGGGTCTACTACACCCCCGGCAGCCTGAAGGCGCAGTTCTGCCTGGCGGGCAACCGGGCGACCAAAGCCTTCTGCGATCAACACAACATCCGCTACGACACCTGCGGCAAGATGCTGGTAGCCACTTCTCCGCTGGAGATGGAGCGCATGCGGGCCCTGTGGGACCGCACCGCCGCCAACGGCATCGAGCGCGAATGGCTCAGCGCCGCCGAACTGCGCGAGCGCGAGCCCAACATCACCGGGCTGGGCGGGATTTTTGTCTCCTCCAGCGGGATCGTCAGCTATCGCGAGGTGGCGGCGGCGATGGCGAAACGCTTTCAGACGAAGGGCGGAGAGGTGATTTATCGCGCCGAGGTCAGCGCCCTGAAAGAGCATGCCGACCGGGTGGTGATCCACACCCACGACGGACGCGAGTATGAAGCCTCCACCTTAATCAGCTGCTCCGGGCTAATGGCCGACCGGCTGGTGAAAATGCTCGGCATCGATCCCGGGTTTATTATCTGCCCGTTCCGCGGGGAGTATTTCCGCCTCGCGCCGGAGCACAATCAGATCGTCAACCACCTTATCTACCCGATCCCCGACCCCGCGATGCCGTTTCTCGGCGTGCATCTCACCCGGATGATCGACGGCAGCGTGACGGTGGGGCCAAACGCGGTGCTGGCCTTCAAGCGCGAGGGCTACCGCAAGGGCGATTTCTCCCTGTCCGATATGCTGGAAATTATTGGCTCGACGGGCATCCGCCGGGTACTGCAGAACAACCTGCGCTCGGGCCTGGGCGAGATGAAAAACTCCCTGTGCAAAAGCGGCTATCTGAAGCTGGTGCAGAAGTACTGCCCGGGGCTGACGGTGAAAGATCTGCACCCCTGGCCCGCGGGTGTGAGGGCGCAGGCAGTTTCGCCAGAAGGTAAGCTGATCGACGACTTTTTATTTGTCACCACGCCACGCACCATCCATACCTGTAATGCCCCCTCCCCGGCGGCGACCTCGGCGATCCCCATCGGGGCGCATATTGTGAGCAAGGTTCAGACCCTGCTCGCCAGCCAGCACAACCCCGGGCGTTCACTGCGGGCTGCCGGTAGTGTGGAGACCTTACATGCCGCGTTTACCCGTTAATCATTCAGACAGGAAGCCATCATGCAACTCAACGATCCCAGCTTATTCCGCCAGCAGGCTTATATAGAAGGAGAGTGGTGCGACGCCCACAGTGGTGAGACCCTCGCCGTGACCAACCCGGCGAACGGCCAGACTCTGGGCAGCGTGCCGAAAATGGGTGCCGACGAGACCCGCGAGGCGATTGAGGCGGCGAACCGCGCCCTGCCCGCCTGGCGAGCCCTCACCGCCAAAGAGCGCGCCAACATCCTGCGCCGCTGGTTCGATTTGATGATGGCGAACCAGGACGATCTGGCCCGGCTGATGACCCTCGAGCAGGGCAAACCCCTGGCGGAAGCGAAAGGCGAGATTAGCTATGCCGCCTCCTTTATAGAGTGGTTCGCCGAAGAGGGGAAACGCGTCTACGGGGATACCATTCCGGGCCATCAGGCGGACAAGCGGTTGATCGTGATTAAACAGCCGATTGGCGTGACCGCCGCCATCACCCCGTGGAACTTCCCGGCGGCGATGATCACCCGCAAGGCCGGTCCGGCCCTGGCGGCAGGCTGCACCATGGTCCTCAAACCCGCCAGCCAGACCCCCTACTCCGCGCTGGCGCTGGCCGAACTGGCGCAACGCGCCGGGATCCCGGCAGGGGTGTTTAACGTGGTGACCGGTTCGGCGTCCGATATCGGCAACGAGCTGACCGGCAACCCGCTGGTGCGCAAGCTCTCCTTTACCGGCTCGACCGGGATAGGCCGCCAGCTGATGGCCCAGTGCGCGAAGGACATCAAAAAGGTCTCGCTGGAGCTGGGGGGCAACGCGCCCTTTATTGTCTTTGACGATGCCGACCTCGATAAGGCCGTGGAAGGGGCGCTGGCCTCGAAGTTCCGCAACGCCGGGCAGACCTGCGTCTGCGCCAACCGCCTGTACGTGCAGGACGGCGTCTACGATCGCTTTGCCGAAAAACTCCAGCAGGCGGTGGAGAAGATGCAGATCGGCGACGGCCTGACCCAGGGCGTGACCATCGGGCCGCTGATCGACAGCAAGGCGGTGGATAAGGTCGAAGAACACATTGCCGACGCGGTGGAGAAAGGCGCGCGGATTATTACCGGCGGATCGCAGCATAAACTCGGCGGCAACTTCTTCCAACCGACTATTCTGGTAGATGTACCCGGTGATGCCAGAGTGGCAAAAGAGGAGACCTTCGGCCCGCTGGCGCCGCTGTTCCGCTTTAAAGATGATGCCGATGTTATCCATATGGCTAACGACACCGAATTCGGCCTCGCCGCCTACTTCTATGCCCGTGATTTGAGCCGCGTGTTCCGCGTCGGCGAGGCGCTGGAGTACGGCATCGTCGGGATCAACACCGGTATTATCTCCAACGAAGTTGCCCCGTTCGGCGGCATTAAAGCCTCCGGCCTGGGTCGGGAAGGTTCCAAATACGGCATCGAAGATTACTTAGAAATCAAATATATGTGCATCGGCCTTTAATCTTTCAGGAGATTTAAATGAGCAGCAATAAAGAATTAATGCAGCGTCGCAGCAATGCCATTCCCCGTGGCGTGGGTCAGATCCACCCAATTTTTGCCGCCCGGGCCGAGAACTGCCGGGTGTGGGACGTCGAAGGCCGGGAGTATCTTGATTTCGCCGGGGGGATTGCGGTGCTGAACACCGGGCATCTGCACCCGGAGGTGGTCAGCGCCGTGGAAGCGCAGCTGAAAAAGCTGTCGCACACCTGCTTCCAGGTGCTGGCCTATGAACCCTATCTGGAGCTTTGCGAAACCCTGAACCAGAAAGTGCCGGGGGATTTCCCGAAAAAGACCCTGCTGGTGACCACCGGCTCCGAAGCGGTCGAGAACGCGGTGAAGATTGCCCGCGCGGCGACAAAGCGCAACGGCACCATCGCCTTTACCGGGGCCTATCATGGCCGCACCCACTACACCCTGTCGCTCACCGGGAAAGTGAACCCTTACTCAGCGGGCATGGGGCTGATGCCGGGCCACGTCTATCGCGCGCTTTATCCCTGCGCCCTGCACGGCATCAGCGATGATGACGCCATCGCCAGCATCCACCGCATCTTCAAGAACGATGCCGCCCCGGAAGATATCGCCGCCATCGTGATCGAGCCCGTGCAGGGTGAAGGCGGCTTCTATGCCACCTCCCCTGCCTTTATGCAGCGCCTGCGCGACCTGTGCGACGAGCACGGCATCATGCTCATCGCCGATGAAGTGCAGAGCGGCGCGGGCCGCACCGGCACCTTCTTCGCCATGGAGCAGATGGGCGTGGCGGCGGATATCACCACCTTTGCCAAATCCATTGCCGGCGGCTTCCCGCTGGCGGGCGTTACCGGACGCGCCGAGGTGATGGACGCCATCGCCCCGGGCGGGCTGGGCGGCACCTACGCCGGGAGCCCGATCGCCTGCGCCGCCGCGCTGGCGGTAATCAAGGTCTTCGAGCAGGACGATCTGCTGGGCAAAGCCAACAAGCTGGGTAACACCCTGCGCGAAGGCCTGCTGGCTATCGCTGAAAAACACCCTGAGATCGGCGACGTTCGCGGCCTGGGGGCGATGATCGCCATCGAGCTGTTTGAAGAGGG
Organism: Leclercia adecarboxylata; assembly: GCF_006874705.1. Taxonomy (NCBI): domain Bacteria; kingdom Pseudomonadati; phylum Pseudomonadota; class Gammaproteobacteria; order Enterobacterales; family Enterobacteriaceae; genus Leclercia; species Leclercia adecarboxylata. The sequence continues at coordinate 2,382,049 of NZ_CP035382.1, read as the reverse complement.
CGACCACCATAAGCCGAACGCCGCCCTGACGGCGCAGATTGTGGCCCGGGCGCGGGATAAAGGGCTGATCCTGCTCTCCTGCGGCCCGTACCATAACGTGCTGCGCATCCTGGTGCCGCTGACCGTGGAAGAGGCGCAGCTTCAGCAGGGTTTGGCGATTATCGCTGAATGTTTTGACGAGGCGAAGCAGGGTTAATCTTTACGCCCGGTGCAGGCCGGGCCGTATTCAAGGAGCACGACCATGACCATCATTTCCCAGGCAACGGCCATCGACGGCTACCGCTGGCTGAAGAACGACATTATCCGCGGCGTGTATCACCCGGATGAGAAGCTGCGGATGAGCCTGCTGACCTCCCGGTATGAACTGGGCGTCGGCCCGCTGCGCGAAGCGCTGTCGCAGCTGGTTGCCGAGGGGCTGGTCACGGTCATTAACCAGAAAGGCTACCGTGTGGCCCCCATGTCCGAACAGGAGCTGCTCGATATCTTTGATGCCCGCGCCAATATGGAGGCGATGCTGGTGCGCCTCGCTATAGAGCGCGGCGGCGAAGAGTGGGAAGCCGACCTCCTCGCCCGGATGCATCTGCTGAACAAGCTCGAATCCCGCGATGCCAGCGAGACGATGCTGGACGAGTGGGACCAGCGCCATCAGGCGTTTCATACGGCGATTGTGGTGGGGTGTGGGTCGCGGTATTTGATGCAGATGCGGGAGCGGCTGTTCGATCTGGCGGCGCGGTATCGGTATGTGTGGTTGCGCAAGACGGTTTTGTCTGTTGCGATGTTAGAAGAGAAGCATGTGGAGCATCAGAAGCTGATGGATGCGGTGCTGGCGCGGGATGCGGATAAGGCGGGGGAGCTGATGTATCAGCATTTATTGACGCCGATTCCGATTATTAGAGGGGCGATGGGGGTGGGTTTGGCGACATGAAAAGTTAAAGTCACCTTAAAACAGGCACTTTGAAGTGGATGTGTGTTTGTGGGCCTGGAAGCGATGCGGCACTGGCGGGTGCGCCGCGCCGCTCCCCCGGATACTCATCCGCCAGGGGACTGTACCTCAAGCAGGTACGGATAGGTCTTGTTCTTTCCTTTATGGCGTTAAACGCAGAATTACATCATAGCTTCCCAGGTTCGTTAGAAAAACGGCCGTGGGTTTCAAAGAAGCGGCGCATCTCTTCCAGCCCTTCCCTGCTCTCCTCTGTCCAGCGAGCGGCCTGCAGCCGTTTCTGTTCTTCGAGCAATGCTTTATTTAGGAGAGCGGATATGTTCGCCCCGGATTGCTTCACTTCATCGTAGAGAGCTGGGTCCACGATTAGGGTAACAGTTCTCTTTGGTTCAGTATGAGTCATGATATTTATCCTTATATTTATTGTGGTAAATATCCATTATGGCTGGTCCGCTCGTGAAAGCAGAATGCCTTTAAGCACAACCTTCCAACAAGATAATCGGGAAGGTCGTGTCAGAGCGCGAGGAGGAATGACTAAGAGACGCTATTTTTCCTTACCTGCGGGCTTAACATCCGCCACCCAGGTGCAAATTACGGCACATCCCGGTCGTAGCCTGGATACTTTTTCGGAATGTCTCACTATCCCAACGCTCTCTCGTCTTACCCTTTTAAAAGCAAAGCCCCCAATAAAGCTGGCTTTTTTAGGATCAGTCAAAAATAAGTGTACAGGTACCGGAATTTATTTAGCTTTTTGATTATGATTAGTCGTACAACCATTTCCCGGCTTTAGCTGATTCGATCAACATGCTAATCGTAAAATCGGGAACAGGAACAGGGGCAGATTTCTTAAACGGATTCCAGGAAAAAGGCTCGTCGGGATAATAGATCTTTATATTAAAGCTTCCTCTATTAACGTTAAATTCTCTAAAAAATTCCTCCATGAGTGCTTCTGCCTCGTCGACATCCAGCAACATATCCGTATCGAGGTCTGTACTGGCATTGAGTAATTGTTGGTTTTCTCGTTATTGATGAGGTACACGCCGTTATAACGTCTGGCAAGCGCATAGATACGTTGTTCGATATTCCCGGTCATAACTTATCATTTCCTTATGCGTAAAATTATAAATCACAGTGAATTAATATATTTAATGGATATTCGAAAGCAGCCGAATAACGCTTATTACGTTTTATATTAATCTGGACTTATTTTAATTTACTGGTTAGATTTACAGGTGTTATTTAACGCAATACGGGCATGCGCCAACATGCCCGTATCGCTCATCACAATCACTATTTAACGAGAATAGTAATCATGACTGATATCGATTGTATTGCAGAATCACTGCAACCAGAAGTATTTGCAGCCGACGACCGGGTATTTACCGTAAGTTATGCGACGCGGTACGGGGATTACACCCGCATCCCTGCATTTATTATGAAAGGCCTATGGCTCAATGAAGCCGGGTTCAGCACCGGAACGAAGGTGGATGTGAAGGTGATGAAGGGCTGTATGATCCTGACCTCCCGGCAGGGAGAGCCGGAGATAGAGACGCTGATGCGTGAGGTGAGTCAACTGTCGGACCAGGCGCAACAGCAGGTGATGGACTTTGTTGGGGTGATCTCCGGGAAGCTTCGAAAGGCTTAAGACAGCGATAGTATGATTAAGGCGCCGGTGGGCGCCTTTTTGTTGGTTGCGAAAGGCAGCCAGGTAAAAATAAAGGCTCCCTGAAAACATACCGGGAGCCCTGGTCGTATTATCTTAGAAACTGAGCAACCCAGCGAATTAACTCAATTAAGGAATACTGCCCAAAGAGTTCTCCCTCATTTGTCACCCAGATCGGGAAAAACAGCAACAGGGAAGCTGTGAGCAGGCTGGTCAGAAGAAGGCTCATGAACCAACCGCTACGTAAAATCTTCTGATTAACCGCCCATTTAGCCAGATGCTGGCCCATTCGCCAGCGGACCCAGCCCCTGCGCCATAAATACCCAAGCAAAGAGATAACAATGGCAACGATGGCAATAAACAGGCCACAGTAACGCGCCAGTACCTCCAGGGAAGCGAGTAAATTATGCTGATTATCCCAGTTAGTGAACGGGGTAAGATAGACCCGTCCTGTCGCCCTGTCATTGGACCAGATATCGCCATACGCTGTGTACAGAGGCATAAACAGATAGATAATGACAGCGCTGAAGATTGACCACTTCACCACCGACCAGTTCTGGACAGCCTGCGTGATGGCTTTCAGGCTGGTCAGGGCTTCATCAATATAGGTTGTGGTGACTCCACGATTCATCGCTTCGCGGAGCATCTCGCCGGATTTACCCGCGCGGTTCGCATCCAGCATATCCTGATGAGCTTCCGATTCCATAAATGTGGCCACCGTTTTACGGCTACACGTAGCAACAAGCGGATTCAGCAATTTCCCTCGGGTGGTTCGATAGACAAGCTCATTCAGATCGTTTTTCAGCATCAACTCAACGACATGCCCCGCATCCAGTATTTGCGGACGACGACCGTAAACGATCCAGTTAACAGGCTGCGCAGCAAGCTGAGCCTGGCGTAGCTGGCTCGTAAATCGGGCAAAGGGTACGCTGGCACTGTAGATAAAGTTAACGTTACGCAAACCCTCATCAATACTGGAATCTGCCAGCTCAACGGCGCCAAAACTTGCCAGTTCCGGGATACCCGCTTTGTAGAGGCCATCTTTAATGAACGTCGGCACATCCTCACGATGGTAGATCAACTGGTAATGAGGCACGGCAACGCTGGCAAGCCGGGTAATGCGGGTTGTTTCGCCTGTCCCCTCGCAGGGAGAACAGCGCTGGTTTCCCGAGCCGCTACAGTGGCCGCAGTTCACCTTACCACCTGTGCAGGTGTAGCACATCCGGTAGTGGCTCTCCGTGCGATACTGATTGGTGTAGTGATCGAAATGGCTTCGCTGTTCCAGTACCTGCCCGCTTCCTCCACAGGTTGTGCAGCTCACGCGGCCAGAACCATAGCACCAGGAACAATTGACCTGTCCGCGTCCATTACAGTTAGTGCAGTTTTCAGTTAAACAGAGGCGCGTTGGATGGGAATAGATTTCTTGCTCTTTTTGAAGCGCACCGTAAGGGTGGGAAAGCACCAGTGCTTGTGCTTCACGAAGAGTTTCTGCGCGAGATAAGACAGCGCTGGTTTCAGCCTGAAGCGCCTCGGCGTACTGGAAAGTACTGGTAAAAACGCGGGTGCCGCTCCCGACGCTGACTCTTCCCACCTGAGTGTGATCTGTCGTCTCAACACGAAAATGGAGACTTAAGTTAATCTGGTAGTCAAAATCGATTTTTTCGACCAGGTCCAGTTCAAGATTATCTGGCTGTAACCTCGTCGAGCGTTCCACGAAGTTTTGGATGGTGGTAGAGCACGTATCCAGCCACGCGTCTTTCATCTTTATTACCTGAATTGAGAGTTGTTATCGGCAGAATGATATGGCTTTGCCTACATCAGGCAACTACTAATAAACGGAGTTGGGGGCATTAAGCATGACGCATCTTGCATATATAAAACATAGTGACTGGAAATCGAACTGAATTAACGCCTCGCGTAAAGCCAATAATTAATTCATTTTTATTAAATGTCATCCCACGCCTGAAAGTCCTAAAAAACGCATAACCTCAATTTTTTAAAGGTTGCTGATCGACTGAAGCCGGAGCCAGCGCTCTTAGCCTCAGCGCATCTTCGATTTAAATCTCCACCCGCTCAAGGATCCTTCCCAGATATTCCCCAAGCTGATGTTTATGCAAATAAGCCTCAATTTCCCACGCCCAGTTTTCTCCGTCGCCAAGCAGGGCGCGACTATGGGTTGAAGCATAGAGATAGCGGGTATCATAGAGATTAATCAGCGTCTGATTTATCCCCTCAACGCTGCATGCGGGGTTTTTACGTTGCTGTAGCTCCAGTGCCCGGACAATACGCTCCTGATGCTGCGGATCGGAGGGAAACTCTCTCTCATGCAGTTCACTGAGCACCAAAAACTGCGGTGGGATCCCTTCTGCAATGGCCGCCTGCAGACGATAATGACCATCAAGGATCACAAAAGACGCCAGCCCGGCAATGTGCCGGACCAACACCGGCGGCAGTGTGCCCTCACGGCATTTTTTACGCCACCATTTCAGCCGCCCCGCATCGGTGTTTATCGGATAACGTCCCAACAGCAAATTGCCGCCCCACCACCAGTCTACGTACCTGACTTTTTGCGGATCCGCTAAATCAGGGAAGTCCTCGCCATAGAGCACCCAGTCGCAGCCCATATTTCCGGCGCTGGCGGGGGAATCAAAACGCCAGTCTGCGATGGGTACAGAGGATTGCGCGGTGCGGCTTACCGGTGCCATAGGCCTTAACAGCCACCGGCCCGCCGTCAGCAATGGCGCTGGCGAATCCATCAGCCGCCGGGCAAAGTAGCGACACCATTCGCCTGTCCATGCCTGCGCGCCCTGCGCTTTAACCGACTCCACATCTGCCGAGGACACTGACGGTAATAGCGCCTGCTGACCGGGATGGTCGGCGTTAAAGACCAGCCAGACGCCGGAATGATCTTTCAACACTGTGGCCCAGAACAGCGTCTCGCCCTGAAACTGCAATGCCATGCGCCCATGGTGGCCGCTGAGCATCTCCATGGCATGACCGGGATGCTGCTCAGCCCGGACCGTCAGCTCCAGCCCCTGCCAGCGATTGTTCCGATCCAATAAATCTTTCCACCAGTATTGCGTCATTTTTCCTTCCCTGTGAGCGGCTTGCAGCGCATTAAAATATAGGTGATGGGCATTGCAGAGTAAATTTGGTCACCTGATTTAAGGTGTTGGAGTCCGCTCTTCAACTGCCAATACATCACAAATTCACCAAATACATAGATTCACCGTTTACATCACCATTCATTTATTGTGTGATCCTGTTACAGGTTTCGGTAGTTAGCTACCTCACCCACCGTAACAGGATTTCATTGATGGATTTTTACCAGGCTGACCCTACGCTGGAGAACTACTGGCGCGGGGTGATTCTTTTTGGAAAGAACGTCGCATCGTATAAGTTCGCGCTTGCCCATGCCCTGTATGAGATTGATAAGACGGGCAGCGACATCATCACCCTCGACGAACTCGCCGTGCCGTTCAGCCGCCATCTTTGCGAACACCTGAAACACGCGCCGAAGCAGATCACCTCGAGCCGCAGCCAGTTTCTGGATACCTGCGCGCAGTTCAATAACGGTGAAATTTCACATAACCAGCTGAATGAAACCACGGTACGCCGAGGCTTTGCCAACGTGATTGATGCTTTCCACAATGTGAATGGCGGCGAGATCGAGAAACGATTTTTCATTGATGAGCGAAAGACCCATAACGGCATCCGCCTGACGGATAACTTCTTTCATCTGGGCGAGCGTCAGCAGTATCAAAACCTGGCTTTTGAAACTACTGCGCGCTGGAACCTGGTCGAACAGGCCTGGGCGATGGGCGTGTCCCGCAACCTTGTTGGCGTCGAGTTCGACGAAGATAATCAGTTGTTGTTCAGTCGCGTGAACGCGCGTCGGGTTGATATCACCAGCTGTCGCGACAGTTTAAACGGCTACCAGAAAGGACGCTGCTTCTACTGCTTCAAACCCATCAGCCTGTCCCCGGGCGATCCTGACCTGGCCGATGTTGACCACTTTATCCCTTGGGCAGCCCGCAATGAGGTTGCCAATATCAATGGCGTGTGGAATCTGGTGCTGGCCTGCCAGTGCTGTAATCGTGGTGCTGAAGGGAAGTTCGCGCGCCTGCCTGGACGCACACTCCTGCAACGGTTAAATGCCCGCAATGAGTATTTTATCCAGAGCAAACTTCCGCTGCATGAAACCATTGTCCAACAGACCGGAAACCAGCCCGTCGCACGGAAAAATTTTCTTGAAAATAACTGGAATGCTGCCAAAGTGAGGCTCTTCCATACTTGGGAACCTAAAGCCGAAGGCGAGGCCACATTCTAATGACGCTTAAATACTATCAGGCCAATGCACAGACCTTCTTCAACGGGACGGTGAATGTCGATATGTCCTCTCTGTATGAGACCTTTACCAAACATCTCGCGCCTGGGGCACGGGTGCTGGATGCGGGGTGTGGTTCAGGGCGCGATGCAAAGGCGTTTTTGGAGATGGGGTATCAGGTGGAGGCATTCGATGCGTCCTCAGCGATGGTTGAACTGGCGCGGGAACATACTGGGTTACCGGTTCAGCTGATGACCTTTGCGGATGTTGAGTGGAAGGAAGAGTTTGATGGGATTTGGTGCTGTGCTTCGTTGTTGCATGTTCCGGCTGTGGAGTTGCCGGGAGTGATGCGGAGGTTGGCAGATGGGCTGAAACCGGGCGGGGTTTGGTATGTGTCGTTTAAGTATGGAGATGGAGAGCGGGAGGTTGATGGAAGGCGATTTACGGATATGGATGAGCTGGGGTTGAGGGCGCTGTTGGGTACGGTAGTGGGGATTGAGCTCGCTGAGATGTGGGTGACGCGGGATAAGCGTCCGGGTAGGGATGAACGTTGGGTTAATGGAGTGTTGAGGAAGGGGTAAAGAGGCTGTGCCTGTCTGACATTTTTTGTGTGGCGTCAGCTCTCTTCAATTTAACAATGGGGAAATAGTGCGGCTCGATAATTTTAATATTATCTTTCCCCGTCCGTCGTGATTTTCATATCGCTATAAACACATATATTTCTTTTCAAGATAATTATGCCAATATTTTAACAATTTCGGTGTAATGACTAATGGCGAACATAGTGCCATTATAAAAAACAACGCATAAACTCCAAAAACCAATAATAGCACACCAACAAAAACACGATCTACTTCAAATTTGTCAACAAGCGCTTTTATTTTTACGCGTTCTTTATCAAGCCCTACAGTTGTACACACCATAAAAAGCAAATCATAACTAATGTTGAAATGCTTGCTTAGATTTTGATAAGTATCAGAATGACAAACATCTTGGTTTAAACGCCATTGAGATTTATCAGGATAACTAATGGCATCATGCTCAGATAGAGTGAATTTTTCATTTGTGTCTATAAACTTAAGGTTAGTATAACCTTTTGGTGTTTCAATGACTATCTTTACTGTGTAATACGAAAACCCTCCAATTATCAAGGCAATGATAAAAGAGCAAGAAATTGCAACCTTTTTCTGTTTAGCTGATAAAGGTTTGATTTTTTCTAGCGGAATTTCTTTATAAAAGAAACGAAAAAGTAGAGAATTTACTCCAGCCTCCTTTACATAACAAGGGATTTCCTTAAAGAATTTTTTATTTAGCCTTAATGATTCAATATTAATTTGTAGTAAAGTAGCTAGAATTACACAAACCACGCCAGAAATAAGAGGTGTGTTTAATAAACTCCATAAACCATCATTTTCCATGATAACTCCATAAACTTTCATTTCCGAACAATATAAAGAAAATCATGTAAACAATTTTCTCCACCAAACAATACTTGCATTTCCCGATCACAACAGAGTAATCATACAAATGCAATATTATATAAATCAAAGAGGATCTAATGAAAGAACATCCGCTCTAGCTTTAGGTGCGTAACAATACACAAATAAAGCCATATCAGTAAAACACCGATATGGCTATCAAAGTAAGATTCAAGCAGGCAGGAAAGTTTTCTTCAGAGGCACCAGAAGCTTGGTCTCGATATCTACTTGCTCGTAGTTTTCGATAAGCGCTCTGACAAGATCGTCAAGTGTCCAAAGCGTCAGAGGTATAGTCGAACGGTCGGCTTCATATCGAGCATCCTTCGAAAAGCCCCCTGTACTGACATACAGCCCGCGATCGTCTTTATGGCGACCGCCGATAAAGCTGCGAATCTGCTGACTCCCCATCTGCTCCCTGCGATGTTTTACCTCAACGATAATGCGTGGATTTTCAAAACCAAAACCATCAGGTGAAGCAATGATATCTTTACCCCGATCGGCACCCGCAGGTGAAACCTGCGTTTTATAGCCCATGCTGCGTAAAACTCCTGCAACCAGATTTTGCATCTCGTCCCAATCAAGAGAATTTATACGATCTTTGATACCCTCAAATGCCAACATTTCCATATCCCGGAGTGGATCAGAAATGACTTCATCCTCGTCCATCGCAATTGGGTTTTGAGTAATAACGTCTACAGAAGGTTTCTTATCCTGTAAAAGCTCTTCTAACGCATATTCTGGAAGCTGGAATACAGTCAGCGTGGACCCCAATGTATTTTTGGTAGCAATAGATAATCGATCACGGTCGATTTCTTGACCATTCCATTTAACCTGGCGAGCAATGCCCATCCCCTCTTCTTCCCATTCAGGATGGTACTGGAAGTCAGATATTACTTTGCCTAACAGGTAAGTACGGTTGGCTGGCGAATAGGTAATGACCCAATCGCCCTTTTGAATCTCATTCACAAAACGCCAGACCTGCGATGCACCAGAACGGGCCGTCCCTAGTTTTGTTAACGGATCTGCTTCTTGATACAACGCAAGTAGCTGGGCTCGGGACAGGCCGGGTTTGACTAAAGGAGCCAAAAGAGACCAACCGATGCCAACAATTTGTTTATCACGGAAATCGTCATAGAGTTTGCCGCCATCGCCACGGATCATCCACATTCTGTTGCCCATACCCTGTCCTTTAAGAAGAAAAGAATTTGCGAGGGATCATATGCTTGATATCTAGGAGCGTCAAAACTCTCTGCAGCCACTGCGCTAATATCCCCAGATAATGGTTCCTGGAAATGATGCGTTCATCCTCTCGATCAACGCCAGGCGCTAGAAGGCACCATTCGGAATACCATTCTTAAAGTAACGAATGTTGAAGAACGTATCATCGTAATCATCTTATCGCGATATGTAAGTACTCGCGTTGTTTAAAGTAATATCAAAGCTGTGTCAGATGAAGAAAGATTTCTTGGTAGGGTTCTAGACTATTAACTACTCACTGACACTTCCTCGTTAAGCCTTGCCGCTAGCATGAAGCTCTTATCAAACGTACAATCAAAACCCTAAAATAGCCCTTTACGAACAAAACTGTTATCAACGGGAATTATTGTGAATAAACAGCAGCTTGCATCAAAAATCTGGGAATCAGCCAACCAGATGCGTTCTAAGATTGAAGCCAACGAATACAAAGACTACATACTCGGCTTTATCTTCTACAAGTACCTAAGCGACCAATTGGTACAGTTTGTCACCAAGCAGGGGATGACGCCCGCAGATATCAAAGCCCTCACTGAAGAAGATGCTGACACCGTTAAATACGTTCAAGACAACCTGGGCTACTTTATTGCCTACGATAATCTGTTTTCTACGTGGGTTAACCCAACATCCGAATTTGATGAATCTAACGTGCGAGATGCACTCTCAGCCTTTAGCCGTTTGATTTCACCAACTTACAAAAAATTGTTTGAAGGCATTTTTACAACGTTAGAAACAGGTTTAAGCAAATTGGGTGAAAGTGCTGGCAAACGCACCAAAGCCATAAGCGACTTACTACACCTGATCAAAAGCATCCCCATGAATGGCAATCTAGGCTATGACGTACTGGGCTACATTTACGAATACCTGATTGAAAAATTTGCCGCCAATGCCGGTAAAAAAGCCGGTGAGTTTTACACGCCTCATGAAGTTTCGGTACTAATGTCGAACATCATCGCCCATGAGTTAAAAGACAAAGATACCATCAAAATTTACGATCCTACTTCCGGCTCTGGTTCGTTACTGATCAATATCGGTGAGGCGTTCGAGAAATATGCTAAAAATAAAGATAGCATCACCTATTTTGCTCAAGAATTAAAAGCCAACACCTACAACCTAACTCGTATGAACCTCATCATGCGTGGTATTAAAGCCAGCAACATTAAAACCCGTAATGGCGACACGCTCGAAGAGGATTGGCCATATTTTGATGACAGCGATCCTCAAGGCTCATACTATGCCTTGCATGTCGATGCAGTAGTTTCCAACCCGCCTTACTCACAAAACTGGGACCCCAGCTTTAAAGAGAGCGATCCGCGCTATTCACGTTTTGGCCTGGCGCCTAAAACCAAAGCCGATTTTGCTTTTTTACTGCACGATCTTTACCACCTGAAGCCTGATGGCATTATGGCTATCGTACTGCCCCATGGTGTTTTGTTCCGTGGGGGTGAAGAAGGTCAAATTCGCAAGCAACTCATTGAGCAAAATCATATTGATGCCATTATCGGTTTACCGGCTAATATCTTTTTTGGCACCAGCATTCCCACGGTGATTTTGGTACTCAAACAAAAACGCCAAAACACCGATGTATTGGTGATCGATGCCTCCCGTCATTTTATGAAAGAAGGCAAAAACAACAAACTGCAAGCCAGTGATATCAAGCGCATTACTGATGCTGTAATTACCCGCGAAAATATCGATAAGTTCTCGCAGCTGGTAAGTAAAGAAACCCTGCGCGACAATGACTACAATCTCAACATATCGCGCTATGTGGACTCATCTGCGGCAGCGCAGAGCTGGGATTTACACGCCACCATGCTCGGCGGCATCCCTAACAGCGAAATCGCCGAGTTACATAGCTATTGGCAGGCTTTCCCACTATTGCACAATACCTTGTTTAGGCCAACATCTGCCGCTTACAGTGAGCTAGCCATTGCCAGACAAGACGTCAACGCCAGTATTAGCGGACACCCGCAAGTGTCAGCGTTTATCGGTGCCTATAACCAAGCCTTTAATGGCTTTGATGTCCAGCTAAACACTTGGTTAATACAAAACTGGGAAAGCGTAAAGCGTAACCAACAAGAGGCGGTTTTAAGTGCCGGGCTATTTACTCGCTTAGCCCCCATTGCTTTAATCGACAAATATCAAGCTTACCAATACTTAAACAACCAATGGCAACTCATCAGTGCAGATCTAGAAATGATGCAAACCGAAGGTTTTTCTGCCACTAAACAAGTTGACCCTAATATAGTCATCAAGAAGAAAGATAGCAAAGACACCGAAGTACAAGACGGCTGGAAAGGCCATATTTTGCCCTTTGATTTAGTGCAACAAACTTACTTAAATGATGATTTAGAAGCCTTGGCAGCTAAAGAAACCCGCTTGGCTGAAATTGCCAGCACGCTTGAAGAAATTTTTGAATCCCTGACCGAAGAAGAAAAAGAACAAATTACAGTCAAAGAGAGCAAAGATGGATTTGCAAATGTCGAAGTAGGTAAAGCCGCCAAAACCTTCCTGAAAGAACAAAAAGACAGCGAAGTTAAATTTGCAGAAGAAAGTTATGAAGCCAAAATTATTGGTGCAAACGAATTAATCGAGGAAGAAAAAGCCTTGAAAAAAACGGTCAAAGATGCAGCCATTACCCTGCACTTAAAAACCAAAGCAACTATCGAAGCCTTAACCGATGAACAAGTGAACAATCTGCTGCATCTTAAATGGATTGCACCATTAAGCACAGAATTCGCCGCCATGCCAAACGCCGTAATTAGCCAACTTACCAGCCGAGTGCAAGCTCTTGCCGACAAATACGCCGTTACCTATTCGCAAGTGGCCCATGAGATAAAAACCACCGAGCAAGAACTGGCTGAAATAATGGGCGATCTCACTGGTAATGAGTTTGATATGCAGGGCTTGGCTGAACTCACCAGCTTACTGAAGGGTAAATAAGATGAGTATACAAAACAAGGTGCCAGAAATTCGATTTAAAGGGTTTAGTGGGGATTGGAAAAACCTATATTTGGGTGATCTAGGTTCTATCGCTATGAATAAAAGAATTTTCAAGCATCAAACGTCTGAAAATGGTGACGTTCCATTCTTTAAAATAGGTACTTTTGGAAAACAACCTGATGCCTTTATTAGTAAAGCTCTATTTGATGAGTATAAAAAGAAATACCCATACCCAATTGAGGGAGATCTTCTGCTTTCAGCTTCTGGTAGTATTGGTCGCGTTGTTGAATACAAAGGGGAAGATGAATACTTTCAGGATTCAAATATTGTTTGGCTAAAACATGATGGAAAAATAGATAATGCTTTCTTGAAAGTTTTTTATTCTATGGTTAAATGGAGTGGATTAGAAGGCAGTACTATTAAACGACTCTACAACAAAAACATCTTAGACACGGAAATCAGTATACCCGAAAGACCTGAACAAATCGCCATCGGCAATACCTTCCAAAAGCTTGATACACTAATCATTCAGCATCAAAAAAAGCATGACAAGCTTATCAATATTAAAAAAGCCATGCTGGAAAAAATGTTTCCTAAACAAGGTGCAACCATTCCAGAAGTCCGTTTTAAAGGATTTAGCAACAATTGGTTTGAGGTTAAATTAGGTGAAATTGCCAGAATTAAAGGTCGTTTAGGTTGGAAATCCCTCAAGCAAAATGAATATCTCAGCGATGGTCCTGCAATGATTGCCGGTAAACATATAGAAAATGGTCATATCAACTGGAGTAAGATCGACCATATCCCAGAATGGCGTTACATAGAGTCGCCAGAGATTATGTTGAAAAATGATGATGTAATATTTTCGAAGGATGGTTCATTGGGCAACCCTGCCGTAATAAGTAATCTACAATGCAAGGCTACCATAAATTCTACAATGATGCTTGTAAGGCCTAGTGATAATCTAGACTCTAACTTTTTTTATCAAATCTTGAATTCAGAACTGTTCAAAGAATTAATAAAAGAGAAGGTCTCTGGGAGCAGTATCCCACATTTATTTCAAGCAGACATGAAGCTATTTAAGTTTTATAGCACTAGTTTAGAAGAGCAATATGAAATAGGTATTTACTTCAAGAAACTCGATACCCTAATTAACCAACATCAACAACAAATTAACAAACTCAACAATATCAAGCAGGCCTGCTTGAGTAAAATGTTTGTTTAGCGGGGGTAGCAGAAATCATGAACACCTTTAAAACCGAAGCACAATTTGAGCAGGCTTTTATTGAGGTACTCACCTACAAAGGCTGGGAACCAGAGATCCTCAAAAACAAAACCGAAGCGGATTTACTGCAAAACTGGGCAAACATTTTGTTTGAAAACAATCGCCAGCGGGATCGTTTAAACGATGTCCCGCTTACCGCGACTGAAATGCAGCAAATTATTGAGCAAATCAAAGAGCTTAAAACCCCGCTTAAGCTCAACGGTTTAATTAACGGTAAAACCGTGGCGATTAAGCGCGATAACCCAGCCGATATTTTGCATATGGGCAAAGAAGTCAGCTTAAAAATATACGATCGCCAGGAAATTGCCGCTGGCCAAAGCCGTTATCAAATTGTGCAACAGCCAAAATTTGAACGCGGCAGCCCTTTGCGTAACGACAGACGCGGTGATGTGTTATTGCTGATTAACGGTATGCCGGTGATCCATGTAGAGCTAAAGCGCAGCGGTATTCCAGTTAGCCAGGCCGTAAACCAAATTGAAAAGTACAGTAAAGAGGGCTTATTTAACGGCCTGTTTTCGCTCATCCAAGTGTTTGTGGCCATGGAGCCAAACGAGACAAAATACTTTGCCAACCCCGGACTAGACGGCAAATTTAATCCTGATTATCAGTTTAACTGGGCCGATTTTAATAACGAACCCATGAACTACTGGAAAGACATTGCCTCTACCTTGCTTTCTATCCCTATGGCGCACCAGTTAATTGGCTTTTATACCGTCGCCGACGATACCGATGGCGTGCTTAAGGTAATGCGCAGTTATCAGTATTACGCCGCTAATGCGATATCAGACAAAGTAGCTAAAACCAACTGGAAGCAACTGGGTAGCACGGCCAATAATCCCGAGCGCCTCGGAGGTTACGTGTGGCATACTACTGGTTCGGGTAAAACCATGACCAGCTTTAAATCGGCGCAATTGATTGCACAATCCAAAGATGCCGATAAAGTGATTTTTTTAATGGACAGGATTGAACTGGGCACCCAGTCGCTCGCGGAATATCGCAATTTTGCTGGCGATGGCGAAGACGTTCAAGCCACCGAAAATACTCACGTACTCATTACCAAATTAAAAAGCACCGCCCCCGCTGATACCTTAATTGTTAGCTCTATTCAAAAGATGAGTAATATTTTTGAAGCGGCATACGATGAAGGCACGGTTACAAACGCTGCGGATATTGAAACAATTCGCGCTAAGCGTTTGGTGTTTATTGTCGATGAGGCGCACCGTTCAACCATGAGCGGCGGCAAAGATAATAAAGACGGAATGTTAGTTACCGTCAAAAAGACGTTCCCTGCCGCCTTGTTTTTTGGTTTTACGGGTACACCTATCCATGATGAAAACCATATTAACAAGAACACGACCGCTGATGTTTTTGGAAACGAGTTACACCGTTACAGCATTGCCGACGGTATTCGCGATGGCAACGTTCTGGGCTTTGATCCTTACAAAATCTGTACCTTTAAAGATAAAGAGCTACGCCAAGCCGTCGCCCTCGAACAGGCCAAAGCCGATTCGGTGGCGGATGCTATGTCAGTACCTGCCAAAAAGAAAAAATTTACTTATTTTATGAATGATGTATCTATGGCTGGCCATAAAGATGCTATCGGCAAGTATATCAAAGGCATAGAAGATTTTATGCCAAAAGAACAGTATCTTACTGCAGACCATCAAGAAAAGGTAGTAGAAGATATTCTGGCCGAGTGGGATGTGCTCAGTCAGGCCAATAAATTTCACGCAATTTTAGCCACAAGCAGCATTGCTGAAGCCATTGACTATTACCGCCGTTTAAAAGCAGCCAAACCTGAGCTTAAAATTTCGGCTTTGTTTGACCCGCACATTGATAACGATGGCAGTAGCGATCGTGGACCTACTTTTAAGGGCGATGGTTTGGAAGAAATTATAGCCGACTATAACGCACGTTACGGTCATGATTTTGATTTTGCCCGCCACGCAGCATTTAAAAAAGATTTAGCGTCACGGCTTGCACATAAAAAGCCTTACGAGCGCATTCATACTGAGCCTTTAAAGCAGTTAGATTTACTAATTGTTGTGGATCAAATGCTCACTGGCTTTGACTCTAAGTGGCTTAATACTTTGTATTTAGACAAGGTGATTAAGTACCAAAATATCATCCAGGCGTTTTCGCGGACCAATCGATTGTTTGGCCCCGACAAACCCCACGGAATTATCCGTTACTATCGCTATCCGCACACCATGGAGCAGCACATTAATGCTGCGGTAAAACTCTATTCCGGCGACAAACCTATAGGACTCTTCGTAGATAAGTTAGGGAACAATATTAAAGCCATGAATGATTTAATGGTGGACATTACCAATTTGTTCGTCAGTGCGGGTATTCAGAACTTTGAAAAACTACCAGATGATGTGGAAGCCAGCGCTCGATTCGCCAAATTATTTAATACCTTTAGTAAGCACCTGGAAGCAGCTAAAGTACAAGGCTTGCACTGGGAACAATCGGTTTATCCCCCTACTGAAAATGGTGTGGGGTATGAGGTAACGCTGACTATCGACGAACAAACTTACCTGAGCCTAGTCTTGCGTTATAAAGAGCTGGTAGGCAAAGGGGAAGGAAATGTTGCAGGCGGCGGTGATGTGCCTTTTGATATCAGTGGTTATTTAACTGAAATAGATACTGGTAAAATCGATGCAGATTATATGAACAGCCGCTTCGATAAATTTTTAAAAGAGCTGAACATGCACCAAGACTCAGCGAGCATTGAAGCCACATTAAATGAGCTGCACAAGTCTTTTGCATCGCTCACCCAAAACGAGCAAAAGTACGCCAAGCTCTTCTTGCATGACCTGCAGCGCGGCGATGCTGAGTTAATTGAAGGCCATACTTTT
Organism: Leclercia adecarboxylata; assembly: GCF_006874705.1. Classification (NCBI taxonomy): domain Bacteria; kingdom Pseudomonadati; phylum Pseudomonadota; class Gammaproteobacteria; order Enterobacterales; family Enterobacteriaceae; genus Leclercia; species Leclercia adecarboxylata. The sequence goes on along the minus strand of NZ_CP035382.1, from coordinate 2,365,301 downwards.
AGAGACTATATCAACACTTACAAAGATAACGCTGAAAATGCACAATTAAATGCTGTTGTTAATGCTCTTGGTTTAGATAAAGGGCTACTCATCGCATTAATGGCTGATAATATTAATGATAATAATATCAACGAATTTGGTCGCTTTGATGCTTTAAAAGATACGGTAGACAAATCAAAAGCAAAAATCTATTTTGAAAAACAAGACGGCGTAACCATACCTCTGTTTAAGCTGAACATACGCATTGATCAGTTCTTAAAGCAGTTTATTTTGGCGCAATCGAACGAATTATTAAATGACAATGATGTTGGTGTAGTCCTTTAATAGATGCCGTTTCCTCGGCATAAGTCATACGACACTTATGCTGAGGATGGAGTATTGCACAGGATCTTGATAAAAATCATCGGTACCAGCATCAGAAATTCAAAAAGTAAGGAACCTTCTTCCAATAACAAATTCCAGACACAAAAAAAGCCGCCCTTAAGCGACTTAATTTTTGCATCTTATGGTGCCGAAGGCCGGACTCGAACCGGCACGTATTTCTACGGTTGATTTTGAATCAACTGCGTCTACCGATTTCGCCACTTCGGCACTGAAGGGGATGCGGAAACGTTGTGGATTATACCTGTCGCGCGCCGCCATGCAAGCGGCGACGCGCTAAACCGCGCTAAGTGCCCAAAAAACCAGCGCCCCCCTCAATCCAGTTCCATCACCGCCAGCCGAATCACCCTCGCCGCCTTCTGCTCCGGCAGCGCAAGCACCTTCGCCCACATCGCCTGCACCAACTCGCAGGTGAGCTTCTCTTTGCCTACCGCGTTCTCCGGCATCACCAGCAGCTGGATCGCCACCCCGTACTGGCTGGCGAGGGACTGCATAATCGGCCGCACATCCTCCACGGCGGCGGCATGTTCCTCCGGACTAACGGTATGGCGGTTTTTCCCCCAGCCCGTGCGCATCATGTCGGCGTCGGCCTGCAGGCGGCGCTGCATCATATCTTTATCCAGCACACGCATCGGGTTGATGCCGCCCTTTACGGCAGGGAATAAGAAGCGGAAGCAGGCATCGTCACTCACCTTCTGAATGGCGGCGGTCTGCTCCATATTGATCGTCATCCAGGCCACCGCATTGGCGTCGGGGGCATATTGCAGGCGCGACATCTGCAGCTCGAGGATCTGCGGCTGGACCACGTCGATAATCTCCTGCTCAGACTCCCCCGCTTTCTGCATGGTGAGGATCTGCTCGCGGATACGTGCCACAAATCGGGGGTCCTGCTCTCTCAGCACCTGCCAGGAGGGCATGGCGTTAAGGACGGTATCAAGTCGATGTTCGGGGGTGTTTTGCAGGCGCTGCTTGTCGTAATAAACCCAGAAGGCCACTGCTGCGGAGATAACCGCTACCACTGCTATACGAGTCCACGCTCTTCTCATCGTTACGCATCCTTGATCCTTTAGCTATGCCGGTTTACACCGGCACGCCGCTATGGAAGCGAAACTCGTTGTCCGGTGATGAGATCAGTGTGGCTTCAATTTCACCAAAAAGCTGTATGCGGGGAGAGATATCCTCGTCGCTCACCTGTTGGGCAAGCGTCAGATAGTCCTGATAATGCCGCGCCTCGGAGCGCAGCAGCGACAGGTAAAACTTCTGCAACTCCTCGTCGAGGAACGGGGCCAGCGCGGCGAAGCGTTCGCAGGAGCGGGCTTCGATATAGGCCCCGCAAATCAGTTTGTCGATCAGCGTCAGCGGCTCGTGGGTGCGCACGGCTTTCAGCATCCCTTTGGCATAGCGGCTGGCGGTGATTTTGACGTAGGGGATGTTGCGGGACAGCATCGCCTCGCGCACCTGCCAGAAATGGTGCAGCTCCTCTTTAATCAGCAGCACCATGCTGTCGATAAGCGCCTGACCCCAGGGGTCGTCGGTCTTCGGCATCACGCTTTTGCCAATCTGCTTATGCAGGGCGACGAAATCCGGTTCCGGGCCTTCGCGGAAGGTAAAGGCTTCATAGGGCTTGAGCCACTCGAGCAGCGCGTCGGCACCGCTCTCGTCGGCGACGTATTTGCGCACTAATAACAGCGCGGTCTGGGCAGCTTTGAGTTCGCACACCATATGGTCGGTGAGCAGCAGCGGCAGGTTAGCCGGGTCGCGGGCTTTATCAATCCACGCTTGCGGGGTCGGGCACTGGAGGAAGTTGAGAACAGGGGCGAGTATCTGCGGGTAATCCATCATTGAACCTTGCAAAGCGGCAGCCGAAGCTGCCGCAAATCATACTTAGTGACGCACGCCGTCGTCGTCTTCGTCAAAATCTTCGTCGTCTTCGTCGTCACCCTCTTCGCCGTTCGGATCTTCGAAGTAGGTGCCCCAGCCGTCGTATTCCACTTCAAAACGTTCGGCCAGGTCCATCAGCTGTTCAACCTGGGCGTCGATCAGCTCTGCCTTCAGCGCGCCTTCGCTCAGGATGTCGCAGCAGATGACGGTGTCGCCCTCTTCCACTTCCAGCTCTTCTGGCTCCGTCACTTCGTAACCCAGACGGAAGGCTTCAACCGCCAGCTTTTCCAGCGCTTCGAAATCATCCGCAGAGAAATGGTGCTCGATGGTGTACAGCGCATCCGGATCGCTGCCGTCTTCCAGCAGTTCTTCAATAATCAGTCGCGTCTCTTCGCGCTGTTCTTCCAGCAGTTCTGGGTTTGCCATGGCTCGTTCCTCTTTAAAGTGCGGCAGATACTTCTATTTTCACACACGGATGTGTTTGCCTCCACCTTTGTAAGAAAGATTTGTGAATCGGGGTTGCAAGTGAATATTGATACAGATAAAGTGAATTTTAATTCAATAAGTGGCCTTTGCCATGTGAGGATAAAATGTCTGAACTGTATAAAAAACATTTTCTTAAATTGCTCGATTTTACTCCCGCACAGCTCACCTCTCTGCTTGCCCTCTCGGCACAGCTGAAAGCCGATAAGAAAAAAGGGACTGAAGTACAGAAACTTACTGGCAAAAACATCGCGCTCATCTTCGAAAAAGACTCTACCCGTACCAGATGCTCTTTCGAAGTTGCCGCATTTGACCAAGGCGCACGCGTCACGTATCTCGGGCCGAGCGGCAGCCAGATTGGGCATAAAGAATCAATTAAAGATACCGCCCGCGTGCTGGGCCGGATGTACGACGGCATTCAGTATCGCGGCCATGGTCAGGAAGTTGTCGAAACCCTGGCGGAATATGCCGGCGTGCCGGTGTGGAACGGGCTGACCAATGAGTTCCATCCAACCCAGCTGCTGGCGGACCTGCTCACCATGCAGGAGCATCTGCCGGGCAAAGCCTTTAACGAGATGGTGCTGGTCTATACCGGCGACGCGCGTAACAACATGGGTAACTCGATACTGGAAGCGGCGGCGCTCACCGGGCTGGATCTGCGTCTGGTGGCCCCGAAGGCCTGCTGGCCGGAAGAGAGCCTGGTGGCGGAGTGCAGCGCGCTGGCAGAGAAGAACGGCGGCAAAATCACCCTCACCGAAGACGTGGCGGCGGGCGTGAAGGACGCCGATTTCATCTACACCGACGTGTGGGTGTCGATGGGCGAAGCCAAAGAGAAGTGGGCCGAGCGGATTGCGCTGCTGCGTGGCTATCAGGTGAACAGCCAGATGATGGCCCTGACGGGGAACCCGGACGTCAAGTTCCTGCACTGTCTGCCGGCATTCCACGACGACCAGACCACGCTGGGCCAGCAGATGGCGAAGGAGTTCGATCTGCACGGCGGAATGGAAGTGACGGACGAGGTATTTGAGTCGGCGGCGAGCGTGGTATTTGACCAGGCAGAGAACCGGATGCACACCATTAAAGCGGTGATGGTCGCCACTCTGGGTGAATAACGCCTGCTTTTAAAATGACGGGAGGGTTGCCGCCCTCCTGATATTTATATTATTTACTTGTCGACAGAATAGTTTACCGGCTTATTAATTTGCCCTCACCCTCATCTTGCCGAACGGGCACTGTTTAAAAATACATTTTACCGGAGCATCGCACGTCTTGCTCTCCGGGTCGCGATGGCCGGGGCAGCTGGACATCTTATTCATTACGCGCCACAGGGTGTGGCTGTATTTGTCGATCTGCAGAATATTAATATCGCAGGGCTCGTCGTTAATAAATAAACGATTATAAATGACTTTTATCCGATCGCCGGGTTTAAAAAGCTGCTCGCCGTTATACCACAGGATATATTTATGATTATGTTGAGTCAGAATTTTTGAAAATAACGTCCCTGTGGCCGGACTGGCAATGGTGCCTAAAGAAACCCAAGTTTTAGAAGCAGTCATCAAAATACCTTTTAAACGAGCCATAAAAAATGCAGAAAGCCTTACGGTTAATGAGTGTAAAAGAACAATGAAAATGTGAGTAATAGGCACAGCCTATCTTTTTAACTTGAATCCATAAGTATCAGGAATGACTTATGTCAAATTTTTCCGCCATGATTGCCTGTGACGGTAACAGGATCGTCAAAGCCCCCGCCTCCCTTGTCGATTGATTTTTCAACGTAAACAGGGTACGTTTTCGCCTTAATTCCAGCGCGGATGTGCCGAACTTATGCCTATTATTCAATCTGTTGAACGTGCCTTACAGATCCTCGATCTGTTTAACGAACAGGCGACGGAACTCAAAATCACCGACATCAGTAAACAGATGGGCCTGAGCAAGAGCACCCTCCACTCGCTGCTTAAAACCCTGCAGCTGCACGGCTATATCGATCAGAACCCGGAGAACGGCAAATATCGCCCGGGCATGAAGCTGGTCGAGCGCGGCCACTTCGTGGTGAGCACCATGGATATTCGCCAGAAGGCGAAGCACTGGCTGACGGCGATGTCGGAGCGCACCGGGCAGACCACCCATCTGGGCATTCTGGACGGGCGCGAAGGGGTCTATATCGAGAAGATTGAAGGCAAGCTGGCGGCCATCGCCTACTCGCGCATTGGCCGTCGCCTGCCGGTGCATGCCACCGCCATCGGCAAAGTGCTGATCGCCTGGCTGAGCGACACCGAACTGAACACGCTGCTCGACGGTTATCAGTACACCACTTATACCCCCGCGACTCTGGCCTCACGCGAGGCGCTGCTGGCCGCGCTGGCACAGACCCGCGAGCAGGGTTATGCCCTCGACAGCGAAGAGAACGAGCAGGGGGTGCGCTGCGTGTCGGTCCCGGTGCGTAACCATGAATCCCGGGTTATCGCCGCCCTGAGCCTGTCGACCCTGACCTCCCGCGTCGACGACGATGAGCTGGCGCGTTTTCGCGAGCAGCTACAGGAGGCCGGGCGCCAGCTCTCACGCGCCCTGGGCTACCCGGCCTGAGGTTAATCTGCTCCCGGTATCTGGCTGAAGGGCTTATAAACCGAGCGCTTTTTTACCGGCGTTAATGACCTCGATAATTTTATCCGTGTCGTAAATACAGCCTTTCCAGGTCCCGCCGCTCACCGACTGTAAGGCCGCCCACAGGCGCGTATCGTCAGGTAAAAAATCATGGGCGTGCAGTTCCGGATGCGGCTGACGACGCGCCAGCTCTGTTGCCCCCTCTTCGGGCGTGAGCGGTGCCAGCGGCGTGCCGATAAAGTTGACGCTGCCGGTCAGGGAGAGGCGATCCACCACAATTTCGATGATGTCGTTATCGCGCAGTTTGCCAATCGGCCCACCCGCCAGCGCTTCAGGCGCCACATGACCAAAACAGGCTCCGGTCGAGACGCCCGAGAAGCGGGCATCGGTGATCAGCGATACGGTTTTTCCCCAGGAGACATGCTTGAGCGCCGAGGTCAGCTGATAGGTCTCTTCCATCCCGGTGCCGGACGGCCCGCCGCCGATCACCACCATGATGTCGCCCTGCTCGATCTCGCCGCTTTTGATCGCCTTGATTGCTCGGGCTTCCGAGACAAACACCCGCGCCCGACCGGTGTGGCGATAAACGCCGTCCTCACCCACCACCGACGGGTCGATCGCCGTAGCCTTGATCACCGATCCTTCCGGGGCGATGTTGCCCACCGGGAACGCCACCGTAGAGGTGAGCCCGCGGGCGTTGGCGCGTTCCGGGGGCAGGATCACATCGTCAGGATCCACCCCGTCCTGCTCGCGCAGGCACTGGCGGAAGCGCTCCCGGCGTTCCGAGGCCTGCCACCAGTCGAGGTTTTCCCCCACGGTCTGGCCGGTGACGGTCATGGCATCCAGATGCAGCAGGCCAAGATCGCGCAGATGGAGCATCACCTCCGGCACGCCGCCCGCGAGGAACGCCCGCACCGTCGGGTGATAATCCGGCCCGTTCGGTAATACGCTCACCAGCCGCGGCACCTTACGGTTGACGCGGGTCCAGTGGTCGACGTCAGGAATAGTGCAGCCCGCCGCGTGGGCAATGGCCGGGATGTGCAGCAGCAGGTTGGTGGAGCCGCCGAACGCGGCGTGGATCACCATCGCGTTCTCAATGGCCTTGTCGGTAAGGATATCGCGGGTGGTGATGCCGCGGTTATCCAGCTCGACCACCGCCCGCGCCGACTGGCGGGAGATCTCCAGCCACACGTCCTGTCCGGACGGGGCCAGCGCCGAGTGCGGCAGCGCCAGGCCTAAGGCTTCGGCCACCACCTGTGAGGTGCCTGCGGTGCCGAGGAACTGGCAGCCGCCCCCCGGTGAGGCGCAGGCGCGGCAGCCCAGCTCGGCGGCCTCCTGCAGGGAGAGCTCATGGTTAGCGTAACGCGCCCCGATGGTCTGCACCTTGCCGGCGTCCTCGCCGAAGGTGGGTGGCAGCGTGGCGCCGCCCGGCACCAGAATGGTCGGCAGGTTGTGCATAGACGCCAGCGCAATCATGGTGGCGGGGAGGCCTTTGTCGCAGGTGGCGACGCCAATCACCGCCCGGCGCGTGGGCAGGGAGCGGATCAGCCGCCGAAAGACGATCGCCGCATCGTTGCGGTACGGCAGGGAGTCAAACATCCCGTGCGTGCCCTGGGAGCGCCCGTCGCAGGGGTCGCTGACAAAGGCGGCAAAGGGGATCCCACCGTTGCGGGTGATCTCTTTTGCCGCGGCCTGCATCTGCAGGCCAATCTCCCAGTGTCCGGTGTGGTAACCCAGCGCCACCGGGCGGCCATCGCCCGCGCGGATCCCGCCCTGGGTGCCGATAATCAGCACCTCTTTGCCGGTGAGTTTATTGGCATCCCAGCCCATTCCGGCGTTCTGGGTCATGCCAAACAGATTGCCGCTCGGGGATTCCATCAGCATCTGCGGGGTCAGGGGCAGCGCCCCCTGCGGCCCGGCCGCGTGGGTGATCACCGAGTAGAAGGCGTCATCCTGCGGGGTAAAAATCGTCTCTATCGACATCGTCACCTTCCGGTTCAGCAGAGCTTGAGCTGTTGCAGCAGCGCTTTCAGCTGCGCCTTGCGCGGTTCATCCAGCGGCCCGGCAGGCGGCAGCACGTGGGTGGACACCGGACGCACGCAGAGGGCAATCGCCTCTTTAATCACGTTCACGAACGGGGCATCCAGCTGATACATCTGTGGGATTTGCAGCATGGTCTGATGATAGTGCGCAGCCTGCGCCAGGTCGCCGTCGCGGTAGGCCTGCAGCAGTTTCACCGAGATCTGCGGGGCGAAGTTGCCGCTGGCCGAGATCGCCCCATCGCCGCCCAGCAGCAGGGTATTGAACAGGTGATCGTCATAGCCGCAGAGCACCACAAAGTGCGGGTGCGCCGCCTTAACGGTGAGGATCATGCTGCGCAGGTGGGCCACGGAGTCGATGGTGTCTTTGATCCCCACGATATTGCGGCGGGAGTCCACCAGGGTTTTGACCAACTGCGGGGTCAGATCCTGTCCGGTCAGGGCCGGGAAGTTATAGAGGATCACCGGCAGGGTGACGCTGTCGGCCACCTGCCCAAAGTAGCGGATCAGGTTCGCTTCCGACACTTTCCAGTAGTAGGGGTTAATCACCACGATGCCGTCTGCCCCCGCCTGCTGCGCGTGCTGGCTCAGCTCGATGGTTTCCCGGGCGTTGGTGCCCCCGGTGCCGATCAGCACCGGCACGCGGCGATTCACATGGGCGATGGCAAATTCGGCGATCGCTTTACGCTCCTGGGTGTTGAGCTGGGAAAACTCCCCGCCGCTGCCGAGAAAGAACAGGCCATTGACGCCTGCGTCGATCATGCTGTCGATCAGCGCGGCGGTACCGGCTTTATCCAGTGCGCCATCGGCGGTGAAGATAGTGGAGACGGGGGGAATAATCCCCGAGAACTGTAGAGTCTGCTGCATGCGATCTCCTTGCTGAATCATTTTGTTCTACATTATAGAACAGCGTTCATTTATTTAACGATCATACTAGAACGTGGGGAAAGCGAAGGACAATGCGGAAAAAGGAGGGAGTGCGTGTTTTTTAAGCTGGATCACAGAATGGGAGGCGTGTTCCCTCTCCCTGGGGAGAGGGTCAGGGCGAGGGGAAATTATCCCACTAACATCTTCACCACCACCTTGCGCACCTGGGCCGGGTTGCCCACCGCGCACAGCGGTTTGTGCACTTCGCCCGGGTAGAAGACCACGAAGTCGCCTTCGTTCAGCACTACGGTTTTCTCCTGCTCACCTTCCGGCAGGAAGGCGATGTCTTTATCCGCCAGCCAGTCGGTGTCCGGCGTGCCGTTTGGCAGGGTGCTGAAGGTCATCCCTTCCTGGCCTTTCAGCAGGATCTGGATGTCCAGATAACGGGCGTGATACTCCGCACGGCGCTCGGCAAACGGCTGGGTCATGTCTTCGGAAACCAGATAAAACAGGTTGTTGCCGTCGATATCATGTTTGCCGGTTGGGGTCGCGTCAGTCACGTTTGCTTTAACGTGTTCGATCGCCTGACGCAGCGCCTGCGGCAGCCAGGACTGGAGGTTGTGAATGTTGCCAACGATCATAGTGAAATCCTCAATATAAAACATCGTTTCATTTTCAACTTTTATACGAGAAATTCAGCTGCCATACCACCACTTTTTGGTGGGGATTTGCTCTTGCGCATAACCATGCACGCGGAAACCTTTACGTTGCTTAAAGTGTGCATTATTCGCTTGATCCGCGATTCAGGCTGCGTATAATGCCCCACAATTTGCCAGGAGGAAGCATGCTCAAACATGTTCGACAGAGTGCCGTTGCGCGTCTTAAAACAGACGCTGGCCTGCCGTTTTTCTTCCCATTGCAATCCCTATTCCAGAAGCTCCTCATTTGAGGGGCTTTTTTTTGCCCGGCGTCAGGAGATAAAAATGAATCCGCTTTATCAAAAACACATCATTTCCATCAACGACCTCAGCCGTGAAGAGCTGGAGCTGGTTCTGGCAACCGCGGCAAAACTGAAGGCCAATCCACAACCGGAGCTGCTGAAGCACAAGGTGATCGCCAGCTGCTTCTTCGAAGCCTCCACCCGCACCCGTCTGTCGTTCGAGACCTCCATCCACCGTCTGGGCGCCAGCGTGGTGGGCTTCTCCGACAGCAGCAACACCTCGTTGGGCAAAAAAGGCGAGACCCTGGCGGACACTATCTCGGTGATCGGCACCTACGTTGACGCCATCGTGATGCGTCACCCGCAGGAGGGCGCCGCGCGTCTGGCGACCGAGTTCTCCGGCGGTGTTCCGGTACTGAACGCCGGTGACGGGGCCAACCAGCACCCGACCCAGACCCTGCTGGATCTGTTCACCATTCAGGAGACCCAGGGCCGTCTGGAAAACCTGAACATCGCCATGGTGGGCGACCTGAAATATGGCCGCACCGTCCACTCCCTGACCCAGGCGCTGGCGAAGTTCAACGGCAACCGCTTCTACTTCGTCGCTCCGGACGCGCTGGCGATGCCGCAGTACATCCTCGATATGCTCGATGAAAAAGGTATTCAGTGGAGCCTGCACGCCAGCATCGAAGAGATGATGGCCGAGGTGGATATTCTCTATATGACCCGCGTGCAGAAGGAGCGTCTTGACCCGTCTGAGTACGCCAACGTGAAGGCGCAGTTTGTCCTGCGCGCCAGCGACCTCGAAGGTGCACGCAGCAACATGAAAGTGCTGCACCCGCTGCCGCGTATCGATGAGATCACCACCGACGTGGATAAGACGCCGCACGCCTGGTACTTCCAGCAGGCCGGGAACGGCATCTTTGCACGCCAGGCGTTACTGGCACTGGTTCTGAATCGCGACTTAGCTCTGTAAGGGGAAATGACCATGACACACGATAACAAACTCCAGGTCGAAGCCATCAAACGTGGCACCGTAATTGACCACATCCCTGCGCAGGTGGGCTTTAAGCTGCTGACCCTGTTCAAACTGACCGAAACCGACCAGCGCATCACCATCGGCCTGAACCTGCCATCCGGCGAGATGGGCCGCAAGGATCTGATCAAAATTGAGAACACCTTCCTGACCGACGAGCAGGTTAACCAGCTGTCCCTGTACGCGCCGGACGCGACCGTCAACCGCATCGACGACTACGAAGTGGTGGGCAAATCCCGTCCGAGCCTGCCGGAACGCATTGATGGCGTGCTGGTGTGCCCGAACAGCAACTGCATCAGCCATGCTGAGCCGGTCAACTCCAGTTTTGCAGTGAAAAAACGCGCCGATGACATCGCGCTCAAATGCAAATACTGCGAAAAAGAGTTTTCCCATAATGTGGTGCTGGCCAACTAATCGCAGTGGTAATGCATGCCTGCCTCTCTATAATGGCAGGCATATTCATAACGCTGTTATTCAGGAGAAATCATGACCAAAGTACTCGCGACGGAAAATGCACCTGCAGCTATCGGCCCATACGTTCAGGGCGTTGATCTTGGCAGCATGATCATCACCTCCGGCCAGATCCCGGTGAACCCAAAAACCGGTGAGGTGCCGGAAGACGTCTCTGCGCAGGCGCGCCAGTCGCTGGAAAACGTCAAAGCGATCGTTGAATCCGCTGGCCTGAAAGTGGGCGACATCGTTAAAACTACGGTCTTCGTGAAAGATCTCAACGACTTCGCCACCGTTAACGCCACCTACGAAGCTTTCTTCACCGAGCACAACGCGGGCTTCCCGGCGCGCTCCTGCGTGGAAGTGGCACGTCTGCCAAAAGACGTAAAAATCGAAATTGAAGCGATTGCCGTGCGTCGCTAATACCTGATTTTGATACGTAAAAGGCAGCCTGCGCTGCCTTTTTTATTTTCTGAATACACAGAGAGAAATAACCTTCAAGCCTTTTCATTATTCTTTTTCATCGCAGCTTAAAATGACTAATTTTTTATTCCGGACAACACTAAACCCGCCCAAATGCATTAATCCCTTTTAATGGAATAAAAAATGAAACTGTCTAAAATTGCGTTGGCACTTGCCACACTCACGGTTGCCTCATCGGCTTTAGCACATGGTTATGTAGAATCTCCGGCCAGCCGCGCTTATATGTGTAAGCTCGGTAAAAATATCGATTGCGGTACTGTTCAATATGAACCCCAGAGCGTTGAACGTACTTCTGGCTTCCCGACTGGCGCGCTGCCGCCGGATGGACAGCTGGCCAGCGCCGGTATTTCCCAATATTCCCAGCTCGATCGCCAGAGCCTGAATGCGTGGACTAAAACACCGATTACTGCGGGTAAAAATACCTTTACCTGGTATCACACCGCACCACATAAAACCGTTAACTGGCGCTGGTATATTACGAAACAAGACTGGAATCCAAATAAACCGCTGACCCGCGATCAATTTGAGTCCACCCCATTCTGTACCGTAAATGGTAATGGTCAGGCTCCGGCTCAGCGTCAGCAAATGACCTGTAATGTTCCGCAGCGTACTGGCTACCAGGTTATTTACGCGGTATGGGAAATTGCGGATACCACTAATAGCTTCTACCAGGCGATCGACGTTGATTTCGGTAATGGCGGCAACGTCACCCCAGACGAAACCCCGGCAGTGGTTTCCGAATGGACCAACACCCTGAACGGCCAGATTTCGGGTAACAACGTCAACGCAGGCGACAAAGTGATCGCCCGCTTCTTCGACGCAAATGGCGAAGTGGTCTCCATGCGTACCGAACTGACCGTCTCCTCGGCGTCTCAGGGCCAGGCAAGCCAGTGGGCATTCGATCTGGCGCAGGCGATCAACGCCGCGCACAACGATGTCCGCGTCGGCATGAAAGACGAAAGCGGCGAGGTGAACCCGGTTCACGGCGCGAACAACGTCTACGTGAAAGACGGCAGCACCCTGAAATCTGTCGCTGTCTCTTATGAGGAACAGCAGTCGCAGGTGAGCGAAGCTATCGCCGTCACTAACGTGAAGTTCAGCAAAATCAAAAACGGTGCGGCAACCGTGACCTTCCACGTGAATACCCAGGGTAACGTCAACCTTGAAGCACGCGTGATGAACCACGCCGGTGCAGAAAAAGGTTATGTGAAGCAGGACATGAACAACGCCAACCAAGATGTGACCATGAACCTGTCTGACGTCACGCCGGGTCACCACATGCTGAAATACTACGCGTCCAACAAAGATGGCGTCATGTTCGCGCAGGACGTGATTGACATGATGCTGGAAGGCGAAGCGTCAAACACCGATAACGGTACCGCAGGTAAATACGACTACACCTATCCGCAGAATATCGCCTCCTACAAAGCCGGTACCGTGGTTCTGCAGCCGAAAAATGGCAAAACTTACAAGTGTAAGACTGCGCCATACAGCGGCTACTGCATTCAGTACGCAGCGGGCGCTAACCAGTTCGAACCGGGTGTCGGTTCCCACTGGACCATGGCGTGGACCCTGAAGAAATAAGTTGTTCTGTTTGCCGGGTGGCGGCTTCGCCTTACCCGGCCTACGGTTGGTGCGGTTTGTTTGTCCGACAAACGGAACCGTACGGATTTTGTAGGCCCGGTAAGCGTAGCGCCACCGGGCATTTTTTTACTGATTGCGCGTTGCGCGCAGCAGTTTCTCCAGCGGGTAGACCGCCGCAATCACCACTTCATCCTGAATCTGCGCCGCCTTATCCAGCTCGCCCTGAATCGACGCAATCTCGTTATCATCCAGCGTTCCCTGGCGCGCCACCAGATCCGTTAAGCGCAGCCCAATCGTCGCCAGCTTATCCACCGTCTGAATCACCGGCTTCAGCGCTTTCAGCTGATAGCTGTTTTCGGCCAGCGCCAGCGCGTCCGGGGTGTTGGTCTGCCAGCGGGTAAAGAGATGACGCAGGGACTCCGCGCTTTCGCTGTCTTCGGCATCGCTCACCAGCCGCTCGGCCCAGCGGTCCATCTGCCGCACCTGGTTGCTCTCCGGAGGCAGCGCGTCGGCCAGGCGGTTCAGGGGCTCAAACAGATCGTAGTTTCCGGCCTGGAACTTGAGATGATTGCGGGTGTAATACTGGGCAGGCTCCAGCGCCTGGGCGAGGATGTTCAGCGCCATCGTGTCGGTGGTGTTCCCCAGACGGGTGAACTGCACCTGCTGACGGGCATGTTGTTGTAAGCCCACCGATACCGTCGACCAGCTGTCCATTGCCTGCAGGCGGGTGTACATGTTATCGACATCCGTTACGTCCTGCGCCGACCACAGCCGCTCCGCCACCGCAAACGCCCGCGGCCACAGCTTGATATCCAGCACCGGGGCAGACACATTTTCCGCCCACAGCGCCGTCTCGCCGCCCAGCAGATTCGCCTGCTGGCTGGCGTCAGGCACCGCCGGGGCGATCCCTTCCGGCACCGCATCCAGCCGCTGACCCGTCACCGGATAGCGGCTGTTGCCCAGCAGGAAATAGCCTTCAATCTTGTCGTCCTTCACCGTTACCACCGGGCGGGTTTCCCCCATCCAGGTATCGACGGTGAAGCTCACCTGGTTGTCGCTGCGCCAGTCGATGTCCTGTACCGCCCGCCGCGATTTGCCGCTGAAATCGATAAACCCGCGCCAGCCCGCGTCGCCTTTCACCAGCGTGAAGCTCCCCTCCACCGGCTTGCCCTTCAGGCGCGGCAGGGTAAAGGACCAGCTCTGGGCGCTGTCGCGATCGGTGATGACGTCCACGTTGTTGAGCCCCTGGGGCACGATCTCATTGCGGTAGTGATAGGCGGTGTACTGGGGCTGATCGAGATAAAACCCGGTGGAGAGAATTCCTTTGTAGCCCTGCTTCGCCACCTCGCCCAGCGCGTCCTGCCCCTGCCAGGACTGGATCAGAATGCTTTTCGGCAGATCCGGGTGGAAGATCTCATCCCAGCCCACCATCTGGCGCTGGTTTTTCTCGAGGATCGTCTCCAGCTTGCGGTTGAAATACGCCTGCAATGCGTGGCTGTCGGCCAGCTTGTTGTCGCGCATAAACTGCTGGATGGCGGGGTTCGCTTTCCACTGGCTGTCGTCCACCTCATCGCCGCCGATATGCAGGTAGGGATCCGGGAAGATCGCCGCCAGTTCGGCGATCATCGCCCCGGCAAAGACGTAAGTGGCCTCTTTGGTGGGATCCATCACCGGCTTGAGCACGCCCCAGTGACGCTCCATCTCATAGGGCCCCGGGGCGCTCATCAGCTCCGGATAGGCCACGGCAATGGCCGAGGCGTGGCCGGGCATGTCAATTTCAGGCACCACGCGAACGCCACGCGCGGCGGCGTAGCGCACCACGTCACGCATCTGATCCTGGGTATAGAACAGGCCGTCGCTGGCGAGTTCGGTCAGTTTCGGGTAGCGCTTTGAGGCAAAGCGCCAGCCCTGATCGTCGGTTAAATGCCAGTGCAGCACGTTGAGCTTCGCCGCCGCCATGCCGTCGATCTGGCGCTTGATGTCGTCGAGCGGAATAAAGTGGCGGGCCGAATCGAGCAGCAGGCCACGCCACGGGAAGCGCGGGGCATCCTCAATGCTGACCCACGGCAGGGAGGTATTTTCCGCACCGTTCTGGATCAGCTGCAGCAGGGTCTCCATCGCCCGCAGCGCGCCGAAGCGGGTATTGGCGGTGATAGTCACCCCGCTGGCGTCCACGGTGAGTTTGTAGCTTTCATCGCTGTCCGGTTTAGGCTGGGGGGCCACCTTCCGGGCGATGGCGATGGACACCGTCGGTTTTTCGGGTTTGTCGGCCTGGGGCTGGAGGGTCCAGCCGGTTTGCAGCGCCACCCGCTGACGCAGGCGTGTCACCGCGTCACCGAGATCGTCCCCCGAGACGCTAACGGAGAAGTTATTGTTGATGACCAGCGCGCCCGGGGTGACAGGACGTTCGACCTTTGCAGGCCAGGGCATCAGAGGGAGATCGCCTGCCGGGGCGGCAAACGCAGAAAAACCGAGCATAAGCCCGGCGGTCAGGAGGCTGTACCGTAACATGAATGTTCCTTATTTGACGGGCCGAAAAAAGGCAAAACATTCTGTTAACATGTGCGCAAATTAGCGTCAAGCGATTTGCCGGGTGGCGGCTTCGCCTTACCCGGCCTACATCGGGATAGTAGGCCGGGTAAGCGCAGCGCCACCCGGCAAAAAACTACTGCCAACCGTACCGGCGGCTATAGAACCCTTTCACCAGCTGCGTCAGGACCATGTACCCGGCGAGGATCGCCACCAGCCACGGGAAGTAGCCGAGCGGCAGCGCCTGCAACTGCAGATACCCTGCCAGCGGCGAGAACGGCAGCGCGATGCCGAGCACCATCACCAGCCCCGTCATCAGGATCAGCGGCCAGGCGGCGCGGCTCTGGAGGAACGGAATGCGGCGGGTGCGGATCATATGCACAATCAGGGTTTGCGACAGCAGCCCAACCACGAACCAGCCGGACTGGAACAGGGTCTGCTGATCCGGCGTGTTGGCGTGGAACACAAACCACATCAGGCAGAAGGTCAGAATGTCGAAGATCGAGCTGATCGGGCCGAAAAAGAGCATGAACCGGCCGAGTTCTGCCGGATCCCAGCGCTGCGGCTTGCGGATCTGATCCTCGTCGACGTTATCAAAGGGGATCGCCACCTGGGAGACGTCGTACATCAGGTTCTGGATCAGCAGATGCAACGGCAGCATCGGCAGGAACGGCAGGAACGCGCTCGCCACCAGCACGCTGAAGACGTTGCCGAAGTTGGAGCTGGCGGTCATTTTGATGTACTTGAGCATGTTGGCGAAGGTGCGGCGACCTTCGATCACCCCCTCCTCCAGCACCATCAGGCTCTTCTCCAGCAGAATGATATCCGCCGCTTCCCGGGCAATATCCACCGCACCGTCAACCGAAATCCCGATATCCGCCGCACGCAGCGCGGGCGCATCGTTGATGCCATCCCCCATAAAGCCCACCACGTGCCCCTCGCGCTTCAGCAGGGTAACAATGCGCTCTTTGTGCATCGGGGTCAGGCGCGCAAACAGCGTGGTGCGCTTTGCAAGCAGAGCCAACGCGTCGTCGGAAAGCGTTTCGATCTCGCTGCCCGTCACCACCTCGCCCGCATCCAGCCCCACCTCGCGGCACACTTTCGCCGCCACCAGCTCGCTGTCGCCGGTAAGGATTTTCACCGTGATGCCGCTGTTTTTCAGCGCCCTGAGCGCCGGAGCGGTGGTCTCTTTCGGCGGATCGAGGAAGGCGATGTAGCCTTCGAGGATCAGATCCGATTCGTCGATGCGCTGGTAATCCCCCTCGCGGGCCGGCAGAAACTTGCTGGCCACCGCCACCACACGCAGCCCCTGGCGGTTGAGGTTATCGGTGACGCGGCGGATGCGCCGCAGCATGCTGTCGTCCAGCGGGACAATCTCGCCGTTGTGCCGCACCTGGGTCGACACATTCAGGATCTCCTGCAGCGCCCCTTTGCAGATCAGCTGATGCACGCCCTGCTCTTCACTGACCACCACCGACATGCGGCGGCGCTCGAAATCAAAGGGGATCTCATCCACTTTCTGCCAGCGGGTCGAGAGGGTGCGGGCTGTGGCTTCATCCACCCCTTCCAGCACCGCGACGTCGAGCAGGTTCTTCAGCCCGGTCTGGTAGTGGCTGTTCAGCCAGGCGGTATTCAGCACCCGCTCGCAGACCTTGCCCGACACGTCGGTGTGATGCTCCAGCACGATCTTGTCCTGAGTCAGGGTGCCGGTTTTGTCGGTGCAGAGGATATCCATCGCGCCAAAGTTCTGAATGGCATCGAGGTGCTTGACGATCACCTTTTGCTTCGAGAGTTTTACCGCCCCGCGCGCCAGGGTCGAGGTGACAATCATCGGCAGCATCTCCGGAGTGAGCCCCACCGCCACCGAGAGCGCAAACAGCGCCGCTTCCCACCAGTCGCCTTTGGTGTAGCCGTTAATCAGCAGCACGATGGGGGTCATCGCCAGCATAAAGCGGATCAGCAGCATGCTGACGCGGCCAATCCCCTGCTGGAAGGCGTTGGGCTCGCTCTCCTGTTCGCTGACGCGCCCGGCCAGCTGTCCAAACCAGGTGTTTCCTCCGGTGGCGATCACCATCGCCTGTGCCGTGCCGCTGACCACCGTGGTGCCCATAAAGCACAGGGTGTCGCACTCCAGCGGGTTGCTCTGCTGCGGATCGCGGCTGTGGGCGACCTTCTCCACCGGCAGGGATTCGCCGGTCAGCGAGGCCTGGGCCACGAACAGGTCCCGGGCCTGGAGAATGCGTAAATCCGCCGGGATCATGTCCCCGGCCGCCAGCTTCACCAGATCCCCCGGCACCAGCTGGTCAATAGGCACCTCCCGCCAGCCGCTTTCCCCTTTATCGTTGAGGGTGCGCAGGACGGTGGCGGTGTTGCTGACCATCGCCTTCAGGGCATCCGCCGCCCGGGTGGAGCGGGCCTCCTGGATAAAGTTCAGCAGCGTGGAGATGCCCACCATCAGGGCGATCACCCCGGCGGCAAACAGGTCTTCGGTGGCATAGGAGATAACGCCCAGCACCGTCAGCAGCAGGTTGAAGGGGTTGCGGTAGCAGGCCCACAGATGCACCCACCAGCGGGCCGGTTTTTGCGCCGGGATCTGATTCTCGCCGTGCGTGGCGCGAGCGGTTTCGACCTCAGCGGCCGTCAGCCCTTCCGGATGGCTGGCAAAGGTCCGCCACAGCGCGGGCTCTTCCATTGCGGCCACCCGCAGACAGTGGGCGGCAAGCGCGCCGGGCATGACGGTATCGGTTTTGCCCGTTGCCATCGGGTCGCGCTGCACCAGACGGCGCGGCAGGTGGCGGCTCAGCCGGGCCAGCAGCTGTTGTGTGAAATTTTTGAACATAACACGTCCTCCGCACCCGTGAAAACGGGCGCAGTCTTGCCTTCAGACGTGACAAAGCCACGCCTGAGCGGCGGTATCAGTTATGCAGGAACGTTGAATAACGTTACTGCCTTACGCATCCGGTAAGGCAGTGAGTACAGGCTTACCGGAAAGAAAGGGTTCTCCCTCGCGGGAGAGGGGTGGGATCGGGATCCATACAGCCTCCGGTAAGTAAAAAAAGGTAAGTCGGCGCGCAGTATAGTGTTTTAGCCATACCGTTCGTGACAATTCGGGCGGTATGATACCGGCCGGGCATTAAACCAAACGTAAACCAGACTTTGCCCATTGCGGAACCGGACACCCGATTTAGGCTTATTGATTATTTCATCAATGCGTTACAGGAATGAAAGCATGCAGAATCGCCTCACCATTAAAGACATTGCGCGTCTGAGCGGCGTGGGTAAATCCACCGTCTCACGGGTGCTGAACAACGAAAGTGGTGTCAGCGAGCGCACCCGCGAACGCGTCGAGGCGGTGATGAATCAGCACGGCTTCTCTCCGTCCCGCTCGGCGCGCGCCATGCGCGGGCAGAGCGACAAAGTGGTGGCGATCATCGTCACCCGTCTGGATTCGCTGTCGGAAAACCTGGCGGTACAGACCATGCTCCCCGTCTTCTATGAACAGGGTTACGATCCGATCATGATGGAGAGCCAGTTTTCGCCGCAGATGGTCGAGGAGCACCTCGGGATGCTGAAGCGACGCAACATCGACGGCGTGGTGCTGTTTGGCTTTACCGGCCTCAGCGAGCAGATGCTCACCCCGTGGCAATCGTCTCTGGTCATGCTGGCCCGGGATGCCCGCGGCTTCGCCTCGGTGTGCTATGACGATGAAGGGGCAATTCACGTTCTGATGCAGCGCCTGTACGACGGTGGTCACCGGCATATCAGCTATCTTGGCGTGCCGCACAGCGACGTCACCACCGGCCAGCGCCGCCATAATGCCTACCTGGAATTCTGCAAACAACATGCCCTGCCTGCGGTCGCCGCGTTACCCGGTCTGGGGATAAAACAGGGCTATGAGAAGGTGGCTGACGTGCTGACCCCGCAGACTACCGCGCTGGTCTGCGCCACGGATACTCTGGCTCTGGGCGCTAGTAAGTACTTACAAGAACAGCGCATCGACAGCCTGCAGCTGGCGAGCGTTGGCAACACGCCGCTGATGAAGTTCCTCCATCCGGAGATCGTTACCGTCGATCCCGGCTACGCCGACTCCGGCCGCCAGGCCGCTATGCAGCTGATTGAGCAGATCAACGGCCGCAGCGAACCGCGCCAGATCGTCATTCCCGCCGCCCTCTCCTGAGCGTCAAAAGACGCTTTATTGTGATCCTCGCCCGATTTCGGGAACGTTCCCATTTTCCGCGTTACGCTGAAAGAGTAGGCTTGCCACCAGTCCATAACCCCTACCATCTGTCATGAGGTTTCATGATGAGCAAAGTAAAACAAACGGATATCGACCAGCTGATCGTGCTGGTTGGCGGACGTGACAACATCGCCACGGTCAGCCACTGCATTACCCGCCTGCGTTTTGTGTTAAACGATCCGGCCAAAGCTAACCCCAAAGCCATCGAAGAGCTGTCGATGGTGAAAGGCTGCTTCACCAACGCCGGGCAGTTCCAGGTGGTGATCGGCACCGAGGTGGGCGACTACTACAAGGCGCTGCTGGCGACCACCGGTCATTCATCGGCGGATAAAGAGCAGGCCAAAAAGGCCGCGCGCCAGAACATGAAGTGGCATGAACAGCTCATTTCACATTTCGCAGAGATTTTCTTCCCGCTGCTGCCGGCGCTGATCAGCGGGGGCCTGATCCTCGGCTTCCGTAACCTGATTGGCGATGTGCCGATGAGCGACGGCAAGACCCTCGCCCAGATGTACCCGGCTCTGCAGAGCATCTATGACTTCCTGTGGCTGATTGGCGAGGCGATCTTCTTCTATCTGCCGGTGGGGATCTGCTGGTCGGCGGTGCGCAAAATGGGCGGCACGCCGATTCTGGGTATCGTGCTGGGCGTGACGCTGGTCTCTCCACAGTTAATGAACGCTTACTTACTTGGGCAGCAGGTGCCTGAGGTGTGGAACTTCGGCCTCTTTACCATCGCCAAAGTGGGCTATCAGGCGCAGGTGATCCCGGCCCTGCTGGCCGGTCTGGCGCTGGGGATGATCGAGACCCGCCTGAAGCGCATGGTGCCGGATTATCTCTATCTGGTGGTGGTGCCGGTCTGCTCCCTGATCCTGGCGGTGTTCCTCGCCCACGCCTTTATCGGTCCGTTCGGCCGCATGATTGGCGATGGCGTGGCGTATGCGGTGCGTCACCTGATGACCGGCAGCTTCGCCCCGATTGGCGCCGCGCTGTTTGGCTTCCTGTATGCCCCGCTGGTGATCACCGGCGTGCATCAGACCACCCTGGCGATTGATATGCAGATGATCCAGAGCCTCGGCGGCACCCCGGTGTGGCCGCTGATTGCCCTATCGAACATTGCGCAGGCCTCGGCGGTCACCGGCATCATCATCGTCAGCCGTAAGCATAACGAACGTGAAATCTCGGTGCCGGCAGCGATCTCCGCCTACCTCGGGGTCACCGAACCGGCGATGTACGGCATCAACCTGAAATACCGCTTCCCGATGCTGTGCGCGATGATCGGCTCCGGGCTGGCGGGCCTGCTGTGCGGGCTGAACGGCGTGATGGCTAACGGCATCGGCGTCGGCGGTCTGCCGGGCATCCTCTCTATCCAGACGAGCTACTGGCAGGTCTTCTCCCTGGCGATGGCCGTGGCGATTATCGTCCCGATGTTGCTGACCACCGTTATCTATCAGCGCAAGTTCCGTCAGGGCGCGTTGCAGATTGTTTAATCTCTTTCGGGGCGCAGTTGCGCCCCTTCGCATTTGCAGGAACGCACTATGAATACCCTTCCTCACTGGTGGCAAAACGGCGTCATCTATCAGATCTACCCCAAGAGCTTCCAGGATACGACCGGGCGCGGCACCGGGGATTTGCGCGGCGTGACCTCGCGTCTCGACTACCTCAAAACCCTCGGCATCGACGCTATCTGGCTGACACCGTTCTATATCTCTCCGCAGGTGGATAACGGCTACGACGTGGCAAACTACGTCAGCATCGATCCGGCCTACGGTACGCTGGATGATTTCGACGCGCTGGTGGCCGCAGCCCATCAACGCGGGATCCGCATCGTACTGGATATGGTGTTTAACCACACCTCCACCCAGCACGCGTGGTTCCGCGAGTCGCTCAATAAAGAGAGCCCGTACCGCGAGTTCTACATCTGGCGCGACGGCACCCCGGAGCAGCTGCCCAACAACTGGCGCTCCAAGTTCGGCGGCAACGCCTGGCGCTGGCATGCCGAAAGCGAGCAGTACTATCTGCACCTGTTTGCCCCCGAGCAGGCGGATCTCAACTGGGAAAACCCGCAGGTGCGCGCCGAGCTGAAAAAAGTGTGCGAGTTCTGGGCCGATCGCGGCGTGGACGGCCTGCGTCTCGACGTGATTAACCTGGTATCGAAAGACCAGGATTTCCCCGACGATACGATCGGCGATGGCCGCCGCTTCTATACCGACGGGCCGCGCATTCACGACTATCTGCAGGAGATGAGCCGGGACGTCTTTACCCCGCGCAACATGATGACGGTGGGCGAAATGTCCTCCACCCGCCTGGAGCACTGCCAGCAGTACGCCGCGCTCGACGGGCGGGAACTGTCGATGACCTTTAACTTCCACCATCTGAAGGTGGATTATCCCAACGGCGAGAAGTGGACGCTGGCGAAACCGGATTTCGTGGCGCTGAAAGCCCTGTTCAGCCACTGGCAGCAGGGGATGCACAACCGGGCGTGGAACGCACTGTTCTGGTGTAACCACGACCAGCCGCGCATCGTCTCACGCTTTGGCGATGAGGGAGAGTATCGCGTCCCGGCGGCGAAGATGCTGGCGATGGTGCTGCACGGGATGCAGGGCACCCCTTACGTCTATCAGGGCGAAGAGATTGGCATGACCAACCCGCACTTCACCCGCATCACCGACTACCGCGACGTGGAGAGCCACAACATGTTCGCCGGGCTGCGCGCCCAGGGACGGGACGCCGACGAGCTGCTGGCGATCCTCGCGAGCAAATCCCGCGATAACAGCCGCACGCCGATGCAGTGGGATGCCTCAGCCAATGGCGGGTTTACCACCGGCGAGCCGTGGATCGCCCAGGGTAATAACGCGGAAACGATCAACGTCGAGGCGGCGCTGGCCGATCCCGACTCGGTGTTTTACGCCTACCAGAGGTTGATCCAGCTGCGTAAAACCCTGCCGGTGCTCACCTGGGGGGATTATCAGGATCTGCTCCCGGATCACCCATTCCTGTGGTGCTATCGCCGCCAGTGGCAGGGCCAGACGCTGATGGCGATCGCCAGCCTGAGCCGCGAGTGCCAGCCGTGGCAGCCGCAGGCGGTTGAGGGCGACTGGGAGGTGGTGATGAGCAACTATCCTGAAGTCTCGCCGCAGCCTGGCGCCATGACCCTGCGTCCGTTTGAAGCGGTATGGTGGCTACAGTCTTAACGGTCATGCCGGGCGGCTCGAGGGCTGCCCGGCATGCGGATTAATTTTGTTTATTAATTATACAATTACTGAACTGTTGTCTTTACAATTCCTCAATCGCCCACCCGCTGTACTCTTCCCTGGATACCTTGTTCTGAATCAAATAAATCGCAAACTTGTTTGATGCAAATCACTATATGTAGCGCTTAGAATGCACGCCG
The DNA here is from genome assembly GCF_006874705.1 of Leclercia adecarboxylata. Classification (NCBI taxonomy): domain Bacteria; kingdom Pseudomonadati; phylum Pseudomonadota; class Gammaproteobacteria; order Enterobacterales; family Enterobacteriaceae; genus Leclercia; species Leclercia adecarboxylata. Next base: position 2,342,402 of record NZ_CP035382.1, on the reverse strand, counting down.
ACCCAACATCTTGTATTTAACGTCTACAATTTCAACAATAAGACGGCGTCAACGCTGGCCGGAATTGTGGATAACATGTGTTGGTAACCCGGGAAGTGGCTGGGCTGACTGTTGTTATGCCAAAAACCCACTTTCCTCTTCTCTGTGGATAACCTGTTTCTAAAGGAGTGGTCATGACACCGCATGTGATGAAACGAGATGGCTGTAACGTGCCTTTCAAATCAGAGCGCATCCAGGAAGCGATTCTGCGTGCAGCTAAAGCAGCGGGAGTCGATGACGCAGATTACTGCGCCACCGTCGCAGAAGTCGTCAGCAATCAGATGAAGGACCGCAGCAAGGTCGACATCAACGAGATCCAGACCGCGGTGGAAAACCAGCTGATGTCGGGCCCGTATAAGCAGCTGGCGCGCGCCTATATTGAATACCGTCACGATCGGGATATCGAACGTGAAAAACGCGGTCGTCTGAACCAGGAGATCCGTGGCCTGGTCGAGCAGACCAACTCTGCGCTGCTCAACGAAAACGCCAATAAAGACAGCAAAGTGATCCCCACCCAGCGCGACCTGCTGGCCGGTATCGTCGCCAAGCACTACGCCCGTCAGCACCTGCTGCCGCGCGACGTGGTGCAGGCCCACGAGCGCGGGGATATTCACTATCACGATCTCGACTACTCGCCGTTCTTCCCGATGTTCAACTGCATGCTCATCGACCTGAAAGGCATGCTGACCCAGGGCTTCAAGATGGGCAACGCCGAGATTGAGCCGCCAAAATCAATCTCCACCGCCACCGCGGTGACCGCGCAGATCATCGCCCAGGTCGCCAGCCATATCTACGGCGGCACCACCATCAACCGCATCGACGAAGTGCTGGCCCCGTTTGTCGCCGCCAGCTATGCCAAGCATCGCCAAGTGGCGGAAGAGTGGCAGATCCCGGATGCGGAAGGTTATGCCCGCTCCCGCACCGAGAAAGAGTGCTACGACGCCTTCCAGTCGCTGGAATATGAAGTGAACACCCTGCACACCGCCAACGGTCAGACGCCGTTCGTCACCTTCGGCTTTGGTCTGGGCACCAGCTGGGAATCGCGCCTGATCCAGCAGTCCATTCTGCGCAACCGTATTTCCGGTCTGGGCAAAAACCGTAAAACCGCGGTGTTCCCGAAACTGGTGTTCGCCATCCGCGATGGCCTGAACCACAAGTTTGGCGATGCCAACTACGACATCAAACAGCTGGCGCTGGAGTGCGCGAGCAAGCGCATGTATCCGGACATTCTGAACTATGACCAGGTGGTGAAAGTCACCGGCTCGTTCAAAACCCCGATGGGTTGCCGCAGCTTCCTCGGCGTGTACGAAGATGAAAACGGCGAGCAGATCCACGACGGGCGCAACAACCTGGGCGTGATCAGCCTGAATCTGCCGCGCATCGCGCTGGAAGCCAGAGGCAACGAGGCCGCCTTCTGGACGCTGCTGGACGAGCGCCTGCTGCTGGCGCGTAAGGCGCTGATGACCCGTATCGCCCGTCTGGAAGGGGTCAAAGCGCGTGTCGCGCCGATCCTCTATATGGAAGGGGCCTGCGGGGTGCGCCTGAAGGCTGACGATGACGTGTCTGAGATCTTCAAAAACGGTCGTGCGTCTATTTCGCTGGGCTATATCGGGATCCACGAAACCATTAACGCCCTGTTTGGCGACCAACACGTCTATGACAGCGAAGCCCTGCGGGCGAAAGGTATCGCTATCGTGCAGCATCTGCGCGACGCGGTAGATAAGTGGAAAGATGAAACCGGCTACGGCTTCAGCCTCTACAGCACCCCGAGCGAAAACCTGTGCGACCGCTTCTGCCGCCTGGATACCGCCGAGTTTGGCGTGGTGGAGGGTGTCACCGATAAGGGCTACTACACCAACAGCTTCCACCTCGACGTGGAGAAGAAGGTGAACCCGTATGACAAGATCGACTTTGAAGCGGCCTACCCACCGGTGGCGAGCGGCGGTTTTATCTGTTACGGCGAGTACCCGAACATTCAGCACAACCTGAAGGCGCTGGAAGACGTGTGGGATTACAGCTATCAGCACGTGCCCTATTACGGCACCAACACGCCGATCGACGAGTGCTACGAATGCGGCTTTACCGGCGAGTTCGAATGTACCAGCAAAGGCTTCACCTGCCCGAAATGCGGTAACCACGACGCCGCCCGCGTCTCCGTGACCCGCCGCGTATGCGGTTACCTCGGTAGCCCGGATGCACGTCCGTTCAACGCCGGCAAGCAGGAAGAGGTGAAGCGCCGCGTGAAGCATCTGGGGAATGGGCAGATCGGTTAATCCTCTGCCACATTGATGCCCGGTGGCGCTGCGCTTACCGGGCCTACGGACCGCACTCTCATTGTAGGCCGGGATCGCTACTCGACACCCGGCGTGGTTACACGCTATGAACATCCATCAATACTACCCGGTCGACATCGTCAATGGTCCCGGCACCCGCTGCACCCTGTTTGTCTCCGGCTGCATCCACGAATGCCCCGGCTGCTACAACAAAAGCACCTGGCGGCTGAACTCCGGAATGCCGTTCACCGCAGATATGGAACAGCGGATCATCGACGATCTCAACGACACACGCATCAAACGCCAGGGGATCTCCCTCTCCGGCGGCGATCCCCTGCATCCACAGAACGTGCCGGATATTTTGCGGCTGGTGCAGCGCATTCGCGCCGAGTGCGCAGGCAAAGATATCTGGGTCTGGACCGGCTATAAGCTGGATGAATTAAACGATGACCAGATGCAGGTGGTGGACCTGATCAACGTGCTGATCGACGGCAAGTTTGTGCAGGATCTGAAAGATCCGATGCTTATCTGGCGCGGCAGCAGTAATCAGGTGGTGCATCATTTGCGTTGAGCTCAAAACCGGCTCAAACACTCCATCGCCACGGTTTTAAACTCGTCGAAGTCGTGGCAGCCGCACAGCCGGGTCATCGCCCGTTCGCGCAGGAAGGTGACGAAGATATCGTAGATCGCCATCGCCTCCTCATACTCGCTTTTACTGATCGCCAGCAGGAAAATGACGTGCGCGGTGTCATCGCCCCACTGGATGCCCTGCGGGGCCAGCACGGTGTAGACCACGGTTTTTTGCGCCAGCAATCCGAGGGAGTGCGGCAGGGCGATACCGTCGCCGAGCAGGGTGCTGACGATGGCCTCGCGCTCCACCACCGAGTCGAGAAACTCCGCGTCCACAAATCCCTCCTCCTGCAGCTGGTCGCACAGCTCCCGGAACAGCGTCTGCTGGTCGATGGGGCGATCGATGACGCGGAAATGGCTGGCGTCGAAGAACTTCTCCAGCATCCACGGGCGCGTTCTGTCCACCAGCACCAGCTTGCCGATCTGCTCCAGCTGATAGTCGGTCGGGAACGGGGCGATCAGCACCACCGGCTTGGCTTTTTCCGCGATCCGCGCGGTGGATATCACGAAGTCCTCGCTGATGCTTTCGCACTGCTCGTACTCCCGCAGGGTCAGGGTGCGCGTCACCTCGATTTGCGGGTATTTACGCTGCAATACCGCCTCGATCATCCGCACCATCGCGTTGCCCGCATCGCAGACCAGCATCACCCGCGGCTGGCGCTGATAGCCAATATTGTAATGGCGCTCCAGACCGACGCCGATGTGCAGCACCAGGAAACCGATCTCGTTTTCGCTGATCACATAGGGGGTGTATTTTCCCCAGCTGGAGACCGCCGCAAGGGTCATGTCCCACGCCATCGGGTAATGCTGCTTGATGTTATCCAGCAGCGGATTGGGGATCATGATCTGGTAGCGCACGCGGGTGATCATGGTTTTTATATGGGTCAGGAGATCCGCGTGCAGCTGGGTGTCGTCGAGCAGATTGTAGTTAAAGTGAGTGTTGATATAGCGCAGGATGTAGTTCACCAGCGCCTCTTCATCATCGGCGTTGATGGCGCTGGGGGAGATCTCCTGCACCTGGCGGGCGGCGATATGCACCCCCAGCCAGGTCTCTTCCGCAGGCGAAAGGGTCTTATCGGCCAGCCGGGCGATGGCGCTGGCGATGTCCCGCGCGGCATCGCGCACGTTCTCAGCCACCTCTTCGGCGTTAAATTCTGGCAGCGGATAGCCTTCGCTGATGCGCCGCACCGTCACCGCGCCGTAGAGGCGTAAAAACAGCTCGCCTTCGTCGGTGAGGCGAATATGGTGGCGGGTGAAGGTCTCATGCAGCACGGCGGCGAGCTGTTCCGGCACGCCTGCATTCAGCGCCACTTCGGTGACCAGCGGATTGAGGTTGTCCTGCTGCGCCAGCTGCCACAGCAGATCGGTCAGACAGGCGCGGATCGCCATCTCGCTGCCAAACAGCTTCATGCCGTGGCGCGGGCGGGTCTCCAGCGTCAGGCGATAGCGGTGAAACCACTCGCGCACCTCCGCCATATCGCTTTGCAGCGTGGCGCGGCTGACAAACCACTCGTCGGCCAGATCCTCCAGTTTGAGGGAGAACGCCGAAGTGAGAAAGCGCACCACCAGGTAGTGCACCCGCTCCGGGCCGGTGCGCGGGATCCGCAGCATCCGCGGGTGGGAATCCTGCAGCTGCTGGTAGCGGGCCTGATCGTCAATTTTCAGCTGATAGCCGTTCCCGCGGCTGAGGATAAACTGCGCCCCGTTCCCCGCCAGCAGCGCGTTGAGCGCGGTAATGTCAGCCCGGACGGTACGCGTGGATACCGACAACCGTTGCGCCAGTTCGTCCTGAGGCAGCGTCTCGTTCTGCAACATTTCAAACAGTTGCGCTAAACGTTGGTTGGGAAATCGCACGGGGTTGTCCTCTTACTGCTTAAGGTGAAATGACCATCTGGGATGGGCTGCCGACCGGGGTATAGTCTGGCTCGAAGCTCAGCTTGCCGTCCTGCGCCACGCGGAAACGGGTGATGTTGTCGCTGCGCTGGTTCATGACGTACAGCCAGCGTCCCTGTTTATCCAGCGTCAGGGTGCGCGGGTAATCGCCACGCGTCCAGACATCGTCCCGATGCGTCAGCGTGCCATCCGCCGTTACGGTAAAGTGCCCGATGCTGTTATGCAAACGGTTAGCGACATACAGCTGCTTTCCATCGGCACTGAGTGCCAGCCCGGCGGCAAAACTGGTGCCTTTATACCCTTCCGGCAGCGCAGAGATCGTCCTGCCCTCTTTCAGCGTGCCGTTGGCTTGCACGGCATAATGGGTGAGCGTAGACGCCTCTTCGTTAATCAGCCACAGGGCATCGCCTTTTGGCGTAAAGACGAAGTGGCGCGGCCCGGCGCCTTTCGAGGAGGCGCTGATAAACGGCGGATCGTTCGGGGTCAGCTTGCCGCTTCGATCGTCAAAACGGTACTGATAGATGCGATCCAGCCCCAGATCGGTGGAAAAGACAAATTTCCCGCTCGGATCGGCGGCGATCATGTGCGCATGGGGACCGTTGTGATCGCTGATGGCAAAACTGCCTTCGGCTGCCGCTTCGGGTTTTGCGGCGCCCGGCTCGCCCCGATCCTGATGTTTATCGGTGGCATCACCCAGGCTGCCGTCTGCGTTGATCGGCAGAACGGCAATGGATCCGCTGACGTAGTTGGCCACCAGCAGGTGCTGGCCGTTTGGCGTCAGGGAGAGATACACCGGGCCCGCACCGCCGGACGCCACCTGATTCAGCTCACTCAGCTCGCCGTTTTCGCCCACCCGCAGCGCCTGCACCACGCCCTGCTCCACTTCGCTGGCCAGATAGATCGTTTTGCCGTCGTGTGAAACGGCCAACTGCGCGGCGTTCGGCAGTTTACTCACCAGCGTTTTGTTGCCGAGCGCGCCGGACTGCGGGTCGAGGGTAAAACGATACAGCCCTTCACCGTTCGGATTGTAGGTCCCCACCCAGGCATACTGCGTCTGGGCGACAGCGGCGGTAGCAAGTAGAGAGAGTGAAGCGACAAGCAGGTTACGGGTGTGCATGGTGGCTCCTGATCGTTATTCCCTCTCCCTGTGGAGAGGGTTAGGGTGAGGGATAGTTTTACTTCACCAGCTTCTTCGTCATTTCCAGCAGCGTACGCACGTCTTCCGGGCGCGTGTCGCCGCTGGCTTTGTCGATGATCGAGCTGTAGATATGCGGAATGATCTTGCTCACACCCGCATCCAGGGCGATCTGCAGGATCGCTTCATAGTTCTCCAGATCGATTCCCCCGGTCGGCTCCAGCCAGAAGTCGTGACGGACGCAGGCTTCCGCCACCGCTTTGTATTCGTCACGACATTTCAGGCCGCCCATCGGGAAGTATTTGATCGAGCTGCCACCGAAATCCTTCAGCAGGGCAATGGCGGTTTCCACCGGGACGATGCCGTCCGGTGCCGCGCTGCTCAGCGGGCCGGTGGAGATTTTCACCATCCCGACGGTGCCGGTCGGGGAGACCAGGCCGTTAACCACGGACTCGCTCTGCCCCAGCAGCGCGCGGCTGGTAGCCACCCCGGTGAAGACCTGGTTGACGTGCTGCGGCTGCACCTGGCGGGAGATTTCGCTCACCATCGCCGACTGGTTCGGATCCCCCGCCCCCAGGCCCACGGAGAGGGCGTTATCGATCAGGGCTGCGTACTCGCGCATGTCCGCCACGGCGCTGTCCACGTCCGGGTAGTTTTTGGAGAGCACACCCACCAGCACATGGCCTTCTGCCGCTTCATAGATGGCGCTGGCGTTGGCTTTGGATCCGGCCAGCACGTTCAGACACACGCGGTCGCGGTAAAAATTGGGGGTCAGTTTCATGCCTTTTTCTCCTGGCCTAATACTTCGCTGATGCGGCGATAGACGATATTCAGTTGGTCTGCGCTGACGCTGCGCACGTCGGCTTCGATAATCCCTTCGTTAGCTTTGTAGCCACGGAAGTAGATAGCGTATTCGCCCTGCTTCAGGGCATGCACCAGGTCGCCGGTGCCGACACCGGTAGTGGCTTCGTCAAACTTAATCTCGGTGCGGGCGATATCGCGACCCGCGCTGTCCCAGACCACGCGCGCGGTGACGCCGTTCAGGGTGTTGAGCGCGTCGATAAACGGCGTCATCTTCGCCACCATTTCCGCACCGCTCTCTTTAGTCGCCGTCAGGTAGTGTTCGATGGCGCAGGTCAGGCCCAGAATGCCCTCTTTACCCACCTTCATGGCGCGGCCAATGCCTGCCGTCTGACGCTTGACCCACTCGACGTACTGGGTTCTGCCGATCACCAGGCCGCTGGTTGGCCCTTCGATGGCCTTCGCGCCGCTGTAGATCACCAGGTCCGCGCCGGAGCGGTAGTAAGCGTGCAGATCTTCTTCTGCCGCCGCGTCGACGATCAGCGGCAGGTCGTGTTTACGCGCCACCACTGCCGCCTGCTCCACGCTGAGCATGCTCTTCTGCACGCAGTGGTGGGATTTGATATAGAGGATTGCCGCAGTGCGCGGGGTGATCGCCGCCGCCAGCTGATCGGCGGAGCATTCGTTGGCGTAACCGGCTTCCACCAGCCTGCCGCCGCCCAGCGCCACCATGGTGCCCACCGGGGCGCCAAAGTTAACGTTGTGGCCTTTCGGCAGGACAATCTCGTTGTTCTCAATCGGGGTGACGTGCAGGTTCTCCAGCAGCCAGTCGCTCTCTTTCACCAGCACCGCCGCCACCGACTGGGCAATGCCCGCCGAGGCGCAGGAGACGACGGTCGCCCCTTCCACATCCAGCAGCTTCGCGATGTACTCGCCGGTTTTGTTGACCAGATCCTTCATCTCGAAGTACTGGTTCATGCCGTCCATCGCCGCCTGCACCACTTCCGGGCGCGGGGTGGAGACGCCGAGCGCCGTCATGCGCCCGGAGGTGTTAATCACTTGTTTTAAATTATATTTCTCAAAAATTGAAGGCATGTTCCGTGCTCCCTTGTTCGGTCATGTAGCCCTTGCCCGCGCGGATCGCGGCAAGCGGCACCAGAATGTGTTCAGCCTGCAGGCTGTCGTTTTCCGCATCCGTCAGCACGGTTGGCTGGCGTTTAATCGTAAACAGCGTCAGGTCGGCGTCGAGACCTGGCTGAATGCGGCCTTTATGGGCCAGGCGCAGGCCGTCGGCGGCGTTGGCGGTCACGCACTCGATCACCTGCGGCAGCGACATGCCGATGGCGAGAAACTTCGACATCACGCTCGAAAGCGAGCCTACAGGGCCGTTGATGCGGTTGCGGCAGTAGATATCCGAGCTGATGGTGTGCGGCAGAATGCCCATCGCGATGGCGCGTTTCGCCACCTCAAAGCTGAAGCTCGCGGTGCCGTGGCCGACGTCCAGACGCACGCCGCGCTTCAGGGCGTTGGTGACGGAGGCGCGCAGTTCCCCGGAGGGGGTCAGAATGCGGTTCGGTTTGCCGTTGTAGCAGTGGGTGATGATATCGCCGGAACTCAGCAGGTCGGCGATTTCGTCGAGATTCGGCGGGTTGTTGCCGATGTGTACCATCAGAGGCAGATCGCCGTTCTCTTTCTGGATCGTTTTGGCGCGCTCCAGCGGCGTAATGCCGTTCTCACCGACCACGCTGCTGCTCATGCGCGCTTTCAGGCCGACGATAAAATTCGGGTGGCGTTGTACCGCCTGCTTCACCGCGTCAGCGTCGATGTTGGCCATGTTGGCCAGTTCGTTCTGGGCAATCAGCCCCACGCGGGAGATGTTCAGCAGGGCAAATACCTCGGTGGAGGCCTTACGGGTGATGGCGCAGAAGTCGTCCACGTCATCCGCCCCGGTGCTGCCGGCGTCCACTACCGAGGTGACGCCGGTGGCAATGCCCACGCTGTCCGGCTCGTCGTGGTAAATCGGGGAGTTCGGGTAGCAGTGGACGTGGGAGTCAATCCAGCCTGCGCTGACAAACACTTCGCCGTTCAGCTCCACCGTTTTTTGGGCAGGCGCGGCGATGTTGCCCACCGCTGCGATCTTCCCGTCCTGAATGGCGATATCGGTCAGGGTATCGTCGGTGAGGCGCGCGCGGCGCAGGAGTAAATCAAACATGGGGTTCTCCTGATAAGGCGGGCGCCTGAGCGCCCGCGGGTATTAAAGGGCGACCGGGAACAGCCAGCCCAACAGCATCGCACCGAGGATGGCGCCACCGGTAATCGGCTTCTGCCAGATGTAGAACAGCAGGGCGCCTAACAGGGAACCGATGCCGATGGGAATCGACGCGGTCATCGCGCTGAGGATAATCAACGGCCCGAGGAAGCGGCCGGAGGCGTTACCCGCCCCCATCATCACGTCAGCCCCGTAGGTGGAGTTGCTCTGATTGATGGTGAACTTACGTGCCAGGATGATGATGTAACCAATCGCCAGGCCAATAATCAGGCCGGTCGCCAGCGAGGCGATAAAGTTGGTCACCGGGAACATGATGCCCGCCCCCAGCAAGAGCGCCGGAACGCCGAGGCCCACCCCGGTCTGGATCGCCCCGCCGATATCGAGGATCCCCACCAGGGAGCCTTCGATAATACGGGCAAACAGGAAGCTGGCGCCGAACGCCGCCACCGCGCCGTAGGCACCGGTATCGATACCCGCTTTCAGCATCGCCACGAAGGCCACTTCGTTAAAAGCGCCGATACCGTAGAGGTAGTACATGTGCGTCCCGGCGAACACGCCGGAGGAGAGCAGGCCAACGAAGATCGGGAACGACCAGTCGGCATACCAAAAACCTTTATTCTGTTCCATTTAGAGGCTCCTGTTACTTGCCGCTGAGCGAGTTGTGGATCATGTCGAGCCAGTTCGGCACGGTCAGATGGAAGGATTCAATCATCTTCATGTCGAAGCCGCGGAAGAAGCCGCTCAGCACGAACAGCGCGACGATGGCGACCATCATCACTTTGGTGACGTGGTTCCAGCCGCTCTCTTCCACGCCTTTACCGATCAGGATCCCCAGCACCAGGCCCGGTACGGCGTTACCCATAATCAGCTGCGCCGCGCCGCCAAAGACGGTGGCCCAGAAGCCCGATTTTTTACCCGCATCGATAGCCGCCAGCCAGAAGATCACCGGCATCACGGTGTTCACCAGCAGGTTAGCGGCAGGTACCAGCACCTTCACGGCGGTCACCTGAAGCGCAGCAGGAACGGACGACGCGGTGAGGTTCAGGAAGGTGACGACAATCATGCCGATCACGCCGCAGGCGATCGCCATTTTGCGGGGATCGTGCAGCGTCTCGCCGACGTTGCGGTTTTTGATCATCAGCGCCGCGGCACCCCAGTTCGGGATGATGCGGTGGTCAACGTCCTGGGTGAAGGAGCCCGCCGCAACCGACGAAGCCCAGGCGTTGAAGAAGAAGCCTAACCCAAAGGAGAAGTGAGACGCTGGGTCTCCCTCACAGGAGTTCAGCTCCCCCAACGTACGAAACGCGCCCATACCCTGTGTGGTAGGCGCATGAAACATGCGTGCAGCCCCGGCGCCCACGCCGACGCCAACCAGGCCGCCGATGATGAGCGATTTTATTAAAATTATCAGGAACATTAGTCTGCCCTATTAGTAAGAATCAGCGTTGCGTGACAAAGTCCACCTGGTCCAGATTGATGGCAGTCACGTTGACGGTCACGTCCAGCTCCACGCTGTAGGTGCGTCTTTCCCGGCGCAAAAAGAAGAACAGAAACGCCTCTTTACGCACCGCTTCTTGCGCCTGAACAACCTGCACATCCTGTGGCTCAATACGCAGTAAGATATGCGGCGATGCTCTCATCACCGCGGCCTGAACGTGGTTCAGCGCGTCGGCAAAGGCGCGCGCTTTGGCGTCACCCTTGCCTTTCACTCTCACCGTGGTGGTGAACTGTTCTTTCATGCTTATGCGCCGTGCTTCTTCTGCCACGCCTGTACCAGACGCTCGCCCAGCTCTTCTTTATCCATAAAGCCAAAGCCCAGCACGTTGCAGCCTTCGTTGATGGCGGTAACGCCCTCTTCCACGGAACGCATGCCGTACTTGGCTTTGTAGCCATATTTGGTCTGAGCGGTGATGGCACCCGCGCCGCCGCTGCCGCAGAAGGAGATGCCGAAGGTGGCGTTTTCCGCCTTCATCACGTCACCCAGCTTCATGTCCGCCGCCACGCCTGGTACCACCACTGCGCGGCCGCCCGCTTTTTCAACGCCTGCTGCAACCTTCTGACCTTTACCCAGGCGATCGCCGATAACGACTGTAATTTGTTCCATGATGTGCTCCTTAAAGGTTGTCTTTTGCGACTTCAAAGTGGACGGAGAGCAGCCAGGCTTCTTCATCAGGAAGGTTGCCAAACTGCGCCACGACTTCGCGGGCAAGCCGCATTGATTCAGGTGAAATTTCGTCGAACAGGTCAGCCTCGACCTCCGGCAGCGGCTCGCCGGTCACCGACCGGTGCGCCATGGCGCGAACGTGGGAGGTCAGCATCTGCTCCTGAACGGCATTGGGGATAATGTGGTGATGACTAAGCAGCGTGAAGGTCTGCTTGAGCATGGTGTCGGCCAGCTGTTCAGTTTGCGCCGCCTGGTCTCCAGTGTCGTTTATTACCGTTCCGTTAATCACTCGTCTTACCCCGTTATTGGCTCTGGGATAAAACTAACGCCCGCTGTTATGGGTTTGTAGCGAGTTGTTTTCCACTTCGAAGTGGAAAGGAGAGCGGCGCCAGTGATCTGTGCCACATAATTGCGCTGAATGATGATTTTTCGCTGGTCTAACGTGATGAATATCACGCTCCTGAGCGGGTAAAGCGGGGTTGTGGAAGTGAAAAAGTTTACGAGCAGACTCGTAGAAATGTGAGCTGGATAAGGTTTTCTTATGCGGATTGGGTAGAGTGGCCGTGGGTGCTTGAGACTGACCGTCTCATGCATGGGACGGGAAGTGGAAAGCCCCACCTGAATAAAAATCAGGGATGGGGCCCGAAACGACACGTCCTGACACGTGAAGTTCGCTGCCTTACCCGCTTAAAAAGCAAGGAGGCATCCATGAAACGCAGAGATCCCAGTATCGGGGTTTTGATGATTATTTCTTTGACAATAATCATCTTAACGCTGGTGACGCGGAAGACACTGTGCGAGATCCGTTTTCGAAACGGTTCGCTTGAAGTGATTGCGCAAATGGACTGTCGCTCCGGATCGTAGGGAGCAAACATGCGGAGGCGTTTAGTACGCCTCCGCAACACGGGGAGAGGACGTGCGGCTCAGGCACCCATTAACGGTATTTTTTGTGATAAGTATTGCGCGTGGTGACAAACCCGTCGGCTGCCGCCTGCGCCTCTTTCACTTTGCCTTCGTTGGCCAGCTTCAGCGCGCCGTCAATCTGCCCGACCAGCGTCTCCAGACCGTGACGGTAATCTTTCATCTCGGCGCTGTCTTCCGCTTTGCCTTCCAGCTTCGGCGGGGTCTCTTTTTGCGCATCTACCGCAGCAGCACGCATTTTGGTCAGGGCGCCTTTCATCTCCGCCGCATTGTCCGTTTTCTGCACCACCTTCAGGTTTTCGCTGAGGGTGTCCATATTGTCTTCCAGGTCGGCAAACACCGACGAACTCAATACCAGCGTTGAGGCTGCGAGGATGGCTAACAGGTTTTTACGCATTGCTCACTTCCTTTTTTATTATCAAAAAAAAGCGCACCGGAGTGCGCTTGAGTGTTACTGGCCGGCGATCTTCATCTCCGGCAACAGCACCGATCCGCACTGGATATTGCTGCGGGTTTCAATATCGTTACCCACCGTCACGATATTGCGCCACATATCCTTTAAGTTGCCGGCGATGGTAATTTCGCTCACCGGATACTGAATTTCACCGTTCTCGACCCAGAAGCCGGACGCCCCGCGCGAGTAGTCGCCGGTGACGCCGCTGACGCCCTGGCCCATCAACTCGGTCACTACCAGCCCGGTGCCCATCTCTTTCAGCATCTGCTCAAAGCTCAGGCCGCGGCCAGGGATCCGCCAGTTGTGGATGCCGCCCGCATGGCCGGTGCTTTGCAGCCCCAGTTTGCGCGCGGAGTAGCTGGTCAGCAGCCACTGTGTCAGGATGCCGTCTTTGATGATATCGCGACGCTCCGTGCGCACGCCTTCGCTGTCGAACGGCGTGGAGGCCAGCCCTTTCAGCAGGTGCGGATGCTCTTCAATGGTCAGCCATTCCGGCAGGATCTGCGTGCCCAGCGCGTCGAGCAGGAAGGTCGACTTACGGTATACCGCCCCACCGGCAATAGCGCCCACCAGATGCCCGAACAGCCCGGTCGCCACTTCATTGGCAAAGATCACCGGTGCTTTCATGGTAGACAGTTTTCGTGGAGCGAGGCGGGACAATGTGCGTTTTGCGCACTCCATCCCAACCCACTCCGGCGACTGAAGATCGCCCAGCGCGCGGCCAATGGTGTAGGCGTAATCGCGCTCCATGTCGCCATTCTCTTCGGCGATGACGCAGCTGGAGAGCGAGTGACGGGTGGAGCTGTAGCCCTGCAGCATACCGTGGCTGTTGCCAAAAACTTTGATGCCGTAGTGGCTGTTAAAGCTGCCGCCTTCGGTGTTGGTGATGCGCTTATCGGCGTTAAGGGAGGCTTGTTCCGCGCGAGCCGCGAACTCAATGGCTTCGTCAGGGGTCACTTCTGCCGGGTGGAACAGATCCAGATCCGGGGCCTCAAAAGCCAGCAATTCGCGGTCTGCGACGCCTGCGTAAGGATCCGGCGAGGTGTAGGCGGCGATATCCAGCGCCGCCTGCACGGTACGCGCTATGGCGTCCGGGCTGAGGTCGGTGGAGGAGGCACTGCCTTTACGGTTCTGGTGATAAACAGTAATCCCTAACGCGCCATCGCTATTAAATTCAACGGTTTCCACCTCGCCATAGCGGGTGCTGACGCTCAGACCAGTGGTTTTGCTGACGGCGACTTCTGCCCCGTCGGATTTCGCTGACGCCAGCTCCAGAGCCATGGAGACGGCCTCTTCCAGTGCTTTACGCTGCGCTGCAACTTGTGAGATCACTTTCATCGTAAATGCCATAATGTAAGGTGTAGTTAGCTGAAGTCTATCAGAGAACCGTTTCTCAGTACGCGCCTAAACTGGTAAGATTAGCCTCTTTTTTTAAGGAGCCTGACATGACTAAGCAGCCCGAAGACTGGCTCGACGACGTTCCCGGTGATGACATCGAAGACGAAGATGATGAGATCATCTGGGTCAGTAAAAGTGAAATTAAACGCGACGCCGAAGAGTTAAAACAGCTTGGTGCGGAAATGGTAGAGCTGGGCAAAAACGCGCTGGATAAAATCCCGCTCGACCCCGATCTGCGTGCCGCCATCGAACTGGCACAACGCATCAAGAAAGAGGGCCGCCGTCGCCAGCTTCAGTTGATTGGTAAAATGCTGCGCCAGCGCGATGTAGAACCCATTCGCCAGGCGCTGGACAAGCTGAAAAACCGCCACAACCAGCAGGTTGCCCTGTTCCATAAGCTGGAGCAGATCCGCGATCGCCTGATTGATAATGGCGATGACGCCCTGGCGGAGGTGCTGAACCTGTGGCCGGACGCCGATCGCCAGCAGCTGCGAACGCTTATCCGTAATGCGAAGAAAGAGAAAGAAGGGAATAAGCCGCCGAAGTCTGCGCGTCTGATCTTCCAGTATCTGCGCGAACTGGCAGAAGCCGAAGGTTAATATCGTGCATGCTGTTTGCCGGATGGCGGCGTAAACGCCTTATCCGGCCTACAAAAGCGTGCGAATTGCAGGCCCGGTAAGCGTTAGCGCCACCGGGCTTTTTTATTACTCTGCGACTTCCGCTTTCTTCGCCAGACCGTCCAGCAGCTTCTGATGGATGCCACCAAACCCGCCGTTGCTCATCACCAGAATGTGATCCCCCGGCTGCGCGGTCTTCACCACCATCTCCGCTAACGTATCCACATCGGCACTCCAGTGCGCAGGCTGGATGCAGGCTTCAGCCACTTCCGCCACCTGCCAGGGAATATGCTGCGGCTGCAGGAGGAAGACTTCATCGGCACGGCCTAACGACGGGGCCAGGTCATCTTTGCAGACGCCCATTTTCATGGTGTTGGAGCGCGGTTCCAGGACGGCCAGAATGCGTGCCGTGCCGCCCACTTTGCCGCGCAGCGCCGCCAGCGTCGCGAGGATCGCCGTCGGGTGATGGGCAAAATCGTCATACACCGTCACGCCATTCGCTTCGCCGCGCAGTTCCAGGCGGCGACGGGCGTTGATAAACGATCCCAGCGCATGAGCCGCATCGGCAGGCAGCACGCCCACATGACGGGCCGCGGCAATCGCCATCAGGCCGTTATGCATGTTGTGTTCGCCTACCAGCGCCCAGTGTACTTCCCCAACTTTTTCGCCATCCAGCAGAACTTCCCACTGGGAGGCATCGTTGGTGAGCTTTTTCGCCTGCCAGTGGCCCTGCTCGCCCACCAGCTCCTGCTCGCTCCAGCATCCCATCGCCAGGGTCTGCTTCAGGTTGATGTCGTTTTCCGGCAGGATAATACGTCCCTGACCCGGCACGATGCGCACCAGGTGGTGGAACTGCTTCTGAATCGCTTTCAGGTCGTCAAAGATGTCCGCGTGATCGAACTCAAGGTTATTGAGGATCAGCGTCCGCGGGCAGTAGTGGACAAATTTAGAGCGTTTGTCAAAGAAGGCGCAGTCATATTCATCCGCCTCAATGACAAAGAACGGGCTGTCGCCCAGGCGGGCAGAAACCTCGAAATTCCCCGGTACGCCACCGATCACGAAGCCCGGCTTGTAGCCGCAGGCCTCAAGGATCCAGGTCGCCATCCCGGCGGTGGTGGTTTTGCCATGAGTACCGGCAACGGCCACAACCCAGCGATCGCGCAGCACAAAGTCGTGCAGCCACTGCGGGCCCGACATGTAGGGAATATTCTTTTCCAGCACGGCTTCTACGCAGGGGTTGCCACGGGTCATGGCGTTACCGATGATCACCAGATCCGGCTGCGGATCGAGCTGGCTGGCGTCGTAACCCTCAATAAGTGAGATGCCCTGGTTTTCCAGCAGCGTGCTCATCGGCGGATACACATTGGCGTCCGAACCTGTCACTTCATGGCCAAGAGCGCGCGCCAGCATAGCCAGGCCGCCCATGAAAGTGCCACAAATCCCCAATATATGAATGCGCATACGTCACTATCCTTCTTCAATGTGGCGCACATTTTACGCATATGTCAGCAGCAGAGAAACGCATTTCAGGAAAATCTGTACTCAGCTGGCGCGATTCACCTCTGCGCGAAGATTTGAAAGTTTGTTAAGATTGTTGGGCATCAACAACTTTACTCAACATCCAATGCAGGGAAGGTGTTATGAAAACGTTAGGTGAATTTATTGTCGAAAAGCAGCACGAGTTCTCGCATGCTACCGGTGAGCTCACTGCTTTGTTGTCGGCAATAAAGCTGGGCGCCAAGATCATCCATCGCGATATCAACAAGGCCGGTCTGGTCGATATCCTGGGTGCCAGCGGTGCTGAAAACGTGCAGGGCGAAGTTCAACAGAAACTCGATCTGTTCGCGAACGAAAAACTGAAAGCTGCACTGCGCGCACGCGACATCGTTGCGGGGATCGCCTCGGAAGAAGAAGACGAAATCGTCGTCTTTGAAGGGTGTGAACATGCAAAATATGTCGTTCTGATGGATCCGCTGGATGGCTCCTCCAACATCGACGTTAACGTCTCTGTCGGCACGATTTTCTCCATTTACCGCCGGGTCACCCCTGTCGGCACCCCGGTAACCGAAGAAGATTTCCTGCAGCCGGGCAACAAGCAGGTCGCGGCGGGCTATGTGGTTTACGGCTCCTCCACCATGCTGGTCTACACCACCGGCTGCGGCGTGCATGCCTTTACCTACGATCCGTCACTGGGTGTGTTCTGCCTGTGCCAGGAGCGCATGCGCTATCCGCAGAAAGGCAGCACCTACTCCATCAACGAAGGGAACTACATTAAATTCCCGGCGGGCGTGAAGAAATACATCAAATTCTGCCAGGAAGAGGATAAAGCGACCCAGCGTCCCTACACCTCGCGCTATATCGGCTCCCTGGTGGCGGATTTCCACCGCAACCTGCTGAAAGGCGGGATCTACCTCTATCCAAGCACCGCCAGCCACCCGGAAGGCAAGCTGCGTCTGCTGTACGAGTGCAACCCGATGGCCTTCCTCGCCGAGCAGGCGGGCGGTAAAGCCAGCGACGGTAAAGAGCGGATTATGGATATCATTCCTGAGAGTCTGCACCAGCGCCGTTCGTTCTTCGTCGGCAACGATCATATGGTGGAAGACGTCGAACGCTTAATCCGTGAATACCCGGATGCCTGATTTATTCGATTGATCAAAAGGGGCCATACGGCCCCTTTTTATTGTCGGTATGTTTGACCAAAAGGGGCCGCCCGGCCCCTTTTGTTTTTCCAGTGATTTATACCTTTGTCGGTATAACACTATATAAAAATGCTGCTGTAACCCACCGACTCAATCCGTCATCATTACGGCGTTCAAATAGTGTTCAACGGAAATCAGCAGAAATGAAAAATCTCTCTCGCTCATCCACTGGTATCGACCTCAATCTGATTCCGGTATTTATTGAAGTCGTCAGGTGCGGGAGCATGGCCAAAGCCTCTTTACGTCTTGATATGTCCAGACCGGCCGTGAGCCTGGCGCTGAAACGCTTTGGGATGCTGTTTAATGAGCCGCTGTTTACCCGCAAAGGCCTGTTTCTTGAGCCAACGCCCTATGCGCTGCATCTGACCGCCGAGATGGAAAAGCTGCTGGGCTTGATCCACGACCATATCGCCAGCGCGCCGTCCGCCGGAGAGAGCATCCCGACGCCAGCGGCGCCGGAACGCGATGACGCTATGCCTGTTGCGTCGACAGTTTAAACGACGACATCGCCTCGATAAGCTCGCGTGATTGCTCTTCCAGCGAGCGCGTCGCGGCGGAAGACTGCTGGACCAGAGCCGCGTTTTGTTGCGCGGTTTCGTCCATCTGATTGACCGCAATATTCACCTGCTCAATACCCCGGCTCTGCTCGTGCGACGCGTTGGCAATCTCACGCATCAGGCGGGTCATGCGCATCACTTCGGTGGCGATCTCATCCATGGTTTCACCCGCCTGCTGGGCCAGATCGCTGCCTTCACTGACGTGTGACTGCGAATCACTAATCAGGGTGCGGATCTCTTTTGCCGCATCGGCGCTGCGGCTGGCGAGGATACGCACTTCACCGGCCACCACCGCAAAACCACGACCCTGCTCACCCGCGCGGGCCGCTTCTACCGAGGCGTTCAGCGCCAGGATATTGGTCTGGAAGGCTATGCCGTCGATGACGCTAAGAATATCGGCGATGCGGTCGGCGCTGCCGGAGATGTCGCGCATCTTCTCAATCACGTAGCACACCATTTCGCTGCCGCGATCGGCAGTATCAGACATCGTCTTCGCCACCTGGTGTGCCTGCTCGGCGTTGTGGGCGTTCTGTTTCACCGTGGCGGTGAGTTCTTCCATGCTGGCCGCGGTCTGCTCCAGCGAGGTAGCGGTCGACTCCGTACGCTGGGCCAGGTGCATGTTGCCGGCGGTCAGCTCCCGGCTGCCGGTATCGATCTGCGAACTGGCATCGCGCACGCGCAGTACCGAGCCCATCAGCGACTGGCGCATCTCTTCGATGGCGGCATTCAGGCGGTTAAACTCCTGGCTGGCGGGTGCGCTGAGGGCGTGGGTCAGATCGCCGGCCGCCACGTGCTCAAGCTGGGCGATAGAGGTGGAGAGCGGCTTCAGCAGCATATGACGCAGGGCCAGCCAGGCCAGCACAATGATGCCCGCGGTCAGCAGCGCGGCGACGATAATCAGCAGCATCACCCGCTCTTTGCTGGCCTGCACCGCCGCCACTTCGGCTTTACCGCGGCTGTCGCTCCAGGCCTGGAAAGCCTGCATGTCGTTATCAAACTGACGCGCCACCGGCACCAGGTGGTTCTCCAGCAGATCGTAATAGGCATCGGCGCTCTGCTCTTTCAGCGCGTTCTGCATCGGCACGATCCCCTGGGCGTTATAGGCCGCAAGGCTCGCCGCAACCTTCTTCAGCAGTTGCTCGCCTTCGGGATCCTTTACTCCGCCATCGATCACGTTTTTCAGCGTGGTTTGTGCCTGAGTGATTTCGTCATTGATGTTCTTCACCGATTTGGCGGCATCATCCAGCAGGCCGACCTCCATCATGCGCACGGCCTGCCCCGCCTCGTTGCGCGCGCGCAGGATCAGGGTGTAGCCCGAATTGAGCTGCACCAGCTGCTCGCCCTGAAGATGATTAATGCGCTGCAGTGAAGCGGAACTCTGCGTGAGGGCATAAATGCCAATACCGCTGACGAGCAGCAGCAGGAGGGTCATGACGGCCAGTAACGAAAGCAAGCCGGTACGAATCGATAGCGTTTTAAGCATGATGTTATTTCCGGTAGCGAGATAAATCTGGACAGAATTAAAGGTTATCGGCCGCTACCGGAAAAGATTTAGACTTACAGTAAATTCAGTATGTTACTACTTTGTAGTTGTTGTGCTAACCCGTGTTACAGGCGAGCTCTGGCGGTTCTCCCACAATACCGTCAGCCCGCGCTGCAGGGCGATAAAGATGAACAGCAGGATGCCAATCGCAATCTTGGTCCACCACGAGCTGAGGGTGCCGTCGAAGTTGATATAGGTCTGGATCAGCCCCTGGATTGCCACCCCGAACAGCGTACCCAGCACCGTACCGACCCCGCCGCTGAGCAGCGTGCCGCCAATCACCACCGAGGCAATGGCGTCCAGCTCCACGCCCACTCCCGCGAGGGCATAGCCCGCCTGGGTATAGATAGAGAAGACGATCCCCGCCAGCGTCGCCAGCCCGGTTGAGAGCATATAGATACGAATGGTGGTGCTGCGGGTGGAGATCCCCATCAGGTTGGCAGAGGTCGCGCTGCCGCCGATGGCATACACCTCATTGCCGAAGCGGGTGCGGTGGGCGAGGAAAATGCCAATCACCACCACCGCCAGCATCACCAGCCCGAGAATGCTCAGACGCCCGCCGCCGGGAATTTTCCACGCCAGGCTGGAGAGGGTGTCGTAGACCGGATGGTTGATCGGGATCGACTCCTCGGACACCAGATAGCTGACCCCGCGCAGGAAGAACATCCCGGCGAGGGTGATAATGAATGCCGGGATCTTCAGGGCGTCGATCAGCAACCCCATAAAGGCCCCGAAGGCGCAGCCCATCGCCAGCACCAGCGGGAAGGCCAGCAGCGGAGAGATACCCCAGTAACCGATCGCTTTCGCCAGGAAGACGCCGGTAAAGGCGATCACCGACCCCACGGAGAGATCGATCCCGCCGGAGAGGATCACGAAGGTCATACCGACGGCGATGATCCCGAGGAAGGCGTTATCGGTCAGGATGTTGCAGATCACCCGCGTCGAGGCAAAACCGGGGAATTGCGTCAGACAGTAGAGATAGCCCAGCACGAACACGCCCAGGGTGATCATTAACGGTAAATTACGTTTTATCATGGCCACGCATCCCCTTAATTAGACTGATAAAGCGCGGCGACTGGACGATCAGCACGCAGAGCACCACTACCGCTTTCACCACCTGATTGAGCTCCGGCGGGAAACCGGACAGCAGGATCCCGGTGTTCATCCCCTGGATAATCAGCGCGCCAATCACCGACAGCAGCAGGTTAAAGCGTCCGCCCATCAGCGACCCGCCGCCGATCACCACCGCAAGGATCGCATCCAGCTCCAGCCACAGGCCAGCGTTGTTGGCGTCCGCCCCGCGAATATCCGCCGCGACGATAATCCCGGCAATGGCGGCGCACACCCCGCTTAAGACGTAGGTCAGCATCACCATCAGGCGGGTACTGACCCCGGCGTTTTTCGCCGCGCGAATGTTAATCCCCACCGCTTCAATAAACATCCCGAGGGCGGTTTTGCGGGTGAACAGCCAGAAGGCAATCAGCGTCACCACCACGATGATCACCGGCGTCGGGAAGAACAGCAGCGAGCCGCTGCCGATCCATGCCAGATTGGGGGCGTTGAAGGTGACGATCTGCCCGGAGGTGATCAGCTGCGCCACCCCGCGTCCGGCCACCATCAGGATCAGGGTAGCAACGAAGGGCTGTATTTTGAGGATCGCCACCAGGATGCCGTTCCACAACCCTGCCAGCACACCGGTACCCAGCGTCACCAGCAGTACCACCGGCAGGCTGTGTCCGGCTACGGTCATCGAGGCTGCCGTGGCACCCGCGATAGCCATCACCGCCCCGACCGACAGGTCGATACCGCCGGTAGCGATCACCAGGGTCATACCAATCGCCAGCAGAGCCACCGGCGCGGCGCGGTTTAAAATATCAATCGGGCTGCCGAACAGGCGGCCATCCTGAAGGATAATCTGATAAAAATGCGGTGAAACGAGGCTATCCACCAGCAGCACCAGCAGCAGCGCAATGATTTGCGGCATACCGGTGGGCCAGCGGAAGCGGCGCTTCGGCTCGCCGGTCTGAGAGAGTGAACGTGACATCACGATGTACTCCTTATGCCGCAATGGCGTTCATGATTGCCGGAACGGACAGCGCGTCCAGCGGGATCTCGGCCACCTGTTGCCGGTCACGCATGATGATCACGCGATCGGCGTAGCCCACCAGCTCCTCCAGCTCCGACGAGATAACCAGCAGCGCCAGGCCGTCGGCGCAGAGGGTTTCGATCAGGCGGATGATCTCCGCATGCGCCCCCACGTCGATACCGCGCGTCGGCTCGTCGAGGATCAGGAACTGCGGTTTGGTCAGCAGCCAGCGCGACAGCAGCACCTTCTGCTGGTTGCCGCCGGAGAGAAACTCGATCGGCTGCTCCGCGCTCGGGGTGCGGATGCCCAGCTGGCGAATAAAGCGTTCGGCAATGGCGTTCTGCTCTTTACGCGGAATGGGCCGCAGCCAGCCGCGCTGGGCCTGCAGGGCCAGAATGATGTTTTCGCGCACCGAGGCCGCGGCAATTATCCCGTCGGTTTTCCTGTCTTCCGGGCAGAAACCGATCCCGAGGCTGGAGGCCTGATGCGGGGAGCGCAGCGCCTGGAGCTTGCCTTTAATCAGGGCAGTGCCGGTGTCGGCAGGCTTAATGCCGAAGATCACCTCGGCGGTTTCGGTACGACCGGAGCCTAACAGCCCCGCCAGGCCGACGATCTCGCCGGGACGCACCTCCAGGTTAAAGGGCGCAATGGTGCCCTTCCTGCCGTAATCCTTAAATGCCGCAATGGGTTTCTCGCTGAGCAGCGTCCGGCCCGCACGCTGCAGGGCGTTAGTCTCCAGCTCGCGGCCGAGCATCATTTTCACCAGCTCGATTTGCGGCAGCTCGCGGGTTTCGCGGCAGCCGACAAAGCTGCCGTTACGCAGCACGGTAATGCGGTCGCTCACCTCATAGACCTGATCGAGGAAGTGGGTGACGAAGATCAGGCTTACCCCCTGATCGCGCAGCTGGCGCATCAGGGTGAAGAGCATCTCCACCTCCTGGGTGTCCAGGCTGGCGGTGGGTTCATCGAGGATCAGCACTTTGGCGGAGAGATCGATGGCGCGGCAGATGGCGACGATCTGCTGCATCGCCACCGAAAAGCGGTTTAGCGGTTCGCGCACGTCGAGGGAAAAGCCGTAGGACTCCATTAGCTTCGTGGCGCGGGCTTCCATCTCTTTGCGGCGCAAAAAGCCAAAACGACGCGGCTCGCGACCGATAAACAGGTTATCGGCCACCGACATGTTCGGCAGCAGGTTCACTTCCTGATAAACCGTCCCGATCCCCAGCTGCTGGGCATGGGCGGTATTTTTGGGCGAAATGGCCTGGCCTTCCAGCCAGATGGTGCCGCGATCGGCGTGATACACCCCGGTCAGGGCTTTAATCAGGGTCGATTTCCCGGCGCCGTTCTCGCCCAGCAGCGCCATAATCTCGCCACGGCGCAGGCTGAAATCGACACTATCCAGCGCTTTCACGCCGGGAAAGTACTTGCTCAATCCTTCTGTGCGGAGGATTTCCTGGTGTTGGTCTGTGGTCATGGTTCCCCCTGCATCACGCCGGATGGCGCTACGCTTATCCGGCCTACAAAAAGCGTATCGTAGGCCGGGCAAGCGCAGCGTCGCCCGGCATTTTCACTGGAGCTTAGTAGCCCATATTTTTCTTCTTCTCTAACTCTTCTTTAGCGGTATCAGGCAGGTAGAGGGTGGATTTGGTAATGGTGACTTTCTCCGGCATGGTGCCGTCTTTCTTGAATTTTTCCAGCGCGTCGAAGGCCGGGCCTGCCATGTTTGGCGTCAGCTCAACGCTGGCGTTGGCCTCTTTATCGATCATCGCCTTATAGATATCCGGCACGCCGTCGATGGAGCCGGTCAGAATATCGGTGCCCGGTTTCAGACCCGCTTCTTTAATGGCCTGAATGGCGCCGATCACCATGTCGTCGTTATGGGCGTAAACCATGCAGATGTTTTTGCCGTTGTTCTCGGCTTTGATGAAGCTCTCCATAACCTCTTTCCCTTTACTGCGGGTGAAGTCGCCGGACTGAGAGCGGATAATCTTGATGTTTGACGCTTTGGAGATGGCATCAGCAAAGCCTTTCTTACGATCGATGGCCACGCTGGCGCCGACGGTGCCCTGCAGCTCAACCACGTTACACGGCTTTCCATCCACCTGTTTCACCAGCCACTCACCGATTAATTTACCTTCCAGGACGTTGTCGGCGGTAACGGTAGTCATATAGAGAGATTTGTCTTTTACATCGATGGAACGATCGAGCAGAAACACCGGAATTTCGGCATCTTTGGCTTCTTTCAACACCGGCTCCCAGCCTGTTGCCACGACCGGCGCAATGAAGATGGCGTCAACGCCTTGGGCGATAAAAGAGCGTACCGCTTTGATCTGGTTTTCCTGCTTTTGCTGACCATCTGCGATTTTCAGCGTGATGCCGCGCTTTTCGGCCTCGCTTTTCGCGACGTTGGTTTCAGCCGCTCGCCAGCCTGATTCCGAGCCGACTTGTGCGAATCCTACGGTTAATGGGGCGGCCATCGCCATAGACGACATGGCTGCTGAAACTGCTGTGACAAGAAGTAAGCGCTTCCACATAAGAACGTCCTCGTAGGGTAGTTTATTGTTGGGTAAAAGGTGTTCTGCGAACAGACTATAGACAATGCGAGATGTAACGGAGTGTGTTACATCACACTTCAGAGAAGTGAATAAAACGTTAATCACAAGTTTGTAATCGCTTTCATTGAGCCATTAAAAATGCGGCTGAGTTTATGGATTATCTTGTCATGAGAAAGGGCTGATAGTGGCATCCGCGAGAAGGGAATGGCGAAAACAGGCGAAGACATTCGGCGCCAGTTGGCTATAATACTCGCCACTTGATTACCAATCATTTTAAAGGACACAGACATGAGCTTACTCAACGTCCCAGCGGGTAAAGAACTGCCGGAAGACATCTACGTAGTTATCGAAATCCCGGCGAACGCTGATCCTATCAAATACGAAATCGACAAAGACACCGGCGCGCTGTTCGTTGACCGTTTCATGTCTACCGCGATGTTCTACCCGTGCAACTACGGTTACATCAACCACACCCTGTCCCTGGACGGTGACCCGGTAGACGTGCTGGTCCCAACACCATACCCACTGCAGCCGGGCTCCGTGATCCGCTGCCGTCCGGTTGGCGTGCTGAAGATGACCGACGAAGCCGGTGAAGATGCGAAACTGGTTGCGGTACCGCACACCAAGCTGAGCAAAGAGTACGATCACATTAAAGATGTGAACGACCTGCCAGAACTGCTGAAAGCGCAGATCGCCCACTTCTTCGAGCACTACAAAGATCTCGAGAAAGGCAAATGGGTGAAAGTGGAAGGCTGGGACAACGCAGAAGCTGCTAAAGCGGAAATCGTTGCCTCCTTCGAGCGCGCTAAGAAGTAATTCTTACCCTGCGAAACGCCCCGACACGTCGGGGCTTTTTTATGCCCGTCAATTGTCACTAAACTGTCACATAGACTTTTTCTCCTGAAGTATTAGTTAGATAGCGTGTTTCTCCTGCCCTAATCCCCCTTCGCTCTCTTAAAGTCTGTCAGCCGTCGGTCGATACCTTCGTTACGTGATCACGATCGCTTTATTTCACCAGGGAAATACCTGCTACAGATGAAACTCAACACCCTTACCATTGGCCAGCGGCTGGGGCTGCTGGCCGCACTGTTGCTGCTTGCAACGCTCTTCACCGGCCTGCGCGGGCTGGCGATTAACAACGACAGCCTGAGGCAGCAAGAACAGATTATGACGATGGAGCAGTCCATCACCGAAAGCATCGATACCGCGCGTAGCGCCCAGGTGCAGTTCAAGATCCAGGTGCAGGAGTGGAAAAACACCCTGCTGCGCGGAGCACAGGGACAGGAGGCGTTCGATAAATACAAAAATGCCTTTAGTCGCGAGAGCCAGGCCACCCAGGCGCTGCTCACCCATTTGAGCGAGCTGCTGCCCAAAATCGGTATGGATAATCGCGAGGTGCTGGCAACCCGTCAGATCCACGCCGGGCTGGAGCAACAGTACCTGAAAGCGCTGGCCGATTATCAGGTGGGGGATGTGACCAGCGCCCAGCGCGTGGATAGGCAGGTCACCGGCATTGACCGCGAACCGACCAGAATGATCGACGAGGTGGTGGCAAACACCCTCCGGCACGCAAAGGTGCTTCACCAGCAGATCGCTGACCAGAACCAGGCCCGCTATCAGCAGACCCGCTGGATGCTGGTGCTGACGATGGCATTAACTCTCGGCGCCGGAATGCTGGTGACCTGGTGGTTAATTCGCAGCATCACCCGGCCCCTGGCCCAGGCGGTCAGCATCGCCCGTACCGTGGCCGCCGGGGATTTACAGTCCCGCTTTACGGTTGCCGGTCGCGATGAGACGGCCGAACTGATGCATGCCCTGCAGGAGATGAACATCAACCTGACCCGCATTGTGTCCGGGGTACGCAGCGGCACCGAGACCATCGCCACCGCCTCGGCACAGATTGCCAGCGGCAGCCATGAACTCTCTTCCCGTAACGAAGCCCAGGCCAGTGCCCTGGAGCAGACCGCCGCCTCAATGGAAGAGCTGACCTCGGTGGTCAAAAGCAACGCGGAACATTCACGCACCGCCAGCGATCTGGCCCGCAATGCCCGTCTGGTGGCGCGTCAGGGGGAAGAGGCCGTGGATCGTGCCATGCAGACCATGAGCGAGATCCATAATTTCTCCAGCGAGATCAACACCATCATCAGCATGATCGACAGTATCGCCTTCCAGACCAACATCCTTGCGCTGAACGCCGCGGTCGAAGCCGCCCGGGCGGGAACCGAAGGCCGTGGATTCGCGGTGGTGGCTGCTGAAGTGCGCGCCCTGGCCCAGCGTTCCGCCTCGGCCGCCAAAGAGATCCGCGTCCTTATCGATCGCTCTGTCAGCCGCATCGATGAGGGTAATGGTCAGGTCAAAGAAGCCGGGGTTGCCATGGCCGGTATTCTGCACAGCGTCAGCAAGGTGAGTGAACTGATTGAGGCGATCTCGTTAGCCAGCCACGAGCAGAGCACCGGCATCGATCAGGTGAACGTGGCCGTCACCCATATGGATGCCGCCACGCAGCAAAACGCTACGCTTTCGCAGGAGTCGTCCGCGGCGGCGCAGGCGATGCATCGCCAGGCTGAACAGCTGCTGGAGACGGTGCAGATCTTTAAGCTGCGCCAGGAAGGGGCATAACAAAAAACAACGCCACCCGAGGGTGGCGTTGTTTATCTCAGTACTGGTCTCTGTCTAACCAGTTACCGCTTTCAATCAGCGTCAGGCCGTCCACCGAACGTTGGTACACGTACATCCATGCACTGCCGTAAGGTGTCTGGATCAACTGGCGAGCGTATTCCCCGCCTCTTGTGCGCAAGGCATCAAGTTCGGCCAGCGTGGCATTATCAATACGATACACTTCACCGTGCACTGCTCCGTTCCCCGGAACCGCGCCTGGATAGTGGCCCAGGCTGTACAACTGGTAGTTCTCGATACTGTAATCCCCCAGCAACTGGGCGTTGGTCATCCAGTGGCTGTTGCCTTGCCTGGTTCGTAAACTACCGTAGACAAATATTCGCATTGCTAGAACTCAAACTGATAGAGCAAATCGAGTGCCTGATCTACGCCAGACACCGCTTCCAGATATAGCTTAGGCATCAGGCGATAGCGTAACGTGAGTGTCGCCAGCGAGTCAAAGATCCCCACGCCATATTTCACCTGCAGACCCGGCAGTACATAGCCGCTGACCACCACCTGGGAAGAGTCACCGACTCCCTGGGTGTCCAGCGCCAGATTGCTTACGCCAAACGTCTCCCCGATTTTACCCACAACCTGACCACTTTGTGCAACCCCCAGGCCGACTAACATTGAGGTCATCGCAGCACTGTCGCTCTGATTGCTGTCCAGACCTTGCCCGCGCAGCAGGTATGAGAGCGCTTCCTGCTGGGACATCGCCGGGTCGGAGAAAATTTCCGCTTTCGGTTCGTCCGCGGTGCCGGTCACGCGCACCCCGGCGATCACGTCATTCTCGGTAGCTTCCGGGTTACGGATCGCTTCGATATTCAGCAGGGGCTGATCTGGCGGACCGGAGAACAGCAGCTCGCCTTTACGCACAATCAGATCCTGCCCGTAAGCGTGGAAGCGCCCTTCCGGAATGGTGATCTGCCCGTTCAGGCCCAGCCCCTGTTTATCCTGCGCGACCTTCAGATCGCCGGTCAGCCTCGCCTTCAGGCCAAAGGCATCCAGCCGCACGTTGTTGCCCACATGCACGATCAGGTTGCTGTTGATCGGGATAGAGGCCCGCTGCGTCTCCTCCGGCTGCAGATTGTTATCGAGCATGACCTCATCGCTGGAGACGCCTACCGCGCTCTCCGGCAGGTCATGGACTACGATGCGCGCCCATGGGACATCGACCCGGCCGTCGAGGGTGAACAGCTGCGGCGTGGCCTCAAAGACCACGTCCGGCGAGACGTCCAGCCGCACCATCGGCGGCACGGTGATGCGCACCTTGCTGCCCTTGGCCGCCACCCGCGCACGCCAGTTGTCGATCTGGCTCCAGTCGGCATCGCCGCTGAGGTTGATCTGCCCCTGCTGGGTGCGAACGGTCCCCGCCAGCGTCGAGCTCATGCCGTTGAAATTCATCGCCAGCTGGCTCGGCAGCATATCGAACGGCATAAAGTTGCCGTCGATATCCACTCCGTTAAGCTGCATCTGACCAAACAGCTGCGGGCTTTGCGCGCTGCCGGCCAGCCGCAGGTTGGCGTTCAGCATCCCGGCCGCCTTCTCGCCGCGGGAGAAAATGGCGTTTGCCATCGCCAGGTTGAGATTGCGGATGTTGACGTTGCCGCCCAGATTGCGCTGCCCCTGCGGATCGGTCACCTGGATCTGGCCGTCAAACTGGCCGTTGTTGGCGAGGCGGATGAGCCAGCCCAGTTCGGCGCGGTTGTTATGCAGATCGGCGGTCAGATTCAGGGTAGTAAACGCCAGCGGCAGCGGCGCATCGTTCACCACCTGCGTCACCTTCACGTTACGCCCGGAGAGCGTGACGTTGCCCTGCGGCAGTCCTGGTTTGGTGGCATCCCAGGCGACATCGGCCTTGCCGCTAAACACGCCGCTGGCCTGGGTAGACTCCGGCATAAACGGCTTGAGCATCGCGAGGTCAAAGCGGTTGAGGTTCACCACCGCCCGCCCTTCGGCCCCTGCATCAACGGTTTGCGGCACGCACAGCTCGGCGTTCGGGTTGGTCCAGCAGTGCGGCCCGATGCTGATCTTCTGCTCCGCGTTGCGGTAATCCAGCGCAATGGAGCGGGTTAACGACCAGGGTCCCACCGGGGTGGCGAAGCGGGTGTTATCCAGGGTGCCTTTCCAGCGCATCTCTTTACGGTCAAAACTGCCGGCCAGGTGCAGCTGGCCGGAGACCGGCTCGCCCTGCACGCGCAGCTGGAGATCGTGCTGCTTCTCGCTACCTTTGGCTTCCAGCGTCACCTGACTGAGGTTTACGCCCGGCTGGGAAATACGATCGACGCGCAGGTTCAGGTGCCCGGCGATCTGGTCGGTGGATTTGACATCGCCGTCGACGCGAACGCGGGCGATGGTGAGCTCCTGCCAGCGCAGGCCGTTGGCGGTGATATCGGCCAGCAGCTGCGGGGCCTCGACCGTGCCGCGCACCTTAACCAGCCCTTTCGCCGTTCCGCCCAGCCCTGGCAGGGCGTTATCAAGATTCGGTGCGTCGATGGTGGCATCCAGATCCAGATCTTTCACCCCCAGCTCACCCTTGATGTCGGCGGTATTGCGGCCCAGCGCCACGTGCAGACCCGGGATGATCCACTGCAGGTAGCTGTTGCCCTTCAGCGAGCCATGTACATCCACCTTGTTCTGCTTCACGTTGCCGGTGATTTTCAGCTCCGGTACGTCCATCTGCCAGCTGCCGCCGTACAGGCTGCCGCGGGTTTTAATCAGTCCGTCGAGCTTCGATGGCCAGTCCGGCACCTCTTTGGCGGTGTTAATCCCGGTGAGCTTCAGCTCCCCGCGCCAGCTGATCGCCTTCTGCCAGTCGAGCAGCGCCGTCAGCTCGGTTTTCCCCTCCAGCGCCGCAACCGTCAGCTTATCGAGGTTGATCTGCTGCTCGTTCCCCTTCGCATCCAGTGTGATACCGGCGGGAGGCAGCCCCTCCCCTTTCACCGCGGTGCGGAACGACAGGGTGTAGTCGGTCATTTTGCCGGTGAGCTTCAGCTTCACGTCATCAGCCTGATACTGCTTCTCGCCGGTGAAGGGCCAGTAGAGCTGTTCGCTAACCACTTCCAGGTTAAGCGGCAGGCCCGCCTCGGCAAGCCGGGTCTGGCCGCGCAGCACCAGATCCACCGGGCCGGAGAGGTTCACGCCAAACTCCAGCTGCTCGCGCAGGGCGCCGCCGACCTTCAGCTTCACCTTCTCGCCCTTGATCGGGTCGATGTTCAGGCTGCTGTTGAGGGTGATATCCACCGGCCAGTTATCCCGCAGCTGCGCATTGCCGGTGGCGTTGACGCTCCCCTGGTTGGTGTCGATATCCAGCGCGTCGAGCTTCATGTTGCCGTCGATACTGCTCACCTTCAGCAGCATATTGAAGACCGTCAGATCGGTATCGCCGGTCAGGCGCAGCTGCTCGCCCTTAAACTCTTCGATATTGAGGTTCAGCGGCAGATGAACGTCGGTCATCTCCGGCAGGACAGGTTTAGAGAAGAGATCTTTCAGCGTTTCGCCCAGCGGCTTCTCTTCCGGCTGCGGATTCTGAATTTTTGGCTCGACGATCTCTTCCTGCGCCACCTCCGCCACTTTCGGCAGGGCAATCAGCAGCCCCTGCAAAGCGGTAGGGGTCAGGGTCAGGTTCTTCTCCTGCCAGCGCAGGCCGGAGGTGAAGTCCATCACCGACACGGTGGTGTCGTCGATTTTGACGTTGACGTTATTCAGCGCCACCCGGCTAAGGGTAATCGGGTATGGCGTGGAGAGGTCCAGCGGCCCGCTCTCCTCTTCGGCGGGCGGCGCCGCTTCCGGCATTTTTTTCGAATCTATCGTCACGAAGACATCCTTTAACGACAGATCGTTGATGCACAGGCTGCTGTCGCGCAAACAGCTGAGCTTCACCGCCAGGTGCAGATCCCCGGCGTTGACCGCCACGCCCGGCTGATCATAGCGGACGTTTTTCAGATGCAGGTCGCGCCAGCCGCCGGTGACCTGGCCAATCTCCAGCCCCGGTACCCAGCGGTTAGCCGCCTTAAACAGCAGATGCAGCCCGCTGGTGGTCCCCACCAGAAAGGCCACCGCGGACAGCAGCAGCAGGATAAACAGCACAACACCGAGGCTGACTTTCTTCCATAAACTCATAATTCAGGCCCCAGACCGATGTAAAACTGTAAACCGTGTTCATCTTTATCCCCCACCGGCACGGCGAAATCGAGCTTGATCGGCCCGACCGGTGACTCCCAGCGCACCCCGACGCCCGCGCCGGTTTTAAAGTCGCTGCGGCGGATATCGCTCACCGCTTCCCCGCTGTCGATAAAGGTCGCCCCCCACCATTTTCCGGTGACGTTGTACTGATACTCCAGCGAGCCGGTAGCCAGCTTCGAGGCCCCGATCAGCTTGCCGTCGTCATCTTTCGGCGCGATGGATTTGTATTTATAGCCACGAATGCTGCGATCGCCCCCGGCGAAGAAGCGCAGATCCGGCGGCACTTTCTCGAAGTCGCCGGTTTCAATCCAGCCCAGATTGCCGCGCATCACGAAGCGATGCCGGTCATAGAGGGTGCGGATCCAGGCGTTCTGCGCCTGCACCACCACAAAGTCAACATCCGAGCCCCAGGCGGTATTGGAGTAGTCCACCGAATAGCGCTGGGAGTCGCCCCAGGTCGGCATCAGCCCGCCGCGGGAGCGGGTCCGGCTGATCATCACCCCAGGATAGAGCAGCATGGTGGTGTTGGTGACGTTGGCCTGGGTAAAGTGATCGAGGCTCCAGCGCAGGTTAATGGCGCGCTGCCAGCCGCTGGAGAGGTCCCAGTAGCGTGACACGGCGAGGGTCGTGGAGTCGGCTTCGGTATCGTTCAGATCGGTACGCTTAAAGCCGCCCTGCACCAGGTAATACTGCTCGAGCGGGTTTTTCAGCAGCGGCATTTTATAGCTGAAATCGAGCTGCTGCTCGGGCGCAGAGATACTGGCGTTGGTGGTCAGGCTGTGGCCGTATGAGTTCATCCACGGCTTTTTCCACGTCGCTTTTACCCGCGGACCGACGTCGGTGGAGTAGCCGACCCCGGTCTCGATGGTGTTCTCGGTGCGCGGCGAGACCACGCCATGCAGCGGCAGCACTTTGGTCTTGCGCGCTTTATCAAACTCCGGGGCCACCACTACCGAGTTAAACCAGCCGGTAGCAGAGAGGCGGCGGTTAAGCTCGGCCAGATCTTTCGACTGGTAATAGTCGCCTTCTTTAAAGGGGATCAGGTTCTGCAGGTACTCGTCGCGGATTTGCGAGCCTTCGAAGGTCACATCGCCGAAGCGGTAGCGTTCCCCGCTGTCGTAATCGATGTCCCAGAACGCCTGATGCCGGTCGAGAGAGACGCCCAGCTGGCTTTTGTTGAACTGGCTGTCGAAGTAGCCTTTGCGCAGCGCCACTTTAGTGAGATCTTTTTTGAAGCCGTCATAATCGCTGTGATTGAGCACGGTGCCGTTCTTCGGCCGCGTATTCAGCAGATCAAGGTAGTCATGGTCGGTGCGCGCGCCGCCACGCAGCACCACGTCCGTGCCGCCGATCAGCACCGGCTCGCCCGGCTTGACGCGGGCAATCAGCACCTGCCGCCCTTTGGCCGGCGGTGGACGCAACTCAAAGTCGATGGTGGGTTCGTAATAGCCGAGCGCTTTTAAACCGCCGCGGATGGCGTCATCCACGCGGGCGCGGAAGCGACGGTCTGGCGTCACTTCGTCGCTCTGGATCGTGGAGAGCTGTGCGCGTACGTTTTTTTGCAGCGCGCCGGATAGCCCCTCAACCTGCAAACGAACATTCGCCGCATCGGCGACTCCGCTTGTCAGCAAGAAACTGACTAAACATAACTGGCGGATTTTTGGCACGTTTTCTCCTGAATATCCTTGTTTCCACCCCTGGAAGCATATGAAGTGCCGCTCCGCAGCAGATCACGGCATAAAGCCCAAAACCCAATTCACGGGTTGAAAAATGGTTAAACAACCTAATATTTCTTATGTTTAAATCTAGACTCATTCACCGCATTTATTGTGTTCAATTAAACGCGTCGTGACAACCTTAACCCAAACATCACCTACCCGGAGGTCACACCGTGAGTTTATTCGATAAAAAGCACCTTGTTGCTCAGGCGGATGCATTACCGGGACGTAACACCCCTATGCCCGTCGCCACGCTGCACGCCGTGAACGGTCACTCGATGACCCATGTTCCCGACGGGATGGAGATCGCCCTGTTCGCGATGGGCTGCTTCTGGGGCGTAGAGCGCCTGTTCTGGCCGCTGCCGGGGGTCTACAGCACTGCGGCGGGCTACACCGGCGGCTATACCCCTAACCCAACCTACCGCGAAGTCTGCTCCGGCCAGACCGGCCATGCCGAGGCGGTACGGGTGGTGTATGACCCAAACGTCATCAGCTATGAACAGCTGCTGCAGGTGTTCTGGGAAAACCACGACCCGGCGCAGGGCATGCGTCAGGGTAATGACCACGGCACCCAGTACCGCTCGGCGATCTATCCGCTCACTCCGGAACAGGACGCAGCGGCCCGCGACAGCCTGGCGCGCTTCCAGCAGGCGATGCGCGACGCCAACGACGACCGTCAGGTGACGACCGAGATCGCCACCGCTCTGCCGTTCTACTACGCAGAAGACGATCACCAGCAGTATCTGCATAAAAATCCGTACGGCTACTGCGGTATCGGTGGTATTGGCGTTTGCCTGCCGCCTCAGCTGGCATAACAGTAAACCGGTTCTGCCTGTTTGTGGGCAGAACCGGCTCAAAAAGTGATCTCTGGCGACTTTACAGTTCGTTACGCTATACTAGCCGCTGAAATAACCGGCCTACCGCTTCGGACCGGTGTTCAAAATGTCTACAACCCTGTGTGACCAACTTCCCTCCGAGGATCTGGCGAGAAGCCGGATAAGATATGTTAAACAGTATTTTAGTAATACTTTGTCTGATAGCCGTCAGTGCATTTTTCTCAATTTCAGAAATTTCCCTGGCCGCATCCCGTAAAATTAAACTCAAACTTCTCGCCGATGATGGCGATATTAATGCTCAACGTGTGCTGAAAATGCAGGAAAACCCGGGGATGTTCTTCACCGTGGTGCAAATTGGCCTCAATGCGGTCGCCATCCTGGGCGGTATTGTCGGCGATGCCGCCTTCTCCCCGGTGTTCCATAGCGTGTTCTCTAAGTACTTTTCCCCAGAACTCTCCGAGCAGCTGAGCTTTATCCTCTCCTTCTCGCTGGTGACCGGCCTGTTCATTCTGTTTGCCGATTTGACCCCGAAACGCATCGGTATGATTGCGCCCGAAGCCGTGGCTTTGCGCATCATCAACCCGATGCGCTTCTGCCTGTTCGTGTTCCGTCCGCTGGTGTGGTTCTTTAACGGCCTGGCGAACACCATTTTCCGCCTGTTCAAGCTGCCAATGGTGCGTAAAGACGACATCACCTCTGATGACGTTTACGCCGTGTTCGAGGCCGGTGCGCTGGCAGGGGTGCTGCGTAAGCAGGAGCATGAGCTGATCGAGAACGTATTTGAGCTGGAGTCCCGTACCGTGCCGTCATCAATGACCGGCCGCGAGAACGTGATCTGGTTCGATCTGCACGAAGACGAGCAGAGCCTGAAGACCAAGGTGGCGGAACATCCGCACTCCAAGTTCCTGGTCTGTAATGAAGATATCGATCACATCATTGGCTATGTCGACTCCAAGGACCTGCTCAACCGCGTGCTGGCGAACCAGAGCCTGGCCCTGAACAGCGGCGTGCAGATCCGCAATACGCTGATTGTCCCGGACACCCTGACGCTCTCCGAGGCGCTGGAAAGTTTCAAAACCGCCGGGGAAGACTTCGCGGTGATCATGAACGAATACGCGCTGGTGGTGGGAATCATCACCCTCAATGACGTGATGACCACCCTGATGGGTGACCTGGTGGGCCAGGGTCTGGAAGAGCAAATTGTGGCGCGCGATGAGAACTCATGGCTGGTGGACGGCGGCACGCCGATTGACGACGTGATGCGCGTGCTGGATATCGACGAGTTCCCGCAGTCCGGCAACTACGAGACCATTGGCGGCTTTATGATGTTTATGCTGCGTAAGATCCCGAAACGCACCGACTCGGTGAAGTTCTCGGGCTACAAGTTCGAAGTGGTGGATATCGACAACTACCGCATCGACCAGCTGCTGGTGACGCGCATCGACAACAAGCCCACCGTGCTGGTGCCGAAACTGCCGGATGCCGAAGAGAACGCTTCGGCCTAAGCCAGAAACATCAACGGCTCCCTTTGGGAGCCGTTTTTTTTACTGCATAGCACGTTGGTTAAGCCATCTCAGTTTGCAGACGCATAACCTGACGGTTGACTTCGGACATCACAGAAAAGTGCTGTTTATCCTTCACTTTTGGGACAAGGATTTTGCCCTTATCAAACTCAAAAGCGCCAACATCCTTGATATACAACCGTCCACGGAACAGGATTTTTACGTATTTCGCCACCTGAAGCGGATTGTAGCGTTGAAAAATTTTCATTCTATTATCTCCTGCGAATCATACGCTCTTGCGGCGCCACAATCGGGCCGACTCTCTGGAGCGCAAATTTTGTTGCCCAATGACTATAGACGAGAAAAACGGTGACACCCAGTCTGCATAAGTTTATTTACCTTTTGATGACAAATAATCAGAATATTCTTTGCAATGGTCACTTTCGAACAGTATATGCCTTCGTTTTTGTGCAGATATGTGCGTTCCCCCTCACTCTGGCACCGGGATTGCGGGTAAAGCGCCGCGATCGCACTTATGATTAAAACCTATGACCAAGTGGTCGGATCACCTGCCAAAAAAATAAGGAAACACCATGACCCTACGTAACATCCTGGCAACTGCCTGCCTGTTGCTGCCACTGATGGCTTCTGCACATAATTTCGAGAAGGGACAACGTGTGCCGCCGGTGGGCATTGCCGACCGGGGAGAATTGATCCTCGACAATAATGAGTTTAGCTACAAAAAATGGAATAGCGCGCAGCTCCCAGGCAAAGTGCGAGTTGTGCTACATATTGCCGGCCGCTCGTCGGCAAAAGAGAAAAACGCAACCTTGATTGAAGCGATCAAGTCGGCACATTTACCAAAAGATAGCTACCAGACCACTACCATCGTCAACACCGACGATGCGATCCCGGGCTCGGGCATGTTTGTGCGCAGCAGCCTGGAGAGCAATAAAAAGCTCTATCCGTGGTCGCAGATCATCGTCGACAGTAACGGTACGGCACGCGGCGCGTGGCAGCTGGAAGAAGAGAGTTCAGCGGCGGCCGTACTGGATAAAGAGGGCCGCGTTCAGTGGGCGAAAGACGGGGCGCTGACCCAGGAAGAGGTGCAGCAGGTGATTGCCCTGCTGCATAAGCTGCTCGGTCAGTAAAGCGAGACCCGGAAGCCGGGATTGAGGAAGGATTCACGCGGGGTATAGTCGAGCGGCTTGCCCTGCCAGTCGTGAACGTGCGCTCCCGCGGCGGCGGCAACGGCGTGGCCTGCCGCCGTATCCCAGACGTTGGTCGGCCCGAAACGAGGATAGAGCTGCGCCTGCCCTTCTGCCACCAGGCAGAACTTCAGCGAGGAGCCAATCGAGGTTGTCTGATGCTCACCCAGCTGATGCAGATACTCCTGCAGTTCGTTATCCGAGTGCGAACGGCTGATCACCACCAGCGGCGGACGGGCATCACGCACCTGAATCTGCTTACGCACGCCGCACTCTTCTTTCCACGCTTTGCCGTCGGCGGCGCTGTACATCACCTTCAGCACCGGGGCATAGACCACCCCCAGCACCGCTTTGCCTTTCTCAATCAGGGCAATGTTCACGGTGAATTCACCATTACGTTTGATGAACTCCTTGGTGCCATCCAGGGGATCGACCAGCCAGTAACGCTGCCAGTGCTGGCGCTCATCCCAGGGCTGAGGATCTTCTTCTGACAGCACCGGAATATCGGGCGTCAGCGCCTGCAGACCCTGCAGGATCACCCCGTGCGCCGCGAGATCGGCGGCGGTCACCGGTGAGTCATCGATTTTTTGGATCA
This sequence comes from Leclercia adecarboxylata, assembly GCF_006874705.1. Lineage (NCBI taxonomy): Bacteria > Pseudomonadati > Pseudomonadota > Gammaproteobacteria > Enterobacterales > Enterobacteriaceae > Leclercia > Leclercia adecarboxylata. Next base: position 2,305,666 of record NZ_CP035382.1, on the reverse strand, counting down.
CGTCCATCGGGATCTTGCCATCATAGACCTGCATGATGGCATCGCCCGCATCCCGTGCGAGCTGACAAATTTTATCTAACATTCTCCACCTCTTTGTTAACACAGTGGGTTTAACTCTTTGTTTTATTTATATCGCATTGTGAATAAATCCGCTATCTGTGAAGCAATTCCGGTTTCAGGGCTCTTTTTTCTGGCAGGATTCACAATTCTGTAAGCAAAAAAATATAGATACATATTCTTTTGTGGCCTGGTTCAAAAAAAGGACTCCTCTGATGATTAAGTTTAGCGCAACGCTCCTGGCGACGCTGATTGCAGCGAGCGTACAGGCGGCGACGGTCGATCTCCGCATTCTGGAAACGACCGACCTGCACAGCAATATGATGGACTTCGACTACTACAAAGATGCGCCGACGGAAAAGTTTGGTCTGGTGCGCACCGCCAGCCTGATTAACGCCGCCCGCAGCGAAGTGAAAAACAGCGTGCTGGTCGATAACGGGGACTTAATTCAGGGTAGTCCGCTTGGCGATTACATGGCGGCGAAAGGTCTGAAAAAGGGCGATATCCACCCGGTTTACAAGGCGCTGAACACGCTGGATTACGCGGTGGGCAACCTCGGTAACCATGAGTTTAACTACGGGCTGGATTATCTGCACATGGCGCTGTCCGGGGCCAAATTCCCGTACGTTAACGCCAATATCATCGACGTTAACACCAACAAGCCGCTGTTCACCCCTTATCTGATCAAAGAGACTTCCGTGGTCGACCAGGACGGGAAAGCGCAGATCCTGAAGATTGGCTATATCGGCTTTGTGCCGCCGCAGATCATGACCTGGGATAAGGCCAACCTGAGCGGCAAAGTGACGGTCAATGACATTACCGAAACCGCCCGTAAGTATGTGCCGGAGATGCGCGAGAAAGGCGCCGATCTGGTGGTGGTGGTGGCCCACTCCGGTCTCTCTGCCGATCCGTATCAGGCGATGGCGGAAAACTCGGTCTACTACCTCAGCGAAGTGAAAGGCGTCGACGCCATTCTCTTCGGCCATGCTCACGCGGTATTCCCGGGCAAAGATTTCGCCAGCATCAAAGGGGCGGATATTGCCAGAGGGACGCTGAACGGCGTGCCCGCGGTGATGCCGGGCATGTGGGGCGATCACCTTGGGGTGGTCGATCTGGTGCTGAATAATGACGGCGGCAAATGGCAGGTCACTGAGTCGAAGGCCGAAGCGCGACCGATTTACGATCTGGCGGCCAAAAAAGCGCTGGTGGGCGAGGATAAAAAGATCGTCGAGGCGCTGAAGCACGACCACGACGCCACCCGCGAGTTTGTCAGCAAGCCGATCGGTAAGTCTTCCGACAACATGTACAGCTACCTGTCGCTGGTGCAGGACGATCCCACCGTGCAGGTGGTGAACATGGCGCAGAAAGCCTACGTGGAGCGCTATATTCAGGGCGATCCGGACCTGGCGAAACTGCCGGTGCTCTCCGCCGCCGCGCCGTTTAAGGTGGGCGGGCGCAAGAACGATCCGGCCAGCTACGTCGAAGTGGAAAAAGGCCAGCTGACCTTCCGTAACGCCGCCGACCTCTATCTCTATCCGAACACCCTGGTGGTGGTCAAAGCCACCGGTCAGGAGGTGAAGGAGTGGCTGGAGTGCTCGGCCGGACAGTTCAACCAAATCGATAAGAACAGCACCCAGCCGCAGTCGCTGATCAACTGGGACGGGTTCCGCACCTATAACTTCGACGTGATCGACGGCGTGGAGTACCAGATTGATGTCTCCCGGCCGGCGAAATATGACGGCGAGTGCCAGGTGGTGAATGCTCAGGCGGAGCGTATCAAAAACCTGACCTTCAACGGCAAACCCATTGATCCAAAAGCGACCTTCCTGGTAGCAACCAACAACTATCGCGCCTACGGCGGCAAGTTTGCCGGGACCGGCGACAGCCATATCGCCTTCGCCTCACCGGACGAGAACCGCTCGGTGCTGGCGGCATGGATCGGTGAGCAGTCGAAAAAATCGGGTGAAATCCACCCGGCAGCGGATAACAACTGGCGTCTGGCGCCGATCCACAGCGACGTGAAGCTGGATGTTCGCTTTGAGACATCGCCATCAGAGAAAGCGGCGGCGTTTATCAAAGAGAAAGCGCAGTATCCGATGCATCAGGTAGCCACCGATGAGATCGGATTCGCGATTTATCAATTAGATTTGAGCAAATAGCAGCAAGTGCGTTTTGTAGGCCGGGTAAGGCGCAGCCGCCACCCGGCATCACGCCGCACGCTCGTCCCGGTTGCTCATCACCTGGGGTAAATTCAGCTCGATCCAGTCGGCCAGCGCCGCTACTTTCTCGCTCACCTCCTCTCCCAGCGGCGTCAGGCTGTACTCCACGTGCGGGGGTACCACCGGGTACGACACGCGATTAATAAACCCATCCTGCTCCAGGGCCTGCAGCGACTGGGCCAGCATCTTCTCGCTCACCCCGCCCATCTTGCGGCGCAGATCGCTAAAGCGGTGCGTCCCCTGACGCAGCGCCACCAGGATCAGCACGCCCCAGCGGCTGGCCACATGCTTGAGCACATCCCGGGAAGGGCACTGCTCGGCAAAGAGATTGCCGTCGCGCAGTTGCTCGCTAAGGGTTGGATTCGTCATTTGATACTTACCTTTTTGTACGTACTTACTAAAAGTTAGCTTGAGTGTTAGTGTGCCACAACATTCACACGAGACGAAGGATATTCATCATGATCGCGATTACCGGCGCTACCGGCCAGCTTGGCCAACTCGTTATTGAACAGCTGCTGAAAACCGTTCCGGCCAACCAGCTGGTCGCCATTGTGCGTAACCCGGCGAAGGCCGACGCGCTGAGCCAGCAGGGGGTGACCGTCCGTCAGGCCGATTACACCGACCAGGCCGCCTTTACTGCCGCGCTTGCGGGCGTGGATAAACTGCTGCTGATCTCCTCCAGCGAAGTGGGCCAGCGTGCGCCGCAGCATCAGAACGTGATTAACGCGGCGAAGGCGGCGGGCGTGAAATTTATCGCCTACACCAGCCTGCTGCATGCCGACACTTCCCCGCTGGGGCTGCACGTGGAACACGTCGACACCGAAAAAGCGCTGGCAGCCTCCGGCATTCCTTACGCCCTGCTGCGTAACGGCTGGTATACCGAAAACTACCTCGCCAGCGCCCCACCGGCTCTGGAGCATGGCGTCTTCATCGGCTCTGCGGGTGAAGGCAAAATCGCCTCTGCCACCCGCGCCGACTATGCCGCCGCTGCGGCCCGCGTCATCAGCGAAGAGGGTCATGCCGGGAAAGTGTATGAGCTGGCGGGTGACCAGGCGTGGACGTTAAGCGACCTGGCTGCCGAACTGAGCCGCCAGAGCGGGAAAAACGTGGCGTACCAGGACCTGAGCGAGGCCGATTTTGCCGCCGCGCTGAAGGGCGTGGGCTTGCCGGCGGGCCTGGCGGATATGCTGGCCGACTCCGACGTTGGTGCCTCGAAGGGCGGTCTGTTTGATGACAGCCATACTCTGCGCGCGCTGCTGGGCCGTCCGACTACCCCCTTGGCCGAGAGCGTGAAGGGCATCCTGTAATTGTTAAAAGCTGGTTAATTATTGTGGCATCCCCGCGGGTCATCTCTGATAATGAAATCTGACCCGCGAGGAGGCTCACCGTGCAAGGCGTACCCGAACAGTTCTTCGATGAGAGAGACAGCGCGCGCTTCCGCCATCTGGCGCAGCTGCCGGGCGTGGAGCTGTATCACGCCCATATCTCCCGCTACGCCTTTGAGCCCCACACCCACGAGGCCTTCGGTATCGGCGCTATTGAAGCCGGTGCCGAACGCTTTCGCTATCGCGGGACGCAGTACGTCGCTCCCGTCCATTCCGTTGTCACCATGAATCCCGATGAGCTGCATACCGGTGAGGCCGAAACCGCCGACGGCTGGCGCTACCGGATGATCTACCTCGAGCCGGATCTGCTGGAAGAGGTGACGGGCATCCGCCACTGGTGGTTCAGCGAGGTCACCCGCCACGATCCCCGCCGTTCGCAGCAGATCGGGCAGCTGATCTATGGCCTGTGGCATACCGACGATCCGCTGGCGCAAAAGGGAATGCTGCTGGATCTGATTGATACCTTCCAGCCGCTGGCGCGCCATGCCCCGGTTCTGCACGAAGGGACGCATCGCTTCGAGCGCGTGCGCGACTATCTGCATGACAACTATATGCACTCCCTGACCCTCGATGAGCTGGCGCAGGTGGTGTCGCTCAGCCCGTATCATTTCCAGCGCCAGTTTAAGGCCCATTTTCACGTCACGCCCCACCAGATGCTGATGGCGATCCGCCTGTGGCGCGCCAAAGCCTTTCTTACTCAAGGGCTCCCGGCGGCAGAAGTGGCCGCCGCGACGGGCCTGACCGATCAGTCGCACCTGACCCGGGCGTTTACGCGTCGGTACGGCATCACCCCCGTGCGCTACCAGAAACAGGTCGCGAAGCGCTAATGCGCAATCTCATACAATACGCCCCCCTTTTGCCTTTCTACACTGCCAGCAGGTTCAGCGAAAATGGATAGAAAAATGGTTAGCGGCGTGTTGTATGCCCTGCTTGCAGGGTTGATGTGGGGGCTGATTTTTGTCGGCCCGTTGATTGTGCCGGAGTACCCGGCGGCGTTGCAGTCGATGGGGCGTTACCTGGCGCTGGGGCTGATCGCCCTGCCGATCGCCTGGCTCGGCCGCGCGCGGTTACGCCAGCTTACCGGTCGCGACTGGCTGACCGCGCTGGCGCTGACCATGATGGGCAACCTCATCTATTACATCTGTCTGGCGAGCGCCATTCAGCGTACCGGGGCCCCCGTCTCAACGATGATCATCGGCACGCTGCCGGTGGTGATCCCGGTGTTCGCCAATCTGCTCTACAGCCAGCGCGACGGCAAGCTGGCATGGTCGAAGATGGTGCCCGGGCTGATCGCCATTGCCCTGGGGCTGGCCTGCGTCAACATTGCCGAGCTGCGGCACGGCGTGGCCGGAGGCAGCGGCTGGCGCTATGTCTCGGGGATCCTGCTGGCGTCGGTGTCGGTGGTCTGCTGGGCATGGTATGCCCTGCGTAATGCCCGCTGGCTGCGGGAAAATCCGGACAAACATCCGATGATGTGGGCTACCGCGCAAGCGCTGGTAACGCTGCCGGTATCGCTGCTGGGCTATCTCGCCGCCTGCGCCTGGCTGAACGTGCAGCAGCCGGACTTCGCCCTGCCGCTGGGGCCGCGTCCCTGGGTCTTCCTCGGGCTGATGGTGGCGATTGCCATCTGCTGCTCGTGGGTAGGTGCTCTGTGCTGGAACGTCGCCAGCCAGAAATTGCCGACGGTGATCCTGGGGCCGTTGATCGTTTTCGAAACCCTGGCTGGACTGCTGTATACCTTCCTGATGCGCCAGAGTCTGCCGCCGCTGTTAACCGGAACGGGGATTGTGTTGCTGGTGGTGGGAGTGGTGATCGCGGTCAGCGCGAAGCCGGAAAAACCCCTGGTCGTTCCGGCTTCGGAGCTGTAGATATTGCCCGGCGGCGCTACGCTTGCCGGGCCTACGGTTTCCCAGGCCGGGTAAGGCGAAGCCGCCACCCGGCAGGTTTCGTAGGCCGGGTAAGCGTTAGCGCCACCCGGCGTCTGTCAGAAGGTTTCCCAGTTAGCGTCCGTTGTGGCCAGCACCGGTTTCGCTTTTGCGGTATAGGTTTTCACTGGTACCGCTTTGGCCGCCTGACCGTGAACAATCTTAAACACCGCCACCGCCTCGTTCAGGCGCGCCGCCTGCTCTTCCAGCGCCGCCGCCGCCGCCGCAGACTCCTCAACCAGCGAGGCGTTCTGCTGGGTCACACGATCCATTTCGGCCACCGCCTGACCCACCTGGTCGATACCGCGGCTCTGCTCATCCGAAGCGGAAGCGATTTCGCCCATGATGTCGGTCACGCGGGTGACGGCGCTGACGATTTCCGCCATCGTCGCGCCGGCTTCATTCACCAGTGCGGAACCCGCGCTGACGCGCGCGCCAGAGTCGTCAATCAGGCCTTTGATCTCTTTCGCGGCCTGGGCGCTGCGCTGGGCCAGGGTACGGACTTCCCCTGCCACCACCGCAAATCCGCGCCCCTGCTCGCCGGCACGCGCCGCTTCTACCGCCGCGTTCAGCGCCAGAATGTTGGTCTGGAAGGCGATGCCATCAATCACGTTAGTGATCTGGGCAATCTTGCTGGAGCTGGTGGCGATCTCGTCCATGGTGCGCACCACGCCTTCAACCACGTTTCCGCCTTTCTTCGCGGTAGAGGAGGCATCCAGCGCCAGCCGTGACGCCTGACGGGCGTTATCGGCGTTCTGCTTCACGGTGGCGGTTAACTGCTCCATGCTGGCTGCGGTCTCTTCCAGCGAGGCCGCCTGCTGCTCGGTGCGGGAAGAGAGGTCGTTGCTGCCTGCGGAGATTTCACCGGCGCCGGTGAAAATGGTGTCCGCCCCATCGCGGACCACGCCCACGGTGTTGGCCAGCGCCTTTTGCATTTCGTGAACGTTATGCGCCAGCAGCGCCATTTCATTTTGACCCCGGGCATCGATCGGTTGCGTCAGATCGCCGGCGGCAATGGCGCGAATATGCGCAATCACCTCATGCAGCGGCTTCAGCAGCACGTTGCGCATGGCGATCCAGCTGGCGACAATCACCGCCACCACAACCACCATAATGGCCGAGAGGATCCACAGGATACGCTGGTAGTCGTTCTCGTTATCGGTGATGCCCGCGCTGGTCAGCTTCGCCTGCGCTTCACGCCATTCGCGGTAAACAGCCTGCATCGCCACCTGCTTCTTCTCGGCATTCTGCTTGAACATATCGTCCAGCTTGCCCTCGGCCAACAGCGCGTTCATTTTCGTCAGCGTGGTGTGGTAAGCGCGATACTGCTCTTCCAGCCGATCGGCCAGCTTCTCATCCATACCCGGTGTTTCCGGCAGGGCATAGTATTTGTCGTAGTGCCCCTGCGCTTCGGCCAGCAGGGATTTCCCGGCGGTGACCAGCTCGCCCAGCTGCGTGCCGTTGATCTCGGTCGCCGTACTGCTTTGCAGACGAAGCATGCCGCGGTTAAGGGTAACGCGCGCCTGGTTCAGACTGATCCACGCGTCGGTAAACTCTGCCACGTTCTGGCTTGACAGCTGGGAGACGGTGAAATTGCTCTTATCATTGTTCAGGGCATTGATAAAAACCGTCGCGGCGATGATTTGCATCAGCCCGAGCACCAGCAGTACCGAGACTAACAGGGTGATTACTTTAATCCGTTTAAACATTCTTAACCTTATGTGCAGGACATTGTCTGTTGAGGACATATCGGCAGAGCAGGCGTGTTATTTAACGTTTCGTGGTCTAACCACCCTATTTTTTGGAAATAATCAAATCCATTCAGCAAGTTAAACCATAAGAAAGTTTTGTGAATTACCCTCCTTTTTACCCTCTGCTCCTAAAGGGTTATATCTTCAACTTAAAGATGCATTTAAAATACATCTTATCAAATAACGATGAGGTAACGACCATGGCCTTCCGCGACCAACCTTTAGGCGAGCTGGCGCTCTCCATCCCACGCGCTTCCGCGCTGTTTCGTAAATACGATATGGATTACTGCTGCGGCGGTAAGCAAACCCTGGCGCGGGCGGCATCGCGTAAGGAACTGGATCTGGACCTCATCGAAGCTGAACTGGCAAAACTGGCTGAGCAGCCGCTGGAAAAAGACTGGCGCAGTGTGGCGCTGGGCGAAATCATCAATCACATCATCGTCCGCTACCATGACCGCCACCGTGAGCAGCTGCCGGAACTGATCCTGCAGGCGACCAAAGTTGAGCGCGTCCATGCGGAGAAAGCCTCTGTCCCGCGCGGTCTGGCGAAGAACCTGACCATGCTGCACGAAGAGCTCTCCAGCCACATGATGAAAGAGGAGCAGATCCTGTTCCCGATGATCAAACAGGGGATGGGTAGCCAGGCGATGGGGCCCATCAGCGTGATGGAAAGCGAGCATGACGACGCCGGTGAACTGGTGGAGGTGATCAAGCACATCACCAACAACGTGACCCCGCCGGCAGATGCCTGCACCACCTGGCGCGCAATGTATAACGGGATTAACGAGATGATCGACGACCTGATGGAGCACATCAGCCTCGAGAATAACGTGCTGTTCCCGCGGGCGCTGGCCGGGGAATAAAAAAAGCCCGGTGGCGCTAGCGCTTACCGGGCCTACAAACGGCAACCGACGTTGCCGTTTCGCTTTTACCTTACGCCAGCCATTCTTTTCTTACCAATAAACAGCCAGCCCAGTCCCAGCGCGATAAACCACAGCGGCGTCACGATCAGCGCCTGACGGGTATCCTCTTCCAGAGTCAGCAGCACCAGCACAAACACGAAGAACGCCATGCAGACCCAGCACATCAGCTTGCCAAGCGGCATCTTGTAGATGGATTTTTCATGCAGGTGCGGACGCTGTTTGCGGTACACCAGGTACGAGCACAGGATGATGGTCCAGACGAACATGAACAGGATCGCCGAGACCGTGGTGATCATGGTGAACGCGCCAATCACGCTTGGGTTCACGTAGAGCATCACCACGCCGCCCAGCAGGCAGATACAGGAGAAGGTCAGCCCTTTTGCCGGTACCGCACGCTTTGAGAGCTTGGCGAACGCGCTCGGCGCCACGCCTTCCTGCGCCAGGCCGAACAGCATACGGCTGGTGGAGAACACGCCGCTGTTAGCCGACGAGGCCGCGGAGGTCAGCACCACGAAGTTAATCAGGCTCGCCGCTGCCGGCAGACCCACCAGCACAAACAGCTCAACGAAAGGGCTCTTGGTTGGGACAACGGAACTCCACGGCGTGACCGACATAATTACGATCAGCGCGAAGACGTAGAACATGATGATACGCACGGGAATCGAGTTAATCGCCCGCGGCAGAGACTTCTCAGGATCTTTGGTTTCAGCAGCTGTCGTACCTACCAGCTCAATCCCCACGAAGGCGAAGACCGCAATCTGGAAGCCGGCAAAGAATCCGCTCAGCCCTTTCGGGAACCAGCCGCCGTCATTCCACAGATGGGAGAACGAGGCCTCAACGCCGCTCGGGGAGGTAAAGTGAGTCATGACCATCACCAGGCCGACCACAATCAGGCCGACAATGGCGACGATTTTGATCATCGCGAACCAGAACTCCATCTCACCGAACATTTTTACGGTGGCGAGGTTAAGGCTCAGCAGCAGAACAATTACCGCCAGCGAGGCAACCCAGTCCGACAGCCCGGGGAACCAGAACTGCGCATAGGCCGTAATGGCGACGACGTCGGCCATCCCGGTGACCACCCAGCAGAACCAGTAGGTCCAGCCGGTAAAGTAACCCGCCCACGGCCCGAGAAGGTCGGAGGCAAAGTCGCTGAAGGATTTGTATTCGAGATTCGAGAGCAGCAGCTCTCCCATTGCCCGCATCACGAAAAAGAGCATAAAGCCGATGATCATATAGACAAAAATGATCGACGGACCGGCAAGGCTGATGGTTTTGCCTGACCCCATAAACAGCCCGGTGCCGATGGCCCCGCCGATGGCGATAAGCTGAATATGACGGTTTGTGAGATTACGCCGTAGCGACTGTTCAGACGGTGCCTCTTCGTCGGCAACGACTTTTACCTGATCTACCATGTGATGTTTTCCTGTTGTAACTGCCTGTGTTGTTTAGGCTCTTCTGGCCCTTTATTACGTCGAAAAGCGACGGCCCGGTTAAGGACTCATCGATATTAGGTAAGAATCAGCGGGATGAATACTATGATTTAAATATTATGTTAACAATATGTTGAAAATGAGTGTCATATCACTCAAGCCACGCAAAACAGCTCACAAAAATACACTTAATGCGGTTATTTGCAAGATAATCTGTTGATTGGCGCGTAACTATAGGTTTTTTAACTGATTTCCCCTCCCCTGCTGGGGAGAGGAAAGTGCGCGGAATTACAGAATTTCCAGCAGCTCGACTTCAAAGACCAGGGTGCTGAATGGCGGAATGGATGCGCCTGCGCCACGCTCGCCGTAGGCCAGGTTCTGAGGGATAGTCAGTTCCCATTTGGAGCCAACCGGCATCAGGGTCAGAGCTTCGATCCAGCCTGGGATCACGCCGTTTACCGGGAATTCAGCCGGTTCGCCGCGGGCAACGGAGCTGTCGAACACGGTGCCGTCGATCAGTTTACCGGTGTAGTGCACGCGAACGTGGTCGGTACGTGCCGGGATTGCGCCGTCACCCTGATTGATCACGCGGAACTGCAGGCCGGTTTCAGTGCTGTTCACGCCTTCGCGCTCACGGTTCTCTTCGAGGAACTTCTCGCCTGCCGCTGCCATCTCTTCAAAACGCGCGCGACGCACGGTGTCAGCACGCTCGTGGATTTCGCGCAGCGCGCGGTGAACCACATCAACCGGAACCGCCGGGTGCTTGCCTTCCAGCGCATCGGCGATACCCGCCACCAGCGCTTCCGGTAACAGACCCTGCAGACCTGATTCGCTCAGCTGCTGTCCTACCTGCAAACCAATACCGTAGCTTGCCTGCGCTTCGATTGTGTCAAAAGTCGGGGTGGTCATGGGATTTCCTTCCATCACATTTAAAGTAGCGGGCAGCATAACAGCCACCTTCCATCCGGTAAAACTTTGTCTTATGGAAAGATGACAAATTGCGATGAAACGGAAACAATAGAGACTATCTGGATTTTTCCCGAATGTGTGTCACGGAAGCCGGCTTTGCAATGCTCATCAGGCAGTTAGCAAACTATACTTCTCGGGACAGGAAAAAAGACGCGGAGCAGGAGGAGAGCCATGCCCGGGCCATTTGAACTAAAACCTACCCTGACGAAAATCTGGCATGCGCCAGACAACTTTCGCATCATGGACCCGCTGCCGCCCCTGCACCGCAGAGGCATTATCATCGGTGCGCTGATGGTTATTGTTGGTTTTCTGCTGCCAGGCGCTGACGACAGCGCGACTGCGCCTGTGCGCCGGGATGCCGAACTGGATTTCCGTTCGCAGACGCAGCCGCAGCCCGATAGCCAACCGATGCAGACGCAGCTGGTTTCCCCCTCTAACGATCCGGGCCAGATGGCGCCGGTTGAGCCGGAGCCGATTCAGGAAGAGCAGCCCCAGGAGCAGGCCGCCGCGCCCGTGCAGTCGCAGCCGGTGCCGGGTATCGAACAGCAGTGGCGTTCCTACCGCGTAGAGCCGGGCAAAACGATGGCGCAGCTGTTCCGCGATCACAACCTGCCGCCGACCGATGTCTATGCGATGGCGCAGGTTGAAGGTGCGGGCAAGCCGCTGAGCAATCTGCAAAATGGTCAGATGGTGCAGATCCGCCAGAATGCGAGCGGCGTGGTGACAGGGCTGACCATTGACAGCGGCAATGGTCAGCAGGTGCTGTTTACCCGTCAGTCTGACGGCAGCTTTATCCGCGCTAAATAGCAGTTCGCCCGGTAGCGCGTTGCTTACCGGGCCTGTTTTCCACTCACTTTGTTGACCCACCAGATCCCCGAGCAGACCAGCACCAGCGCCACGGCATATTTGATCTCAAGGATATTCTCCCCGAGGAAAATCGCAGAGAGGACGGTTCCAGCCACCGGCACTAAGAAGTTGAAGGGTGCAATCATACTGACGCGGTTGTACTTCAGCAGCAAACTCCACAGCGCAAACGCCACCGAGGAGAGCAGGGTCAGATAACCGAGGATGGCCGCCGCTTTGACGCTGGGTACTGCCAGCGTTCCGCCTGTGATATAGCCTCCGACAACCAGCATCACCCCGCCTATCGCCAGCTGCCAGCCGGTCATCACCATCGGGTCGACCGTCTGAGAAATACGTTTGCCATACAGCGTGGCGGCTGAAAGGATAAACGCCGCCAGCACCACAAAACCGTCTCCATTCCAGACAAAGTGGAAGTCCTGCAGGCCGCTATTGAAGTTCACGATCATCACCCCGGCAAAACCGAGGATACAACCGAGGGCTTTGTTGTAGCTGATCTTGTCGTTCTGATAAATAAAGTGCGCCAGCATGACGCTAAAGAAGGTGGCGGTCGCGTTCATGATCGATCCTTTGGCACCCGTCGTGTAAGCGAGACCGATATAAAAGAACGTGTACTGGATAGCCGTCTGCGTCAGGCCCAGTACCGTCAGCTGTCCAAACTGCCGCGGGCTGAGTCGACCAATTGGCTTGCGCTGGGCAAGGGCTAACAGCAGCAACAGCAGGCCGGCAAACACAAAGCGATAACCCGCAAAGACGACTTTTGATGAAATATCGTTGGTCGCAATCTGAAAGAGTTCGTAGCCGCTTTTAATGGCGGGATAGGAGCTTCCCCATAACAAACAGCACAGCGTCGCGCTGGCGAAAACGATGTTTTTACGGGCAAAAATCGGCGTGGGCAGAACGGAGTCCATAGCAAATCTCGAAGATAAAATGGCGTTTCATTTTATTATCAGAGAACGCGGCAGGAATAGCTACCCTGGAAGGCAAAAGGTGGGACAGGGCGCGTTAAAAAAGCAAAACGCCGGCACAAGGCCGGCGCTTCGACGTGGTGACGAGTAATTACTTACTCAGCAACAACGTTAACAACCAGTTTAGCGAAGACTTCGCTGTGAACCTGGAAGTCCACTTCGTGCTCACCGGTGGTACGCAGAACGCCGTTCGGCAGACGAACTTCGCTCTTAGCCACTTTAACGCCAGCTGCAGTTACTGCATCAGCGATGTCGCGGGTACCGATGGAACCGAACAGTTTACCTTCGTCGCCAGCTTTAGACGCGATGGTAACAGTGCCCAGTGCGTTGATTTCTTCAGCGCGAGCGTTAGCAGCCGCCAGAACGTCAGCCAGTTTGGCTTCCAGTTCAGCACGACGTGCTTCGAAAAACTCTACGTTTTTCTTGGTAGCAGGAACAGCTTTACCCTGTGGAACCAGGAAGTTACGAGCGTAGCCCGCTTTAACGTTTACCTGATCACCCAGGCTGCCCAGGTTTGCTACTTTATCAAGCAGAATAACTTGCATTACCTTATCCTCTTAAAGTCGTATTAATGGACCGTGCCCGATTACTGATGACGATCAGTGTACGGCAGCAGGGACAGGTAGCGAGCGCGTTTGATAGCGCGAGCCAGCTGACGCTGGTATTTTGCACGAGTACCGGTGATACGGCTTGGGACAATCTTACCGCTTTCGGTGATGTAGTTTTTCAGCGTTGCGATATCTTTATAGTCGATCTCTTGAACGCCTTCCGCGGTGAAACGGCAGAACTTGCGACGACGGAAATAACGTGCCATATGGCTAGTCTCCAGAATCTATCAAATCAATCTGCTCGGCATGCAGAACCATTTTGCTCAGACCGTTCTTTGCCTTGTGGCAAGAGATGAACCCCTGAACGGTTACTGCGCTACCGACCGTTATACTGTGAGTAATGGCCTGGTTTTCGTGTCCGCTAATAATAACGGGCATTTGGCACCACGCCTGCCGGTGAAACCCGGCTTCCTCCTGCACTGAACGATGCTCAAGCACGAACTGGCAGTGAGGAATTCCTGATGGGCTGACCTTACGAAGGGGGGTCCTGCACACGGTACCGGACAACACCAGACGGTTGGTCATCAGAAATTACTCTTCAGAATCCCCAGCATCAGAATCATCTGCGGTTTCGTTTGCGAAATCATCGCGACGCTCACGGCGCTCGTCTTTCGCTTTAACCATCGGAGATGCTTCGGTCACTGCGTTTTTGGTACGCATAACCATGCTGCGGATAACGGCATCGTTGAAGCGGAAGTTAGTTTCCAGCTCATCGATCGCTTCCTGCGGTGCTTCAACGTTCAGCAGAACGTAGTGAGCTTTGTGCAGTTTGTTGATCGGATAAGCCAGCTGACGGCGGCCCCAGTCTTCCAGACGGTGGATCGTGCCTTCTGCTGCAGTGATTGCACCAGTGTAGCGCTCGATCATACCCGGAACCTGTTCGCTCTGGTCAGGATGGACCATAAAAACGATTTCGTAATGACGCATCGAATTGCTCCTTACGGATTATTCAGCCTCCTGTCTGGGTCAGCCGAGGCCCGGGGAGGCAAGGAACGTGTTAAAGGTCGGCTGAAAAATTGACGCGTCATAATACTTGCGGCCCCCTGGAAACTCAAGCGCATTGCACAAATAATTCGCACAAAGCGCAAAGCTCGTCTAAGTGGGTGATTTACCATAGCTCACGGACGATCGCGGCGCTTTTTTGAACAACAGCATCAGAAATGGTCGCCATTGCCCACCAGATAAGGGGTTACACTTTAATCAGACCCCTTCTGAGGACAAAACCCGAAGTGATTATCGTCGCACCGTAGTTTGTCGTGGAGCGCATATCATGAAAAAGATAAACCTTGCCATTCTGGCTGCGCTTTTGCTCAGTGCAAACGCGACAGCAGCGATTCAGGTTGACGGCCGACAGGCCAGGAATATGGATGATGTGCAAAGTCTGGGCGTCATTTATATCAACCACAACTTCGCTACGGAAAGCGAAGCAACAGAAGCCATTACTGCAGAAGCCGAAGCGCGGGATGCCCGCTACTATCACGTCATGCTCACCCGTGAACCGGGCAGCAACGGCAATATGCACGTCAGCGCAGATATCTACCGGTAATGCTTTGACGCTAGCACCAGGAAAGCCAACAACGAAAATATTGTCATAGTCTAATTAGCCCCCTGCCCGGGGGCTTTTTTTATTTTTGCCCGTAATAAGCATTCGGGCCATGCTTGCGCATAAAGTGCTTGTCCATCAGGTAGCTGTCTATAGGTTGCAGATGAGGGTTGATGCCGCGAGCTATCCACGCCATTCGCGCCACCTCCTCCATCACCACGGCATTATGCACGGCATCGTGCGCATCTTTACCCCAGGCGAAGGGGCCATGCTGATAGACCACTATCCCCGGCCTGTGCAGCGGTTCGCTCTCACCCAGAGTTTCAACGATCACCCTGCCGGTATTGAGTTCGTACTCCCCCTGCACCTCCTCTTCGGTTAATGCCCGCGTACAGGGAATATCGCCAAAAAAGTAGTCTGCATGGGTAGTGCCCAGTGCCGGAATAGCCAGCCCCGCCTGCGCCCAGGCCGTGGCGTGGGTGGAGTGGGTATGCACCACGCCGCCAAGGGAGGGGTAACGCCGGTACAGCGCCAGATGGGTCGCGGTATCGGACGAAGGCCGCCATTGGCCCTCCACCACCTTGCCGTCGAGATCCACCACTACCATGTCTTCCACGCGCATGGTCTCGTAGGCCACGCCGCTGGGTTTAATCGCCACCAGCCCACGGCTCCGGTCAATCGCGCTGACGTTTCCCCAGGTAAAGGTGACCAGAGCGTAACGCGGCAAATCCATGTTTGCCTCAAATGCCTGCTGTTTAAGCTGCTGCATTTTCGCCTCCCATAAGCCCGGCCCGCGCCATCCGCTCCAGCACCCAGTCCCGGGCTTTTGCCACCTCTTGCAGCGGATCTTCTGCGGTTTCGCTCCACATCTCAATCAGCCAGGGCCCGCAATAGCCACTCTCTTTCAGCGTCTGGAAACAGCGCTCAAAATCCACTACGCCACTGCCGAACGGCACGTTTTTGAATACGCCTGGCCGCGTGTCTTTGACGTGTACCGCCACGATATGACCAATACCCGCCTGTAGTTCCATCTGAACGTCGTTATCCCACGCGGACAGGTTGCCGATATCGGGATAGAGCTGGAACCACGGGTTATTAAGGTAATGGGCATAACCCAGCGCCTTGCTGATGGAGTTCATCAGCGGGTAGTCCATGATCTCCATCGCCAGCATCACCTGGGCGCGGCTCGCCATCTCGACGCTCTCTTTCAGACCATCACGGAAACGACGGCGCGTTTCGTTGTTGGCCTGCTGGTAGTAAACGTCATAGCCTGCCAGCTGGATGACGCGGATCCCTACGTCCTGGGCAAAGCGAATCGCTTTACGCATGATCGCCAGCCCCTGTGCGCGCACGGCGTCATCTTCACTACCCAGCGGAAAGCGACGATGGGCACTCAGGCACATTGAGGACACGCGCACGCCGGTTTCGGCCACCGCATTCACCAGCGCCAGACGCTGCTCGCGGCTCCAGTCGAGACGGGAAAGGCGCGCATCCGTCTCATCCACCGACATTTCGACGAAATCGAAACCCAGCGATTGCGCCAGTTTCAGTCGCTCGAGCCAGCACTCCCCGGCGGGGAGTGCCTTTTCATAGATACCTAGCGGCACCTGCTTGCTTAACATAACCGCTCCTTATCCCCACAGCTGGGCAATGGAACGTTTAAACTGGCGCGCCGCTTCCACCGGCGAAGCAGCATCACGAATGCTGCGCCCGGCGATAAAGACATGAATCGGGATACCTTTGAACAGCGGCAGATCCTCCAGCGCCAGGCCACCGGTGACGGTGACCTTAAAGCCCATCTCCGCCAGGCGCTTAACGGCACTGATATCCGCATCACCCCAGGCGACTCCCGCGGCCTGCGCATCGCGGCTGCGGTGATAGACCACCTGCTGAATGCCTGCATCGCGCCACTCTTCCGCCTGCTTCCAGGTCCAGAAACCGGTGAGTTCGATCTGCACGTCGCCGTTAAACTCTTTAGCAACGTCCAGCGCCCCTTTGGCGGTATTGATATCCGCACAGCAGATCACTGTCACCCAGTCGGCGTTAGCTTCGAAGCACATCCGCGACAGGATTTTGCCCGCATCTGCGATCTTGGCGTCAGCCAGCACAATTTTGTGAGGATAGAGCGCTTTCAGATCGCGCACGGCGCGAACGCCTTCCCCCACGCACAGAATGGTGCCCACCTCGATGATGTCCACCTCTTCGGCGATCAGACGTGTCGTTTCGTAAGCGTGGGCCAGGGTTTGGTTATCCAGCGCGACCTGCAACATTGGTAATGACATTTCCGTTCCCTCTTAAAGTGCCGCCGCAGTGGCGTTATCGATTAAATCCAGGACGTCCTGCCCGGTGCGGCAGGCGCGTAATCGGTCAAAGTTGGCTTCATCTTCAAACAGATTGACGATCTGCATGATGCCCACCTCCTGATGGGTGTTGGCATCGACGGCCGCCATGGTGATGAGGATATCGACCGGATCGTTATCTTCGTGGTTAAACACCAGCGGCGTTTTCAGGGTGACCAGGGCGAAACCGGTTTTTTTAACGCCCTCTTCCGGACGGCCATGCGGCATCGCCAGCCCCGGGGCAATCACAAAGTACGGCCCAAACTGCTCAACGCCATCGAGAATGGCCTGGTAATAGCGCGGCTCAACAACATCGGCCTTAACCAGCAGGTCAACGCTCAGCTTTACCGCTTCCTGCCAGGTGCTGGCCTCGGCCTGTAACAGGATTGAGTCATTTTCAGCCAGCGAATCACGGAGTTTCATATGGCTCCCCTTACTTCACGTCTTGTGGAAAGTGCTCTTTGATCACTTCCAGCAGTTTTGGGCCAAAGTCCGCAGGCGACAGCATGTTGCGCACCCCCACCACATATTTATTGCCTGTGACGCTGATTTCACCGGCGATATGGGTAGAGGCGATGATGATATCCGCGCCGTTCAGTTCACTTTTGTATTCACCTACCGCACAGCTGTTCACCGTGTGGTCAATGTTTGACTGGGTTAAAAATTGGTCCACTTTCATCTTCATGATCATGGAGCTACCTTGCCCATTGCCACACACAGCCAGGATACGTACGGTCATAGTCAAAACTCCTTAGTGAGCAGAAACTTCTGCTGTTTGTTGTTCCGCATCTTCTTCCGCCCGCAGCGAACGGCCAGCGAAGAACATATACGCCAGGGCAATCAGAATAATGACGGCCATAAAGACGATGCCGAGGGAGGCGAAGCCCTGCATCATTGGCGGGGCCAGAATTGACCAGTCGGCCATCCCCATCCAGGCGCTCATGCCGGTGAGCTTGACCGCCCACACGCAGCCGAAGATTTCAATCATCCCCATCACCAGGCAGATCTTGAGCGCCGCGCGCCAGCCGCCAAAGTGGTTAGCAAACACGCCAATGGTGGCGTTGGAGAAGAACATCGGGATAAAGCCTGGAATGATGAGGATGGAAGAGCCGCAGCCCACCAGAATACCGACCGCAATCAGCTGACCGATGGTGCCCCACATAAAGCCCCACACCACCGCATTCGGCGCAAAGCTATAGATAGCCGCACAGTCGATCGCCAGAACCGCGCCGGGGATCAGGCGCTGAGAGATACCGTTGAAGGCTTCGGAGAGCTCGGCCACGAACATGCGCACGCCCTGGGTAATAATGAAAATGGCCACCGCAAAAGAGAAACCGGTTTGCAGGATGTAGATCGTCCAGTGGGTTTTACCCGCCATCGCCTGGACAACGTCAATCCCGAACGAGAGCAAAATCGCGCCGAAGAAGATGGTCATGACTATCGCCGTCGAGACGATGTTGTCGTGGAAAATATTCAGCCAGCCCGGCAGCTTGAGATCTTCCACGCTCTCCTCTTTTTTGCCGAGGTAAGGCGCGACTTTATAGGCAATCCAGGAGGCGAACTGCTGCTGGTGGCCGATGGAGAAGCCGCAGCCGTCAGTCACTTCCTGGGTCGGCTTGAACATCATGTTGGAGGTGATACCCCAGTAGAGCGACACCAGCACTGCGGTGCAGATGATGGTGGTCCACATTGGGTAGCCGCAGATATAGAAGAAAACGGCAATTAGCCCGGCCTGCTGGAACATGATGTGGCCGGTCAGCATGATGGTACGAATGCCTGTAATACGGCGCAGCAGGACATAAATAATGTTCAGCGCCAGCGCCAGCAGCACGGCGTATCCCACCCAACTGTAGGCATCGCCCATGCGTTCGATGGTGGCCATCATGGAAGCATAGGTGTCAGATATGGCGCCGTTAATGCCATAAACTTCGGACATTTTGGCGACAACGGGCTTAAAGGTGCTGGTTAAAATACCTGAACCTGCCTGAAGCAGCATAAAACCGATGATGGTCTTAATGGTGCCTTTGATTATCACGCTCACGCTTTTACGCAGCAGGATATAACCCAGGCAAGTCACGATACCCAGCAGCAGCGGGGCATTGGTCATGACCTGATTAAAAAAGACGGTAAAGACGCTGTAGAGGATCTCCATAACACTCTCCGGTAAAGGCAGTACGATGCGTAGTGCTCGTACAACAGGCCACCACTCTAGTAATCACAAATAATCACCACAAGATTGCATTTGATTATTTGTGACGCATCACGCAAATTATTTCCCTGCACAGAGCAATGTCTTTACCGACAATAGACCAACCTAATACAAATCATTTAATTTCAATAAGATATGTAAATATAACAGCTAAAATCATAGATCGTTTTTGTCAGAGACGTCCTTTCAACGCGACATTTTGCTGTAATCAGGCCATTGCATTACTGACTCATTGGTGACAATATCAATCAAATTAAATCACCATATGATTAATTGTGAGAAAGAGGGAGTCTGACAATGAGTAAAGTGAACACCATCACCCGCGAATCATGGATCCTCAGCACCTTCCCGGAATGGGGAACCTGGCTGAATGAAGAGATTGAACAGGAGCAGGTTGCGCCAGGCACCTTTGCCATGTGGTGGCTGGGCTGTACCGGGATCTGGTTGAAATCCCAGGGTGGCGCGAATGTCTGTGTCGACTTCTGGTGCGGGACCGGCAAGCAAAGCCACGGTAATCCGCTAATGAAGAAAGGGCATCAGATGCAGCGTATGGCGGGGGTGCAAAAGCTGCAACCGAACCTGCGCACCACGCCGTTTGTCCTCGATCCGTTCGCCATCCGTCAGATCGATGCCGTGCTGGCAACCCACGATCATAACGATCACATTGATGTGAATGTCGCCGCCGCCGTAATGCAAAACTGTGCGCCAGACGTGCCCTTTATCGGCCCGCAAACCTGCGTGGATATCTGGATCGGCTGGGGCGTGCCACAGGATCGCTGCATCGTGGTGAAGCCGGGCGATGTGGTGAAAATCAAAGACATTGAAATCCACGCGCTGGATGCGTTTGACCGTACGGCGCTGATTACGCTGCCGGCAGATCAGAAGGCAGCCGGTGTGCTGCCGGACGGCATGGACGAGCGCGCGGTAAACTATCTGTTTAAAACCCCGGGTGGTACCCTGTACCACAGCGGCGACTCGCACTACTCCAACTACTATGCCAAACACGGCAACGAGCACCATATCGACGTGGCGCTGGGTTCCTATGGCGAGAATCCACGCGGCATCACCGATAAAATGACCAGTGCCGATATTCTGCGCATGGCAGAAGCCCTCAATACTCAGGTGGTGATCCCGTTCCACCACGATATCTGGTCAAACTTCCAGGCCGATCCGCAGGAGATCCGCGTGCTGTGGGAGATGAAAAAAGATCGACTGAAATATGGCTTTAAGCCGTTTATCTGGCAGGTGGGCGGCAAGTTTACCTGGCCGCTGGATAAAGACAATTTTGAGTATCACTACCCGCGCGGCTTTGACGACTGCTTCACCATTGAACCGGATCTGCCGTTCAAATCTTTCCTGTAATTGCTTCCCCCTCGCCAGGCGCTGCGCCTGGCGAGCCCATCATTTACTTAGTAATTTCAGGCTATTTCAAATATCATCTTTTAACATCAATTTATTTCGGAATAGCTCATGACAGAAGCACAGCGGCATCAAATCTTACTCGAACTCCTGGCGCAGATGGGGTTTGTTACCGTGGAACAAGTGATTGCCCGGCTGGGCGTTTCCCCTGCCACCGCGCGCCGGGATATTAATAAACTTGATGAAAGCGGGAAGCTGAAAAAAGTCCGTAACGGTGCGGAAGGGATCAGCCAACAACGCCCGCGCTGGTCTCCGATGAACATTCATCAGGCACAGAATCATGACGAGAAAGTGCGTATTGCCCGGGCCGCCTCCCAGCTGGTGAATCCCGGTGAAAGCGTGGTGATTAACTGTGGCTCAACTGCCTTTCTGCTGGGTCGCGAAATGTGCGGCAAGCCGGTGCAGATCATTACCAACTACCTGCCGCTGGCCAACTACCTCATCGATCAGGAGCACGAAAGCGTGGTGATCATGGGCGGACAGTACAACAAGAGCCAGTCCATTACCTTAAGTCCGCAGGACAGCGAGAACACGCTCTATGCCGGGCACTGGATGTTTACCAGCGGGAAAGGACTTACCGCCGAAGGGCTGTATAAAACCGATATGCTGACGGCGATGGCGGAACAGAACATGCTGAACGTGGTCGGCAAACTGGTGGTGCTGGTTGACAGCAGCAAGGTCGGGGAGCGCGCGGGGATGTTATTCAGCCGCGCCGAGCAGATAGACCTGGTGATCACCGGTAAAAGTGCTGACCCACAGATCCTCCAGAAACTGGAAGATCAGGGGGTGAAGATCCTGCGCGTTTAAAGATGCTGACGGAAAAACGCCACCGTGGCATCGAGGACAGTCGGCGTAATGCGATGTTTCACCCCTGCCTCCCACAGGCAGGTCAGGTTTTTGTCCAGCCCTTCATGCCGCAATGCCTGCTGCAAACGAAAGGTCTCTGCGGCGGGCACCACATCATCCTCTTCCCCGTGCCACAGCAGCAGCGGACGATCGGCCAGCCGGGGTAGCCTGGTCGTTACCTCCCAGTCGGCAAGCGGAGAGACCATCTCCGCGAAGGACGCAGATGGCTGTGGGGGGAACAGCGTAGGGGCTAGCGAGGTAAAGTAGCCAGAGCCCATCAGGCTTGCCACGCATTTCACCTCCGGATGGCGCGCCATGATGCCCAGCGCGGTCATCCCGCCCATCGAGGCCCCGGCCACCGCAAGACGTTCATCCGCCACCAGCCCAGCCTGATACAACCCATCCCGTAGCGCGGCAAATTCAGTGAGGTTGCCATGCAGGATCGGCCAGAACTGCCCCAGACGAGCCTGCTCATCCCCCGTAAAGCGTGCGCCATGATCCGGTGCATCCGGCATTACCACCCGAAAACCGGCCTGCGCCAGGGCAACCGCAAAATAGCTGTAGACCAGCTTTGATGAGGTAAAACCATGATAAAAAATAACAACCGGCAACGGCTGAGACAGTTTTCCCGCCGGAACGGCATGTACACTCTCAAGGTCGCCAAATTGTCGTATTTCAAGTTCAATCATCATTGGGCCTCATGCTAAAGGGTGATTTAAAATGTTGAGAACTGGATTACGCTTTCGCACAATTTTCATTCGAAATTTACGCCACAGCTAACAATTTGGGAACATTCCCCCAATCCTAAATCAACAGAGTTCTACACTATGGCTATCAGGAAACGAGATATGGTTATGCGATGGTTTGCTGCTTTATTGCTGATGCTGGTGTTGGGCGGATGTAGCGCGTTAGAAGGCACGCCACAGCCTGCACCACCGGTTGCCGACCACCCACAAGAAATTCGTCGTAATCAGACGGAAGGATTACAACGGATGGGTACCGTCACCGCACTTGAGCGAGGCTCTCCCGCAGATGTGGAAGATGCCATCAAAGCAAAAGCCGTCGCCGCGAAAGCAGATTACTACGTCATTATCCTTATCGATGAAACCATCGTGACGGGACAATGGTACTCGCAGGCCATTTTATACCGTAAATAACGCGCGGTATTTAAACGACATTTACACTGCTTTGCGTCCATAGACGTTTTCCTGTCCACAATAAACTCCATGCCTGGGACAATGGAAGCGAGTTTATTAGCGAAGGATTGCCCGGCGGATACCGGGGACACGTAAAATGGAGCTGACGATGAAACGATCTCTTGCTTTGACCTCACTGTTACTCTCAGCCGGTCTGGTGAGTACTGCCGCTCAGTCAGCCGAATTTGCCAGCGCTGATTGTGTGACGGGTTTGAATGAAATTGGACTGATTTCCGTGAGTGATATCTCAGGGAGTCCGCAGGATGTAGAGCGCATGATCGCGCTTAAAGCAGATGAACAGGGAGCGTCGTGGTATCGCATCATAACCATGCAGGAAGACAGCCATGTTGATCGCTGGCGGGTACAAGCCATTCTCTACGCCTGAAAAGCGCCGATAAAAAGCCACTAAAAAAGAGTGGCTTTTTAACATTTACAATTCTATTATCCTTGCCGCTACTACCCCGAGACATTCTTGTAACATTTTGTTACATAAACCCAATAAATGTTATCCCTGCTCTGCCGTTGAAAAGCGTTACCTTTTTAGCAATGAGCAATTTATGATCAACTTTTTTCGCCGTGCAGGTCTGGGCACAAAGCTATCGCTGCTTACCGGCTTGAGTGTCGCTACACTCTTTCTGCTTTTCACTTTTCTCCTGAGCTATAACACCAGTCAAAAACTCGAATCCCTGGCTATAGAAGACCTGCATAATCAGTCCACCGGCGTGGTGGACATGGTGCAGATGTTCAATACCAGCCTCACCGAAGAGGTGGAGAGCTATACCCGTCTGTTCACCACCTTTTTGCCGCAGCCGCTGAGCCTTGACGTCAGCCAGCCCCGCACCATCAACGGTCAGAACGTTCCGCTGCTGAAAGGCGGCGATACGGAACTCCATGAGAACAACACCACGCCCGATGATTTCCTGAATCGCACCGGTGCTATCTCGACGCTGTTTGTCCGCAACGGCGATGACTTCGTCCGCGTGGCAACCTCGCTGCGTAAAGAGAACGGCGATCGGGCCATCGGGACGGTACTGGATCATGCCAGTCCTGCCTGGGCGGTAGTCACCAAAGGTGAGGTTTATCGCGGCCTCGCCCTGCTGTTCGGCAAACGCTATATCACCCAGTATCAGCCGGTAAAAGACGCGGACGGGCAGGTAATCGCCATTATCTTCGTTGGGGTCGACATTACTCACTCGTGGAACGTCATGCGCGAGAAGATCCTCAGCCGTCGTCTGGGCGAGAGCGGTCACTTCTTTGTGCTGGACCGCAGTAACGGCAAAAATCACGGCCAGTACCTGTTCCATAGCGCAGAAGAGGGGCGGTTGCCGACGTGGGAGAACGGCGTTCAGCAGCAGCTGTTGGGGGATAAATCCGGCACCCTGGAGCGCCAGAGCGCCGATGGTCGCACGCTGATTATGGCCTGGACGCCGCTCCCGGGCTGGAACTGGACCATCGTGGGCGAGGTGGATAAAACCGTCCTGCTGGCCGATGTGACCAGCCTGCGGGATCGCTTCCTGCTGGCCGGCGTGGCCCTGTCCGCACTCTTTGCCATGCTGTTCGTGTTTATCATCCGCCGCTGGCTTTCACGCCCGCTGCGCGATGTGATTGGTCTGGCAGAACAATATGCTGCCGGCGATCTACGCGCTACCCTGCCTGCCACTCGTCAGGATGAGGTGGGCCAGCTGATCAATGCCATCAACGGCATTGGCGGCGGTCTGCAAAAAATCGTGCTGCAGGTGCGCGAAGCCGCGGGAGATATCCATCTGGGAACCAACGCCCTGGCAGCGGATACCAGCGAGATCTCTGAGCAGATCAACAAGCAGGCCAGCAGCGTGGAAGAGACCTCCGCCAGCATGGAGCAGCTGGCGGCCAGCGTGCAGCAGAATGCGGCCAATATGGAGCAGACCCAGCAGCTGGTGGGCGAAACCTCCCGGGCGGTGCATCAGGGCGGAGAGACCGTCAGCAATGCTGTTGCCACCATGGACGATATTCGCGAAGCATCGAAACGCATCGAAGCCATCACGCGGGTAATTGAAGGGATCGCTTTCCAGACCAATATTCTGGCGCTGAACGCCGCTGTAGAAGCCGCCCGGGCGGGAGAGCACGGTAAAGGCTTCGCCGTGGTGGCCCAGGAAGTCCGTGCCCTGGCAGCGCGCAGCGCCAATGCGGTGAAGGAGATTGAACAGCTGATTGGCGATACGCTCAGCAAGGTAAGCGAGGGCCACGCCCTGTCGGAGCAGACCCGGCATGCGATGGAGAGCATCATCGAGCACATCGACAATATCAATCAGCTGGTCACGGAGATAAACCATGCCTCCCGCGAGCAGTCGGCAGGCATTGGTCAGGTGAACCTGGCGATGACGCATATCGGCGAAGCGTCGCATATCAACGCCGACCGCGTCTCGCGCAGTGAACAGACGGCGCAGGTTCTGCGCGGGAAGGGTTCACACCTGACCGATCTGGTCAGCCTGTTCCGCCTGTAAGGATCAGGCCACGCCGCCCGTGGCGCGCAGCAGCAGGTCGTCCTGGACCTGCTCGCTGAGCAGGGATCCTCCCCGGGCGTCGAGCATTTCACGGCACCAGGCCTGCGCCACCGGCGGTGATGCATGGCGCAACATCTGTGCCCCCGCGCCCAGCAGGAAGATCTGCCGGGCGATCTCCCTTCCCTGCGCCTCCTGTGGTTTACGTAGCTTCTGCTGTAGCTGACGCCAGCTGCGATCGAAGTGCCGATCCTGCCCCTTCACGTCGGCAAAATCATCGGCCAGCAGATCCATCACCGCTGGCTGCTTCGCCAGCACCCGCAGCACATCCAGCCCCATGATATTGCCCGAGCCCTCCCAGATACTGTTGACCGGCATCTCCCGGTACAGGCGCGGCAGCTCGCTCTCTTCGCAATAGCCGATGCCGCCAAGGACCTCCATCGCTTCGGCGACGAACGGGATCCCCGCTTTACAGATCGCCAGTTTCGCGGCCGGGGTAAACAGCCGCGCCCACAGAGCTTCGTGCTCGCTGTCACGGCGATCCCAGGCCCGCGCCAGGCGGAACAGGAGCGCCGTCTGCCCCTCCAGCTGGAGCGCCATGCGACTTAACACATCGCGCATCAGCGGCTGATCGATCAGGTTTTTGCCAAAGGTCTGTCGCTGGTGGGCATGATATAACGCCACCGAGAATGCCCGGCGCATCAGGCCGTGGCTGCCCAGCGCGCAGTCGAAACGGGTGAGGCCGCCCATCTTCAGGATCTGGCGCACGCCTTCACCCTCTTCGCCCAGCAGCCAGCCGGTAGCGTCGAGAAACTCGGCTTCACTGCTGGCGTTGGAGCGGTTGCCCAGCTTGTCTTTCAGACGCTCCAGATGCACGGCATTGCGCAGGCCGTCAGGCAGAAAACGGGGAACGAAAAAGCACGACAGGCCGCCTTTCGTCTGTGCCAGCACCAGGTGCGCATCGCTTTGCGGCACCGAGAAAAACCACTTATGGCCCACCAGCCGGTAGCTGCCGTCGCTGCAGCGCTCTGCCCGGGTGGTATTGCTGAGGACATCCGATCCGCCCTGCTTTTCCGTCATCCCCATACCGATTAACAGACCGCGCTTCTGGTTGCCCGGCGCCAGATGGGAGTCATACCGATCGCTAAGGAGCGGCGTCAGCCAGTCGTGGAAGGATCGCGGTAACGCCTGTTGCAACAGCGGCGTGGCGGCATGGGTCATGGTGATCGGGCAGAGCGTGCCGGCTTCTACCTGCGCATGCAGGATAAAACGCGCTGCCCGGGCTACGAAGGCCCCTTTGCGCGCCTCCTCTTCCCACGCCAGGTTATGTACCCGGTTGGCGCAGAGGCCCTGCATCAGCAGATGCCACGCGGGATGAAAGCGCACATCGTCCAGCCGGGTTCCGCTGGCGTCAAAACGCAGCAGCTCGGGTGGATTGACGTTGGCGAGGCGGCCCAGTTCCAGTGATTCTGCGGTACCCAGCTGCTGGCCGATACTGGCGAGTAGCTCGGCGTCCCAGTCGGCACCTTCACGGCTGACCGCTTCACACAGGGCTCGGTCGGAAAGAAAAAGGTTGCTGTTGGTGAGTGGCGCAGGCTGATTAAAAACAGTGTGCGTCTGCCAGTGCATAATGTATCCCTCCTTCTATGGCAATGAGGTAATTATGGACAGAGCGGGCAGACGCTGCACGAAAGCGGTCGCAAAATATCGCCCCTTGCAAGCGTGAATTAGCTCACACAATGAACGAATAATAAATTTCTCATCTGTTTTTATGGTGAATAATTTATTCTTACCCTCATGGAGAGAATAACGATGCAATCCACTCAGCGGGCGCCGGATGCCCATAAGCGTGCTTTAGTTGCTGGCTCTATTGGTAACTTTATCGAATGGTATGAATTTGCAGTGTACAGTTTTCTGGCCACCGTGATTGCAAAAAACTTTTTCCAGCTCAGCGGTGAGGCCGGGCTGACCAGCCTGATCCTCACCTACGCCTCTTTTGCTATCGCCTTTTTCTTCCGTCCGCTGGGCGCCATCGTCTTCGGGCGGCTCGGCGATCGTATCGGGCGCAAGCCCACGCTGATCATCGTGCTGGTGATGATGACCCTGGCCACGGCGGCGATCGGCGTCGTGCCGGTGTATGCCAGTATCGGCATTACCGCGCCGCTGCTCATCACCAGCCTGCGGATCCTGCAGGGGCTGTTCGCCGGCGGCGAGTATGGCGGCGCAGTGTCGCTGATGACCGAGTTCGCTCCACGCGGCAAACGCGGACTGTACGGCGCATGGCAGTCCTTTACCGTTGCGCTGGGTCTGCTGGCCGGGGCGGGGATCGTGGCGCTGCTCTCGGCGTTGCTGACGCCAGAAGCTTTACACGACTGGGGCTGGCGCATCCCGTTCTTTATCGCCCTGCCGCTGGGGGCGGTGGCCCTGTGGCTGCGGGTGAGCATGGAAGAGACGCCGAGCTTCGTGAAACAGCAAACCAAACCGGTGGCGGTGAAGGCGCGGACCGGTGACACCCTGAAGGCCATCGTGATGGGGATCGGCCGGGTGATGGTGTGGTCTGCCGCGGGCTATACCTATCTGGTGATCATGCCCGCCTATCTGCAATCAGCCCTGCATACCGGCTTTAACCAGGCGCTACTGATTGCGGTGATCTCCAATATCGGCTTTGCGCTGACCATTATTCCGTCGGGGATCCTAAGTGACCGCATCGGACGGCGCACGGTAATGGTGATTGCCGCCGCACTGCTGCTGATCCTTGCCCTGCCGCTGCTGAAAATTTTGCAGGCGGAATCCAGCACCCTGGCGGTGAAAGCGATAGTGGTGCTGATTGCCGGTGGACTGGTGGGGATGCTGGCAGGGCCAGGACCCGCCATGTTGTCAGAGATGTTCCCGACGCGAGTGCTCTATACCGGGCTGGGGCTGGCTTATTCACTGTCGAACGCCATATTTTCGGGGTGCGCGGGCTTAATCATTACCGGACTGATAAAAGAGACCGGGAATCTGGATATTCCGGCGTATTACGTCATGGCGACGGCGGTGGTGAGTATTGTGGCGCTGATGACGCTCAGGAAGGATGACCATTTGCGGTCGCTGGAGGAGTGAGGTATGTGCCGGGTGGCGCTGCGCTTACCCGGCCTACGGAATCGAGCTTTTGTAGGCCGGGTAAGGCGAAGCCGCCACCCGGCACAACAGGCTACCCGCGCTGGCGCACCGCTTCAAACAGGCAGATGCCGGTTGCTACGGAGACGTTCAGGGACGAAACGCTGCCCGCCATCGGAATGCTGATCAGCTCATCGCAGTGCTCGCGGGTCAGACGACGCATACCTTCGCCTTCGGCACCCATCACCAGCGCCATGCGGCCGGTCATTTTGCTCTGGAACAGGGTATGGTCCGCTTCACCTGCGGTACCTACGATCCAGATATTCTCTTCCTGCAGCTGACGCATGGTGCGCGCCAGGTTGGTCACGCGGATCAGCGGCACATTTTCCGCCGCGCCACAGGCCACTTTTTTGGCCGTCGCGTTGAGCTGTGCGGAACGGTCCCGAGGCACGATCACCGCGTGGACACCCGCCGCATCAGCGCTGCGCAGGCAGGCACCGAGGTTGTGCGGATCGGTCACGCCGTCGAGGATCAGGAAGAACGGATTATCCAGAGTTGCGATGAGATCCGGCAGATCGTTTTCCTGATACTGGCGGCCCGGCTTCACGCGGGCGATGATCCCCTGGTGTACCGCGCCTTCGCTTTTCTCATCCAGATACTGACGGTTCGCCAGCTGGATCACCACGCCCTGCGCTTCCAGGGCATGGATCAGCGGCATCAGGCGTTTGTCTTCACGCCCTTTCAGAATAAATACTTCCTGAAAACGCTCCGGTGCGCGCTCCAGCAGGGCCTGCACCGCATGGATGCCGTAAATCATTTCACTCATTGATGATTCTCATTAATTACTGTTCTCCTCTCCCAAAAGGGAGAGGATCAAGGTCAGGGAAAATTATTCCGCTACTTTTTTCTTCGCTGCGCGCTTCGCTTTGGTCGCGGCGGCGATTTTCTGGGATTTAGCCGAGGGCTTTTTCGCTGCTCTGGCTTCTTTCTTCGCGGCCTTCGGCTTCTGTTTTTTCTCGCCGCGGAAGGCGCTGTCCGGCTCGAAGTTTACCTTTTTACCGGCCTGACGTCGTTTGCCGCTGGTTTTACCGGCAGTCCCTTTCTTCGCTTTCTCACGCTCGGTTTTACCCAGGTTGCGCGGCGCACGCTCGCTGGAGATCAGGCTGAAATCAATCTTGCGCTCGTCCATATTGACGGCTTCAACCTTCACTTCCACGCGATCGCCCAGACGATAGGTTTGACCGCCCGATTCGCCAATCAGACGCTGGCCGACCTGGTCAAAACGGTAGTAGTCATTATCCAGGCTGGAGACATGCACCAGACCATCAATGAACAGTTCATCAAGACGCACAAAGAAGCCAAAGCCGGTAACGCTGGCAATCACGCCCTTAAACACGTTCCCGACCTGATCCAGCATGAAGTCACACTTCAGCCAGTCAGCAACATCACGGGTCGCTTCATCCGCACGGCGTTCCGCCATCGAACAGTGCTGGCCCAGCTGCAGCATCTCTTCCATGGAGTAGTGGTAACCCCCGGTTTCCGTGGTGTTGCCCTTATGACCCTGCTCCTGCGCCAGCAGATATTTAATGGCGCGGTGCAGGGAGAGGTCCGGGTAACGACGGATCGGCGAGGTAAAGTGGGCGTATGACTGCAATGCCAGGCCGAAGTGGCCGCGGTTTTCCGGATCGTAAATCGCCTGCTTCATGGAGCGCAGCAGCATGGTTTGCAGCATTTCCGCGTCAGGACGATCGCTGATGGACTCCAGCAGCTCGGCGTAATCGCGCGGCTCGGGTTTGTTGCCGCCCGGCAGCTCAAGGCCCAGCTCCGCCAGCACGGTACGGAACGAGGTGATGGCTTCGGTGGTCGGTTTATCGTGAATACGGAACAGCGCGGGCTCTTTGGCTTTCTCAACGAAGCGCGCCGCGGAGATGTTCGCCAGGATCATGCACTCTTCAATCAGCTTGTGCGCATCGTTACGCTGGGTCTGTTCGATCCGCTCGATGCGACGTTCGGCGTTGAAGATGAACTTCGCCTCTTCACTCTCAAATGAGATACCGCCGCGCTCTTCACGCGCCTGATCCAGCACTTTATAGAGGTTATGCAGCTCTTCGATATGCTTCACCAGCGGCGCATACTGTTCACGCAGATCCTGGTCACCCTGCAGCATATGCCACACTTTGGTGTAGGTCAGGCGAGCATGTGAACTCATCACCGCTTCATAGAATTTGTAGCCGGTTAAACGCCCTTTGGTGGAGATGGTCATTTCACACACCATGCACAGACGGTCAACCTGCGGGTTGAGCGAGCATAAACCGTTGGAAAGCACTTCCGGCAGCATCGGCACAACCTGCGACGGGAAGTAAACCGAGGTGCCACGGTTGCGGGCTTCACCATCCAGCGGGGTGCCGGTCCGAACGTAATAGCTCACATCCGCAATCGCCACCCACAGGCGCCAGCCCCCGCCGCGTTTTTTCTCGCAGTAGACGGCGTCATCAAAGTCGCGGGCGTCTTCGCCATCAATAGTGACCAGCGGCAGGCTGCGCAGATCCACCCGGCCCGCTTTTGCCGATTCCGGTACCTGCTCTTTCAGGCCTTCAACCTGCTCTTCAACCGCTTTTGGCCAGACGTACGGAATTTCGTGGGTACGCAGCGCCATGTCCACGGCCATGCCGGTGCCCATGTTATCGCCCAGCACTTCGACGATCTTACCGATCGCTTTGGTACGGCGGGTTGGACGCTGGGTCAGTTCAACCACCACCACAAAGCCCATCCGCGCGCCCATCACCTCTTCCGGCGGAATCAGGATGTCAAAACTCAGACGACTGTCGTCCGGCACCACAAAACCGACACCGGCGTCGGTGAAGTAGCGGCCCACGATCTGGCTGGTTTTCGGCACCAGCACGCGCACCACGCGCGCCTCACGACGACCTTTACGATCGGCGCCCAGCGGCTGGGCCAGGATCTGGTCACCGTGAATGCACATCTTCATCTGTTCAGAGGAGAGGTACAGGTCGTCCTTGCGGCCTTCGACGCGCAGGAAGCCGAAACCATCACGGTGACCAATCACCATGCCTTTCAGCAGGTCGAGACGTTCAGGCAGGGCATAGCACTGACGGCGGGTAAAGACCAGTTGTCCGTCACGCTCCATAGCGCGCAGACGACGGCGAAGGGCTTCAATTTGCTCTTCGCCTTCAATGTTTAATTCAACGGCAAGTTCTTCACGATTAGCGGGTTTTTCGCGTTTAGTTAAGTGTTCAATGATGAACTCGCGGCTTGGGATAGGATTAGCGTATTTTTCAGCTTCGCGTTCCTGGAAAGGATCTTGTGACATATCGGTTCCTCCGTTGTCATCTCCGGTGGAAATTTTCTTCATTCCACCAGCAATAATTTATACAGCGGTTGATTCTCTTCAACCAAATCGGCCAGCGTGTAGTTATCCAGCTCCATGAGAAAACTTTGCACGGCCTTAGAAAGCGCCTGTTTCAGACGACAGGCGGGGGTAATGTGGCAGAACTCGCTGCTGCAGTTCACCAGAGACAACGGCTCCAGTTCACGTACCACATCGCCAACACGAATACTCTGTGCCGGTTTACCGAGGCGGATGCCGCCATTTTTCCCTCGGACGGCAGCAACATATCCGGCACGGCTAAGTTGATTGATTATTTTGACCATATGATTACGGGACACACCGTACACCTCTGTCACCTCAGAGATACTGGTCATCTGCCCATCGGGTAACGACGCCATGTAGATCAGCGCGCGTAATCCGTAATCGGTGAAACTTGTTAACTGCACATCAACCTCAGGAAAAGGGTAAATCGCGGTGTATCCGCAGAGATATTCATTAATGATGATAAACCAGCCAGATAGTCAACGGCGAATTTATTTAAACTGAAAGGAGGGAAGGAGAAGGAAAAAGCCGGATACGCGATGCTTATCCGGCCTACGATGGGGTTTTGTAAGCCCGGCAAGCGCAACGCCGCCGGGCAAAACCATCATTATGCGTCGAACGGATCGCGCAGAATCATCGTTTCACTACGGTCCGGGCCGGTAGAGATAATATCAATCGGCACACCGGTCAGTTCTTCAATGCGCTGGATATAATCCAGTGCCGCCTGCGGCAGGCCGCTACGCTCTTTCACGCCGAAGGTGGTTTCAGACCAGCCTGGCATGGTTTCGTAGATTGGCTCAATGCCCTGCCAGTCATCAGCTGCCAGCGGAGTGGTGGCCACTTCGCGGCCATCCGGCATACGATAGGCAACGCAGATTTTCACTTCTTTCAGGCCGTCCAGGACGTCCAGTTTGGTCAGGCAGAAGCCAGACAGGGAGTTGATCTGCACCGCACGGCGCACAGCAACCGCATCCAGCCAGCCGGTACGACGACGACGACCGGTGGTCGCGCCAAACTCGTTACCCTGCTTGCAGAGGAACTCGCCGATGTCATCAAACAGCTCGGTCGGGAATGGACCCGCACCCACGCGAGTGGAGTAAGCTTTGATGATACCCAGAACGTAATCCACATAACGTGGGCCCAGGCCAGAGCCGGTTGCCACGCCACCCGCGGTGGTGTTTGAGGAAGTTACGTACGGATAGGTACCGTGGTCGATATCCAGCAGCGTACCCTGCGCACCTTCGAACATGACGAAATCGCCACGCTGACGCGCCTGGTCCAGCAGATCGGAAACATCAACAACCATACCGGTCAGGATGTCGGCAACCGCCATCACATCGTCCAGTACTTTCTGGTAGTCAACCGCGTCAACTTTATAGAAATTCACCAGCTGGAAGTTGTGATATTCCATCACTTCTTTCAGTTTTTCAGCAAAGGTGGCTTTGTCGAACAGGTCGCCAACGCGCAGACCGCGACGGGCAACTTTATCTTCGTAAGCCGGGCCGATACCACGACCGGTGGTACCGATCGCTTTCGCGCCACGCGCTTTTTCACGAGCCAGGTCCAGCGCAACGTGGTAGTCGAGGATCAGCGGACAGGCTTCGGAGAGCAGCAGACGTTCGCGAACCGGGATGCCACGGTCTTCCAGGCCTTTCATCTCTTTCATCAGCGCAGCAGGAGACAGCACAACACCGTTACCGATGATGCTGGTCACATTGTCACGAAGAATGCCTGATGGAATAAGATGGAGGACGGTTTTTTCACCGTTGATTACGAGAGTATGGCCCGCGTTGTGACCACCCTGATAACGCACAACAAATTTAGCACGTTCAGTCAGAAGATCGACGATCTTCCCTTTACCTTCGTCACCCCATTGGGTGCCCAGTACGACGACGTTGTTACCCATTTTTCAAAATCACCGATTGCTTAAAAATGGATTCTACCATCGGTTTTGATGATGTTCAGCTTTTTTTGTATACAAATTTCGTCGAAATTGACGGGTTCATCAGCAGTTAAACGATTACCTCAATATCTTGTGTGACAGACCGATTCTTATCACAAGCGGTGCGGTAGAGACGTAATAATGCCGTGTTGAAATAGTCACAATATCTATTTCATCTTCAGAAATTACCGCTTTCTGTTATGCGCCAATGTGATTCAAAGAGATGAGATAAAATTCACAACCCACTGGTATTGCTGAATATTTCAAAGGTTGTCAGGATCGTTTCGCGCCGCCAGAGGGCGGAGCTAAATAACTAAATAATTAGGATGATTATAATGAAAGAATTAACAGCGTTTGAAATTGAATGTGTCAGCGGTGCTGGCTGGCTGCAGGATGGTCTGGCTTCTTTAGGTAGCAAAATTGGGACTGCTGCATGGTCAATGGGTACCGATCTGCTGAGTGTTGACCTGCCGCTGATTGGCACCGTTAATCTTTCCACTATCGCCCCGGACCTGGGAGAAAAAGTGGGTTCAACCATTGGTTCTACTGTGGGTGGTATGATTGAATCAACCCTGGCAAGCCTGCCAATTGTCGGCGGCCTGCTGAATAAACTGCTGGGTAACTAAACCTTACTTTTGTGGTAAAAAAATGGCGCCTCAGTGAGGCGCCATTTTAGTTTTAGCGGCTGGCAGCAGGTGATTTCATGTAGCGGAAGAAATCGCTGTCCGGGCTCAGCACCATCACATCCTGGTTGCTCTGGAAGCTGCTTTCGTAAGCGCGCAGGCTACGGATAAAGGCGTAGAAGTCTGGATCCTGGCTGAACGCATCGGCGAACAGTTTTGCCGCTTCAGCATCACCTTCACCACGCATTATACGACCCTGACGCTCAGCTTCCGCCAGCGTTTTAGTGACTTCATAGTCTGCCGTTGCGCGCAGCTTTTCAGCCTCTTCCTGACCCTGTGAACGATGGCGACGGGCTACAGCTTCACGCTCAGCGCGCATACGGTTGTAGATCGCTTCAGACACCTCGGCCGGGAGGTTGATCTGCTTGATACGCACGTCAACCACTTCAATACCCAGCGCAGCCATACTGTTCGGGTTGATCACCGGCACTTTGCCGTTGGTTTCAGCCTGAACGCGCTCGGCGGCTTTGGCAATCGCATCGTCTGCTGCCGGTGTTTCGACTTCATCTTCTGTGCCTGCGGATCCAGAGTTCAGCGCATCGCGCACTTCCAGGGTCAGACGACCACGGGAGTCGGTCACGATGTCTTTCACATCCAGACGACCAATCTCAGAACGCAGACGGTCAGAGAACTTACGTTTCAGCAGAACTTCCGCCTGAGAGACGTCACCGCCGCCTGTTGCCAGGAAGTAGCGGCTGAAATCACTGATACGCCATTTGATGTAAGAATCAACGATCAGGTCTTTCTTCTCTTTAGTCACGAAACGGTCGGCCTGGTTATCCATCGTCTGGATACGCGCATCAAGCGTTTTCACGGACTGGATAAAAGGAACCTTAAAGTGCAGGCCCGGCTCATAGATCACCGGGCGCTTGTCACCGTCACGCACGACGCTGCTGAACTGGAATTTAATCCCTCGCTCGCCCTCTTTCACCACAAAGATCGAGGTGTAAAGCACGACCAGTACGATAATGATGATCGCAATAACTGACTTACGCATCCTTATTCCCCCTGACGCTGGTAGTCGTTACGCTGCGCGTTAGCACGGCGTTGGTCCATAATGTCACCATCGTTAGAAGAAGGCGTTGTGTTCGCGCTGGCGCTGCCTGATGAGGCAGGAGGCAGACGCAGCAGATTGTTGGCACCGCTGTTATCGTTTTTCGCCGGAGCGTTACCGCCTTTCAGCATCTGATCCAGCGGCAGAACCATCAGGTTGCCATTTTTGCTGTCATTAACCAGTACCTTACGAGTATGGCTTAGCACTTTCTCCATGGTCTCGATATAGAGACGCTCACGGGTAATTTCCGGAGCCGCTTTATATTCTGGCAGGATGCGCGCAAAGCGAGCCACTTCACCCTGTGCTTCCAGCACGGTCTGCGTCTTATAAGCACGCGCCTCTTCGAGAATACGCTGGGCCTGGCCGTTCGCACGCGGCTGTACTTCGTTGGTGTAGGCTTCTGCTTCACGGATGTACTGCTGTTCGTTTTCACGGGCAGCAATGGCATCGTCAAACGCCGCTTTCACCTCTTCCGGTGGACGAGCAGCCTGGAAGTTAACGTCCAGCAGGGTGATACCCATGTTGTACGGACGAATAGTCTCTTCCAGCTCGCGCTGGGTATCGCTACGAATAACGGTACGACCTTCAGTCAGGATGCGGTCCATGGTGTATTTGCCGATCACGCCGCGCAGGGCGCTGTCGGTAGCCTGACGCAGGCTGTCGTCCGCGCTGGCCACGCTAAACAGGTAGCGTTCCGGATCGGTCACGCGGTACTGCACGTTCATCTCAACGCGCACCACGTTTTCGTCAGACGTCAGCATCACGCCGGATGCCGCCAGCTCACGCACCGATTCAACGTTCACCGCCGTGACGTCATCAATAAAGGTTGGTTTCCAGTTCAGGCCTGGCTCAACCAGATGGCTGAATTTACCAAAACGGGTAACAACACCGCGTTCGGCTTCTTTGATAGTGTAGAACCCGCTGGCAGCCCAGATAATTACGGCTGCTGCCGCAACAATAGTCACCACGCGACCGCCCATATGAGGACGCGGCCCCTGGCCAGTACCGCCGCCAGTGCCTTTACCACCGCCAAGACCGCCCAGCTTTTTACTCAGCTTGCGGAAGATATCATCCAGATCGGGTGGCCCCTGCTCACGACCACCTTTGTTGCCATTTCCCCCGGAGTTGCCGCCTTGATTATTGCTGCTCCCCCACGGGTCGCGGTCTTGTCCGTTATTACCGGGCTGATTCCACGCCATGTATGTGCTCCATATTTGTTATGCGGTGATATACCTTCAAACGCCTGGCATGCCGGGGCATCCACTGCGATGCAGGTATCCCAAAGGGCAAAAACCTTCAGGCATCTCCTTTCCGGTCAGACGACGTAGTCGACCAGCGCAGGTTCTTGTTTACAGAGGCGACGCCAGTCAACGATCGGCATACGCACTTGCAACCCCACGCTGCCGTCATCCTCCATCCACTCTTTTTCTATCGCCTGAAGCTGATAAAAACGGCTGCGCAGTCGGCCTTCCTCGGGCGGTAAACGCAGCGTGTGCTGAGCCACTTCACCGGAAAGACGTTCTGTTAAGGCCTGGAAAAGCAGTGGTACACCAACACCGGTCTGGGCAGAAAGCCAGACCCGAATCGGTATGTTCTCTTCATTCCTGTCGATACGCGGCTCGAAGCCGTCCAGCATATCGATTTTGTTCATTACCAGCAGCGTCGGGATCTCGTGCGCGTCAATTTCTTCCAGCACAATATTCACTGCATCAATGTTTTCCTGCAGGCGTACATCCGCAGCGTCAATAACGTGCAACAGCAACGTCGCCTGACGGGTCTCCTGCAGGGTGGCTTTAAATGCGGCCACCAGATCGTGCGGCAGATGACGGATAAAACCAACGGTATCCGCCAGCACGGTTTCTCCGACATCCGCCACGTCAATGCGGCGCAGCGTCGGATCCAGGGTTGCAAACAGCTGGTCTGCGGCATACACCTGGGCCTCAGTTATCTGGTTAAACAGGGTGGATTTACCTGCGTTGGTATAACCGACAAGCGACACCGTCGGAATGTCTGCTTTTTGTCGCGATCGGCGCCCCTGCTCACGTTGCTTCTCCACTCTTTCGAGCCGTGAGAGGATCTGGGTTATACGGCCACGTAACAAGCGGCGGTCGGTTTCGAGCTGGGTTTCACCCGGGCCGCGCAAACCAATCCCGCCTTTCTGTCTTTCAAGGTGTGTCCAGCCGCGCACCAGGCGCGTTGCCAGATGGCGCAACTGCGCCAGCTCAACCTGCAATTTCCCCTCATGGGTACGTGCACGTTGAGCAAAAATGTCTAAAATCAAACCCGTCCGATCGATAACCCGGCATTCACACAGACGTTCCAGGTTGCGTTCCTGGGCCGGCGTCAGGGCGTGATCAAAAAGCACGACTGATGCGCCAGTCGCTTTAACGGCATCCGCAATCTCTACTGCTTTACCTTCACCAACAAAATACTTTGGGTGCGGCGCTTTACGGCTACCGGTAATCACCTGCATTGCTTCGACACCGGCGGAAGAGACCAGAGATTCAAACTCTTGGAGATCTTCCATATCTTTGTCTTGCGAAAAATAGATGTGTACCAGCACCGCCTGCTCACCGGCATCGTAACGGTCAAACAAGCGTAAACCTCTCAAAAAAGATCAGCGGGGAACGCAGAAAACCTGGCTCCCCGATATGGAAATAACAGCCAGTAACCTTATTCGGTTTCTTCACTGTCCTGCGCAGGCGCAGAAGAACCCTGCGCGTTGCTGCCATGATGGTAGTTACTGGAACCGCCGCCAGCGTTATTGCTGTGATGAGATACCGGGCGAGACGGAACAACAGTAGAAATCGCGTGCTTGTAGACCATCTGGCTGACCGTGTTTTTCAACAGGATCACGAACTGATCGAAAGACTCAATCTGACCTTGCAGCTTAATACCATTCACCAAATAAATAGAAACTGGAACACGTTCACGACGCAGTGCGTTCAAGAACGGATCTTGTAAAGATTGCCCCTTAGCCATTCTATCTTTTCCTTATATGCTTGTTTTGTACTTAGAACCTTGCGATTCTGAAAAATTGCGCACGATACGGCTTAATTGTACACATTCAGTCTGCGATATCACCAACAACCTGTAATACATCATGTAACGCCTGTTGTGGCTTTTCACTGTCTAACCAGTGAACACCGTCCCAACCGCGCAACCAGGTTATCTGGCGTTTCGCCAACTGTCTCGTGGCGCAAATACCTCGATAAACCATTTCATCATGTGAAATCTCACCTTCAATGTATGACCACATCTGGCGATAACCCACACAACGAATGGAAGGCATATCCGTATGCAAATCTCCACGGGCAAATAGCGCCCGCACTTCTGCTTCAAAATCTGAAGCTAACATCTGATGAAAACGCTGCTCAATTCGCTGATGGAGCAGTTCACGGCTCGCCGGGGCGATGGCGAACTGATGCACCTGATACGGCAGAGCCTCTCCTGACGTTTGCGTCAGTTCCGTTAAAGTTTTACCCGAAATGAAAAAAACTTCCAGTGCCCGGGAAAGCCTTTGCGGATCATTTGGATGAATACGTGCTGCGGCAACCGGGTCGATCTCAGTCAGTTGCTCGTGCAGCGCACCCCATCCCTGCTCTGCCGCCTGTTGCTCAATCTTTGCTCTTACCGCCGGGTCT
Source organism: Leclercia adecarboxylata (assembly GCF_006874705.1). NCBI lineage: Bacteria > Pseudomonadati > Pseudomonadota > Gammaproteobacteria > Enterobacterales > Enterobacteriaceae > Leclercia > Leclercia adecarboxylata. Next base: position 2,266,722 of record NZ_CP035382.1, on the reverse strand, counting down.
GCCGATGGCAATGGCGACAACCCTTCCAGTAAGGCCTTGAAATAGAGCATTGTTCCACCCACTAACAGGGGAATACGTCCTGCTGCGGTGATCTCTGCCATCTGGGCCAGCGCATCGCGACGAAAATCTGCCGCTGAGTAAGCCTGCGCCGGGTCGAGAATATCCAGTAATCGGTGCGGTGCCGCGCGTAACTCGTCTGCGTTAGGCTTTGCCGTACCGATATCCATCCCCTGATAAATAAGGGCGGAATCAACGCTAATCAACTCTACTGGCAAAACTTTACGTAACTCAATGGCTAACGCGGTTTTACCGGAGGCCGTTGGCCCCATCAAAAATATCGCCTTTGGCAGGCTGGTATTACTCAAGTCACTCATTTTTCAGGGCGTTCATCGCCAAATGTAGATCTACAGGTTGCAACAAACCACCCGGCGGCGCTTTCACCAGCTGCGGGCAGAGGCGTTCGACCTCCGCCAGCACCGTGATCGCCTGCGCCATATTCCACGACGAATGCTCGCTGGCCAGCTGGCGGGCGATCCACTGCGCGGTGTTGGCGGCATCAAACGTCGTTTGTTGCGCCAGGTAGCCTATCAGTTCAGGAATCAAGTTTTGTAAATTTTGTTGGCGTAAGGGTAAAGGCACCGCCCGAAGCGTGACATGGTGCGCTTCGGTTACGACTTCGATACCCATTTCAGCCAGCGGCTTTTGATAGCGCTGGATGACCTGCGTCTCTTGCGCTGAGATTTTTATCCGCACCGGAATCAGCAGCGGCTGGGCACAGGCCTGGTGTGGCCCGGGCGCAAGCTGCGCCTGTTTTAACCAGCGTTCGGCTACCGGCAGGGATAACAGCGCCAGCTGGCCGTCACGCTCCAGCAGGGCCGCATCTGGCGATACAATGGTCAGCACCCGGCCAAAGCTCTGGCTATGCCCCACCAGCGTAGAGGCCGCAGGCGCGACATCCTCTGTTTTCTGCGCAGGGGCCGGGGTATCAAGCAGCGTCCGATAGACCGCCCCCGCCTGCTTCTGATAACCCGGCTGCGCATGCGGGTAGCTGGCGCCCGACGCGCGAGGGGCTGCGCCGCCGGATGCAAAGCGCGGTGCGGCTGGCTCACGCGCGACAGCCGGTTCGGCAAACTGGTTTCTTCCCGCCGCAACGCGGTTTTCCGGAATGGGACGCGGCGCAGGCTCCACCTCACTCAACGGGAGAGTTGGCTCAGCCTGCTGCTGCAGGACGCTCAGCACGCCCTGGTAGATAAAGTCATGCACCAGCCGCGACTGATGAAAACGCACCTCATGCTTCGCCGGATGGACATTAACATCCACCTGATGCGGGTCGATTTCAAGATAGAGTACAAAAGCGGGCTGCTCTCCGGCACCGAGTTTATCCTCGCAGGCCTGGCGGATAGCATGGTTGATCAAACGGTCACGCATCATGCGCCCATTTACGTAGCAATACTGGATCTCAGCAAAAGCCGCACTGCTCGCTTTCGGATCGGCCACCCAGCCGCGCAGGGTAAGATCTCCATGCTGCCACTCGATGGCCAGCGCCTGTTCAAGAAACGGCGTGCCGCAGATGGCGCCCAGCCGGCGCTCTTTCTGCCCGCCCTGCGCCACAGCGCGGTACTGGCGCATCATCTTGCCGTTATGGCTCAGATTGATGGTGACATCGAAACGCGCCAGGGCGATGCGGCGAATAATCTCGTCGATATGGCCGAATTCGGTTTTCTCGGTGCGCATAAACTTGCGCCGCGCCGGAGTGTTGTAGAACAGATCCAGCACTTCCAGCGTCGTTCCCACCGGGTGTGCGGCAGGTTTCACCGTCACGTCCATATCCCTGCCTTCGGCGTAAGCCTGCCAGGCTTCCGGCTGTTCGGCGGTACGGGAGGTGAGCGTCAGACGCGAGACGGAGCTGATACTGGCCAGCGCTTCGCCGCGGAAACCGAGACTGATAATGGCTTCGAGATCGTCGAGAGAGGCGATTTTGCTGGTTGCGTGACGAGCCAGCGCCAGCGCCAGCTCCTCTTTTTTAATACCGCAGCCGTTATCGCGGATCCGAATAAGTTTCGCACCGCCGCGTTCAATATCAATGTCGATACGGGTTGCTCCCGCATCGAGACTGTTTTCCACCAGCTCTTTCACTACCGACGCAGGTCGCTCTACCACCTCACCGGCGGCGATTTGGTTCGCAAGCTGCGGCGGCAGAACCTGAATCGGCATGAAATCTCCTTAGTTGGTCGAGGTCGACTCGCCCGGTAATACGGCGCTGGCGGTCTGCCCCGCGCCACTCTGCGGTGCAGACTGGAGCGGATGCGTATCAAAATACTTACGCAGGCCTTTATAAATCGCTTCGGCAATCTGCTGCTGGTAGCTGTCGCTGCCCAGCAAACGCTCTTCGCCGTTATTACTGATAAAGCCCGTTTCCACCAGAATGGACGGGATATCCGGCGAACGCAGCACGCCCAGGCTGGCATGTTCCGGGCGGCGCTTGTGCAGGGAACCGACGCTTTGCAGCTGATTCAGGACGTTAGTCGCCACATCATACCCGACACGCTGAGAATGGCCGAACTGTAAATCCAGTACCGCCTGACTCAGGTAGGGATCCGACTGGCTGTTCGCCAGCACATCACCTGCCCCGCCTAACAGTTCGGATTGTTTTTCATGTTCCTCAAGCCAGTTTGCCATTTCGCTGTTAGCGCGACGGTTGGAAAGCACCCATACGGATGCCCCCGTCGCGTTGCGGTTGGGAGCGGCATCGGCATGCACAGAGACCAGGAAATTTGCATTCTGCTGACGCGCGACGTCAGAACGCCCCATGACCGAGATAAAATAATCGCCGTCGCGGGTCAGGACGCCTTTAAACATCGGGTCGTCGTTCAGCAGTGTCCGCAGCTTACGGGCAATGGCGATGGTCACGTTCTTCTCACGCGTACCACCCGGCCCGATGGCGCCAGGATCCTCGCCACCGTGTCCGGCATCAATCGCAATAATGACTTTATCACCGTTTACCTGGCGCGCCTGCGCTGCAGGACGGGTCACCGTGTTGCTGCTGGTGACGCTGGTAATACGATCGCTGCCGGATTTAAACGGATTGCGGGCCGGCTCTGAAGGGCGCGGCGCCACGACAGGTGCTTCCACCCGCTTCGCCACCACTGGAGGAGGAGGCGGCGGCGGCGGTGCATCGGCATTGATGGTAAAGATCACCATATAGTTCGCGCCATTCTGTTGCTTAACCGCCCGGGTCTTGCCGTTTTGGGTTAAATCGACCACCAGACGCAGGGACTGATCGTCTTTCGGCGTACCGGAACGAATGCTGTGCACCAGGTTGTTGCCGCTGAACTGGAGCGGCAGCCCCTTAATGACGCCGGTCTGTTTAATATCCAGCGCGACGCTGCGTTTATCGTCCTGCGAAAACGCATACTCAGGATCGCCCATAAAGCTGAAGGTGATCCTGGCCTGATTGTCGCCGTTGGACACCTGAATATCGGACAAGGTTGCTGCCCCGGCCTGCGCACAAAACAGCACCGTTGCAGCCATCAACCAACTCTTAACGCGATTAATCATCCCGTTATCTCTTTTTTTAACCGGCTAACCGGGCCAGTATGGCGTTTCCTGATTCGGAGACAGCAGTGACGCGGGCTTCACGCCCTTGCGCCTGATACTCCAGGTGAATTTCAACATCCGGATCAGGCAAGACACCTGTTCCCTGCTGCGGCCACTCTACCAGGCAGATGGCATCGTTGGCGAAATAGTCACGGATCCCCATAAATTCCAGCTCTTCAGGATCGGCAAGGCGATAGAGATCGAAGTGATACACCATCAGGTTGTCCAGGGTGTAGGGCTCAACCAGCGTATAGGTCGGGCTTTTCACATTTCCCTTATGCCCCAGCGCCTGTAAGAAGCCCCGGCTAAAGGTGGTCTTCCCCGCGCCAAGGTCGCCATACAGATAAATGACGGTTGTGCCCTCGCAGGCCTGCGCCACGCGCTGGCCAAGATCTAAAGTTGCCTGTTCGTCGGGTAAAGGGATCACTCGATTAATCATTTTCTACGTCAATTATTTCCGGGTTAACAACACGCCGCAGCGTGTCAAAAAGATCGGTTGCCAGCATGCCGCGCGTGCCGTACTGGTCGGCCAGCCGATCGGCTGCTGTACCATGGGCGACGCAGCCTGCGCAGGCGGCATCATAAAGCGCCAGTTTCTGTCCGAGCAACGCCCCGATAATACCGGAGAGCACATCGCCCATGCCGCCGCTCGCCATTCCGGCATTACCGGCATCAATGATGCCTGACATCCCGCCCTCGCTGGCGACGACGGTGCCAGCGCCTTTCAGCACCACCACACCACCGTAACGTTTTACCAGACGCTGGGCAGAATGTAAGCGATCGCTTTCAATTTCTGCAACGCTGCAGTTAAGCAGGCGCGCGGCCTCGCCGGGGTGCGGCGTCAGGATGCGATTGTGACGTTTATCCGGGTTGATTGCCAGAAGGTTCAGCGCGTCAGCATCCCACAGCATGGCGTGGCGAAAATTCTCGACCTTCCGTAGCGCCTCTTTCCCCCACGGCTCCTGACCCAGACCGGGGCCAATCACCACCACATCGGCCCATTGCAGGCTGTCGTCCAGCGCCTGAATGGTGAGTTCGTGCACCATCAGCTCAGGCCGGGCGGTAACGATCGGAGCAATATTTTCGCGGCGAGTGAGGACGCGCACCAGCCCTGCGCCCGTCCGCAGTGCCGCTTCACCGGTCATGCGGATGGCCCCTGCAGTGCCGTGGTCGCCGCCGATAATCACCAGCCGGCCGTGATCGCCCTTATGGGATGTTGGGCGACGTGAGGGAAGCCACTGCGCCAGTTGCGAGGCGTCAAAGCGGTCGATCGCCGTCTCCTGCCCGGCCAGCCAGCCCTCCAGCCCGAGGGCGTTATGGTGCAATGCCCCGACCACATCCCGTGCTTTCCCGGTCAGCAGGCCGGGTTTAAGAGCAATAAAGGTCACCGTATGGTCGGCGTGAATGACTTCGCCGGGCGTGGCGCCCGTCTGCGCATTCAGCCCGGACGGGATATCCAGCGCAACGACAGGGGCCGGATGATGATTGGCATGAGCGATTAATCGGGCGACTTTATCGCGCGGCGCGCTGCGTAAACCGGTTCCCAGCAGGCCGTCGACGATCAGATCGACGTCTTCGGGCCAGGCCTTATCCGCGGCGTGGATAACCCCCGCCGCCTCCAGCCAGCTTTCCCGGGCTTTTGCCGCCTCTTCGGGAAGCGGTTTTTCGCTCTCCAGCGCCAGCAGCGTCACGGTCATACCGGCGGCCATCGCCAGGCGAGCAACGACATAGCCATCGCCGCCGTTGTTGCCATGGCCGCACAGAATCAGCCAGTGCCTGGCCCGCGGATACGTCGTGCGGGCAACGGCAAAAGCCGCCTCGCCCGCGCGCTGCATCAGCTCATAAAGCGTCATGCCGATGCTGTCCGCAGCCTCTTTTTCGGCGCGACGTAGCGCCTCCGCGGGCCAGACAGAATGTGGTATACTTGCGGGGTTTTTCTTCACAGTATGGTCCGTCATGTCACAGCCCCTCGATCTCAATCAGTTAGCGCAAAACATTAAACAGTGGGGCGCTGAGCTTGGTTTTCAACACGTGGGTATCACCGATACCGATCTTTCTGCCAGTGAACCAAAGCTCCAGGCATGGCTGGATAATCAATACCACGGCGAGATGGAGTGGATGGCGCGTCACGGCATGATGCGCGCCCGCCCGCATGAACTGTTGCCGGGGACCCTGCGCGTGATCAGCGTGCGGATGAACTACCTTCCCGCCAAAGCCGCCTTTGCCAGTACGCTGAAAGATCCTACTCTGGGATACGTCAGCCGTTATGCCCTGGGGCGTGACTATCATAAATTGTTGCGTAACCGGCTCAAAAAGCTTGGGGAAATGATCCAGCAGCAGTGCGCCACGCTGAATTTTAGACCCTTTGTCGATTCTGCGCCTGTACTTGAGCGCCCGCTGGCTGAAAAAGCGGGACTTGGCTGGACAGGTAAGCACTCACTTATCCTCAGCCGCGACGCCGGCTCGTTCTTCTTCCTCGGTGAACTGCTGATTGATCTTCCCCTGCCGGTGGATAAGCCGGTTGAGGACGGCTGTGGGCGGTGCGTGGCCTGCATGACCATCTGTCCCACAGGCGCCATCGTTGAGCCTTACACCGTCGATGCCCGTCGCTGCATCTCCTATCTGACCATCGAACTCGAAGGATCGATCCCGGAAGAGTTTCGGCCATTAATCGGCAATCGCATTTATGGCTGCGATGATTGTCAGCTCATCTGCCCGTGGAACCGTTATTCGCAGTTAACGGAAGAGGACGACTTCAGCCCACGTAAGGCCCTGCACGCGCCACCGCTTATCGAGCTGTTTGCCTGGAGCGAAGCCTGGTTTCTGAAGGTAACGGAGGGATCGGCTATTCGCCGCATCGGACATCTGCGCTGGCTGCGCAATGTCGCGGTCGCGTTGGGAAATGCCCCCTGGGACGAAGCCAATCTTCAGGCTCTGGAAAGTCGCCGAGGTGAGCACCCACTTCTTGATGAGCACATAGAGTGGGCGGTTGAGCAGCAGATCGCCAAACGAAACGCCTGCGTGGTAGAGGTGCAATTACCGCAGAAAATCAGGCTGGTACGGGTGGTGGAAAAAGGGCTCCCACGGGATGCATGATGTTTCCACAGGCTGTGAATAAAATTTAAAAGCCAGAAGTAGTCTGGGCCTGGCAGCAGGTCAAGTGATCGGCTTAACATTTTGAAATGAAATTTTCTTTATTATTTTCAACGAATTATAAAGTTACTATTCATCAGGCGAAGTATTCGCATATTCACTGAAAAAAGACAAAGCTGTGGATAAGTCTGTTAAGAAGAGTTTGTCAGAAATAAAACAAATCATCCCCGGCGGGGCTTTCCGCGGTGGATATCTGGAGGAGGAGAAAAAATTTGGAGCGGGAAACGAGACTCGAACTCGCGACCCCGACCTTGGCAAGGTCGTGCTCTACCAACTGAGCTATTCCCGCTTGGGTGGTGCGTATCTTGCGATACCTTTCAAATTTTGGAGCGGGAAACGAGACTCGAACTCGCGACCCCGACCTTGGCAAGGTCGTGCTCTACCAACTGAGCTATTCCCGCTTAATCTTCGTCTTTCAAGCCGCCACTGCGTTGGCTGCCTTCACTCACCTTAGTCACTTACTTTAGTAAGCTCCTAAGGATTCGTTCAGTTGCCGCCTTGTTGCAACTTGAAATCCTGCGATTGGTGGTCTTACTGCACAGCGAAAGATTTGGAGCGGGAAACGAGACTCGAACTCGCGACCCCGACCTTGGCAAGGTCGTGCTCTACCAACTGAGCTATTCCCGCAAAATCTGTGCTGTCGTAACGATGAATTCTCTGTCGTTACGGGAGGCGCATTATACGAGAAATCCTTTCTGCTGCAACCCCCCTAAAAGCGTTTTTTTATAAATTTAGTTCAAGTGCTGCAATATTCGTCATATTGAGCATTTTTAAATCGTTTTAGCCGCTTAGGCCCGGCAAGTGCTGCCCTGCCGGGCCTGTCGCTTATAATTTAATGAAATGTTCGCGGTAGTAAGCCAGTTCCGCCACAGACTCACGGATATCGTCCATCGCCTGGTGGGTGCCCTGCTTCTTAAAGCCATCCAGCATCTCGGGCTTCCAGCGACGGGCCAGCTCTTTCAGGGTGCTGACATCGAGATAACGGTAGTGGAAATACGCTTCCAGCTCCGGCATGTACTTAAACAGAAAACGGCGATCCTGGCCAATACTGTTACCACAGATAGGCGATTTGCCCTGCGGCACCCACTGCTTGAGGAACTCAATGGTGGCCAGTTCGGCTTCACGATCGCCCTGCGTACTGGCCTTAACGCGATCCACCAGCCCGCTACCGGTGTGGGTGCGCACGTTCCAGTCGTCCATCAGCGCCAACTGCGCGTCGGACTGATGCACGGCAATGGTGGGCCCTTCCGCCAGCACATTCAGGTTCGCGTCGGTCACCAGCGTGGCGATCTCAATAATGCGATCGCGCTCGGGATCCAGGCCGGTCATCTCCAGATCGATCCAAATCAGATTGTTTTCATCTGCACTCATGTTATTTTCCACCCTTCTCGTATAACCGGCCGTGGCAGGTTAACTAGTATTAATTAGTGTGTATCATAGAGGTTTTGCCCAATATGGGCGACCAGGAGCCAGCACGATTGAGTAAAAATAAACTCTCCAAAGGGCAGCAGCGCCGCGTGAAAGCCAATCACCAGCGCCGTCTTAAAACCACTTCGGAGAAGGTCGATTACGACGACAACCTGTTTGGCGAACCCGCGGAAGGCGTGGTGATTAGCCGCTTCGGTATGCATGCCGATGTGGAATCCGCCGATGGCGACGTTCACCGTTGCAACATTCGCCGCACCATCCGCTCGCTGGTGACCGGTGACCGCGTGGTATGGCGTCCGGGTAAAGCCGCAGCAGAAGGCGTGACGGTGAAAGGCATCGTTGAAGCCGTGCACGAACGCACGTCGGTCCTGACGCGCCCCGACTTTTACGACGGCGTAAAACCCATTGCCGCCAATATCGATCAGATCGTGATTGTCTCTGCGATCCTGCCCGAGCTGTCGCTGAATATTATCGACCGTTATCTCGTCGCCTGTGAAACTCTGCAGGTTGAACCGCTGATCGTCCTGAACAAGATTGATCTGCTCGACGGTGAAGGCATGGACTTCGTTAATGAGCAGATGGATATTTATCGCAAGATTGGCTATCGCGTGCTGATGGTCTCGAGCCGGACGCAGAATGGCCTGAAGCCGCTCGAAGAGGCATTGACCGATCGCATCAGCATTTTTGCCGGTCAGTCCGGCGTGGGCAAATCCAGCCTGCTGAACAACCTGCTCGGTTTGCAACAAGAGATCCTGACCAACGACGTCTCTGACAACTCCGGTCTGGGCCAGCACACCACCACCGCCTCACGGCTGTATCACTTCCCGCACGGCGGCGATGTGATCGACTCCCCGGGAGTGCGTGAATTTGGCCTGTGGCATCTCGAACCCGATCAAATCTTTAACGGCTTTGTCGAATTCCTCGACTATTTAGGCGAGTGTAAATACCGCGACTGCAAGCATGACAACGATCCTGGCTGTGCCATACGCGCAGCGGTCGAAAACGGTGAAATTGCGGAAACCCGTTTTGCAAACTATCACCATATTCTCGAAAGCATGGCGCAGGTAAAAACGCGTAAAAGCTTTTCTGAATCTGATGACTGACAACTAAGCTAAGCGTCGCTAAAATCGTCCCCTTTTTTCAGGTTCCGGCTGTCTGACAGCCGGATCAGGAACGACAAAACAATGGCCTGGAGGCTACCTTGTTAAACTCATTTAAACTTTCGCTTCAATACATTCTGCCAAAACTGTGGCTCACTCGCCTGGCGGGCTGGGGCGCGAGCAAACGAGCGGGCTGGCTGACGAAGCTGGTGATCGATCTGTTCGTGAAATACTACAAGGTCGATATGAAGGAAGCGCAGAAGCCGGATACCGCCAGCTACCGCACCTTCAACGATTTCTTTGTGCGTTCACTGCGCGATGAAGTGCGCCCCCTGAATACCGATCCGAACGTGCTGGTGATGCCTGCTGACGGCGTGATCAGCCAGCTGGGCGCGATTGAAAACGACAAGATCCTGCAGGCCAAGGGCCACAACTACAGCCTGGAAGCCCTGCTGGCAGGCAACTATCTGATGGCGGATCTGTTCCGCAATGGCTCCTTTGCCACCACCTACCTGTCGCCGCGCGACTATCACCGCGTGCATATGCCGTGCAACGGCATTCTGCGGGAGATGATCTACGTTCCGGGTGACCTGTTCTCGGTAAACCATCTGACCGCGCAAAACGTCCCTAACCTTTTTGCCCGTAACGAGCGCGTGATCTGCCTGTTTGACACCGAGTTTGGTCCGATGGCGCAGATTCTGGTGGGCGCGACAATCGTTGGCAGCATTGAGACCGTCTGGGCAGGCACCATTACGCCACCGCGTGAAGGCGTGATCAAACGCTGGACCTGGCCTGAAGGTGAAAACGAAGGCTCCGTGGCGCTGCTTAAGGGCCAGGAGATGGGCCGCTTCAAGCTCGGCTCTACCGTGATCAACCTGTTTGCTCCGGGTAAAGTGAAGCTGGTTGAGCAGCTCGAAAGCCTGTCGGTAACCAAACTCGGCCAGCCGCTGGCGGTTTCGACAGAAACCTTCGTGACAACGGATGCAGAGCCTGCGCCGCTGTCAGACGAAGAGATCGCTGCCGAACTCGAAGCCAGCCCGCTGGTTGATGACAAAAAAGACGAAAGCTAAGCAAAAGGTAGACTGACGTGCGCCTGATTATCACTTTGCTGATGGCCTGGTGCCTCAGTACGGGGGCGTACGCCGCTACGGCCCCCGACAGCAAACAAATCTCACAGGAACTGGAGCAGGCGAAGGCGGCGAAGCCCGCCCAGCCGGAAACCGTTGAGGCGCTCGAGGCTGCGCTGAACGCGCTTGAGGAGCGTAAAGGCTCTCTCGAGCGTGCCACGCAGTATCAACAGGTCATTGATAACTTCCCCAAACTTTCCCAAACCCTGCGCGCGCAGCTGAGCGATCTGCGTGAAGAGCCGCGCCAGGTGCCTGCGGGCATGACTTCTGACACCCTGAATCAGGAGATCCTACAGGTCAGCAGTCAGTTACTGGAAAAAACCCGCCAGGCGCAGCAGGAGCAGGAGCGCGCCCGTGATATTGCAGACTCCCTGAACCAGCTGCCGCAGCAGCAAACCGATGCCCGCCGTCAGCTCAATGAGGTTGAACGCCGGGCCGGGGCGCAAACCGGCAATAACGCCCTTAGCCAGGCTCAAAATCTGGGCATACAGGCGGAATCTGCCAGATTAAAAGCGCTGGTAGATGAGCTCGAGCTGGCGCAGCTTTCGGCCAACAATCGCCAGGAGCTGGCGCGAATGCGCTCTGAGCTGGCGAAAAAACAGGGCGAGCAGCTGGATGCTTATCTTCAGGCGCTGCGCAATCAGCTCAACAGCCAGCGTCAGCGTGAAGCAGAGCGGGCGCTGGAGAGCACCGAATTACTGGCTGAAAACAGCGAAAACCTGCCCTCCGGCATTGTTGAGCAATTCAAGGTCAATCGTGAGCTTTCGGCCGCGCTCAACCAGCAGGCGCAGCGTATGGATCTGGTGGCCTCCCAGCAACGCCAGGCCACTAATCAAACCCTACAGGTGCGTCAGGCGCTGAATACGCTGCGCGAGCAGTCACAGTGGCTGGGCTCCTCGAACCTGCTCGGTGAAGCGCTGCGTGCCCAGGTCGCCCGCCTGCCCGAGATGCCAAAACCCCAGCAGCTCGATACCGAAATGGCGCAGCTGCGTGTGCAGCGTCTGCGCTTTGAAGATCTGCTGAATAAGCAGCCACAGCTGCGTCAGATCCACCAGCCGGATGGCAAGCCGCTCACCGCCGAGCAGAACCGCATTCTGGAAGCGCAGCTCCGTACGCAACGGGAATTACTGAATTCACTGTTGCAGGGCGGCGATACGCTGCTGCTCGAGCTGACCAAACTGAAGGTTTCAAACAGCCAGCTGGAAGATGCGTTAAAAGAGGTCAACGAGGCGACTCACCGCTACCTGTTCTGGACCTCGGACGTACGGCCGATCTCCTTCTCCTGGCCGATTGATATTGTTCAGGATCTGCGGCGGTTAATTTCGCTGGATACTGTCAGCCAGCTCGGCAAAGCCAGCATCATGATGCTCACCAACAAGGAGACGATTTTCCCGCTGCTGGGAGCGCTGATTCTGGTCGGGTTCAGCATTTACTCGCGCCGGCACTTCACCCGCTTCCTCGACCGCTCCAGCGCCCGCGTCGGCAAAGTAACCCAGGACCATTTCTGGCTCACGCTGCGCACGGTCTTCTGGTCAATCCTGGTCGCCTCGCCGCTGCCGGTCCTGTGGATGACCCTGGGCTATGGCCTGCGCGAAGCCTGGCCTTATCCGCTGGCGGTGGCTATCGGTGCCGGCGTAACCGCCACCGTGCCGTTGCTGTGGGTGGTGATGATCTGCGCCACCTTCGCCCGCCCGAATGGGCTGTTTGTCGCGCACTTCGGCTGGCCGCGTAGCCGCGTGGCGCGGGCGATGCGCTACTACCTGATGAGCATCGGGCTTATTGTCCCGCTGATCATGGCGCTGATCATGTTTGATAACCTGAACGACCGGGAGTTTTCCGGCTCGCTCGGCCGTCTGTGCTTTATCCTGATTTGCGGTGCGCTGGCCGTGGTGACGCTGAGCCTGAAGAAAGCCGGCATCCCGCTCTATCTCGATAAAGAGGGCAGCGGCGATAACATGGTCAACCATATGCTGTGGAATCTGCTGCTTAGCGCGCCGCTGGCGGCGATTCTGGCAGCAGCCGTCGGCTATCTGGCTACTGCCCAGGCACTGCTGGCGCGTCTTGAAACCTCGGTAGCGATCTGGTTCCTGTTGCTGGTGGTCTATCACGTCATTCGCCGCTGGATGCTGATTCAGCGCCGTCGTCTGGCGTTTGACCGGGCGAAAAACCGCCGGGCCGAGATCCTCGCCCAGCGAGCGCGCGGCGAAGAGGAACCGGCCCATATGCTCAGCACGGAAGGAACCGTGGAGGTCGATGAAACTGAGCTGGATCTGGATGCCATCAGTACCCAGTCCCTGCGCCTGGTACGATCTATTCTGATGCTGGTCGCGCTACTGTCCGTCATTGTGCTGTGGTCGGAAATTCATTCGGCGTTTGGCTTCCTGGAAAATATTACCCTCTGGGATGTGACCTCGACGGTACAAGGGGTGGAGAGCCTGGAGCCGATTACCCTCGGGGCGGTGCTGATTGCCATTCTGGTATTTATCATCACCACTCAGCTGATCCGTAACTTCCCGGCGCTGCTGGAGCTGGCCCTGTTGCAGCATCTGGATTTAACGCCGGGTACCGGATACGCCATCACCACCATCACCAAATACCTGCTGATGCTGTTTGGCGGGCTGGTGGGCTTCTCGATGATCGGTATTGAGTGGTCTAAATTGCAGTGGCTGGTGGCGGCACTCGGCGTCGGGCTCGGGTTTGGTTTGCAGGAGATCTTCGCCAACTTTATCTCTGGCCTGATTATTCTGTTCGAAAAACCAATCCGTATTGGCGATACCGTGACGATCCGCGATCTGACCGGCAGTATTACAAAGATCAACACCCGCGCCACCACTATCAGCGACTGGGACCGTAAAGAGATCATTGTTCCCAACAAGGCGTTTATCACCGAGCAGTTTATTAACTGGTCGCTGTCGGACTCCGTGACGCGTGTGGTGCTGACCGTGCCGGCCCCGTCGGATGCTAACAGCGAAGAGGTCACGCAAATTCTCTATACGGCGGCCGAGCGCTGCTCGCTGGTGATCAGCACGCCAGAGCCGGAAGTGTTCCTGGTGGATTTACAGCAGGGGATCCAGATTTTCGAACTGCGTATTTACGCGGCCGAGATGGGTCATCGCATGCCGCTGCGCCATGAGATCCACCAGCTGATTCTGGCGGGCTTCCGTGAACACGGTATTGATTTGCCGTTCCCACCGTTCCAGATGCGTCTGGAAAGTCTGGACGGGCGTAAGACGGGAAGAACCTTGACGTCGGCGGCGAAGACGCGACCAGCGGGGAGTTTGTAATGCAAATGCCCGGCGGCGCTGCGCTTGCACGGGCCTACATGTTTCGTAGGCCGGGTTAGCGCAGCGCCACCCGGCGCGCAGTCAGGCGCGGTCTACGGTGAACGCAATCACATCACCCAGCTGCTCAGCGCCCAGCGCCAGCATCACCAGACGATCAACACCCAGCGCCACGCCGGAGCAGTCCGGCAAACCGGCTTTTAACGCCTCTAGCAAATTTTGGTCGATAGGTTGCTGCGGCAGGCCACGCGCGGCGCGCTTGCGGTTATCCTGAGCAAAACGCTGCTGCTGTTCACGGGCGTCGGTCAGTTCATGGAAACCATTCGCCAGCTCAATACCTTTAAAGTACACCTCAAAACGCTCCGCCACGCGGTGATCTTCAGTGCTGATCTGGGCCAGCGACGCCTGGCTTGCCGGGAAGTGATAGACAAAGGTCGGGCGATCTTTACCAATCTGCGGTTCAACGCCAAAGGTAAAGAGCAGCTGTAGCAGCGTGTCGCGATCCTCTTCAGTATCCGCAACATTGCTAAGATCCAGTTTTGCCGCCACTTCACGCAGCTGGGTTTTGTCCGCAGAGAGCGGATCGATCTCCAGATGGCGCTGGAAAGCCTGCTGATAAGAGAGGGTTTCGGCTTCCGGGCACTCCAGTACCTGCTGCAGCAGATCGTCCACTTCATTCATCAGGCGATACATATCGTAATGCGGGCGGTACCACTCCAGCATGGTGAATTCCGGGTTGTGGTGACGCCCCATCTCTTCATTGCGGAAACTGCGACACAGCTGATATACCGGCCCACATCCCGCTGCCAGCAGGCGCTTCATGTGGTATTCCGGGCTGGTCATCAGGTAGAGATTCATCCCCTGGGAGTGACCAGGGCCAACAAAACGGGTTTCAAACGGCACCAGATGAATATCCGTTACCGTCGCCTGACTCATGCAGGGCGTTTCCACCTCCAGCACACCGCGGTCCGCAAAGAAGCGACGAATCTCCGCCATAATTGCTGCGCGTTTTAACAGATTGGGGATGGATGCGCTCGGCTGCCAGGTGGCCGTTTCGCTCATGAGAATTTCTCCGATTTCAGACAAGGGGACGAAGTCTACTCGTAACCCATGGCGGAGACAAATTTTGCACAGTCAATTTTGGGGTTTTTATAACTACCAATAATTTCGTGACGTGATTCATCAATTGCAATGATAAATCGAGGGAAAGAACCGCAAAAAAATCGAACACGTCAAATTTCCCTCTCTTTCCTACGGCTATACTGCGTTACCCATAAAGGAGCAGTGGAATCGCTTTCGCATTTGCCCTCCCGGGCCGTGCACTACCTTAGGGTAGGTGAGATGCGAAATATCAAAAATCTGGAGGAATGTCGTGCATACCTTTCAAGCCGATCTTGCCATTATTGGCGCTGGCGGAGCGGGATTACGCGCAGCAATTGCAGCTGCCCAGGCTAACCCAAACGCTAAAATTGCCCTGATTTCAAAAGTCTACCCGATGCGTAGCCATACGGTCGCTGCGGAGGGGGGATCCGCTGCCGTCGCGCAGGATCATGACAGCTTTGATTATCACTTTCACGACACCGTAGCTGGTGGCGACTGGCTTTGCGAACAGGATGTCGTTGATTATTTCGTACATCATTGCCCGACGGAAATGACCCAACTGGAGCAGTGGGGTTGCCCGTGGAGCCGTCGTGATGACGGTAGCGTCAACGTGCGTCGCTTCGGCGGCATGAAGATTGAGCGCACCTGGTTTGCCGCCGACAAGACCGGCTTCCATATGCTCCACACCCTGTTCCAGACCTCGCTGCAGTTCCCCCAGATCCAACGCTTCGACGAACATTTTGTCCTCGACATTCTGGTTGATGACGGCCAGGCCCGCGGCCTGGTGGCGATGAACATGATGGAAGGTACGCTGGTTCAGATCCGCGCCAATGCCGTGGTGATGGCGACCGGCGGTGCCGGACGTGTTTACCGTTATAACACCAACGGCGGCATCGTGACCGGCGACGGGATGGGCATGGCGCTGCAGCACGGCGTTCCGCTACGCGATATGGAGTTCGTGCAGTATCACCCGACCGGCCTGCCGGGTTCCGGGATCCTGATGACCGAGGGCTGCCGCGGTGAAGGCGGCATTCTGGTCAATAAGGATGGCTATCGCTATCTCCAGGATTACGGCATGGGCCCGGAAACGCCGCTGGGTGAACCAAAGAACAAATATATGGAGCTTGGCCCGCGCGATAAAGTCTCTCAGGCCTTCTGGCATGAGTGGCGCAAAGGCAACACCATCCCCACCCCACGCGGCGATGTGGTCTATCTCGACCTGCGCCACCTGGGCGAGAAGAAGCTGCTGGAACGTCTGCCGTTCATCTGTGAACTGTCGAAAGCCTATGTCGGCGTCGACCCGGTTAAAGACCCGATCCCGGTACGTCCAACTGCGCACTACACCATGGGCGGTATCGAAACCGATCAGCAGTGTGAAACCCGAATTAAAGGCCTGTTCGCGGTGGGTGAATGCTCCTCCGTCGGCCTGCATGGCGCTAACCGCCTGGGCTCCAACTCGCTGGCCGAGCTGGTAGTATTTGGTCGCCTGGCGGGTGAGCAGGCCATGGCCCGCGCAGCAACAGCCGGAGCCGCTAACGGTGCCGCGCTCGATGCGCAGGCTACCGATGTCGAGCTGCGCCTGAAAAAACTGGTGAATCAGGAAGGGAGTGAGAACTGGGCGAAAATCCGCGATGAGATGGGACTTTCCATGGAAGAAGGCTGTGGTATTTACCGTACGCCGGAGCTGATGCAGAAAACCATCGACAAACTGGCTGAGCTACAGGAACGCTTCAAACGCGTGCGGGTGACGGATACCTCCAGCGTCTTCAACACCGATCTGCTCTACACCATTGAGCTGGGTCACGGCCTGAACGTTGCTGAATGTATGGCGCACTCCGCCCTGGCGCGTAAAGAGTCGCGCGGCGCCCACCAGCGTCTGGACGAAGGCTGTACGGAGCGTGACGACGTCAACTTCCTCAAGCATACCCTCGCTTATCGCGACGCGGACGGCTCTACTCGTCTGGACTATAGCGACGTGAAGATCACCACGCTGGCACCGGCGAAACGCGTTTACGGTGCAGAAGCGGAAGCAGCCGAGAAAAAGGAGACGGCGAATGGCTGAAATGCAAACTCTGAAAGTTGAAGTGGTGCGCTATAACCCGGAAGTGGACAGCGCGCCGCACAGCACTTTCTATGAAGTTCCTTACGATGAGCAGACCTCCCTGCTGGATGCGCTGGGCTACATCAAAGACAATCTGGCGCCGGACCTGAGCTACCGCTGGTCCTGCCGTATGGCGATTTGCGGCTCCTGCGGGATGATGGTCAACAAAGTGCCAAAGCTGGCCTGTAAAACCTTCCTGCGTGAATACCCGAAAGGGATGAAGGTCGAAGCCCTGGCTAATTTCCCAATCGAACGCGATCTGGTGGTCGACATGACCCACTTTATCGAAAGCCTGGAAGCCATTAAGCCGTACATCATTGGCAACCCGCGTACGCCGGATCAGGGGCCGAACAAGCAGACCCCGGCGCAGATGGCCAAGTATCACCAGTTCTCCGGCTGCATCAACTGTGGCCTGTGCTATGCCGCCTGCCCGCAGTTTGGCCTGAATCCCGAGTTTATCGGCCCGGCCGCCATTACCCTGGCACATCGTTACAACGAAGACAGCCGGGATCACGGGAAGAAAGAACGTATGGCGCAGCTGAACGGCCAGAACGGCGTCTGGACCTGTACCTTTGTCGGCTACTGCTCGGAAGTCTGTCCGAAGCATGTCGATCCGGCCGCCGCGATCCAACAGGGCAAAGTAGAAAGCTCGAAAGACTTTCTTATCGCCACCCTGAAACCACGCTAAGGAGTGCATGATGACGACTAAACGCAAAGCCTATGTGCGGCCGATGCCGTCCACCTGGTGGAAAAATCTGCCGTTTTATCGCTTCTATATGCTGCGTGAAGGCACGGCGGTACCGGCGGTGTGGTTCAGCATCGAACTGATGTACGGCCTGTTTGCCCTTAAGCATGGTCCGGAAACCTGGGCCGGTTTTGTCGGGTTCCTGCAGAACCCGATAGTGGTGATCCTGAATATCATCGTGCTGGCGGCAGCGCTGTTGCATACCAAAACCTGGTTTGAGCTGGCGCCGAAAGCAGCAAATATTATCGTCAAAAATGAAAAACTGGGGCCAGAGCCGATCATTAAAGGACTCTGGGTGGTGACTGCGGTCGTGACCGTGGTGATTCTTGGCGTAGCCCTGTTCTGGTAAGGAGACCACTGTGATTAATCCAACTCCAAAACGTTCTGACGAGCCCGTCTTCTGGGGGCTTTTTGGGGCAGGCGGCATGTGGTGCGCTATCATCGCGCCGGTCATTATTCTGCTGGTGGGCATTATGCTGCCGCTGGGGCTCTATCCCGGGGATGCCCTGAGCTACGAGCGGGTGCTGGCCTTTGCCCACAGTATTATTGGTCGGATATTTATCTTCCTGATGATTGTTCTGCCGCTGTGGTGTGGTCTGCACCGTATTCATCACGCCATGCACGACCTGAAGATCCACGTCCCTAACGGGAAATGGGTGTTCTACGGGCTGGCGGCCATCCTGAGCGTGGTCACGCTGGTTGCCGTGGTCTTTATGTAATCCTTCTCCGCTCTCCCGCCAGCCGGTGGGAGAGCAAAATTCCTGACAGGTTCTACACTTATCAAAAATCCTGTAAGGAAACGCCTATGCGCATCCTGCCCGTCATCGCCGCCGTTGCCGCTGCATTTCTGGTTGTTTCCTGTAGTGCCCCTACTCCGCCCCGGGGCGTGACTGTCGTCCGGCCCTTTAACGCCCAGCAATTCATGGGCTCCTGGTATGAAATTGCCCGTTTTGATCACCGCTTTGAACGTGGTCTACAAAAGGTGACGGCTCACTACAGCCTGATGAGCGATGGCGGTATTCAGGTTATCAACCGGGGCTACAACCCTGAGCGCGACATGTGGCAAAAAGTGACGGGAAAAGCGTACTTTACCGGCGCGTCTGACACCGCAGCGCTGAAAGTCTCTTTCATCGGTCCTTTTTATGGTGGCTATAACGTGATTGCGCTGGATAAAGATTACCAGCATGCGCTGGTGTGCGGGCCCAATCGTGACTACCTGTGGATCCTCTCCCGCACACCGACGATTTCAGATGAGATGAAACAGAGGCTACTGAATTCTGCCACCCGTCAGGGATTTGATATCAGCCAGTTGGTCTGGATTGAACAACCCCATTAGTGGGTGCTGAGCTTCAGCCCAATAATACCGGCAACAATCAATGCGAGGCTGGCAATACGCGCCAGGCTCGCTGACTCACCCAGCAGTAAAATCCCGGTAATGGCCGCACCTACCGCGCCAATCCCCGTCCATACTGCATACGCCGTTCCCACGGGCAGCGAGCGCATAGCCCAGGAGAGCAGCACGATACTGACGATCATGGCGGAAACGGTAATGATGCTGGGCGTGAGTCGCGTAAAGCCGTGGGTATATTTCAGACCAATGGCCCATACCACTTCGAGCAAACCGGCAATAAAAAGAATAATCCAGGACATAAAGGCTCCTTAACTTAAATAACAGTCTGGGGCCGTCCCCGATGAGAGAAGCGCTTACAGGTCGTCCTGCAAGGCGGGTGAATCTCATATTTTGAAGAGCATGAATTCATTTTTCAACGTGTTTATTTCAGACATTAGTTGAGCGTTTGAAAGCGAGAAATAGACGTAATTAGCAGCGAAATTCACTCATTTATAACTCATCCGACTTCTTTATTATGGGACACTTCCTGATAGCAGGAAGCGACTACACTTTGCCGATTGCGAAAAACTAATGTTCAAAATTCTTTTGATTGACCGATGTCATTACACCCGCACGGGCCTGGAAATGTGGATCAATCATTCAGGGCTGTTTCCTTCCCCTGTGTTGGTGACAGGCCTCAACAATCTCTTTCTTGCCAGAGAGCATATTCTGCAGTGGAAGCCGACGCTGGTGATTGCAGATTTGCAGGGGTTTACGTCAGACCTTCAGCACATCCATCAGCTCTCATCCGTAATGAATGCCAGTGAAACCGCGCCTTTTGTTTTGCTGCATTCAGAGGAACAACCTGAAATGTCTGCATTTATGAACGCCTTTCCCCTGTGGGCATCGTTGGCCAAAACGACCCCACTGGAGGTACTGGCGCAGACAATTAATAAGGCGCTAGCATCCCAGGAAAGCAGTGAACCTGCATCGGCAGCATCGCCATTGTTGACGCGTCAGGAAGAGAAAGTGTTAACGCTGTGGATGGAGGGTGCCAGCAATCAGAAAATTGCCTGCAAACTGAGCATTCATGGGAAAACGGTATACACCTACAAGCGCAATATTCGAATGAAACTACACATGGATACACGGTATTCACCGTTTCTGTCACTGCCCTGAGCGGTAAACTGAGGGTACGGAGACGTATTAAGCCCCGTACCGCCCAAAATTACTGCTGTGCTTTAGTTGCCGCACCAGAGATCGCGCTGCCGCCAGAGGAGATATCTTCACCAACGCCGCGAGTGGTATTACAGGCAGTTAATACTGATGAAAGCACCAGGACAGAAAAGATCGCTACACATGTTTTCTTAAGCATAATGTCTTCCTTTTTTAGGCAAAGTTATTGTGTACAGCCACATAAGCATAGCCAGGATCCCGGCGAGTGACGGAAAAGGAAGCATTTTTAGGAAAAGTAGAAGATATCAGGAGGCGGCGTGCGAAATAGCATGACCCAGGCTTTTAATGTCTTCCCCGACACCACGGGCCGTGTTGCATCCGGTGAGAAGAGAGCCAGCAAGAACCATCAGCAGTAAGATTTTGATTGTGCGCGGCATCGTCCATGAACCTTTTATCGATCGATAAGGCGCAGCAAAACGCTGCGCCTTCCATCCCGAGATGAATTACTTCACGCGAGAAACGTACTCACCAGAGCGGGTATCCACTTTGATGATTTCGCCAGTCTGAACGAACAGTGGAACTTTAACCACTGCACCGGTGGACAGCTTGGCTGGCTTGCCGCCAGTACCTGCGGTGTCGCCTTTCAGACCTGGATCGGTTTCAACGATTTCCAGTTCAACGAAGTTTGGCGGGGTCACAGCGATAGGCTGGCCGTTCCACAGGGTTACGATGCACTCAGCCTGATCCAGCAGCCATTTAGCGCTGTCACCAACGGCTTTCTCGTCAGCAGACAGCTGCTCGAAAGTGGAGTTGTTCATGAAGTGGTAGAATTCACCGTCGTTGTAGAGGTAAGTCAGGTTCATATCAACAACGTCTGCGCCTTCAGCGGAGTCGGTGGATTTGAAGGTTTTCTCTACACGGGTACCGGTCAGCAGGCGGCGCAGCTTAACGCGTGCGAATGCCTGACCTTTACCTGGTTTAACGAATTCGCTGGCTTCAACCGCGTACGGTTCGCCGTCCATCATGATTTTAAGACCGGCACGAAAATCGTTGCTATAGTAAGTCGCCATAAGGCCCTCTGAAATTGTTAACTGGTAGCTAAGCCACAAAATGGCGCATATTGTAACCCTAAACACCCCATCCAGAGAAGATTGGTTATTGCAACTTGCTGATGTAATCACCAGTCCTGATGAACTGCTGCGTCTTTTAAACCTGAACGCAGATGAAAACCTCCTTGCCGGACGTGAAGCGAAACGCCTGTTTGCGCTACGTGTTCCACGTGCTTTTGTTGCACGAATGGAGAAAGGCAACCCTGACGATCCTCTGTTAAAACAGGTTCTTACGTCGCAGGATGAGTTTGTCGCTGCCCCCGGGTTCAGCACCGATCCCCTTGAAGAGCAAAACAGCGTGGTGCCCGGTCTATTGCATAAGTACCGCAATCGCGCATTGTTATTGGTTAAGGGCGGTTGTGCGGTAAATTGCCGTTACTGTTTTCGTCGTCACTTCCCTTATGCCGACAATCAGGGGAACAAACGTAACTGGCAGGCTGCTCTCGACTATATTGCTGCCCACACCGAGCTCGATGAGATCATCTTCTCGGGTGGCGATCCGCTGATGGCGAAAGATCATGAGCTGGACTGGCTTATCACTCAGCTGGAAGCGATCCCGCATATAAAGCGGTTACGTATCCATAGTCGTTTACCGATTGTGATTCCGGCAAGGATCACCGATGAGCTGAGCGCCAGACTGGCACGCTCATCGCTGCAAATCCTGCTGGTGAACCATATCAATCACGCTAATGAAATTGATGATAGCTTCCGGGCGGCAATGAAATACCTGCGTCAGGCTGGCGTAACACTGCTCAACCAAAGCGTCCTGCTACGTGGCGTTAACGACAATGCTACGACACTGGCCGATCTGAGCAACGCGCTGTTTGATGCAGGCGTGATGCCCTACTACATCCACGTGCTGGATAAAGTACAGGGCGCTGCTCACTTTATGGTCGGTGATGAGGAAGCCCGCGCCATTATGCGTGAGCTACTGACCCTCGTTTCTGGGTATATGGTACCGAAACTGGCGCGTGAGATCGGTGGCGAACCGAGTAAGACGCCGCTGGATTTGGGGCTGAAGCAGTGCTGAAGAAAAACTTGTCTGGCCTGCCAACCAGACAAGTATCAATACAGACTATATTTAAGCGGCGGTAGTCAATATTTCATGAATTAGAAATAATTAATAATAAAACTCATAACATCAACAATGATTAACGCTGCAAGAATCATTTTAACCCACGCAGGGATATAGGTTGCCTTTAAGGAGGACGGTTGAACATGTTCAAGTAAGCTGTTAAAAGGTGCCCCTAAATTTTTACGAAAACCTATTTTATTTTCTGTGTTGTCAGCTATAGATGGAGGGTTTGTTGATGAATATTGTGAATTAATTACTGGTAAATCTAATTCTTCTTCGAGCCGTTCAATTTTAGTATCTGTCGAAATAGTAAAACCCTTGCGCCTGACGGTAATGATAATCTCAACACTGAGCCCAGCTTTTTTTAAAGATTTACGTAATAAAGAAATATTTTGGTAAAACGTATTTTGTGAAACAACAATACCTCTGGCATTCCAGACTTGCAAAAGGAAGTCCTCTCTTGAAACGACGCGGCCTTGACACTCCAGCAAAAGCTGTAAACAACGAGCCGTAGGCACATTCAGTATTATGTTCTCACTTGATTCAATAGTAACAGACTTCACCTCACAAGAATTCATATCAAATATAACTTCACTGTTAATAATAAATTTATTGTATTTCATAATCCGTCAGCCTTCCTTGTACTGTCGAAAATTATTAATCAGCATCCACTTTTTATTCAGCGCCCTGATGAACGAACGATAACATGTTCACAACTGCCTACTTAATAAAAGAAGAAGTGCATAAGAGATCACGGCTTTAACTAAGCAATACATATTCAAGCAAAGCAGCCGGAACTTCGACTCATGGTTGGTACTTAAAATAGAATAAAATGATATAAAATTCAAATTCAGGAAAACTGGATTGACCATGATAACATTCATAAAAAAAATGAAGAAAGTATTGCAATGACATCAGAGCGCGTAAATGAGTCTAAAGCATGTCAAATATCAATAAAAACCACCATAAAGAAATTAAAAGCATTTTTAAAATCAATAAATAGATAAATTAAATAGACATTATCTGAATCGCATCCATAACAAATACCAGAGTAAATTCAGAATTAATAAATAATTCAATTCTATACAATCATCTCAACCCATACAAATATCTTATTACTAAAAGTGAAAGCGATATAATGAAGTAAAAATTCACATGACTCATTAGCCCCTCCCCCATTACACTCTTTCCCGCTAGTCTATTGAGGATGACCATACAACTCTAATTGGCGATCTTCTGGATTAAGCGCAACAATAGAGAAGATGCATTACGTTTATTGCTACTTAATATATCAAAATGCATTTTCCTATTAGGACTAGTTTTAATAATATGGATTAATCAAATGAATAAAACAATTTTAGCTGTAATCGCGGCTGCTTCAGTAGCGATGAGCGCACAGGCTATGGCTGTTAACACTGCTGAAGTAACTGTTATGGGTGAAGTAAATGACGCAGCAACATCCTGTGTTATTAAACCAACAGGTACTTTAAATAATGGCATCGTTCGTCTGACGACTATTACTACCTCTGAAGCAAATGGCCAGAGTGAAGGCGCTCTCTTTAAATCTCAGGATTTCGGCTTCGAAGTATCCGACTGCGCGAAAGGTAGCACCAACGCAGCCAAAGTAAACTCGCTTACAGTTGCCGTAACAGGTACCACTAATTCCAACCCTGACATTCTGGTAAACACTGCAGATAATGGCGCACAAGGAATCGGCATTGGTATCGCCAAAAAGGATGATAACTCACGTCTGACTTTTGACGGCTCAAAAACAATGACTGAAACTTATAAACCAGATGAAACGTCAACTCTGAAGTACACTGCTGGTTACGTAAAAATTAATAAGGACACAACAGTAACTGAGGGTCCAGTAAAAGGCGTTGCTACCTTCACTATTGATTATACCGTCTCCAACTAATAATTCCCTTGGGCTCGCCAGACGAGCCCATTTATTACCCCTGAGAAATAATCATGTTGAAATTCATTATCAATACATTGGTTTTACACTCAATTTTTTTATGCAGCTTCTCATATGCTGGCATTGTAATAGAATCAACCCGCTATCTTTATAAAGAAGGAACACGTGAAATTTCTGCTCAGGTTGAAAACAAGGATGAGATGCCATATTTAATTAAATCCTGGGTGGAGTCAGCGGAGGGGCAAGCACCATCATTTTTAGCTACGCCACCTCTGTTTCGCCTTGAAGCAAAACAAAAAAATACCTTAAGGTTATTTGCAACACCGAATATCAAGGTGCCTTTAGATCGTGAGTCTATTTTTTTCTTTAACATTATGGCTGTGCCACCAACTGACGATTCATATGCTAATAGCAATACAATACAATACAATACAATACAATACAATACAACTTGCTGTTCGCCATCGCATGCGCCTGATTTATAGGCCAAAAGCATTGTCCAGCATGTCAAATATTGAGGAAGCAAAAAAAATAGAATGGAGAAAAGTTACAGGGAAAATCATAGTTAAAAACCCAACGCCTTTTTTTTATTACTTTAACACAGTACAACTTGGAAACAAAAATATAACGCAAGATGTAGGTTCAATAGCACCTTTTGCTTCAAAAGAAATAACATTAAAGAAAGAGCAAAACGATCCGACAAAAATCACATGGCGAATAGTTAATGATTATGGCGGAGCAGGTACATTTTACTCAATGTCTTTATAAATGCATTAACATAAGGATATGCATATGCAAACTAAAAAATATTTTAATACTTCAATATTATGCATGGCTATAATTTCCGCATTACTATCCGAAAAAAATGATGCATATGCGAGAGAATATTTTGATCCTTCTTTTATCAATTCCGTGAATGGAAACGCTGATTCTCCCCCACCAGATTTAAGCATGTTCGAAAGCAAAAATGCCCAAGCCCCGGGAGAATATCGCGTTGATATTATGTTAAACGGCCGCTATATTGAAACAAAAAACATCAAATTTGTAATTGATGACAGCGATTCAACTAATAATAGCGGAAATCTAAAACCTTGTCTAAATATAAATTTGCTGAGCCAATATGGCGTCAAAATAAAATCATTCCCTGGGCTAATCGAGGATGCGAAAGGTTGCGCCAATCTTAACGCCATCCCTGAAGCTCAAATTAATTTTGATTTTAGCTCACAACGTCTGATTATTTCAATACCTCAGGCAGCAATGGTAGTTAATGCGCAAGGATACATTCCGCCAGAGCAGTTTGATGATGGGATCAATGCCCTAATGATGAACTACCAATTCAGTAGCGCTCAAGACTCTCAATCTAATGATGAACATTATAATTTGAATCTTCAGAGCGGGGTAAACTTTGGTGCCTGGCGCATACGAAACTATAGCACCTGGAATAAAAATAATGGAGACTCATCGAAATGGGACTCAGTTTATTTATATATGCAACGTAGTATCAGGACGATAAATAGTAATGTTATATTTGGAGAAAGTTCTTCGCTATCCTCTATTTTCGATAGCGTACCTTTTACGGGTATACAAGTGGCAACAGATACTACCATGCTTCCTGAAAGCATGCGTGGTTATGCACCAGTCATCCGCGGTATTGCTAAAACGAATGCCCGGGTTGTAATTAAGCAGAACGATTATCAGGTATATCAGACATATGTAGCGCCAGGTGCGTTTGAAATAACGGATATGTACCCTAGCGGTGGTAGCGGTGACTTATACGTTACGGTTGAAGAGTCTGATGGAACAACTCAAGAATTTGTTGTTCCTTTTGCAACACTGCCGGTAATGGTCAGAGAAAACTATTTTGAATATGAGGTTACATCAGGTAAATACCGACCTTATGATGGTAACGTTGATGAACAGCCATTCACTCAGGCAACAGCAACTTACGGTGTTTCAACTAACGCTACAGTTTATGGCGGCATACAAGGAGCGTCCCATTATCAAGCGTTGTCTGCAGGGCTAGGATATAATCTTGGTGAATGGGGCGCAATGTCCTTAGATGTGACACATGCCTGGTCGAAAAAACAGGAGCAAGATAAACAATCGGGGCAATCATGGCGTATACGTTATGGGAAAAATATACTGCAAACTGGGACTAATGTAACTATTGCAGGCTACCGCTATTCAACAAAAGGATTTAATACTTTAACTGAGGTTTTAGATACTTATTCAGATGATAGTGATGGCATCAACTATTCAAGCTATTCCTTAAAAAATAGAACCAATCTCATCTTAAATCAAAGCCTCGGTAAAGATTTAGGAAGTTTGTCAATTAGCGGCATAATTGAAGATTATTGGGACAATCAAAGAACCAATAAATCTATTAGTGTAGGCTATAACGGGGGCTGGAGAGGCATTAACTATTATTTAGGTTATAGTTATAATCGTTATACGTGGGATTCGAAAGGTTCAAGCCGTGAAGCCAGGGATGATCAACGTATATCTCTGACAGTTACAGTTCCTTTCAGCAATTGGCTAACGCATTCATATGCAAGTTATCAAGTTGTGAACACTAATCCAGGCTCAACGGATCAATTTATCACATTAGGAGGGTCTGGACTCGAGAATGACAAATTAGACTGGAGTATTCAGCAAGGTTATGGCAATCGCGAGCATTACAGTGGCAATGTTCGGGCAACTTATGATGATTCTTTTGGCACTGTTAATGCTGGCTATGGCTATGATAAAGATAGTCGTCGTCTGGATTATGGCTTAAGCGGAAGTATTATCGCTCACGCTGATGGTATTACGCTTGGTCAGAGCATCAATGATTCAGCCGTATTAATTAAGGCCCCTGGTCTGAGCCATGTTCAACTAAGTACTGATAATACAATAGAAACCGACTATCGTGGCTACGCAGTTGTTCCATATGTAACCCCTTATCGCAGAACTGATATTACCCTCGATTCAACTTCACTTGGTGATGAAATGGAATTACCAGAAACAACGAAGCAGGTTATACCTACACGTGGAGCAATTGTTCGGGCAAATTACGCAGGTAATATTGGTAAAAGAGCTTTTGCGATACTTAAAACAACTGATGGCAAATATGTACCATATGGAGCAACTGTGACCTATCAAACTAATGAACGGAACCAAACCAGCATTGTTTCGGATGCTGGAATGGTATACCTATCAGGTCTACAGGATAATGGTATTATCACTGTGCAATGGGGTAACCAACCTGAGCAAAAATGTACAGCGAAATATAACTTGAGTGGTGTGAATGGAAGTATTTTGCAAACGACAGCGGTGTGCATTTAAACAGGGAAAATTCGGAATGAAAAGATTTGCCATTTTATTAGGGTTATTATTCAGCTTCCAGGTAACAGCAAACTGTACTTACGGCGGGTCGATACAAACGATCAACTTTCCGATGCCATCCAAAATTCTTGCGGATGATTCAATACCAGCGGGAACAGTGTTAGCAGTCCAAACCTATGGCGGCAATGTTTCAGGAATGAGGACTACTTCTAACTGTGCCGCAACGGATGTCTATGCGGTGGAGGCATCCCCTTCTGTAAGCCCTGCTCCGGGTGTAACAGGCATTCAAGGTAAACCCGTGTACGAAACAGGTATCAAAGGTATTGGTTTTCAAATCTCCGATGCAACAACAGGTAATAACTATCGGCCAGTCCCAGCCGAATTTGGTACAGTTCCAATAATTAATGGTGGAACTTCCAAAACAGAACAGATAACTGTTTGGTTGATCAAAACTAAAGATCCTATTGATACAAGCATTGCAGGCCCGATACTAATAGATGTAACTTATCGTGCAGGTACTCCTAAGCAAATTCAAACTAAGACACGAGATGCATTACTGTTGCAGGTATATTTAAAGCTCGGGGCTTTTAACTATCGACAAACGAGTTGTAATATCTCCCCTGGGAAAAGTGTCATTAATTTACCTAAAATTGAGTTGTCTGAACTTATCAAAGCAGGTAAAGCTATGACAGCTAAAAAGCAAGCAATTAATCTAAGCATTAACTGCCCGGCAACCTCTTCTGGAGCTAAACATATTTACTGGTTCAACCCGATAACGATGTCTTCATCGACAACCAATGGAGTGTTGTTGAATTCAGTTTCACCGCCAATTGGCGCAGAAAATGTTGGTTTCATGATTAGAGACAAAGACTCCAATCCAATAAAATTTTATAACTATAAGGCATATAGCTTTGTAAGCACAGCCACCACCCAATCAATTAATCTCACCGCAGATTACTATATTACTGGTAGTTCTCCAAAACCAGGAAAAGTAAATGCTATATTCGAGGTTATTGTTCAAGAGGAATGATCAGAGACACGCCATAGCTTCCTACTCTTGAGAGCTATGGCGTACACTATCTCCAGAATCAAAGTTAAAGCCCTGCGAATCGTACTCTAACTCGATAGAATGAAAGCTTCGTCAACTCTTCATTGTAATATTTTTTACATCTATATTTGAACCTTTAAGATTTATAGAATCAGTCAATGCTTTATATCTTTGTATCTTCACTTCTGATTTTACTACCGAAGAACTTATTGCAAACAACCATTGATACGTACATGAATGAGGCTCATTACCATTTAATTTATACATGAACAGTTTAAAACATTAGTGAATTATTCAGCATTAGATTGATTCAAATTTTTCTGTGTATATAGAATAGCTCCCGGTATGTTAGTTATGCTCTAACGACCTTGATTTCAATTATTAACGAAGCCAGCATTAGCAAAAATATAGTTGCATAATGTTTATCAACAGATAAAGGGAATGAAAATGAAAGAATTAACCATTTTTGAAATGAATGAAGTATCTGGCGCAGGCATCAAACAAATTCTTGATGGTAGCCAGAATGTTCTGCAAGGTTTGGCAGATGCTGTACTTGGCGGGGCTCTGGGTCTTGTAGCTTATGCAATGCCAGGCGCACTGCAAGGTGGCCTGACTTCCCAAGGACCTAATGCGGGTATTTTTGGTATAGGGGCTATCGCGCTTTTAGTTGCTACCACCTGGGGCTGCATCCAAGGGGGGATACTGGGTATTATTAATGGTGCATACTTTGGTTCCGAACATTCAGCTAATGTTGCAAATCAGTTTTTTGAAGGCGTTCTGAATGGCACTGGCGGTGGTTACAAACCAAACTAAACAGTAACATAAAGGTTATAAGAAATATTACTCTTAATTTCTGTAACAATTTTACTTTAAAATATCATAAAATAAATCAGTATATTTTAACTGTTTTTATTTTAATCAAGGAAGAAATAAAATGAAAGAATTATCGTTAATCGAAATGAATGAAGTATCCGGTGCTGGTTTGAAGCAACTTATGGACGGTAGCCAAAACTTCTTTATGAGTATTGTAGATGGCGCTGTCGGTGGTATTCTTGGCTTTTCTAGCGCGGCTACAGCAGGTGCTCTTCAGGGTGCTCTTCAGGGTGCTCTTTCGTCTCAAGGAGCAACCGGAGGCATTCTGGGCGTCGGCAACGTCTCTTTGATTGTTTCATCCATCTGGGGATTTATTCAGGGTGGACTTAGTGGTGCTATTTTAGGCGCTTATAATGGTGCTGCATGGGCTGAACAGATGGCTCTCTCTGTCGTTGATAGCGTTCTGAACGGTACTGGCGGAGGTTTTAAACCGAATGCTCCTAGCTATTTGTAATTAAAAGCTAAGCCAGATAATGATGATAACTCGAAAATCGGTATTTAGTAAATCTAAATTGCTATTTTCTTTTTAGTTAGCATATATTATTTAGCGATAAGCAGATGATGAGCATTTGCTGAATAAATATTTAAGCGTCATTTAATTCGATAATATAAAGGATTTTATGGCGCTTTATTTTTATTTTGTCTGTAATAGTATTAATATGCATATTATTTATTAGCACAATAATTACTATAATATCAATGAATCAAATGATGCCGTGATATTTTCGCTAAAACAAGATAATGTTATATTTCTAACCTGTATTAGCTTATCTTTAAAACCATTCGAGATTAATAAAGTGATTTAAATGGCAAACAATTTATATAGAAAGGAAGCTATTGAATATAAAAAGAGTCACTGGAAGGGGAAAGCGTTGCTTTTGGCGGGAATTCCCACCTGGATTGTAACTCTACTCTCGCTAGTTTTTTTTATATCACTGATTTTAACACTACGTTTTTGTAGCTATACCCAACGCATTGATGTTCGTGGGGAGGTCATCACAGTCCCACATTCAATTAATGTATTTTCCCCACAACAAGGTTTTATACTTAATAAATATATCAATGTAGGAAGCATTGTTGAAAAAGGAACCCCCCTTTATGAGATTGATGTATCGAGGAATACGACAGTAGGTAATGTCTCCGATACTATGAATGAAGTATTTAGTCAAAAAATCGCTAATGCCGAAAAAATCATTCAGAAAACGCTTCAAAGCAAACAAGAGACGTTAGATGTATTGAATAAGCAAATTCATCGGCATAAGGTTTCACTGAAAGAAACTAATAAAATGCTCGCTGATACAAATGTAGGGTTAGCTAAAATGAAAGAGAATTTAAGCAGCTATGATACGTATTTGAAAAAAGGCTTAATTACTAAGGATCAATACAATTATCAACATTCTCTTTACTTTCAGCAGCAAAGTACTTATCAGTCACTTGTCAGTCAAAAGATGCAACAAGAGTCACAATTGAATCAATTAGAAAGCGACTTGGTAACCAAGGCAGGTGATTTTGATAATCAAATCACCAGCCAAGAAAATTTTATTAATGATTATAAAAATCAAAAATTAGAATCAAATGCAAATGGTACCATAGTAATCAAAGCTACCGCAGATGGGAAGATTGAATCAATAGCAGCTACAGTAGGCCAAATGATTGATAGAGGAAGCAGTTTGGCTCAAATTAAGCCTACAGGTAATGTGGAATATTTTTTGGTACTATGGCTGCCTAACAATAGTATTCCTTATGTTAAAAAGGGAGATATTGTAAATATACGCTATGATGCTTTTCCTTCAGACAAATTTGGTCAATTCCCTGGTGAAATAGTCTCGATATCAACGATCCCTTCATCAAGGCAAGAAATGAATGAATATACAAACATTTCTAATGGAACCAACCAGCAAGAATTAGCTCTTTATAAGACCATAATAAAAATAAAAAACACAGGTTTTATTTATAACAATAAGAAATTATATTTAACAAACGGATTAAAGGCTCAAGCCATTGTATTTCTTGAGAAGCGGCCTTTATACATGTGGATGTTTACTCCTTTTTATAATATCGCTCAAAGTGTAAGAGGCCCGATCAGTGACTAACACGTTATTTGACAATATCACGAAAAGATTAAATTTTTCATTTTTTAAGAAAACACCTGTAATTTTACAATCTGAAGCAACTGAATGTGGTATCGCGTGTCTTGCCATGGTTTGCGGATATTATGGGCTTGAAATCGACCTGTTTAATTTCCGTTCTCGCTATGGCAGTCCAGCGCAGGGCGTAACGCTTCTTTCATTGAGCAAAACGGCTACCCATGCTGGATTGCAATCGCGGGCATTATCATTAGATCTCGATGAGATTAACCAGCTAAAATTACCTTGTGTTCTTCATTGGGATATGAATCATTATGTTGTATTAACTAAAGTTCGTAAATCTAGCTTTGTTATTCATGATCCATCTCTTGGTAAGCGTATTATCGGCATTCAGGAGATGTCAAATAACTTTTCTGGGGTGGCGTTAGAATTATGGCCTACCCAAAATTTCCAGCAGGAAAAACTGAAAACGCGCTTGCGTTTACTGGATTTAATGCGGAATATTGTTGGGCTTAAAAGCACGTTACTAAAGATATTCGCTTTTTCGGTAGTTATCGAAGCTATCGGCTTGTTACTACCAATTGGCACGCAGTTAGTTACAGACCATGTAATTATGGCACATGACCAAAGCCTGCTCGCTGTTATCTGTATAGGTTTGGTCGCTTTTACACTATTTAGTTCTTTTATTAGCATGCTCAGGGCATGGACGTCGTTGACGCTTAATACTTTAACTAATATTCAATGGAAAACAACTTTATTCGACCATTTAAGTAGTTTACCACTTTCTTATTTTGAAAAAAGGCATTTAGGCGATATTCAATCCCGATTTTCATCTCTGGATACGATTCGCTCAACGTTCACCAATAGTATTGTTTCTGGAATCATAAACACAATAATGACGATCGGACTACTCATTATGTTATTCCTGTATGGTGGATGGCTGAGTTGGGTCGTAATAGGATTTACGTTATGTTATGCAATTATGCGACTCGCTACCTATCGCTTTTACCGCCGTGTTTCAGAAGAACAGGTCATAAAGGGCGCACGTTCCAGTTCTCACTTTATGGAATCGCTATATGGCATTTCAACAATTAAGGCATTGAATTTAAAAGAACGCCGTTCAAAACACTGGCTTAATATTAATATTGAAGCCTGTAATGCTGGTATAAAACAGACAAGATTTGATATGATGTTTGGTGGGATAAACACATTAATTTCATCAATTGATCAAGTTGCTATACTATGGCTTGGGGCCCTTATGGTCGTTGATAATAAAATGACACTTGGTATGTTTATGGCGTTTAATGCCTATCGTGGTCAGTTTTCTCAACGCGCATCAAGCCTTGTCGATCTATTTATGCAGTTAAGAATGTTATCTCTTCATAATGAGAGGATTTCCGAAATTGTTTTCAGTGAGCCTGAAGCGGAACTACCATCACGCCGCGTTTTTGAAGAAAATGTTGGTATAAAACTTGAAGTCGATAATATTAGTTATCAATATGATCCATTCTCACAGCCTGTTTTTGCAAATTTATCATTAACTGTGTCGCCAGGCGAGTCAGTTGCGTTAATTGGGCCTTCAGGAGTAGGAAAAACCACATTACTGAAAGTGATGTGTGGGTTACTTTCGCCAACAACAGGTAAAGTGCTGGCTGATAACCTTGACATTACCAAGATTGGTTTAAACAATTTCCGACAAAGTGCTGTATGTGTTCTCCAGGAAGACAGGCTCTTCTCAGGTTCTATCTTCGAGAATATTTGTGGTTTTGAGGATAATGGCGATCAAGATTTTGTTATTGAATGCGCGCGGCGTAGTAATATCCACGACGAAATAATGAAGATGCCGATGGGTTACGAAACAATTATTGGTGAGCTTGGCTTGGGCATTTCTGGAGGCCAAAAACAACGTTTGCTGATTGCTCGCGCATTATATCGCAAACCAAGTATATTATTTATGGATGAAGCAACCAGTCATCTTGATTTAGCTAATGAATCATATATTAATAAATCCATTTCAGATTTAAGCATTACCCGTATAATTGTTGCTCATCGACCCTCTACTATTGCATCTGCAGATCGCATCATTGATTTGTCAGTGTATGCAAAGCAAGCTTAATATTGAAATACCGAAAAGGAATTCATATGAACATTGACAAAAATACTATTACAGGCATGAATTCGGCGGCCATAAAATATGAAAACCGCCTTTTAGCAATCGCTTTAAAATTTAAAACCATTAGCGATGCTAACCATCTTATCTATTTACGGCCAACGGAATTGCTTGAACTATTGATTATACTGAAGAGTAGGCACGATAAGTTACAGCAGGCTTCTCCTGAAAATGTCGAAATTTCTAAAAGTAAATCAATGGATGCGACTAAGGCACTTATCAATAACATCCCTGCTATTGATATTTCTGAATTAGAACAACCTAATGAAGCATTGCTGGTTACGTCTTTAGCATTAAAAAATAAAGATGAACATTTTAATTTAATTTTGATGATGCAGGATCAAAGCATTATTAACCTTAATATTAATGATTTTCAGATAGAAATCATCATTGCTTCTATCCAAAAATCTATGACAATTATTGAAGATCCTGATACTACAAATCAGATAATTTCGTTAGTAGATTTTATTCTTATGTATTCGGTTGACTTGGTGGATCATGAATATTTCAACTACAAAGAAATAGAACATCCTGATTGGAAAAAAAGCTTGTTCGCTAATTACATGGCTATACTTTATAGCTTTGGCACAGATAAAGGTGAGCGAATCCTTGCAGGGGTAATTATCAAGACTAATATTCAGCCTAATACAAAAGAGCTTAACGATTTAATATATCGTTTAAGTATGTTAATACCTATCATTACTGAATTAAAGAGTAAATATACTTTGCAGCAATCTTTTTGGAGAATTATCCCTTCAAAATCAGATGAGGTTTTAACCATGCAACAAAGCCTGGACTATTTGCATAAATTCTGTAAAGAAAGCCAAAAAAATCTGGTTTACGCTGAAAATAAATAACGGAAAATGTGAACAGTTAATTTTCCCGTTCAAAGATTACTCCCGTCTTTTATTCATATTGTTTATACAAAAGACGGGAATAAATAGTTATATATCAGTTCGGGCACTTATAAACCTGGCCCTGCATCTCACTGGCGGTCGGAACAAAGCTGGATAACAGCCCTTGCGTCGGGCTACTCACCCCATAAATCACATTCCCGCCCATCTCAGCCGCCTGATTACGTAGGCCATTCGCCGCGCCGCGCATCGAACCGCCCTCTTCGCCATGCTGCCCGGAGAGCCAGTTGCTTTGCTTGCCCGTGGCGGTGCCAACCAGCTGGCATTCGCTTCCCGGCTTATCTTCTACAAAGCGAACGCTCTGCCCACCCGCAGACAGCTCGTTGCCGGAGCTGCAACCCACCAGCAGCAACGCTGCTCCCACAATCCCTGCATAAACGTTAACGCGCATGTTATTCCTCGTTTTCAATAAGCTGGGCAGGTGCTGCCCGCGTCTAAACCTTATACTAAAAAGATGACCAAAAGAAAAACCCCCGATCATTTCTGACCGGGGGTTTGTTCATTTCTGCGAGGTGCAGAACAACATGATTACATCATGCCGCCCATACCACCCATGCCGCCCATACCACCAGCAGCACCTAAGTCAGGCGCGTCGCCTTTTGGCAGGTCGGTGACCATGCACTCGGTGGTGATCATCAGGCCAGCAACAGATGCCGCGTACTGCAGAGCAGAACGGGTTACTTTAGTTGGGTCCAGAATACCGAAGTCGATCATGTTGCCGTACTCTTCGGTAGCAGCGTTGTAACCGTAGTTACCTTCGCCCGCTTTCACCATGTTCGCCACAACAGACGGCTCTTCACCGGCGTTGGAAACGATCTGACGCAGCGGAGCTTCCATTGCGCGCAGCGCAACTTTGATACCCACGTTCTGGTCTTCGTTCTGAGCGGTCAGGCCAGCCAGTTTCGCTGCAACGCGAACCAGAGCAACACCACCACCGGCAACCACGCCTTCTTCTACCGCAGCACGGGTCGCGTGCAGGGCATCGTCAACGCGTGCTTTCTTCTCTTTCATCTCAACTTCGGTGGCTGCACCGACTTTGATTACTGCTACGCCGCCTGCCAGTTTCGCTACGCGCTCCTGCAGTTTTTCACGGTCGTAGTCAGAGGTCGCTTCTTCGATCTGCTTACGGATCTGAGTCACACGGCCCTGGATTGCATCTTCTTCACCCACGCCATCGATGATGGTGGTGGTGTCTTTGTTGATCACAACGCGTTTCGCCTGACCCAGATCTTCCAGGGTCGCTTTTTCCAGCTCCATACCGATCTCTTCAGAGATTACGGTACCGCCAGTCAGGGTTGCGATATCCTGCAGCATGGCTTTACGACGGTCGCCGAAGCCAGGTGCTTTAACCGCAGCCACTTTCACGATGCCACGCATGGTGTTAACCACCAGGGTCGCCAGCGCTTCGCCTTCAACGTCTTCAGCGATGATAACCAGCGGCTTGCCTGCTTTCGCAACGGCTTCCAGTACTGGCAGCATTTCGCGGATGTTGGAGATTTTTTTGTCGGCCAGCAGGATGAACGGGCTTTCCAGCTCAACAGCACCAGTTTCCGGCTTGTTGATGAAGTATGGGGACAGGTATCCGCGGTCAAACTGCATACCTTCAACCACGTCCAGTTCGTCTTCCAGACCGGTACCGTCTTCAACGGTGATCACGCCTTCTTTACCGACTTTATCCATCGCTTCAGCGATCAGTTTACCTACGGTTTCGTCGGAGTTAGCGGAGATGGTACCAACCTGGGCAATAGCTTTAGAGTCAGAGCACGGTACGGACAGCGTTTTCAGCTCTTCTACAGCAGCAACGACAGCTTTGTCGATACCACGTTTCAGATCCATCGGGTTCATACCCGCAGCAACGGCTTTCAGGCCTTCAGTGATGATAGCCTGTGCCAGTACGGTTGCAGTGGTGGTGCCGTCGCCCGCAGCGTCGTTCGCTTTAGAGGCAACTTCTTTCACCATCTGGGCACCCATGTTTTCGAACTTGTCTTCCAGCTCGATTTCACGCGCTACGGAAACACCATCTTTGGTGATGGTCGGCGCGCCGAAGGATTTGTCCAGAACCACGTTACGGCCTTTCGGGCCCAGGGTCACTTTAACTGCGTCTGCCAGTACGTTTACGCCGCGCAGCATTTTCACACGAGCGTCGTTACCGAATTTTACGTCTTTAGCTGCCATTTTAATCTTTCCCTTAAATTCGTATGTTCAGTGTCGTTCGCGGATTACGCTTCAACAATTGCCAGAATGTCGCTTTCGGACATGATCAACACTTCTTCATTGTCGATTTTCTCGGACTTCACACCGTAGCCATCGTTGAAAATTACGATGTCACCAACTTTAACGTCCAGAGGCTGCACATTTCCGTTTTCCAGAATGCGACCCTTACCGACAGCGATGATTTCGCCACGAGTTGATTTTGCTGCTGCAGAACCGGTCAGAACGATGCCGCCAGCAGATTTGGTTTCAACTTCTTTACGTTTGACGATCACACGATCATGTAACGGACGAATACTCATTGATAGCTCTCCTTTGAGAAAGTCATTATCAGTTATGGGTGACGCCGGGCCGTAAGCGGTTTTCCGGCTAGTGCCCTGAGAGATGGGGATGGGGTTTTACCCCTTCAAGGGGTAGTCGAAAAAAAATTTGTGAAAGTGTTACCATCGCCTCTCTTTTGATGGTGGCAGGACAACGGAATGAGTGGACTCAAACAGGAGCTTGGACTCGCGCAGGGTGTTGGCTTACTTTCAACCTCTTTATTAGGTACGGGGGTGTTTGCCGTGCCGGCGCTGGCTGCGTTGGTGGCAGGGGATAACAGTCTCTGGGCATGGCCGGTGTTAATCGTGCTGGTGTTCCCGGTGGCGATTGTGTTTGTCATTCTCGGGCGACACTTCCCGAGTGCCGGCGGGGTGGCGCATTTTGTCGGGATGGCGTTTGGCCCGCGACTGGAGCGCGTCACCGGCTGGTTATTCCTTTCCGTCATTCCCGTGGGGCTGCCTGCCGCCCTGCATATTGCGACGGGTTTTGGCCAGGCGCTGTTTGGCTGGCATGATGCGCAGCTGTTGCTGGCCGAGCTGGGTACGCTGGCGATTGTCTGGGGGGTCGGATCTCGTGGGGCCAGTTCCAGCGCCAACCTGCAAACCCTGGTGGCGGTGCTGATTGTGGCGCTGATTGCCGCCATCTGGTGGGCGGGCGATATTCAGGTAACGGAGATCCCCTTCCCTGTCGTAACCGATGTTGACCATTCTCAGCTTTTTGCCGCGCTTTCCGTTATGTTCTGGTGTTTTGTCGGCCTTGAAGCTTTCGCCCATCTGGCGTCAGAGTTTAAACAGCCGGAACGCGATTTCCCGCGGGCGTTAATGATCGGCCTACTGCTGGCGGGCACGGTCTACTGGGCCTGTACGGTGCTGGTGCTCCACTTCACTGCCTATGGTGCCGATATGGCAGCGGCGGCCTCGCTGCCTGCCATTGTGGTGCAACTCTTTGGTGTGAAGGCACTGTGGATCGCCTGCGTTATTGGCTATCTCGCCTGCTTCGCCAGTCTGAATATCTACATTCAGAGCTTTGCCCGACTGGTCTGGTCCCAGGCACTGTATAAGCCGAAAAGCCGTCTCGCGCGTCTGTCCAAACGTCAGCTACCGCTCAATGCGCTGAATACGGTGCTGGGCTGCTGTGTAATGAGTACGCTGGCGATCTACTGGCTGGACATCAACCTCGACGCGCTTATCGTCTATGCCAACGGCATATTCATCATGATCTATCTGCTGTGCATGCTGGCGGGCTGCCGCCTGCTGAAAGGTCGTTATAAAGCGCTGGCCGTGATCGGTGGGGTGCTCTGCTTACTGCTGCTGGCGATGGTGGGATGGAAGAGTCTGTACGCCATTGTGATGCTGGCGGGACTTTGGCTGTTCTTGCCGAAGCGGAGTGCGGTGTAAACGCCGGATGGCGCTTCGCTTATCCGGCCTACAATCGTAGGCCCGGCAAGCGCAGCGCCGCCGGGCAACGTCTCTTAACGGTCGTCTTTATGATCCAGACGATCGCGCTGGTCATCCTTGCGCTGATACTCCCCGTCAAACGTCTCCCCACCGCCTGTTCCGGCGCTGAATCCGCCGCCCGGCATCCGGTTAAAACGCAAATGCGGCATCAGTTTCAGCGTCAGGAGCTTTTGCACTGGCGGGATCAGTAGTAACAGGCCGAGGAAGTCGGTGAAAAAGCCGGGAATAATCAGCAGGATACCGCCAATAATCAGCGACACGCTTTTGACCATCTCTGCCGCCGGGCTTTCGCCTGCGGCCATCTTCTGCTGCATTAACAGGAAATTTTTGAAACCCTGGTTGCGCACCAGCGACATGCCAATAACCGACGTGAAAATCACCAGTATTAGCGTCAGCAGGACGCCAAACACGTGGGCGACCTGAATAAAAATAGAAATCTCTATGTAAACATAGAGAAAGATTGCAGCTAACGGTATCCAGCGCACGGGCTTCTCCTGTGTGGCAGACGCCGTTGTGGCCCCTGTCGGTATCAATTTGCGATTCGCGTCTGTCAGAAATGGAGGCGTTTAGTCAAAATTCAATCGGTTTGCACGGATATTTTTTCTGGAAATATTAAAGCGGTGATTCATTTCACAGATTGATAAATATCATGCCACCGGGTCGATAATAAGTGATCCAGGTTACGGCATTTCGCTATCATCAGCATATCATTCCGGGTATCTGGTCGATTCAGGGGATAATCGTCGGTCAGAAAATAGACATAACCACAGATGTACTGTGTGTTTAGTACAATCAATCGGCAGCTTTAAAAGAAGGTTCACATGTTAAACAACATTCGTATCGAAGAAGATTTGTTGGGTACCAGGGAAGTTCCAGCGGATGCCTACTATGGTGTTCACACTCTGAGAGCGATTGAAAACTTCTACATCAGCAACAGCAAAATCAGCGACATCCCTGAGTTTGTGCGTGGCATGGTGATGGTGAAGAAAGCCGCAGCCATGGCAAACAAAGAGCTGCAAACCATTCCGAAAAGCATCGCCAATACCATTATCGCCGCCTGCGATGAAGTGCTGAACAACGGCAAGTGCATGGATCAATTCCCGGTCGACGTCTACCAGGGCGGCGCGGGTACATCGGTGAACATGAATACCAACGAGGTACTGGCCAACATCGGCCTCGAGCTGATGGGCCACCAGAAGGGTGAGTACCAGTACCTGAACCCGAACGATCACGTCAATAAATGCCAGTCCACCAACGACGCCTACCCGACCGGTTTCCGTATCGCCGTCTACGCCTCGGTAGTGAAGCTGGTGGATGCCATTAACCAGCTTGGCGAAGGCTTCCAGAACAAAGCCGTCGAATTCCAGGATATCCTGAAAATGGGCCGCACCCAGCTGCAGGATGCGGTCCCGATGACCCTCGGCCAGGAATTCCACGCGTTTAACGTGCTGCTGAATGAAGAGACCCGCAACCTGATGCGCACCTCTGAACTGCTGCTGGAGGTGAACCTCGGCGCAACGGCGATTGGTACGCGTCTGAATACCCCGGATGGCTATCAACAGTTGGCGGTGCAGAAGCTGGCCGAAGTGTCCAACCTGGCG
This sequence comes from Leclercia adecarboxylata, assembly GCF_006874705.1. Taxonomy (NCBI): domain Bacteria; kingdom Pseudomonadati; phylum Pseudomonadota; class Gammaproteobacteria; order Enterobacterales; family Enterobacteriaceae; genus Leclercia; species Leclercia adecarboxylata. Next base: position 2,226,475 of record NZ_CP035382.1, on the reverse strand, counting down.
GTTGTCCCGGCAGAAGATCTGATTGAAGCCACCTCCGACTGCGGCGCTTACGTAATGGTGCACAGCGCGCTGAAACGTCTGGCGGTGAAGCTGTCCAAAATATGTAACGACCTGCGCCTGCTCTCTTCGGGCCCGCGTGCGGGTCTCAACGAGATCAACCTGCCGGAACTGCAGGCGGGCTCGTCCATCATGCCAGCCAAAGTGAACCCGGTGGTGCCAGAAGTGGTAAACCAGGTGTGCTTCAAAGTCATCGGTAACGACATTACTGTCACCATGGCATCGGAAGCAGGTCAGCTACAGCTGAACGTGATGGAGCCGGTGATTGGCCAGGCGATGTTCGAGTCCATTCATATTCTGACCAACGCCTGCTACAACCTGCTGGAAAAATGCATCAACGGCATCACCGCCAATAAAGCGGTATGTGAAAGCTACGTCTATAACTCCATCGGTATCGTTACTTACCTCAACCCGTTCATCGGTCACCACAACGGCGACATCGTCGGTAAAATCTGTGCTGAAACCGGTAAGAGCGTGAGAGAGGTCGTACTTGAGCGTGGCTTGCTGACAGAAGCCGAGCTGGATGATATCTTCTCGGCACAGAACTTAATGCACCCGGCCTATAAAGCAAAAAGATACACGGATGAAAGTGAACAATAACAGTTCAGGTTAAACTTCATGAAGGCACGTCACTTGACGTGCCTTTTTTGTTTTTAGGCTTTACCAAACCACAACAATTCAATATCAACTTGTTAATAAGCAAGGTAGGCACTCATGTTTGGAGCAGAACTCGTCATCGTCCTGTTGGCGATATACTTAGGCGCAAGACTCGGGGGGATCGGCATCGGTTTCGCCGGGGGTCTTGGCGTACTTGTACTCACTCTCTTTTTTCAAATTAAACCCGGCGCTATTCCGTTTGACGTTATTGAAATCATCATGGCGGTTATCGCCGCTATCGCTGCCATGCAGGTCGCGGGCGGTATGGACTACCTGGTGAGCCTCGCGGAGCGTATGCTGCGCCGCCACCCGAAATACATCACCTTCCTTGCCCCGTTGGTCACCTGGTTTATGACCATTCTCGCGGGTACCGGCCATACCGCGTTCTCCACCCTGCCGGTGATTACCGAAGTGGCGAAAGAGCAGGGCATCCGTCCATCCCGTCCACTCTCCATCGCCGTTGTCGCGTCGCAGATTGCCATCACCGCGTCACCTATCTCTGCGGCGGTAGTGTTCTTTGCCGGGATCCTCGAGCCACTGGGCGTAAGCTACCTGACGCTGCTGGCGATCTGTATTCCGGTGACGCTGATTGCGGTGATGATCACCGCCGTCTTCTGTAACTTCCTTGGCGCCGAACTGAAAGACGATCCGGTCTATCAGGAACGTCTGGCGAAAGGTGAAGTGAAGCTGCGCGGCAGCCAGGCTTTTGTCCTGAAGCCACACGCGAAACGCTCCGTGCTGCTGTTCCTGATCGGGATTATCGCGGTGATGTTTTACGCCACCGCCATCAGCGATACCGTTGGACTGATTCAGAACCCGGTCCTGCCGCGTAACGAAGCGATCGTGGTATTTATGCTGACCATCGCCACGCTGATTAGCATCACCTGTAAAATCGACACCAGCGAAGTGCTTAACGCCAGCACCTTCAAATCCGGTATGAGCGCCTGCGTGTGCGTACTGGGTGTGGCCTGGCTGGGTGACACCTTCGTCAAAGCCCATATCACGGATATCCAGACCGTAGCGGGCGACCTGCTGCATAACTACCCATGGCTGCTGGCGGTGGTGCTGTTCTTTGCCGCTACCCTGCTCTACTCCCAGGCGGCGACCACCAAGGCGCTGATGCCCGCGGCCCTGATGCTGGGCGTCTCTCCGCTGACGGCGATTGCCTCTTTTGCTGCCGTTTCCGCACTGTTTGTGCTGCCAACCTACCCGACCCTGCTGGCCGCGGTCGAGATGGATGATACCGGCTCCACCCGTATCGGTAAGTACGTGTTTAACCACGCCTTCCTGATCCCGGGCGTGATTGCTATCACTCTGTGTGTCGTCCTCGGCTTCATCATCGGCGGGATTGTGCTGTAAACCTCTTTTGGTTGTAAAAAGAGTTAAAGTCGGGCCGCTTAGCGGCCCGATTCATTAATGAGCAGTGGCCGGTCGTGATATAGTGATTTTTTTCGCGATACCGAGGTCGACTTGTGAATACGCCCGACACTGTTGTTGTTCTGTGTACCGCTCCCGATGAAGCTACCGCCCAGGATCTTGCCGCCAAAGTGCTGGCAGATAAGCTCGCTGCCTGCGTGACCATCCTCCCCGGCGCCACTTCCCTCTACTACTGGGAAGGCAAACTGGAACAGGAGTACGAAGTGCAGATGCTGCTTAAATCCAGTGTGGCCCATCAGCAAGCACTCCTCGACTGCCTCAAATCGCATCATCCTTACCAGACTCCGGAACTGCTGGTGCTGCCAGTGCTCCACGGCGATAACGACTATCTCTCATGGCTCAACGCTTCCTTACGCTAATCCTGCTGCTGTGCAGCACGTCAGTCCTTGCCGGGTTGTTTGATGCACCCGGCCGCTCGAATTTCACGCCTGCCGACCAGGCTTTTGTCTTCGATTTTCAGCAAAATCAACATGAACTGAATCTCAACTGGCAGGTGAAAGAGGGGTACTACCTCTACCGCAAGCAGATCGGTATTACGCCCGCTCAGGCACAGGTTGGTGCCCTCCAGCTGCCCGCCGGGGTGGCGCACGAAGATGAATTTTACGGCAAAAGCGAAATCTACCGGGGTCAGCTGTCGGTGCCTGTCACCGTCGTGCAGGCGGATAAAGGCGCTACGCTGACGGTGACTTATCAAGGCTGTGCCGACGCCGGTCTGTGCTACCCACCCGAAACCAAAGTCATTCCTCTCAGCGAAGTGAAAGCGGCCGCCGTCCTTGCGGTTTCCCCTCTCCCCTTAGAGGAGAAGACCAGCACAGGAGGCGAACTGCCCTTCCCCGCCCTCTGGGCCTTATTGATCGGCATCGGTATCGCCTTCACACCGTGCGTGTTGCCCATGTACCCGCTGATCTCCGGCATCGTCCTCGGTGGCAAACAGCGGCTCTCCACCGGCCGCGCGCTGCTGCTGGCGTTTATCTATGTTCAGGGGATGGCGCTCACCTATACTGCGCTCGGTCTGGTCGTCGCGGCGGCCGGCCTGCAGTTCCAGGCGGCGCTCCAGCACCCAGGGGTGCTGATCGGGCTCTCGGTAGTCTTTATCCTGCTGGCGCTGTCGATGTTTGGCCTGTTCAGTCTGCAGCTCCCCTCCTCCCTGCAAACCCGCTTAACGCTGATGAGTAATCGCCAGCAGGGCGGCTCGGTAGGCGGCGTCTTTGCCATGGGGGCCATTGCCGGGCTGATCTGCTCGCCCTGCACCACCGCCCCGCTCAGCGCCATCCTGCTCTATATCGCCCAGAGCGGAAATATGTGGCTCGGCGGCGGCACGCTGTATCTCTACGCCCTCGGGATGGGGCTACCGCTGATCCTGGTGACGGTATTTGGCAACCGCCTGCTGCCGAAGAGCGGCCTGTGGATGGAGACGGTAAAAACCGCGTTTGGTTTTGTCATTCTGGCGCTGCCGGTGTTCCTGCTGGAGCGCGTGATCGGTGATGTCTGGGGCCTGCGGCTGTGGGCCATGTTAGGTGTGGCGTTCTTTAGCTGGGCCTTTATCAGCAGCTTAAACGCCAGTAAGCCGTGGATCCGCGTCGTGCAAATCCTGCTGCTGGCCGCCGCGCTGGTCAGCGTGCGTCCATTGCAGGACTGGGCCTTTGGCTCGCCTGCCGCGCAAAGCCAGGCGCACCTCAATTTCACGCCGATCGAAAATATCGACGCGTTACATCGCGCCCTGGCGCAGGCGGAGGGAAAGCCGGTGATGCTCGACCTCTACGCCGACTGGTGCGTCGCCTGCAAAGAGTTCGAAAAATACACCTTCAGCGACCCACAGGTGCAAAATGCCCTGAAAGACACCGTCCTGCTGCAGGCCAACGTTACGGCGAACAGCGAACAGGATAAAGCCCTGCTGAAGGAGCTTAATGTGCTCGGCCTGCCCACCATCTTGTTTTTCAACGCACAAGGTAAAGAGCAGCCCGCACAGCGGGTAACGGGTTTTATGGATGCCGCAACGTTCAGTGCGCATTTGCGCGATCGCCAACCGTAAACGACACTTTAAGCGGGAAAGTACGAAAGTAAACGGAGGAGAAAACCGTGCAACGTGAAGATGTTCTGGGCGCAACCCTGCAATTGCTTGAAATTCAAGGGATAGCCAGCACCTCGCTGGAAATGGTTGCCGAACGTGTTAATTATCCTCTGGATGAAGTACGCCGTTTCTGGCCCGATAAAGAGGCGCTGCTGTACGATTCCCTGCGTTATCTCAGCCAGCAGGTGGATACCTGGCGCAGGCAGTTGATGCTCAACACCGAGCTCTCGGCAGAGCAAAAGTTACTGGCGCGCTACTCTGCGCTTACCGAATGCGTGCGTAACCACCGCTACCCGGGGTGCCTGTTTATTGCCGCCTGCACCTTTTTCCCGGATCCGGGGCACCCGATCCACCAGCTTGCCGACCAGCAAAAGCGCGCCTCGCATGATTTTACGCATGAACTGCTGACCACCCTGGAAGTGGACGATCCGGCGATGGTGGCAAAGCAGATGGATCTGATTATGGAAGGCTGCCTCAGCCGGATGCTGGTTAACCGCAGCCAGGCCGATGTCGATACGGCACAGCGGCTGGCGGAAGATATTCTTCATTTCGCGCAGTGTCGCAAAGGCGGGGCGCTGACTTAAGCCAGCATTCCCGCCCAGGCAGAAATGAAGAGACACAGCGCCATCAGGCGCTGAAAACGCACCATCGCCGCAGCGGTCCGAAACAGCCTGTTTACCGCCTGTCCCAGCCATGCCCAGCACATCAGGCAGGCTACGGAGATCAGCAGGAACCAGAGCGCCATCAGCGCGACATCCCGTAACACATGCTCTCCCGCAGGGGCAAACAGGCTGACGACCGCCAGCGCCATCATCCAGGTTTTGGGATTGATCACCTGCAGTAACGCTGCCGCCCGTGCGGTAAAGCGGGTATGCCCTGGGCGGGAGACGTTTGCCGCGGGGGCACAAAACAGCTGCCAGCTCATCCAGCTTAACCACAGCACCCCAGCCCAGCTCATCACCTGACGCACCAGCGGATACTGACGCAGCAGCTCCCCCGCCCCGGCTCCCGAAATCAGTACAATGGCGCTGGCCGCCGCGCAGGCGCTCACCAGCGCGGGCAGAGTTGCCTTCATCCCGTAGTGCTGGCTGTTGGTCAGAACAAGAATATTGGTTGGCCCCGGCGTTATCGAGGCGACAAAAGCAAATAACAGAAACGGCATCAGGTTCACAGGCGACTCCTTTTTATCAGAGCCCTGACATTGCCGCTATTTTCTGGAAACGTCTGGAAGGTTTGTGCATAACCGACGGTAGTGGGCCGGCGTAATACGGTAAGCCCGCTGGAACCAGCGACCTAAATGGCTTTGATCGGCAAACCCCAGCGCCGCCGCCACGTCGACGGGCTGCTCCCCGCGCGCCAGAAACTGCCGTGCTTTGGCCAGCCGCAGCTGTATGAGCCAGGCATGCGGCGCCAGATGAAACTCGCGCTTGAAGCAGCGGGTGAGCGTGAAGCGATCGGTGCCGGTCTCCCGGGCCAGATCGGAGAGGCCGATATTGTCGCCCAGATGAGCATAAAGATAGTCCCGGGCCCGGTGCGCTACCGCCGCGCTCTGCACCTGCGACGGTAATTTTTTGCGCCAGTGACAATGAGACGTGAGCTGCGCCAGCAGATTATCCATCGTGCTTTGCTGCACGATCTTCATTTCGTCATTGTGCAGGGTCGCAAAGGTATCACCAATGGTTCGCACCAGCTGCGGCTCGCGGGTCAGGGTTTGGGTGAAATGCAGGGAATAGCTGCCGGGCGTGGAATCATACAGGCCATGCAGGGTGTTGGTGAGCCAGCGTTCATCAAGGTAGAACGTCAGATAGGTGAAGCCGCCCGCGACGGGGGCGTCGCCATCGTGTATCTCGCCTGGCTCAAGCAGGAACGCATCCCCCGGATGGCTACGGTGACGCTCACGGCGGCAATGGAACTGCTGGGTGCCGCTGAGGGTGATCCCCACCAGATAGCTGTCGTGCCAGTGCGGATCGTAGGCGTGCCCTTCAAAGTGCGCCTTGATAGTTTCAATCCCCGTATCCGCATGCTGTCGCAGTTCAAGCCAGTCCTTCACTGTCGTCCCCCTTTTTCGCTGTCAGCATTGCCCGGGCTTATCTTTCTGTCTGGAAGATTTGTGCAGAATCGACGCGCAAACCGACAGATTGCCGCAATCTTAAGCAGTTGAACAGCTTTTCCCGAAATAAGGTTGACGACCGTACCTGATTGCGGTTTAATGCGCCCCGTTGCCCGGATAGCTCAGTCGGTAGAGCAGGGGATTGAAAATCCCCGTGTCCTTGGTTCGATTCCGAGTCCGGGCACCACTATTTAGAAGAACCCGCCTATGGCGGGTTTTTTGCTTTTGATTCGGCGCAATCCTGTCAACTGACCCACCCAATGCTTCCACAGTTACAACATTTCAGATAGCCTATACGGCTGGATTTCTCCCAGCGAACATTCGCAGAGATGCCCATGGGCCGCAAACATACGCCATTCACCTCTCTTTCGCGTCGAAAACGTCGGGCTAAAACCTTACACATCAAAAACCTTATTTATCGTGAACGCGATAGGCTGGGCGGCATCTTCTATGATGAATGCGACCAGGCGGTAGCTCTCGCCAGTGGCCGCTGGACCTGGAGCGATATCATTTTTCTCAGCAAGGATCCCGCTATTTTCTGGAATGCGGAGATCATCACAGCGAATGTGGCTTTTGCCGATGCCGTAGAAAATATTGCTTTCAACGAGGCTTTTTCGAAGCTGAATGCCGCTGAAACACAGCAGGAAATGCACCTTGATTTCACACCTGACGTCAGTAGCAATGGCAAGAGATGGCTGCGCAAGCCCGCACTAAAGTACCCGCAGTTTGACGGCTTAACCTTTAATGATTTTATCGATAAACGCGCGCTGGAAATCGCACGGGATAATCCGCCAGCCATTTACTGCGGTTACCGCATCTTACCTGGATACGCTTCCGGGATTGGTTTGCAGATTGTCGTTGAGGCTGACAGATTAAACCGGGCTGTGATTGAAACGGCTATTGCAGATTTTCGTAGTCGTGGAGAACGTAACTGGATTTCTGATGTGCCTGCACGTGTCTGCTACTCAGATAAAACGATCTCCACGCCACTGAAAATTAAAGAATAAGCCTGCCCCGTATGTATATGACCAGGCCACGTCGGGCAAAGGAGTCCACAGCTATCGCACGTATCAGGAAGGGAGCCGATCCCGATGGCGTTCTGTTCCCTCATCCCACTAAGCCCTATGTCTATTATTACTGAGCACAGCCCCTTCTGCGGGGCTTTTTACTGGAGCTAATCTTCAGTTAATCATCACCGACGACAGCCGGTACCAGCCATCGCTCAGCTTTCCCTCGTTGGCGAGCTGAATACGCGCCTTACCGGTTTTATCCACCAGCGCCACATCCAGCTGGTAGCGTCCTGCCGCCAGGCCAGGCGGGGTTGCCAGCTGATACGCCGAGCTGTGGCTACCCGGTAGCCATTGACGAATATCATCCCCGGCGTTGCCCTGCACGACCGTGCTTCCGCGCTTGTCCTGTAAACGCCAGGCGAGGGTATAGCGCAAATATATCGGCGCCACGCCGTCGTTTGACCACTGGCTGCTGAGCGAAACGGCCTGTCCGGCACCAGCACTTGCCGGATGGGTCAGCGACACCACCCGGAAGCGATAACCGATCTTCGTCAGCGCCTTATCGAGGATATCGCGGTACACCTGCGGCACGTCGGTAGATTTCAGGTTCAGGGTGCTGGCATGCTGTGCCAGGGCCCAGTCAAAGGTGGCCTGTACCTTTTCCCGGGTATACTTCTGCTCGCTCAGCCATTCCGCCATGTGGCCGCAAATCTCCAGGCTGACGGGCGCTTTTTTCCACGCCTGGTTGAACCCCGGCCAGGCCGCCTGTGCCGCCGCAATGCGCTCCGGGTAATCATTGCCCATATGGCTCCAGCTGGGGCTAAAGTTACGCCAGTCGCCCCAGCAGTCCGCACGCCAGCCTGCCCCTCTCTTCGACGCCCAGGCCACAGAATCATAACCGTTGAGCAGCATGATTTTAGGGGTATCAGGGAAGGCACTGAAGTGCATGTCGACATAGCGATTGAGCAGTTCGGGAGGGTAACGTTCCTGCAACGGCTTCAGGGTCGGGAAATTACTGTTGTGCCACTCCCCCCATGAGCCCACCATCCCGATATCGATAAAGGCCAGCTCGGGGTTATTGTTATAACGCGCGCCAAAGGCCTGAAGAAGACGCTGGGCGTAGGCAATATAGGTAGGATCGTCCAGATCGGGGACAAAGGTCTTATGATCCGGCGTCCATGTGCCTTTGATCCCCTTGTTGATCAGCCACTCCGGGATCTCAGAGCCTGACTCAGGCCCGTCGAGGATCATAAAACGCAGACCAACGTTCATTGCCGGCTGATGCGCTGCCGCAGCGGCAAACCCCTCATCCACCAGCGCAAAATTGTACTGCCCTTCCCGCGGTTCAACTTCGCTCCAGTAGTAGCGACGATACTCGAGGCCCGTCGCCGGATACTGCGCGATGCTTAGGTCCTGGTTGTGAAAACGGGCCACGCCATTGCCCGGATTGGTCAGCAGTCCGCCGATGGCTGGAGGATTCACCGTTTGCAGCGGTTCCGCACTCTCCGCCTTCGCCCACCCCGACGAGAGCGCAAGCGCCCCGGCGACCCACAACAAATACCGATTTTTTTTGCATAGCAGATCGTGTAAATGCATCAATGCCTCTTTTCCCGGGAGCGAGTATTACAGGCGCGGCTGACAAGCCCGCGCGAAAGATGACCTCATTTTATTTCATAAGATATATCCCGGACTCACCCTTTTACATTATTTATTTAAAGAAACATTGGTCATATGGTTGTTATACACATGACGTACCGCTTTTCCTCGTGCTGTTTATGACAGCACATTCTGGATTTATTCATATTTCCTCTGAGAAGCAGGATAAAATGTTTAATAAAAATAACAGGATAATCAAAAAGCTGTTCTTCCATGAGTCCTGGGACATCATGGTCATTAACAGCTATGGCCAGCACGTTTTCCCGGAGAACACGCTGGATATCCTCAGTAACGCCAAAGCACAGCAGCTTGATAAAAAATATATCTTCCAGGCCGATCCTTTTATTATTGATAAAGACGATCTGCTGTATGTTTTTTATGAAGCGTTTTCCTTCCTTAACTCAAAAGGGGTGCTGCGATGCCGCATCCTGAATAAAGATCTGGAAGAGATTGATGACGTGAAGCTGGAAGGGTTTGATGAATTAAAATGTCATCTCTCTTTCCCGTTCCTGTTCCAGCTCGACGGTAAGCTGTTCATGATCCCGGAGTCGGCAGAACGCAAAGAGGTGATTCTGTTCCAGTCCGTCGATTTCCCCGCGCGCTGGGAAAAGGTCAAAGTGCTGGTCTCCGATATGGCCGTCACGGATAACGTCGTCTTCGAGTTGAATGGCGTCAGTTATCTGGTCTCGACGACCATGGATAACGAACTGGTTATTCACACTTCTGATGGCATTCTTGGCGACTGGAAGCTGATCTCCCCAAACCTGGATGTCTGCAACGTGCATTTCAGAGGTGCCGGCAAGCCGTACTCGATCAACAACAAAACCTACCTCTTTACCCAGGAGTGCAATCCTGATGTATACGGAAAATCCATCTTCATCAAAGAATTGACCAGCTTAACCCCGGATAAATATGAAGAAAAACTGGTAGGGAAAATAAGCGCGTCGATCAATAACAGTGATGGTATTCACACCTTAAACTTCACCGACAATTATATTGTCTACGATACCAAGCACCTGACATTCAGCCTGCTCTCTACGCTTAAAAAACTGGCGTATAAAATTATGGTCAACCACCGTAAGCGGCTGCTTAGCTAAGTGACAATATGGGGAAGTCGCACTACGCTAACCAGAGCGGCAAAATAAAACACTGTGAAAGCGCATCTCTGTTCCGGCAACTTTTTGTGTCGGCCGGCGATGGCTTTTTGGGGGATTTATTATGGCAATTCTGGTCACGGGTGGCGCAGGCTATATTGGTTCACACACGGTGCTGGCTTTACTGGAGAGAGGTGAAGATGTCGTCGTCATTGATAACCTCTCCAATGCCTCGCAGGAGTCATTAATCCGGGTCGCAGAATTAACGGGCAAACAGCCGGTGGTCTGCATCGCTGATATTCTGGATCGCGACGCGTTAAAAAAACTTTTCGCGCAACATACCATTTCTGACGTTATCCATTTCGCCGGTCTTAAATCGGTTTCAGACTCTATTGTCCGGCCTCTCGCCTATTATGAAAATAATGTCGTCGGAACCATGGTGCTTTTGGATGAAATGCAGCGTGCGGGCGTGCACAGTCTTATTTTCAGCTCATCGGCAACGGTATATGGCAACCCCGAATCCGTTCCTTTAAGCGAACAGTCCCGCACCGGCGGTACCACGAATCCGTACGGTACCTCCAAGCTGATGGTGGAGCATATTTTACGTGACTTCTCCGTTGCCGAGCCGTACTTCAGGATCGCCTGCCTGCGCTATTTCAATCCCGTTGGCGCACACCCCTCCGGGCGTCTGGGGGAGGATCCGAACGGTATCCCGAATAACCTTGTGCCCTATATTTCACAGGTGGCCATCGGCAAGCTGGCGTGCCTGACCGTCTTTGGTGATGATTATCCAACGCCGGATGGCACCGGCGTGCGTGACTATATTCACGTGATGGATCTCGCCTATGGCCACCTTGCCGCGCTGGATCATAAAGATGACGGCGAGGCGTTTAAGGCCATCAATCTCGGCACCGGGGTGGGCTATTCAGTGATTGACCTGATCAGGGCCTTTGAAAAAGCCGCGCAGACCAAAATCAACTACCGAATTGTCGGCAGGCGTTCCGGCGACGTGGCAGAGTGCTGGTCGGATTCATCGCTGGCGCGCCAGCAGCTGGGATGGCAGGCCACGCGCAACCTCGAGGAGATGATGCGCGACGCCTGGAACTGGCAGAAGAACAATCCCGGGGGCTACAGCGCCTGATTACTGATATTTCAGGTTGAGCCACCAGTCCCAAATCCCGACGTGATAGTTCTGGAAAACGTCTATGCCCAGCGCGGATTTGATCATATACAGCGTCAACAGCACGCAACACAGCAAGAACAAGGTGGCGAACAGGATCAGAAACGTCACCACGATCCGCGACAGCTTTGACTCCGGACGCGAGCGAGCACGGTGATCCCGCCCCAGTAAGAACACCATATAGAGGCGTTTGCCGAAGAAAGGAAAACTTTTACGGACATCGATGCGGTGGCGCGACGCCAGGGTAATCGTGATGATGGCGCTCTCGATCTCCTCTTTTTGCTCCGGGGTCAGCTGGGCGCTAACATCCTTATCAAGCACTTCATAAAAACGGTCGATAACAACCGGGTTTCTGGTCTTACTGGTCAATTTTAACCTATTGTTTTATCTAATCTATGGTAAATGGATACGGTTTTCCTGGCGATTTCATCCCAGTTGTAGCGCTGCAGAAAATCGCCATAATCAATCCGCGGAGAGTTCGCCCACCGGGTCATTTTGTCTGCCAGGTCAGCGACATCACCCAGCTTAAAACTGGTCTCAGCCGGTAAGCCGACCTCCAGGTTCGGCAAAATATCGCTCACCACCACCGGCAGCGAAAACGACATCGCCTCCAGCAGCGCAATAGGTAATCCCTCATGGTAAGAGGGCATCACAAACAGCGAAGCCTGTGAGAAGATGACCTGCAGCGCCTCGCCTTTTAAAAAGCCGGTCATGACGACGCCAGGCGTCTGAAACGCCAGCTGCTTCAGGTGTATGCTGTACTCCGTGTCATGATCCGCATCCCCGACCAACACCAGCGGCAGCGTCAGGCCCGACTGTTGATAAGCGGCAATGGCATCATGCATCCCCTTCTCTTCAACGAACCGCCCGACCATCACGATATAATGCCCGGGCTGCAACGCATAACGCCCGAGGATCCTGTCGATCGTCTCGTCAGCCAGCGGCGCCGGCACATTAGCGCCGTTATAAACCAGATGCGCATCATAGCGATGGTATTTCTGCTGGATCAGCTGGTTGATCACCTCAGAAATGACAATCACTTCGTTGGCATACTTCACCGCCACTTTCTCACCGAGCATCAGGATTTTTTTCGCCATCCAGCCCCACTTCTGGCGCTCGTAGTCCGGCCCATGATGGGTAAAGACCACGCGTTTGCCCAGCAGGCGTAACAGCGGCACCACGAGGCCGGGTCCGATGGCGTGAACATGCACAATATCGGATCGGTCAACAAATGTCCTCAACGCCGCAATAACAGAATGCACAATGGCTTCGAAACTGCGTTTTTTAGGCGCCCAGAGCGCCAGCGTCTCGACGTTTTTATAACTCGAGCGCCGGTAGGGCACGTAGGGTGACCGGGCAATCACGCAAATCTCCACGTCATATTGCTGCCGGATAGCCGGGTACAGGTTCTGACAATGGGTTTCGACGCCGCCTAATACATCGGGGATCCCGCGTGTCCCCAATACCGTGATTTTTTTTGGCATATTATGGCCTGTCGAGCAGTTCGCGATAGAGCGACTGCAACGTTTCCATGTGCTTGCGCAGTGAGTATTTCTGGCAAAGCCTGACCCGGCCTTTCAGCCCCATCTCGTGGGCCTGCCCCGGGTTTTCCGCCAGCACGTCCAGCGCATCGGCCAGATCCTGAGCGTTGCCAGGTTCAAACAGCAATCCTTCCACACCGTGACGTATCTGCTCCGGGATCCCGCCAATGCGGGCCCCTACCACCGCCCGGGCGAATGACATCGCCTCCAGCACCGCCATGGAGCAGTTTTCATAACACTCTGATGGCAGCACCACGGCCCGGGCGTTTTGAATTAGCGCATCCAGCGCCGGGCCCTGTTGCACATAGCCGAGGAACTCCGCGTTGGGGTAGTCCACCACCATCTCGTCATACAGCGGCCCGTGGCCGACGATTTTTAACGGCATTTTATTGCGCATTAACTGATGCGCCCGGGTCAGGGTCGGGACCCCTTTCTCCGGACTCAGGCGCCCGACGTACAGCAGATAACCCTGATCCGCACCCGCCTCTGGCGTGTGGCTGTCGTCTATACCGTTCACAATCACATCGATGCGGGAATCCGGGAGCGAGCGTTTCAGCTCGTTACGCAGAAACTCGCTCGGGGAGATAATCACGTCCAGCGCCTGATAATTTTGCGCGATGTACTGCCAGGTCGCTTCTAACGACAGCAGCAGACTCTTCGCCGCCGAGCCCTCCTGACAGCGATAGCGAAACGCATTAAATACGCTGCCCGTCACGCACGCATCGCACACTTTGCCGTCGCGCAGCATCGAGTACGACGGGCACATAATCTTATAGTCGTGGGCGGTTAAGACGGTTCTACAGCCGAAGTCCCGGGCAACCTTGATCAGAGCCGGGGTCAGCTGGTGATAGATATTGTGGAAATGGACGATCTCCGGGCGCGTCTGCTCCAGCAGCGCCTGCATTTTTTTACAGGCTTCGCGGTTGTGAATAAAGCTGATGGCGGTCTTCACCCCCGCCAGCAGCCCGCCCTCTTTGTGATAATCGACATTGCTGACGAAGTAGTCGGCATAGTCAGACGGAAAGTTCTTCTCATGCTGCATGGAGAAATCGATCACCTCCACACCGGCCTCTTTCAGCATATTGCGTTCCTGAAAATAGACCGTCTCCGCTCCTCCCTTGATAAAGAAGAACTTATTCACCAGTAAGACTTTCATTACTCTACCTGTTCATGAATAACTTTATTGTCCGGCGGAACCCGGGGATCGCGCTGCGGGTGGAAAAGACCTTTCACCAGCCCGGCAGAGAGCACGGCAAGGTTGATTACGCTATTCAGGCCGTTTTTTAATGAACGGTTCTGAATGGTTTTTAGCAGGATAAAGGCCAGCAGCGGCAGCAGCGCGATATCAATCAGGCTGACGTCGAAGGTGAAGAATGCAATCAGCACGATGAAGATGTAACTCGCAAAGATCACTTCGTTTTTCACCAGCATCAGCGCATCGCGGAACCAGGGTTTACCCCACGCGCTGCGCAACAGCTCACCGGGCGCCTGATGGAAGCCGCTTTTCCAGCGATAGCGCAGCATCCTGAAGGTCGGCATCGTATAGGAGGTATGACGAAAATAGGGTACGTTCAGGCGATGCAGTTTATAGCCTGCGGTCAGCAGGCGAATGCCTAACTCCGCCTCTTCATAGGCGTGCAGGCTGCGGTTGGTGAGATAACCAATATCGGCAATCGCCGACAGACGATAAAGGCCGCCGCCGCCCAAATGATCGTTATCGCCCAGCGGGTAGATTTTATTGATGCGCTGCTTGCGGGAGGTAAATTCATAGTTTGAGGCGTCGTCCATCTCCACCGTACCGGCCACGCCAGCGTACGTCGGGTTGTTCTGCAGAAACGCCACCGCATGATCGATAAAACCGGGCTCCAGCTCCATGTCGCCATCCATCAGCAGGATAAACTCCCCTTCGCTGTGAAGGTAGCCCAGCTGATGCCCGACACCGCAGCTGCGGTCCGCCGGTTCGGTTAACGACACCACCATCACCCCTTTATCGCTGGCCAGCTGCTGGGTGTTGTCCGTTGAAAGACTGTCAGCAACAATAATTTTATGCGGATACTCACCGATCTGGCTGCGAATACTGTCGATGGTTTTCTCAATACACTCGGCTTCGTTAAAGGTTTTGATACTTACGGTAATAAAGGGTTTGTACATCAATAGTGCCCCGTATAACGGCGTACGGTCCGGCGAATAATCAAACTGGAACCTAACGACATGTAAAACAAGAACTGCAACATCGGCGTGATCATCATTATCTGGCTGTACGGCAGACTGAGCAGACAGGCAATGGCGAAGACGTTAAACGCTGGCGCGAAACTCAGAAGGTGAACGTCAGGCGCATCAAGCTGTTCAACCGACAGCACCGGTTCGGGCCGGGCCGCCTTCAGGGTGTAGATAATCAGGCCCACAAACAGCAGGGTCCCCACCACACCGACTTCCCATAGCAACATACTGAGGGAAGTACTATCGAGATACAGGTTGTAATACTGATGCAGGAAGCCCGGCGAGACGGAACTGCCGCTGTTAGTAGCGTTCAGGCCATAGCCGAACAGCGTTCCCGGCAGCCCCGACAGATCGTTATGCTGTATCCAGAACAGCAGGGAGGTGAATCGTCCCACTTCCCCGCCCGGCGTAATGAAATCGGGATCGAAGATGTAGTCCATGGAACCGAGGAAGACTTCAAAAGGGTTATCCGCCGTGTCGCCGCCATAGGCTGACGAGTAGGAGTAGGCCAGGGCGATGACCGCCACCACGATCAGCAGCGCCATGCCGATCAGAATAGAGAGCAGCACGGTTAAGTTGACCTTGCTTGCCTCTTTGACCCAGGAGGGCGTCAGCCACACCCAGCCCAGCAGCAGCGGCGACAGCAGGATCACGAATTTCACTTCGCCAATGATGCACATCACAAACCCCAGCACGATATGCAGCGCCATAGATTTAAAGCTGGTCAGCCCATGCTTATATTCCGAGACTTTCAGCAGCATGATCAGCAGACAGAACAGCCCCATAGCGGCCGTGTTACCGCCCCCCATAGGATCGCCGCCAAAGGTCCCCACTACGGAGTCCCATTTCTCGCCCTCGCCATACAGCGCCACGCGCTCCGGCAGGACAAAGATCAGCTGGTAAATGGCCACCGGGAACTGAATATAAAAGACCCAGTACAGCGCGCGAGTCACCTGATAGATCTGCGATTCCCGGCAGAACCCGAGCAGCAGGCAGACCATCACCAGCGACAGCCCAATTTCGTTTTTGAACCCGACGAGGGTAATCAGCGCCCCGCCCTGGAAGAGCGTTGAAATGACGGACAGCACGATAAAGGCGCCATACAGCGTCAGGATGATGGCCTCCTGGGCATCCAGCCGCAGGGGTTCATCGCGGGTCTGCAATACCAGGAAACCGGCCATCAGCAGCGTCATGACAAAGGGCAGCCACAGTACCGCCAGCTCACCGGTAAAATACTGCACCAGCCCGCAGAAGATCAGGGTAAACAGCGCGAAGGTCTGTAAATAATGTCCGGTATTAAGATTCATGATGCCACTGACCCGTTTTTCAGAATGTCGGCGCGCTTATTCACCTTCAGATAGATGAAGGCGTAGCGAATGAACGTCAGAATCGAAAATAAGATGATGGAGGTCGCATAGTCATTGTAGAGATACGGCACGACGACAAACGCGATGACCACGATCGCCAGTTGCTCAAGCTGGATCCGCAGGAAATAGCGGTGCGAGCCGAAAATCAGCTCTATCACCGTCAGCGGACAGACCGCCAGCGCCGGGAACAGGTACGGCAGCATATAGCGCGAGGTGGGCACAGAGGCAATCCACTCCTCGCTGAAACCCAGATTCATCACAATCGGATAGAAGATAAATACGCCCAGCGTGCAGACCACGCCCAGCACCAACAGCAGCAGACGGACCTTCGTGTACTCTTCGTAGTTGAAGATGTTGTTTCTGAAATCAATCGACCACTTCGAGAAAATGGTATTGCGCACCGCATTGCCGATAATCACCACCGGGGCCAGGCAGAAGCGGCTGACCACCGAAAAGTAACCCGCCGTTAAGGCCGAGAACCAGAAGTTGATCAGCATAATCGGCAGGTTGTTGCTCGCCATCGCCAGCACTTCTGCACTGCCCACCTTCGTGACGTGATGAATATTTTTTTTCAGGAACGCCAGGTTACTGGAGGGCCGCAGGTGATGCAGGGTGATAGAGCGAATATCAAATGTCCGCAGGATGCAGGCGCTGGTCAGCACCATCATCAGGATCGCCCACATCCAGTAAAATGCCATCACCTGTTGGGTGAGCAGAACAGAGACTACCACCACTACCGAGACGGAGATGCGCTGGACCACCAGAAAGCGAAAGTTCGCCGTACGCAGCGACAGGTTTTCTGCCACCAGCACCCAGGTATTCGAGAGCGTAAGCAGGTAAAGGAACAGCACATTCTGATGAAACAGCCAGCCCGTCAGCACGGCATAGGGGATGGCAATCGTCAGGCTTTGCAGGAGACAAAACACCACGTTCTGGGCCAGTTCGTCATCCTGCTGCCGGGGAATTAACAGCTGCGAGGCAAAGGTGCATACCTGTGCCCCGATCAGGGCAATACTGTAATTGAGCGCGTAGAGCCCCACTTCGCCAAGATCGTACTTATGCGAAATGAGCCAGATCGACAGGGCGCCAATCAGTTGTGAAATAACTGATGACCCTGCGATCGTGGAAGCGCTCCTGAGCAGACTCATGCCCGGCCTGTGTTATTCATCAGTTCATGCGTATGGTAGTTAAGTGAACGCAGCCCCTCTTTGCTCTCCAGGTTTTTATCCACCACCTGATTCAGCACCCCACCAATCACCACGCAGCGATTGCTGACAGCTTTATCAATGGCATGTCCAACGGTGTCGGCACTGTTCTGGCCCGCTTTCAGGACGAAGATCAGACCGTCCGTCACCTGGCTCACCAGCTGCACTTCCTGGCTCTGATTCACCGCGGCCACATCAATGATGATGCGCTGGTAACGGCTGCGCAGCGTCCCGAGCAGCGGTTTCAAGCGTTCGGGCGACAGCAGCAACAGCGCAGAGACCGGCGTATTGCCGCGCGGCAGGAAGTCGAGCTTATCGTTGACCTTCACCAGCACGCTGTCGGTATCGCTGTCGCCGCGCAGGACTTCCGCCACGCCCGGCGCCTTCGGTGAGCCCAGCTCGCCCGACAGACCGTCATTGTTGAAGAAGTCCATGTCGATCAGCAGCGTTTTCTGGTCAAAGCTAAAGGAGTTCGCCAGCAGGTTCGCCAGTAGCGTCCGCCCCTCTCCGGCTTCCGCCGACGTAACGGCAATAACCTGCAACGGGTGACTGCTCAGCATGATCTGCGTGCGCATGCTGTGAATGATGTCGGCATTCAGCGGATCGCTGGTAATCAGATCGCGGATCTTGCCTCGCCCTCCCACGCCCTTAAAGCGGCGGATCTCACCCAGCGGCACCAGGTTAAGGCGCTTTTGCATCTGGCTGAGGGTGTTCACTGAGCGATCCGTGGCGGCTTTCACCATGACGTACATCACGTAGAAGAGCATCACCAGCAGCACGATCATCAGCATCAGCAGCGGTTTATTTGGCTTAACAGGACGCGCGGCGGGCACGGCAGGATCGTAGAGCTCCGCGTCAGCATCGGTATAGGTGCCCGGCAGCGTCAGCTCCTGCGTACGCTGGTAGATCACCTTGTACATCTCTTCCGTCTTATCCAGCGCCAGCTTTAGCTCGTTGTAACCTTCGCGCTTCATCGACAGCCGCTGGAAGTTCTCTCTCTGCTCATCCAGCTGCTTCTGGTAATTTTTTTCATCCGCCACCGCCGCCTCGTAGTTCTGGCGTAATCCGGCCTCCTGCTCTCTGAGCGTCATCGCCGTTTGCGCCTGGATCGCGCCGATACGCGCCCGGGCCTGGATCACTTTGTCATGCTGCGGTCCGTAGGTTTTCTCCAGTTGCGAAAGCTCGCTGTTCGCCTGGATCAACGCAATGCGTAAATCCTGGATCTGGGCATGATTTGAAATCGACGGCAGCGAGATGGCCTTACCGCCACCGGAACGCACTTCGTTATAGATAGATTCTGCCGCCACCCGGCGTTCGGTAGCATTTGCCAGCCGGTTGGTGACAATGCCCATCTGTTCAGTTTCAAAACCGTCAACGCCGCGGAAGGTCAGTAACCCCGCTTTCGCCAGATAGTTATCCAGCGCCGTTTTTTGCTGGATCATTTGCTCCTTGAGCAGCGCCAGCTTGTGCTGGGTATCTTCACTGGCCTGCAGCGTTTTCTGCTGCTTGAGCCCCAGGCTATAATTGATAAACGACTCGGCTACCCCGTTGGCAACGTCTGCCGACAGCTGCGGGGAGGTGGACTCATACGAGACGGTGGCAAGATGGGTGGTACGCACGCTGTTAATGGTGAGGTTTTTACCTAACGTCTTGAGCGCATTTTCAACCCGCTGCTGCTCGTTCTCTTTCCCCGTTGCACCATCGTCGCCCCCGTTGAAAGCCGGATTTTGATCCAGCTTCAGGGTACGCACCGCCTGTTCCAGCACCACGCGCGACTGCATCAGCGCGTTTTGGGTTTCGTAGTAGCCGTTACGGGTGGAGTCATACCCCTCAACCTTCTGGAAAGGGGTCACATTATCGGGCTGGGCTTTAAGCAGGACCGTTGCCGTAGAGACATATTTTGACGGCATCAAACTCATTAGTGGCCAGGCAATCGCCCCGGCAATGACGCCGGAGAGAATGATTTTCCAGGAGTTCTTTTTAATTTCACTGGCAAATCTGGAGATATCGATAGCGCTTTCTCGCTTTTTGCCATTTTCCACTATTGATAGTTTCATGGTCAGAAGAACCCTATGCCAATAATTACGAGATCACCGGGGAGCACGGAGTGAGTCACATCAACATTTTCGAGTAACTCGCCAGTGGATGATTGTCGAATACTAAGGTCACTGCGGTCTGCACGGTCGGTATATCCTCCGCCTAAGGCGATAGCTTTTTCCACGGTCAGCCCTGGTTCATAGGCATAACCATTGGGATTCTCGATCTCACCAGAGATATAGAATTTGCGGAATTCAGCAATATTCACGGTCACCATGGGATTGAGCACAAACCCTTTGCGCAGGCGTTGCGTAATCTCTGCATCAACCTGACTTGCGGTTTTGCCCTTTAATTCCAGCTTGCCAATATAGGGGTAATTAATAGCCCCACTATTATCAAGTACTACCTTCATGGTCAGGTCAGGTTGACCGGCAACGTTAATGTTGACGGTATCGCCAGAGCCCAGTAAATAATTTGCTGTATCAACCACGCTATTGTCCATTAACGTCGGCTGTGGTGATTTGCAGCCGGCGAAAACAACGCTGAGGAGTAAAAACGCGCACAGTTTCATTATTTTCATTTTAAATCTGAACCTTAGCTGTAAGCATAATCAAAGATTGATCATAGCCCAACGTTTCAGTCACTACGCGGTCATCGTTGGGGCCGATGGTAAACGTATCTGTATCTTTATTAGACTTAAGCGTATCAAGATGATATTCCACACCAAAGTTAATCGATGGTGTGAGGTCATAACCTACGATAAATGAAAACACGCCATTCTTGTCGTGACGATCCTTGTCCTGATCTTTGTAGTCTTCTGTAATGTATGCATAATCAAGCAACGTCGTTAAACGGTTGTTCATCCATAGGTGTTTGTAAGAAATACCGTATTCCGTTACTAAATTATATCCTCCCGCTTCGGAAGGGTCCTTAATACTTTGGGATGTTCTTAATGTAAAAAGTGACTGTTGCAAAGGTCTCCATTCACCCAGAATATCCCAGTTAATCCCGTTGAAATCCTTCGACCCGGGGTTATTTTCAAAGGTTTTATAGAGCCACGACACGTTCGCATCGACGTTTGTTTTGCCCGTTAGCTGCGATTGAACGCCGTATCGCAAATAATATTCATTACTGTCTTTTTCTGACGCATGGCCATAACGAAACTGGTTGGTAATAAAACTATAGCGAAAACGCGTCTTAGATGTGTACTGATCGAAAATTTCTGCAATCAGCGTATTTTCATCCCACTCCTGCTCATCGATATATTCTGCAAAGTCCGCATCCTGGCTTTCAACCTGACCGGTATTGCCAAAGGTCCACTTGCGGTGCATCAACGCCAGGTCTGCTCTTCCACGTCCGTCCGGCGCACCATAACTATAGCGTAGCTCGCTGTTGAACAGATTGGTGGTTAGGGGTGAATTGACGCCAAATTGCCGGAACTGTTCCGGCAGGAACCCTTCCGTCACGCCGCGCCCGCGTGCCTCATGGCCGAGTGAATCTTCGAGATTCAGGGTCAGGCCATGCATCAAACCAAAGCGCCAGTCGCCTTTGAAGCGGAAAACGTGGTCATCGTAATCATCCGCAGAATCGCTGGAGTAGTGACGATAGTCCCCGGAGTACATCAGCAGATACTTATCCTGCCCACGCTCCCCGTTCAGGCTGATAACGGGCTTGAGGCTCTGGAAGTCGGAGCCTTTCGCATCGCTGTCATCGTGCTGGTAGGTCACGTTATCGTTATGCCCGTAATCAACAGCGACGTTGCTCTGAAAGTCGATGCCCGCAATGCCGATGTGTGATTTTGGCGTTAATTCTGCCAGGGCGACCGGAGACGCTATAATCCCAGCGATAATAATAATTTTAGTATGCATTCTTACCGACAAATCCCTTAAAAATGGTTTTAATGATGATTTTTATATCTAACCAAAAGGACCAGTTCTGAATATATTCAATGTCGTACTGGACTCGCTTTTCCATTTTGTATAGCGCATCAATTTCGCCACGATAGCCATTAATTTGCGCTAAACCTGTGATCCCAGGCTTTACTTTATGGCGAATCATGTAGTTTTCGACCTGCTTACGGTAAAGCTCGTTGTGCGCCACAGCGTGCGGCCGTGGACCGACAATAGACATATTCCCCTGTATTACATTAATGAATTGCGGCAGTTCATCCAGAGATGTCCGACGTAAGAATGCGCCAAAGCGGGTGACCCGAGGATCGTCTCGTGTCGCCTGTACCACCGTGTCGGTATTTTCCATCACCTTCATCGTCCGGAACTTCCAGACTTTAATCTTCTGCCCGCTCAGGCCATAGCGATCCTGTTTGAAGAAAACAGGCCCACGTGAAGTGAGTTTGATACCAATAGCAATAGCGATCATTAACGTGGCAATCATTACCATAATCACGCTGCCCAATACCAGATCTTCTGCTCGTTTTATAAACGACCCGCCCCCGTCCAGCGGGGAGGTAAAAATGCCAATGGTCTGCAGGTTGTGGATGGAACGGATCTGGGAGGTATTAGTGCTGTAGGCGTAAAAGTCCGGCACAATATAGGTGTTGACCGTGGTATCAGACATCATCGCCAGAAAATGGCGGATGCGCTCCAGGGCCACCATCGGCAGGGCAATATAGATCTCGTCGACTCTGCTGGCTTTGGCTTCTTCAACCAGCTTGATCACCGGCCCGTTATAGGGGCTGGTAATTCTGGTGGCCAGCTCGCCGAGCCGCTCAGGACCGCGTTCATCGTAGAAGGCCAGGTCCAGCTGCACATCAGAGTACTCCAGGCGCAGCGCCCGCTCAGCCGCCAGGCCGTTATCCGTAATGCCGATAATAGCCACCCTTATTTTCTTTTTTGCCGACAGCTTGAAAATAATCAGACGGACGACGTAGAGAAAAGGGATCGGCGAGGCATACCAGAGCGGCATAGCAGGTATATTACGCACATCGATAAAGCTGACGTAGCCCAGAGCGTATAATTTCGCGACCAGCAGACGCACCAGGCCGATAAAAAGAATGGCAAAAAAAGCCGTCAGAAAGAGGCGTCTTTGGTTACGCAACTTGTTGTTTTTAGGACGATAGAGATAGCACTGCGTGTATTCACCAAACAGTAAAAAAGCGGTGGAGTACAATAAGCTGATCAAAATTACAGTATCGAAAGACTCCATTTTCAATACCCACCCACTCAGCATTAAAATTAAATTAATTGAGAAGAAATCAATTAATGTAATGAATACCGAGTATCCTCCATGGGTAATCTTTTGCGAATTTCTCAGCATGTCCAGACCTACTTATAATTAAGCTTGGTATTATTTTTTTGTTGTACTAATTGCATAAGCAAATAGTTTAGAAAATAAAATGCTGTTTCATGCAAGGGAGAGTGACAGGAATTGTCAACACCCTGTGTAATGCCTGCGTTTACAACTATGTCGGTGTAAAACTCAGCATACACACCCCTAATAGAGAAGAAAGCGTCGATTTTATAGAGACATCCGCTTATATACAGCGTAAGCACTATTCAATAAAATCGCCAATAAACTTTCGTTGTATTCCATTTGGATATGAAAAAAAAACCCGGCCGAAGCCGGGTTTTTTATTTACTCATTTATGCGGGGATGTTGATCGACCAGTCTGGAACGCTTCGCCTGTAGCTCGGCAATTTCAGCATCGATATCTTCTATCTTCTGCTCAATGTTGTCGTGGTGCTCGCGGAGGATCTCTTTGGCTTCCTGAAGGTCAGACGCAGCAGGCGTCGCCCCTTTCAGCGGCAGGTTCGCCGTCTCTTTCATGTAAATACCGGTAATCAGGCCAATCACCGCAATCACCATCAGATAGTAGGCAGGCATCATCAGGTTCTGGGTGCTCTCCACCAGCGAGGCTGCCAGCGTAGGCGTCAGACCGGCAATCAGTACCGAGATGTTAAAGGCCGCCGCCAGCGCGCTGTAACGGATATGCGTCGGGAACATCGCCGGCAGCGTCGAGGCCATCACGCCAATAAAGCAGTTGAGGATCACCGCCAGCATCAGCAGGCCGGCAAAAATCAGGCCGATCACATCACTGTTAATCATGATGAAGGCCGGGATAGCCAGCACAAAGAGCGCGATACTGCCGAAGATAATGAACGGACGACGTCCGAAGCGGTCGCTCAGCAGGCCCATGATCGGCTGCACAAACAGCATCCCCACCATGATGGCGATGATGATCAGCACACCGTGATCTTCTGAGTAGTGCAGGTTGTGCGAGAGGTAGCTCGGCATGTAGGTCAGCAGCATGTAATAGGTCACGTTGGTGGAGATCACCAGACCAATACAGGTCAGCAGGCTACGCCAGTGGCGAGTCGCGATCTCTTTGAACGAGACTTTCGGTCCATCCTGCAGACCTTCGCGATCGCCCTGCTCCAGCTTTTCAACATGCTGCTGGAACGCCGGGGTCTCTTCTAACGCGTGACGCAAATAGAGGCCAATAAGCCCCAGCGGCAGCGCCAGGAAGAACGGAATACGCCAGCCCCAGGAGAGGAAGTTCTCTTCGCCCACCACGGTGGAGAGCAACACCACTACGCCCGCACCCAGCACGAACCCGGCGATGGAACCAAAGTCGAGCCAGCTGCCCATAAAGCCGCGCTTACGGTCCGGAGAGTATTCGGCAACAAAAATAGATGCCCCGGTGTACTCACCCCCAACCGAGAAGCCCTGAGCCATCTTACACAGCAGCAGCAGGATGGGTGCCCAGATGCCTATGCTCGCATACGACGGGATCAGGCCGATACAGAACGTACTGACCGACATAATCACTATCGTGATAGCGAGGATTTTCTGGCGACCATACTTGTCCCCCAGCATCCCGAAGAACAGCCCCCCTAACGGGCGGATAAGGAAAGGAACAGAGAACGTCCCGAGCGCGGCAATCATCTGCACGCTGGGATCGGCACCAGGGAAGAAGACTTTACCCAGCGCGTAGGCCACGAAGCCATACACACCGAAATCGAACCATTCCATCGCATTACCGAGCGAGGCGGCGGTGATCGCTTTGCGCAGTTTCCCGTCATCAATAATGGTGACGTCGCGCAGGGTGATCGGTTTAACTTTTTTCCTTTTCAGCATGGCTATCCTCGTTGACTAAGCCCAGTCCTCACCACAGCGCCTAAAAAGTGCGCTCTGTGGAACCCGGGAAGCGCCTCATGCGCATTCTCCTTTCTCAAGCGTAGCAGGTTTACTTACACTGACCTTTCGGAGCGGTACAACCGAACCTGTGACGCCTGTCTGGGCTGTTAATGATGCCTTTACCCTACCAGCGTTTATATTTGTGATCAACTTCACATATATTTTTAAGGTTTCTACCAGAAGTGTCAAAAGTGTAAATACAGCGTAATGCGTTGTTTCTTATACCCGGCACTGAAAATATTCTTTCAGGCGTTATTATTTGCTACCAAATCAAAAAATAACGACATTTTTTTACAATGCATTCACAGCCATTTTAATAATCAAGAAGCAAATATCGTGTTTCCTTAAAATATGTGATGGAGATAACTAAAACACTGTTTTATTTTCATTGAATCATCATTCCAACGATCGCATCATAAGCCCGTCAAAACGAGTCTGGTGACCTTCAAGCGAAGGTTTAAAAAGCCAAACTGGTTATATCTGCTGTATGAACGACGAATCGCCTGACGCATCTTTGTCACAATTCGTTGAATTCATTAGATTATTAAATATCACTTGTCCGCGGGCGATGCGTGATGAGATGTGAGGGTTAATGATGAAGATTAAAGCCGCGATTGAACGCATCCCCGGAGGGATGATGCTGGTACCGCTGGTACTGGGTGCAATTTTAAATACCTTAGCACCTAATACCGGAGCCTATTTTGGTGGTTTCACCAAAGGCATGATTACCGGGACAGTTCCGATTCTGGCGGTATGGTTCTTCTGTATCGGCGCCTCCATTAATTTACGGGCAACGGGCACAGTATTACGTAAATCCGGTACGCTGGTGATTACCAAAATTGCCGTAGCCTGGATTGTGGCGATGGTTTGCGCCATGTTTATCCCGGAAAATGGTATTCAGACCGGCTTCTTCGCCGGCCTCTCCGTGCTGGCGATCGTCTCTGCAATGGACATGACCAACGGCGGCCTGTATGCCAGCCTGATGAACCAGTACGGCACCAAAGAAGAGTCCGGCGCCTTCGTTCTGATGTCTCTGGAATCTGGCCCGCTGATGACCATGCTGATCCTCGGCTCCGCCGGTCTGGCCTCCTTTGAACCGCACCACTTTGTCGGCGCCGTCCTGCCGTTCCTGATCGGTTTTGCCCTCGGCAACCTCGACCACGATCTGCGTGACTTCTTCAGCAAAGCGACCCCGGTTCTGATTCCGTTCTTCGGCTTCGCGCTGGGTAACACCATCAACCTGAACGTGATTCTGGATACCGGCCTGCTGGGTATCGTGCTGGGTGTGGCGGTTATCATCATCACCGGTATCCCGCTGATTATTGCCGACCGTGTAATCGGTGGAGGGAATGGTACTGCGGGTGTCGCCGCCTCGTCCGCAGCGGGTGCCGCCGTGGCGAACCCGGTCATTATCGCCCAGATTAACCCGGCCTTCGAACCGGTTGCCGCTTCCGCCACCGCGCTGGTTGCCGCGAGCGTCATCGTGACGGCGATTCTGGTGCCGATTATTACCGCCCTGTATGCCAAACGCTTTGGCAAGGTCCCAGAAAATACCGCGGAACAGAGCCCGGTTGAATCACTGCACCACTAATACGTAGCCCTCTCCCCGCCCGGGGAGAGGGTGAAAATCCTTACTCGCCAAACACCTCTTCCACCATCGCCTTTGCCAGCCTTGCCGCCGAACAAAGCCTCGGCATTCCCAGCGCCACATTCTGCCAGCTCTGCGTCACCGACCAGCACACCGGATGCCTGTCGGCATCGCACCAGTCCCCCAGCCAGCCAAGCATATCTTTATGATCGATAATCCCCGGCGTACTGGGTGTGGTCAGCCACTGATGGTAAAAATGACGGGTCGCGGGCGCCGCATTGATCCCCTGCGCCAGGTAGTTGGCCACCATGCTGCGCAGATTATCTTTGAGCATGGCGCTGACATCCGCATTCGCCAGCCGACAGGCGTCACCGAACGCCCCCCAGCGCAGCTCCTCCAGCACCACATAGCCGCGCCCGGCCAGCGACCAGCCGTCATAATGTCCGGCCCGCCAGCGGGTAAAAATCTGTTCGCTGTGAACGCCCGCCTGCACCGTTAACCCACGCTGGGTTAATGCCTTCTCTTTAAACTGGGCGCGTTGCTGAAAATGGGCAGAAAGGATTTCGTACTGTTGCACCACGCCGATGGGGGGTTGATTGCGCAGGTTGGCCTGCTGGCGCAGCGTGGTCAGGGTCTGGGTCATGCGGGTCAGCGCCAGATGGCCGGGATCGACCATGCCCGCCAGTTTCTCTGCCAGCCCGAGCCGCAGCACAGCATTTTCGCTGAACATTCCCCCCATCGCCCACTGGCGAAGCTGAGTCTGCGCCATGATCTCCTGGGTTAAACGTTCACGAAAGTGCTGCTGTTGCGACCCCACAGAGGTGTGACGCTGTGCGTCAGCCCCCTGAACCAGGTCGACCATAAATTTAGGATGTATGCATTCCAGCGTCCGCCCGGGACCGTCCAGTAATTGTTTTGTCATGGTTGCTCTGCCGCGAATAGCGTTTGAATATCATCGCGTAACAGTCGGGTATCTTCCTGAATCCACGCTGCAGTCGTAATACATTGCTGCAGCAGCTGGCTGAGCGCGCGCGTGGCATGCTCATTCTGCTGGCGCACCGCGAGGCTATCACGCAAGCTTTCCTGTAACCCTGCAAGGCATAACGAGAACTCGGCAAAGAATGTCGCCATACCTGCTGTAACAGAGACATCGACCTGGGCGGCCAAAGCTTTACGGATTTGTTCACAAAATTGATCGATATGTTGTTTAAATTTCTCATGAAGCTGTGACACGTTGATAACATACCGCGTCCGCGTCATCACATAGTCTTCCCAGCCCCAGCCCGGATTGTTCAACCAGCGGGAGACCGTCTCACGCAGCACGCTGCCGGCTCCCTGGGACTGACTGGCAGGCTGACTCTCCTGGGCGATAGCATCGCTGAACAGCCCCCGGGTATTAAAGTTAAGCTGGTTGGCCTGAAACGCCGGGAAGCTGATCCGCGCGCGAAAACCGGCGTGGCTCAACTCTTCTTTAATGCGCGTTTCAATCGGACGCATGGCATCGTTCAGCGCCCGCGCCAGCGTGGACTCCAGCTGGTCGAAACGCAGCGCCAGCTCACGGCCGATTTTCGCCTGCGCATCCAGCATGATCATCTCGCAGGAGGAGCGGATTTTGCTCAACAGGATCTGCGCCTGGCCTTCATCCTCCAGTACCAGCTGACCGGGCGTCGCCGCGGCATCTGCACGCTGTTTATGCGGATCAAACCCCGCCAGGTCGAGCAAATTGTCGGGATTAAAGATATGCGCGATGGCGAGTTTAATATCGTTCTGCTGGGAGGTGAGAAACAGATCCGTGGCGCTCAGCGCCTGGCTCACCTCATGGCGAACCTCATCGCTTACCGACGCCTGGCGGGAGTGCAGCAGCGCCATGTCATCTTCCAGACGGGCAATATTGTGCTGTAACTCGTCAAAGGCTACCGTCAGCCCCTGATAGCGGAAATCCAGGTACTCCCGGGCGTTCTGGGCGTAGTTCAGCAGCTTATGCGACGCGGAGCGCAACGCATACAGCGAGGCGTTGGAGTAGGCGGCATAAATCAGCTTGCGGATCGGCTGCTCAAACAGGGAGTCCTCCCACAGCAGATCGGCGGAGTGGCGAAGGTGTTCAATATCATCCAGATCGGCGGTTCGCCAGCGGCGGCCCAGTGCGGCCTCGGCAAAATCCTGCACCCAGCGCTGCTCCTGGTGATCGGGCAATTTACCGTGCATAGCCAGTTCGTGACGCGCCCGGTTCGCCAGGTATCCCCACATCGACGAGACCGGGAAGATCTGACCCGGGGAGATATGGCCCTTCATCAGGGTGCCGGAAATCATCGCCCGCACCTGCTCTTCATCATCGCTGTTGCGGTCTTTCTGATCGAACTTATTAACCAGGGCGTACAGCGGCACCGCTTTGCCGACGGCGGAGATGGCCAGCCGCACTTCGGCATCGGAGATCGACTTCAGTTGGGTATAGTCCATCACCGCCAGCACCGCCGATGCCCGGGCGAGCTGCTCGGTGAGCATTTTTTGCAGATGCGGCTGTCCGGCCTCGTTCGGTCCCGGGGTATCCAGCAGGGTTAATTGCCCCAGATGGACATCCAGCCCGGCCAGATGGACAAACTCCACTTCGATAACCGGGATATTCTCGATCGCAGCATAGGCCGGGAACGGAAAATCCGTGCCCAGCGCCTGAGAAAGCCGCACTAAATCGTTCAGGTTTTTTAAACAATTAAATATCGGCTGCGCACCTAAATAATGTTTTTCAAATGCCGCGCCGGTTTCGATACGCCCAAGTAGCGCATTCATATCTTTGTCAATTTCCAGCTGCTGCGCCAGCTTGCCGCGATCGTAATTGGCAAGCTTCTTTTGCATTTGTTTTATTAATGTATCAATGGGGGCGACATGAGAAAAATGCAGCACCGGCTCTTTCTGGCCAGGAGTGTGACGGATCAGCGTCGGCAACGCGGTCATCGGGCGGTTGCGATTGGGTAACACTTCGGTGCCCACGATGGCGTTGATGGTGGTGGACTTTCCGGCCTTCATGGTGCCCACGATCGCCAGCACCATCTCCAGGCGGGTAATTTTGCGCAGCTCATTATTCAGCATCGACTGCTGCGCCTCTAAGCCACGGGCACTAAAATGCAGAGGTAAGACATTGCTGGTTTCGCCGGTAATGGCCGACGTGGCGTTGTCCAGCATGGCAACAGGCATGGCGCTCAGCGACTCAAGATTCTGCAACGAGAGCTGCAGCAGCCTTTCGGCCTCCTGGCTCAATTCAAATATTGTCTGTGTGTGCATAGTAAAAGCCTTCCCTTAACACAAATTTTATATAACCGAATTGTTTATAAGAATGAAGGATCGGCTTATATGATTACGTGTTGTAAATATGTTCGAAGCCATATAATTGTGTAATGACAGTAAAAATATATTCTTTCAGCGCTTAAAGCAGCAGAGCGCGCTCCTTCGGTCAGGGAAACCGAAAGATTAAGAGCGTAGCTCAATTTTTAAAAACTTCAGGAAAAATCATCGTTAGTTACCCACCAAAAATGAGGGGTAAATCATCCCTTGCAGACCAGGGAGGGTTATTAAAGCAAGTCAGTAAAATATCATTAGCGTCTTAACCTTATCTGAAATGACACGGCGTATCAATTTGCCGCAATAAAATATTATCGCTTTTAATCAGGCGCGTTTATCCCCTGTGTCTGACTCTTAACATTGCCCCAATCGCTGACAAATTCTGTCATCGAAAAGACCCTTTTCGCTAAAAGCGAAAAACAATATCACCGACAACAGTAAGGACATGCGTTATACTTGCCGCCTTTTTCGACAACCTGTCGATTTTTGGCGGGCCTGATTGCCGCCGCTTCGCACTATTTTGAGGAGAACACCATGCAACTACCACAGTGTCCAAAATGCAGTTCTGAATATACCTATGAAGATAACGGTATGTTCATTTGCCCGGAATGCGCTTACGAATGGAACAACGCAGAACCCGCGCAAGAGAGCGATGAGCTGATTGTTAAAGATGCCAACGGCAACCTGCTGGCCGACGGCGACAACGTCACCGTGATTAAAGATCTGAAAGTCAAAGGCAGCTCGTCGATGCTGAAGATCGGCACCAAAGTCAAAGGCATCCGCCTGGTTGAAGGCGACCACAACATCGACTGCAAAATTGACGGTTTCGGCCCGATGAAGCTGAAATCCGAGTTCGTTAAAAAGAACTGATGCTTTTTTGTAGGCCCGGCAAGCGAAGCGCCGCCGGGCGCTTTTGCCGGATGCGCTACGCTTATCCGGCCTACAAATACCGAACTACACTTAACGGGCTTCTCTTTACCTGAGGTAATGATTATGCCGTTAAGTCCCTACATTTCATTCGCCGGTAACTGCGCAGAGGCCACGGCCTTCTATCAGCAGGCCGTCGGCGCGGAACTCCTCTATAAAATCACCTTCGGCGAAATGCCCAAAGACGACAACCGCGAAGAGGGCTGCCCGTCAGGCATGGCGTTCCCGGACTCCGCTATCGCCCACTCCAACGTGCGCATCGCCGGCAGCGTTATCATGATGAGTGACGGTTCGCCCGGCACAAACGCCACCTACGCCGGCTTTACGCTGGTGCTCGACACCCAGGACGTGGCGGAAGGCAAACGCTGGTTCGACAACCTGGCCGCAGGGGGTACCATCGACATGGCCTGGCAGGAGACCTTCTGGGCGCACGGCTTCGGCAAGGTGACCGATAAATACGGCGTTCCCTGGATGATCAACGTCGTTAAACAGTAAGCCGGATAAGCGCAGCGCATCCCGCAACAGCGCCCGGTGGCGCTGCGCTTAAAGGGCCTACAATGATTGTCATCGCTTTTACGTCAACTCTTCAAACTCCCGCAACCAACACTTAACCTAAATGTCATATTGATCCGCCAGCATGAGGCCACATTTGAATCGAGGCCTCCCCCATGCAAACTGTCATCCGCGTCGAGAAACTGAGCAAGACCTTCCATCACAATAAGGCTCTGCATGCCGTTGATCTGACCGTCCAGCAGGGCGAAATGGTAGCGCTGCTGGGGCCATCCGGTTCAGGTAAATCCACCCTTCTGCGCCACCTGAGCGGCCTTATCACCTGCGATAAAACCCCGGAAAGCCACGTTGAGCTGCTGGGCAATACCGTGCAGCGCGCGGGGCGTCTGGCGGGCGATATCCGCAAAAGCCGCGCGCAGACCGGCTACATCTTCCAGCAGTTCAACCTGGTGAACCGCCTGACGGTGTTTGAAAACGTGCTGATTGGCGCGCTCGGCAGTACCCCGTTCTGGCGCACCTGTCTGCGCTGGTTTTCGCCCTCGCAAAAACAGGAGGCGCTGCAGGCGCTGACCCGCGTCGGCATGGCCCACTTCGCCCACCAGCGCGTCTCCACCCTGTCCGGTGGCCAGCAGCAGCGCGTGGCGATTGCCCGGGCGCTGATGCAGAAAGCCAAAATTATTCTTGCCGATGAGCCGATTGCCTCGCTGGATCCGGAGTCGGCCCGCATCGTGATGGAAACCCTGCGCGACATTAACCAGCACGACGGCATCACCATCGTGGTGACGCTGCATCAGGTGGATTACGCCCTGCGCTACTGCGAGCGCATCGTCGCTCTGCGTCAGGGGCACGTGTTCTTTGATGGCGCCAGCCATCAGTTTGATAACGAACGTTTTGACCATCTCTACCGCAGCATTAACCGCGTCGAAGAGAACGCGCAGGCTGCTTAACGTCTCCACAATGAGGAATGGAAATGAGCTATAAAACGGTTGCCGCGCTGGCCTTCACCAGCATGTTCAGTATCAGCACCCTGTTAAGCCCGGCGTATGCGGAAGAGCAGGAAAAAGCACTGAACTTTGGCATCATTTCGACGGAATCACAGCAGAACCTGAAGCCACAGTGGGAACCCTTCCTGAAAGACATGGAAAGCAAGCTGGGGATCAAAGTGAACGCCTTCTTCGCCCCGGACTACGCGGGCATCATCCAGGGGATGCGCTTTAATAAAGTGGACATCGCCTGGTACGGCAACCTCTCCGCCATGGAAGCGGTGGACCGCGCCAACGGTCAGGTCTTTGCACAGACCGTTGCGGCAGATGGCTCCCCGGGTTACTGGAGCGTGCTGATCGTCAACAAAGACAGCCCGATCAACAACCTCAACGACATGCTCGCCAAACGCAAAGAGCTGACCTTTGGCAACGGCGACCCGAACTCCACCTCCGGCTTCCTGGTCCCGGGTTACTACGTCTTCGCCAAGAACAACGTCTCCACCAGCGAATTCAAACGCACGGTCAACGCCGGGCATGAAACCAACGCCCTCGCCGTCGCCAACAAGCAGGTGGATGTTGCCACCAACAACACCGAAAACCTCGACAAGCTGAAGACCTCCGCACCGGACAAACTGAAAGAGCTGAAGGTGATCTGGAAATCGCCGCTGATCCCGGGCGACCCGATTGTGTGGCGTAAAAACCTCTCCGAAAGCACCAAGGACAAGGTGTACGACTTCTTTATGAACTACGGCAAAACCGCCGAAGAGAAAACCGTGCTGGAACGCCTGGGCTGGGCGCCGTTCCGCGCCTCCAGCGATTTGCAGCTGGTGCCGATTCGCCAGCTGGCGCTGTTCAAACAGAT
This sequence comes from Leclercia adecarboxylata, assembly GCF_006874705.1. Classification (NCBI taxonomy): domain Bacteria; kingdom Pseudomonadati; phylum Pseudomonadota; class Gammaproteobacteria; order Enterobacterales; family Enterobacteriaceae; genus Leclercia; species Leclercia adecarboxylata. The sequence goes on along the minus strand of NZ_CP035382.1, from coordinate 2,193,476 downwards.
CCAGGGCGTGAAGGAGAACAAGGGCCTGAAGGACGAAGAGAAGAGCAGCAAGATGTCTGAAATTCAGGCGCAGCTGGACGATCTCGACCGCCTGACCGCGGCGCTGGGCGCGATGACCAGCGTGAATAAAGCGGTGCAGTAGTGCTTTTTGCCCGGTGGCGCTTCGCTTACCGGGCCTACTTTCTGGATCGTAGGCCGGATAAGCGTAGCGCCATCCGGCACACAAACCGCAAGGAACCTACATGCAAACCATCACTCTCCCACCGCCAAAGCGCAGCTGGTTCTCGCTGATCGGCTGGGCCGTTCTGCTGGCGGTGCTCGTTGTCTCCTGGAAGGGGGCGGAAATGGCGCCGCTCACGCTGATTCAGGACTCTGGCAACATGGCGACCTTCGCCGCCGACTTTTTCCCGCCGGACTTCAGCCAGTGGCAGGACTACCTCAGCGAAATGGCCATCACCCTGCAAATCGCCGTCTGGGGTACCGCGCTGGCGGTGGTGCTCTCCATTCCGTTTGGCCTGATGAGCGCCGACAACATCGTGCCCTGGTGGATTTACCAGCCGGTGCGTCGCCTGATGGACGCCTGCCGCGCCATCAACGAAATGGTCTTTGCGATGCTGTTCGTGGTGGCGGTCGGTCTCGGGCCGTTCGCCGGGGTGATGGCGCTATTTATTCATACCACCGGGGTGCTCTCCAAACTGCTCTCGGAAGCGGTGGAAGCCATCGAGCCCGGCCCGGTGGAAGGCATTCGCGCCACCGGGGCCAACAAGCTGGAAGAGATCCTCTATGGCGTCCTGCCGCAGGTGATGCCGCTGCTTATCTCCTACTCCCTGTACCGCTTTGAATCTAACGTTCGCTCCGCAACGGTGGTGGGGATGGTCGGCGCGGGGGGGATTGGCGTCACCCTGTGGGAAGCGATTCGCGGTTTCCAGTTCCAGCAAACCTGCGCCCTGATGGTGCTCATCATCGTGACGGTCAGCCTGCTGGATTTCCTCTCTCAACGTTTGCGTAAGCACTTCATCTGAGAAGCGAGGCTTTGATTTGTATGCACTTATCCAGACATCCGACCAGTTACCCGACACGCTGGCAAGAGATTGCCGCGAAGCTTGAAGTGGAGCTGCGCACCCACTACCGCTGCGGGGATTATCTGCCTGCTGAACAGCAGCTTGCGGATCGCTATGAAGTGAACCGCCATACCCTGCGCCGCGCCATTGACCAGCTGGTTGAACGCGGATGGGTACAGCGTCGTCAGGGCGTCGGCGTGCTGGTGCTGATGCGCCCGTTCGACTACCCCCTCAACGCTCAGGCGCGCTTCAGCCAGAACCTGCTGGATCAGGGCAGCCACCCCACCAGCGAAAAACTGCTCTCGGTGCTGCGTCCGGCCTCCAGCCACGTGGCAGACGCGCTGGGGATTTCGGAGGGCGATAACGTCGTCCACCTGCGCACCCTGCGCCGGGTCAACGGCGTGGCGGTGTGTCAGATCGACCACTACTTCGCTGACCTGACCCTCTGGCCGGTGCTGCAGAACTTCGCCAGCGGCTCGCTGCACGACTTCCTGTTCGAAGCCACCGGGATTGCGCTCAGGCGCACCCAGACCCGCATCAGCGCCCGCCGCGCGCAGGCCAAAGAGAGCAAGGTGCTGGAGATTCCCAACATGGCGCCCCTGCTCTGCGTGCGCACCCTTAACCACCGTGACGGCGAGGTCAACGCGACGGAGTACTCCGTCAGCCTGACCCGCGCCGACATGATTGAATTCACCATGGAGCACTGAATGCATTTCGATACCTCCACCCGCCAGCACTGGATGGCCGTTCTCGCCCACAGCCAGCCTGCGGCGCTTGCCGAGCGGATGTCGGCCCTGAGCCTGACGCCCGCTTATGAACCGATCCGCGCCCCGGAAACCGGGCTGGTGCAGATCCAGGCGCGGATGGGCGGCACCGGGGCACGCTACTTTGCCGGTGATGCCACCCTGACCCGCGCCGTGGTGCGCCTTGCCAGCGGCACGCTCGGCTACAGCTACGTGCTGGGGCGCGATAAACAGCACGCAGAGCGCTGCGCGGTGATCGACGCCCTGCTGCAGGAAGCGCCGCACTTTCAGACCTTAATGGAAACCCTTATTGCCCCGCTGGAAGCCGACCGCGCCGCACGCCTTGCCGCGCGTCAGGCCGAGGTGAACACCAGCCGGGTCGACTTCTTTACGCTCGTTCGCGGAGACAACGCATGACCCTTCAACCCGCTTTTACCCTTGCCGTGCAGGATGCCCAACACAGTTTTCGCCGTCTGCTAAAAGCGATGAGCGAACCGGGGGTGATCGTCTCCCTGCATCAGCTTAAACACGGCTGGCAGCCGCTGAACCTCGCCACCACCAGCGTGCTGCTGACCCTGGCCGATAATGACACTCCGGTCTGGCTGTCGGGCGCGGTGAGTAACGATATCGTCAGCTCTAACCTGCGTTTTCATACCAGCGCCCCGCTGGTGGATCAGCCCCAGCTGGCGGTGTTTGCCGTTGCCGACGAGCAGATTAGCCACGAGCAGCTCAACGCCCTGAGCGAAGGCAGCGCCGTCGCGCCGGAGACCAGCGCCACCCTGATTTTGCAGGTGCCGAGCCTGAGCGGCGGGCGCATGCTGCGCCTGACCGGAGCCGGAATTGCCGAAGAACGCATGGTCGCCCCGCAGCTGCCGGAGTGCATTATTCATGAACTGACCGAGCGCCCGCACCCGTTCCCGCTGGGGATCGACCTGCTCCTGACCTGCGGCGAACGCCTGCTGGCGATCCCGCGAACCACCCACGTGGAGGTGTGCTGATGTACGTTGCCGTCAAAGGGGGCGAAAAGGCGATCGCCGCCGCCCATGCCCTGCAGGAGCACAGACGCCGGGGCGATGAGCAGCTCCCGGAGCTGAGCGTCGCCCAGATCGAACATCAGCTCAACCTGGCCGTGGACCGGGTGATGACCGAAGGCGGCATTGCCGACCGCGAGCTGGCAGCGCTGGCGCTGAAGCAGGCCAGCGGCGATAACGTCGAGGCCATCTTCCTGCTGCGCGCCTACCGCACCACCCTGGCGAAGCTGGCGGTGAGCGAGCCGATTAACAGCGCAGAGATGCGCCTTGAGCGCCGAATTTCTGCCGTTTATAAAGATATCCCGGGTGGTCAGCTGCTCGGCCCGACCTACGACTACACCCACCGCCTGCTCGATTTTACCCTGCTGGCGAACGGCGAGGCCCCTCGCCTGACCACCTCAGACGCCCCGCAGGATGCCGCCCCGCACGTCTTCAGCCTGCTGGCACACCAGGGGCTGGCGAAGGCGGAAGAGGATCGCGGCGATGAGCCGGACGACATCACCCGCACCCCGCCGGTCTACCCCTGCTCCCGCGCCTCGCGCCTGCAGCAGCTGATGCGCGGCGACGAGGGCTACCTGCTGGCGCTGGCCTACTCCACCCAGCGCGGCTACGGGCGTAACCACCCCTTTGCTGGCGAAATTCGCAGCGGTTTTATCAACGTTGAAATCGTGCCGGAAGAGCTGGGTTTCGCGGTGAACGTCGGTGAACTGCTGATGACCGAATGCGAAATGGTTAACGGCTTTGTCACCCCAGACAACGACGCCCCGCACTTCACCCGCGGCTACGGGCTGGTGTTCGGCATGGGCGAACGCAAGGCGATGGCGATGGCGCTGGTCGACCGGGCGCTACAGGCCCCGGACTACGGCGAGAACCTCGCCGGCCCGGCGCAGGACGAGGAATTTGTGCTGGCCCACGCGGATAACGTCGAGGCTGCCGGATTTGTCTCGCACCTCAAGCTGCCGCACTACGTCGATTTCCAGGCCGAGCTGGAACTGCTGAAACGTCTGCAACAGGAGCGCAAGAATGGCTAACCTCAGCGGCTATAACTTTGCTTATCTGGATGAGCAAACCAAACGCATGATCCGCCGCGCCATTTTAAAAGCGGTGGCGATCCCCGGCTATCAGGTGCCGTTCGGCGGTCGTGAGATGCCGATGCCTTACGGCTGGGGCACCGGGGGGATCCAGATCACCGCCAGCGTGATTGGCGAAGCCGACGTCCTGAAGGTGATTGACCAGGGCGCTGACGATACCACCAACGCCGTGTCGATCCGCCAGTTCTTCCAGCGCGTCACCGGGGTGAATACCACCGAGCGCACCGAAGACGCCACGCTGATCCAGACCCGCCACCGCATCCCGGAAACCCCGCTCGTTGAAGACCAGATTTTGATTTTCCAGGTACCGATCCCCGAGCCACTGCGCTTTATCGAACCCCGCGAAACCGAAACCCGCACCATGCACGCGCTGGAAGAGTACGGCGTGATGCAGGTGAAACTCTATGAAGACATCGCCCGCTTCGGCCATATCGCCACCACCTACGCCTACCCGGTGAAGGTCAACGGGCGCTACGTGATGGACCCGTCGCCGATCCCGAAATTCGATAACCCGAAGATGGACATGATGCCCGCGTTACAGCTGTTCGGGGCCGGGCGCGAAAAACGCATTTACGCCGTGCCGCCGTACACCCGCGTGGAGAGTCTCGATTTCGACGACCATCCGTTTACGGTGCAGGAGTGGGACGAGCCGTGCGCCATCTGCGGATCGAAACACAGCTATCTCGATGAAGTGGTGCTGGATGACACGGGCAACCGGATGTTTGTCTGCTCCGATACCGATTACTGCCGCCAACAGAGCGAGGCCAACAGCCAATGAAACCGCTGCTTTCGGTCAATAACCTGACCCACCTCTATGCGCCGGGTAAAGGCTTCAGCGACGTGTCGTTCGACCTGTGGCCGGGGGAAGTGCTGGGCATTGTCGGCGAGTCCGGCTCCGGCAAAACCACCCTGCTGAAGGCGATCTCTGCCCGTCTGGCCCCGCAAAATGGCGAGATTCTGTATGAAGACCACTCCCTGTACGGCATGAGCGAGGCCGAACGCCGCCGCCTGCTGCGCACCGAGTGGGGCGTGGTGCATCAGCACCCGATGGACGGCCTGCGCCGCCAGGTGTCGGCGGGGGGCAACATCGGTGAGCGGCTGATGGCCACCGGTGCACGCCATTACGGCGACATCCGCGCCACGGCGCAGAAGTGGCTGGAAGAGGTAGAGATCCCGGCGTCGCGCATCGACGACCTGCCAACAACGTTTTCCGGCGGGATGCAGCAGCGTTTACAGATTGCCCGCAACCTGGTCACCCATCCGAAGCTGGTGTTTATGGATGAACCCACCGGTGGGCTGGACGTGTCTGTTCAGGCACGCCTGCTGGATCTGCTGCGCGGCCTGGTGGTGGAACTGAACCTGGCGGTGGTGATTGTCACCCACGATTTGGGCGTCGCCCGTCTGCTGGCGGACCGTCTGCTGGTGATGAAGAGCGGCGAGGTGGTGGAAAGTGGGCTGACTGACCGGGTGCTCGACGATCCGCATCATCCGTATACCCAGCTGCTGGTGTCGTCCGTGTTGCAGAATTGAGGTTGCTGTTGCCGGGTGGCGGCTTCGCCTTACCCGGCCTACGGACCGCGCTCTTTGTAGGCCGGGTAAGCGAAGCGCCACCCGGCAAGAATCCAGCACCTTGTAGGCCGGGTAAGCGCAGCGCCACCCGGCAAGAATCCAGCACCTTGTAGGCCGGGTAAGCGCAGCGCCACCCGGCAAGAATCCAGCACCTTGTAGGCCGGGTAAGCGAAGCGCCACCCGGCAAGAATCCAGCACCTTGTAGGCCGGGTAAGCGAAGCGCAACCCGGCAATGAATCCAGCACCTTGTAGGCCGGGTAAGCGCAGCGCCACCCGGCAAGAAAACGCCACGAGGCCAAGATGATCCACGTACAAAACGTAAGTAAAACCTTCGTGCTCCACCAGCAAAACGGCGTGCGCCTGCCGGTGCTGCAAAATGCCTCTCTGGAGGTCAGCAGCGGCGAGTGCGTGGTGCTGCACGGCCACTCCGGCAGCGGCAAATCGACCCTGCTGCGATCCCTGTACGCCAACTACCTGCCGGACGAAGGCCATATCCATATCCGTCACGGCGACGAATGGGTGGATCTGGTGCAGGCCCCGGCGCGCAAGGTGCGGGACGTGCGCCGCACCACCATCGGCTGGGTCAGCCAGTTTTTACGGGTCATCCCCCGCGTCCCGGCGCTGGAGGTGGTGATGCAGCCCCTGCTGGATCTCGGCGTGCCGCGCGATACCTGCGCCGCCAAAGCCGCCAGCCTGCTGACGCGCCTCAACGTGCCGGAGCGCCTGTGGCATCTCGCGCCCTCCACTTTTTCTGGCGGAGAGCAGCAGCGGGTCAACATCGCCCGGGGCTTTATCGTCGATTACCCGATTTTACTGCTCGATGAACCGACCGCCTCGCTGGATGCGAAAAACAGCGCCGCAGTCATGGAACTGATCGAAGAAGCCAAAGCGCGCGGCGCGGCGATCGTCGGGATCTTCCACGACGACGCGGTGCGGGATCGCGTAGCGGATCGTCTGCACCCGATGGGGATCACCGCATGATCGTAAACAACGTAAAACTGGTGCTGGAAAACGAGGTTGTCGACGGCTCCATCGAGGTTCAGGACGGCGTCATTCGCGCCTTTGCTGAAACCCCGAGCCGCTCGCCGCAGGCGATGGACGGCGAAGGCGGCTGGCTGCTGCCGGGGCTGATTGAGCTGCACACCGACAACATGGACAAGTTCTTCACCCCGCGGCCAAAGGTAGACTGGCCCGCCCATTCGGCGATGAGCAGCCACGACGGAATGATGGTCGCCAGCGGCATCACCACCGTACTGGACGCGGTGGCGATCGGTGACGTGCGCGACGGCGGCGACCGGCTGGAGAATCTGGAGAAGATGATCAACGCCGTGGAGGAGACGCAGAAGCGCGGCCTCAACCGCGCCGAGCACCGCCTGCACCTGCGCTGCGAGCTGCCCCACCACACCACCCTGCCGCTGTTCGAGAAGCTGGTCGGCCGCGAACCGGTGACTCTGGTGTCGCTGATGGATCACTCCCCGGGCCAGCGCCAGTTCGCCAACATCGAAAAGTACCGTGAATATTATCAGGGCAAATACTCTCTCAACGACCAGCAGATGGCGCGCTACGAAGAGGAGCAGCTGGCTCTGGCCGCCCGCTGGTCGCAGCCCAATCGCCAGGCCATTGCCGCCCTGTGCCGGGAGCGCAATATCGCACTGGCGAGCCACGACGACGCCACCGCGGATCATGTACTTGAATCCCATCAGCTTGGCAGCACAATTGCCGAATTTCCCACCACGTTCGAGGCGGCAGAAGCCTCCCGCCAGTACGGGATGAACGTCCTGATGGGTGCGCCGAACATCGTGCGCGGCGGATCGCACTCCGGCAACGTGGCGGCAAGCTCGCTGGCCTCGCTCGGCCTGCTGGATATTCTCTCCTCCGATTATTACCCCGCCAGCCTGCTGGATGCGGCGTTCCGGGTGGCCGACGATGCGGGCAACGGCTTTACCCTGCCGCAGGCGATCCGTCTGGTGACGAAGAATCCGGCGCAGGCGCTAAATCTGCACGATCGCGGGGTGATTGGCGAAGGCAAACGCGCGGACCTGGTGCTGGCGCACCGCAAAGGCGAGCATATTCATATCGACCACGTCTGGCGTCAGGGAAAAAGGGTGTTCTGATGGGAAGAGTGATCTGGTTAATGGGGCCGTCCGGCTCCGGAAAGGACAGCCTGCTGGCGGCGTTGCGCCAGCAGACCCACCCGCAGCTGCTGGTGGCGCACCGCTACATCACCCGCCCCGCCAGTGCGGGGAGCGAAAACCACATCGCCCTCAGCGAGCCGGAGTTTTTTACCCGCGCCGGGCAGCAACTGTTTGCCCTGAGCTGGCACGCTAACGGCTATTATTATGGGGTGGGTCTGGAGATCGACCTCTGGCTGCATGCCGGATTCGACGTGGTAGTGAACGGCTCGCGCGCCCATCTTCCCCAGGCGCGGGCGCGCTATGCGGGGGCGCTGCTGCCGATCTGCCTGCAGGTGTCGCCAGATATTCTGCGCAGCCGACTGCAAAGCCGTGGTCGGGAGAACGCCAGAGAGATCGACCAGCGGCTTGAGCGCGCCGCCCGCTATACCCCGTCCGATTGTCCTGTCCTGAATAACGACGGAAGCTTGCTCCAGTCCGTCGAACACTTTCTTTCACTGATTCACCAGAAGGAGAACAACCATGCCCGAGTGTGAGTTGCGTCCCGCCACCGCGGAGGACGTCGACGCCGTCTATGGCCTTATTTGTGAATTAAAACAGGCGGAGCTTGACAGGTCAGCGTTCCATGCCGGGTTCGCGGCCAATTTGCAGGATCACAATATGCGCTACCAGCTGGCCGAACAGGATGGACACATCATCGGCATGATCGGCCTGCACATGCAGTTTCATCTGCATCATGCCAACTGGATCGGCGAGATCCAGGAGCTGGTGGTAATGCCGCAGGCGCGCGGGCTCAGGGTTGGCAGCCAGCTGCTGGCCTGGGCAGAAGAAGAGGCCCGTCACGCCGGGGCTGAGATGACCGAGCTTTCCACCAGCGTAAAGCGCCTCGACGCGCACCGCTTTTATCTTCGTGAAGGGTACACACAGAGCCATTTCCGCTTTACCAAACCGCTGTAAGGGGGCGCTATGAGTCTGACCATTACGTTAACAGGAACCGGTGGCGCCCAGCTGGTGCCCGCTTTTGGCTGTGACTGTCCGGCCTGCTGCCGGGCGCGTTTGCAGGACGACTATCGCCGTCGCCCCTGTAGCGCGGTGGTCAAATTCAACGACGCGGTAACGCTGCTGGACGCGGGGATCCCGCACCTGATGGACGACTGGCCCGCAGGCAGCTTTCAGCAGTTTTTACTCACCCACTACCATATGGATCATGTCCAGGGGCTGTTCCCGATGCGCTGGGGCGTGGGGGCGACCATTCCGGTATACGGCCCGCCGGACGAAGCCGGCTGCGACGATCTGTTTAAGCACCCCGGCATTCTCGACTTTAGCCACACGCTTGAGCCCTTTGTGGTGTTTGAACTCCAGGGGTTACGCGTGACCCCGCTGCCGCTCAACCATTCGAAGCTGACGTTTGGCTATCTGCTGGAGAGCGCCCACAGCCGCGTCGCCTGGCTGTCGGACACCGCCGGGCTGCCGGACAAAACGGTGAAGTTTTTACTCAACAACCACCCACAGGCGATGGTGATTGACTGTAGCCACGAGCCGCGCGCGGAGACCCCGCGCAACCATTGCGATCTGAATACGGTTATTGCGCTGAATCAGGTGATTGGCTGTCCACAGGTGATCCTGACCCACATCAGCCATCAGTTTGACGTGTGGATGATGGACAACCCGCTGCCGGAAGGGTTCGAGGCGGGGTATGACGGGATGGTGCTGGTGCTGGATTAACGATTTTCTCCCTCTCCCTGTGGGAGAGGGCCGGGGTGAGGCATCAGGCCGCACGTTACTGCCGGGTGGCGGCTGCGCCTTACCCGGCCTACGGTTTTGTAGGCCCTTACCGCCGATCGTAATCATCCTCTAACCGCCGCTCGTCATCTTCAAGGCGACGTCGATCTTCGTCCAGCTGGCGCTGGCGCTCATCTAAACGCTGGCGTCTGTCCTCCAGCTGCCTGCGACGATCGTCATACTGGCGGCTGTCGCTGCTGCGACGGCTATCTTCGTAGCGATCGTCGTCGGCATTGCGATTATTGCTGTTGGGGTTGTAGGCGTCGTTGATGGCCTGCTGGATATTGCCGATCGCATCGTCAACGATGTCGGCATGCGCCAGCTGGCTGGTTAAAGAGATCAGACCAAATAACAGAGCGGTAAAGGTACGTTTCATAAAGCCAGTCTCGCAGGGTGAGCTGGCCTTACGGTAATAAACGGCAGGTAGAGCGAGTAGCGGAGGAATCTCAAATTCTGGAAGGCAGAGTTGCTCCCATTATTACTATTGGTCAAAAACGCATATTAATGGGATACCGCATCGTAGGATTAACGCCTCATACAAGCGGGTTGCCAGCCCTTTATCTCGCTCTGCAGGATCGACACAAATCCCCTCGACCTGAATAATATTGGCATCTTCCCAGCAGCGTTCGACAGCAACAATATCTTTCCCCAGGGTGGGTTTTCGCTGTAAATCCAGCGCCGCCACCACACGATGGCGCGGTACCCCTTCAAAGGTTTCGATATCCGCTTCAATAATGGCCGCACGAGGCGTCTGTGGATCGTAGATAACATGCAGCAGTCGCCCGGAGAGTTCAAACTCTTCCACCTGTTTAAAGGCGCGCGCGACTGTCATCGGGCTATAGGTTGTAGGCATCACGATCATATGTGAGTCCCCTCTCGTCAGTACCGGCATAATTCCCTTTATATCCTAATCCGCTTATTTTTGCGCAGATTAGCACCACCGATACCGCGCAAACGATTGATTAATTCTTAAACACTGCGGCGAATTTTCTCCGCATTCGTATCGATTTTACGCAGCGCCTGCGCCAGCTGCCCGCGGGTGAACGGCTTACGCAGCAGCTCCACCTCGGGCAGCTGTGGGTTGTGCGCCGGACGCAGATCCTGGCCGCTCATCAGCAGCACCGGGAGATGGGGGAAATGCTGGCGCACATGCTGGATCACCTCCGCGCCGCTCAGGTTGCCGGGCAGCATTAAGTCGCTGATAAAGATCTCGATATCCGCAGAGGCGCTCAGCATCTGTATCGCCTGCTCGCCGGTTTCGGCCTCCAGGGTCAGGTAGCCCAGCTGGTGGAGCTGTTCGCACAGCGTCTGCCGGACGTCGGTCTGGTCGTCCAGCACCAGCACCAGCCGGTCGCCTGGCGGCGAGGCGGGGGTTGCCCCGTTTTCCGACGAGGGTAGCGCCTGTAAGGTGGCGCGCGGCAGATGCAGCCGCACGGTGGTGCCCTGGCCGGGCGCGCTTTCGATCTCCACCCGCCCGCCGGACTGGCGCACGAAGCCATACACCATCGACAGCCCCAGCCCGCTGCCGCTGCCGGTCTGTTTGGTGGTGAAGAAGGGTTCAAAGACCTGAGATTTAATCGCCTGCGACATCCCGGCGCCGTGGTCGATCACCTCCAGCGCCACCATGTCCTGCTTACGCCCGTCGCTGCGGGTCACGCGCTGGTTCCAGGTGCGGATTTTGATGGTGCCGCTGTGCCCTTCCATCGCATCGCGGGCGTTCATCACCAGGTTGATGATGGCGTTTTCCAGCTGGCCAACGTCAATCCACGCGGGCCACGCCGGCGTTTGCGCTTCGATATCCAGCGCGACCGTGGCGGGCAGAGAGTGGCGCATCAGCTCGGCCAGGTTTTCCAGCAGGGGCTTCATCTCCACCGCGTGCGGGTTCAGGGACTGCTTACGGGAGAAGGCCAGCAGGCGCTGGGTTAACAGCGCCCCGCGCTCGGCGGCCTTCAGCGCACGGCCAATGCGTGCGGCATCCGGCGAGTGGGGATCGGCCAGCTCCAGGCTGCCGATGATCACCGCCAGCAGGTTATTGAAATCATGGGCCAGCCCGCCCGTCAGCTGCCCGACCGCCTTCATCTTCTGGCTGTGCAGCAGCGCCTCCTCCAGCCCCTGGCGTTCAAGGCGATCCACCTCCATCTGCGAGGTCTTCTCCTTCAGCAGTCGGGTGGTGTGCTCCAGCGAGGCGGTATTGCGGGCAAAGACGTTAAACGCCCTCGCCAGCTCGCCCAGCTCATCCCGGCGCTGCAGCGCAGGCACCGAGACATCCTGTTCCCCGTGGGCCAGCCGCGACATCGCCCGGGAGATAGCGGTCAGGTTGGTGCCCAGATTGCGGTAGATATACCAGCAGGCAAAGGCGGTGATGATCAGCGCCAGCACGGCGGACACCGTGATAAAGACGCTGATCGAGCGCAGCTCCCGATGGCTCTCAGCGGTGCGCAGCTGCGAGGCCTCGGCCACCTGCTCCACATACTGATTGATATCGCTGTTTAAGATCGCCACCAGCGCCTTGATGTGGAACATATACCAGCTGATAGCGAGATCGCTCTCTTCCAGCTGCCCGGAGAGCGGGCCGAGCTTGTTGAGTTCGGCGTAAAAATCAGGCAGGACGAAGCTCACCACCGGCTGCGCGGCCTGGCGGGGCAACATCGCCGTCACCGTATCCAGCTGCTGAAGGGTCGCGCGCGGCGAGGGGGTTTGGATGGCGGCGACGATCAGCCGATCCATCTCGCTGAGCAGCCGGGCGTCAGGCAGGTTACTGGCGTAGCGGCGATTGATGTCCTGCAGATGGCGGAGATAGCTCTGGCTCTGGTAGAGCGAGCTGAGCAGGGCGTTACGCTCCAGATGGCGTCGCTGCCCGCGCTCCAGCATGCCGGTCACGCTTTGCTGGAGCTCATTGCTGCGCTGGATGATCCGCGCCACCAGCGCCGGCTCCTGCTGCGCCAGCGGCGCATCGGCAAGCTGCTCCAGCGAACGGCCCAGCGCCGTCTGGGTCTGTTTGAGCCGGTTAGCTTCATCTTTATATTCCAGCGCCCCCACGACCTGCGACAGCCGCACCGCCGCCGTCGCCACGTTGGCGGTTTCACGCGCCAGGTTCATGCTGCCGGTCATATCGTCCAGGGTCTGGCGCTGCACCTGCTCCTGAATATGGCTGGCATGACGAAAGCCCAGCACCGCCACGCCGCTGACCATTAACGTTACCGCCACCACCAGCAGATTGAAGATCAGCAGGCGGCCACGGGCGCTGGCGAAGAAGGGGGGACGGCGTGAGGGCATATTGGCTCCGCGGCGTAACTGTGATCCATATTAACTATTCATAACTATGACAAATATGAACGACTTCTGACATTTTGCATTTACCGGGGTGTGATGAAGTGCGGATATCGACCTTCACAGGAGATCCGCCATGAGCAGAACCCCGGTTTTAGAGATGCGCAGCATTGCCAAAACCTTTGGCAACTTCCACGCGCTGAAGGGTGTGGATCTGACGGTCTTCCCCGGCGAGATCCATGCCTTAATGGGCGAAAACGGCGCCGGGAAAAGCACCCTGATGAAAATCCTCGCCGGGGCCTACATCGCCACCGGCGGCGAGATCCTGATCGACGGCAAGCCGTTTCATATCAAAGGCCCAAAAGATGCGCTGGCGGCGGGCATCACCCTGATCTATCAGGAGATGCAGCTGGCCCCTAACCTTACCGTGGCCGAGAACATCTTCCTCGGCAGCGAGCTGTCGCGCGGCGGGCTGGTACAGCGCAAAGAGATGGCCGCCCAGGCCCAGGCGGTGATCGATCGCCTCGGCGCTAATTTCAAAGCCACCGATCTGGTGATGAAGCTGACCATCGCCGAGCAGCAGCAGGTGGAAATCGCCCGCGCGCTGCACCGCAACAGCCGCATCCTGGTGATGGATGAACCCACCGCCGCCCTCTCCTCGCGCGAAACCCACCGCCTGTTCGAGCTGATTTTGCGTCTGCGCGACGAAGGGATGGCGATTATCTATATCAGCCACCGCATGGCGGAAGTGTATGAATTATCCGACCGGGTCAGCGTGCTGCGCGACGGCCAGTACGTCGGTAGCCTGACCCGCGACAAGCTCAACGCCCCGGAACTGGTGCGAATGATGGTCGGGCGACCACTGAGCGATCTGTTCAACAAAGAGCGCGATATTCCTCTCGGCAGCCCGCGCCTGAACGTCCACCACCTGACCGACGGCGGCAAAGTGCAGCCCTGCAGCCTGCAGGTGCGTTCCGGCGAAATCGTCGGCCTCGCCGGGCTGGTGGGTGCCGGGCGTTCGGAGCTGGCGCAGCTGATTTTCGGCGTGCGCAAGGCCACCGGCGGGATGATTGAGGTGGATGGCGAGCCGGTGGTGATCCACTCCCCGCGCGCCGCCATCGACCACGGCATCGGCTTTTTAACCGAGAACCGCAAGGAGCAGGGGCTGTTCCTCGAGCTGGCGGCGCAGGAGAACATCACCATGGCGACGCTGGAACGCGATGCCAGCTTCGGCTGGCTGAACCGCAAAAAAGCCCAGTCGATCTCCGATAATGCCATCGCCCTGCTCAATATTCGCGTGCCGCACTCCCAGGTGCGGGCGGGCGGACTCTCCGGCGGCAACCAGCAAAAGCTGCTCATCTCCCGCTGGGTGGCGATTGGCCCGCGCATTCTGATCCTCGACGAGCCGACCCGCGGCGTGGACGTCGGGGCCAAAAGCGAGATCTACCGGATCATGAACCAGATGGCGCGTAAAGGGGTGGCGATCCTGATGATCTCCAGCGAACTGCCGGAAGTGGTCGGCATGAGCGATCGCGTGTACGTCATGCGCGAAGGGAGCATTGCCGGGGAACTCCATCGGGCCGATATCTCACAAGAAAACATCATGACGCTGGCGACCGGCGTTAACGACTCTCATCATCGGGCGGTATAACCATGACGCAACCTAATACTCCGCAACAGGTGGCCAAAGCGGCCTCCGCCAAAAAAATGCTGATGGGCGATCTGATGCAAACCATCGGTATCCTGCCGATATTGATCCTGATCGTCGCGGTATTTGGCTTTATCGCGCCGAACTTTTTTACCGAAAGTAACCTGCTGAACATCACCCGTCAGGCGTCGGTCAACATCGTGCTGGCGGCGGGGATGACCTTCATAATTTTGACCGGCGGCATCGACCTGTCGGTGGGCTCGATTCTGGGCACCACCGCGGTGGCGGCGATGGTGGTCTCGCTGATGCCGGAGCTGTCGATGCTCTCGGTGCCGGCGGCGCTGATGCTCGGCATGGTGCTGGGGCTGTTCAACGGCGCGCTGGTGGCCTTTGCCGGGTTGCCGCCCTTTATCGTCACGCTAGGCACCTACACGGCACTGCGCGGCGCGGCCTACCTGCTGGCGGACGGCACTACGGTCATCAACTCCAGCATCAGCTTTGAATGGATCGGCAATAACTATCTCGGGCCGGTGCCGTGGCTGGTGGTGATTGCCCTGGCGGTGATCGTTGTCTGCTGGTTCATCCTGCGCCGCACCACCCTCGGGGTACATATCTACGCGGTGGGCGGCAACATGCAGGCCGCGCGCTTAACGGGCATCAAGGTCTGGATGGTGCTGCTGTTTGTCTACGGTATGAGCGGCCTGCTCTCGGGCCTCGGCGGGGTGATGAGCGCATCAAGGCTGTACAGCGCCAACGGCAACCTCGGTACCGGCTATGAGCTGGACGCTATCGCGGCGGTGATCCTCGGCGGCACCAGCTTTGTCGGTGGGATCGGCACCATCACCGGCACGCTGGTGGGGGCGCTGATTATCGCCACCCTTAACAACGGCATGACGCTGATGGGCGTCTCCTATTTCTGGCAACTGGTGATCAAAGGGGCGGTGATCATCATTGCGGTGCTGATCGACAAATACCGTACCCGACACCATCAAAGTGCATAACAACAATACCCTACATAACGAGGACGAAAATATGCGTTTAAAACCTCTTGTTACCGCGCTCTGTGCTGGCGCACTGCTTGCAGCAAGCCCGTTTGTGCAGGCCAAAGAGCTGAAGTCCATCGGCGTGACGGTGGGCGATCTGGCGAACCCGTTCTTTGTGCAAATCACCAAAGGGGCGGAGCTGGAAGCGCGCAAACTGGCAGGAGACAACGTGAAAGTGACGCTGGTGTCCAGCGGCTACGATCTCGGCCAGCAGGTTTCTCAGATTGATAACTTTATCGCCGCCAAAGTCGATATGATCATTCTTAACGCCGCCGATTCGAAAGGAATTGGCCCGGCGGTGAAGCGCGCGAAAGACGCCGGGATTGTGGTGGTGGCGGTTGACGTGGCGGCAGAGGGTGCCGATGCCACTATCACCTCCAACAACACCCAGGCCGGAGAGATGGCCTGTAAGCTGATCACCGACCGCCTGAAAGGCAAAGGCAACGTGGTGATCATCAACGGACCGCCG
The DNA here is from genome assembly GCF_006874705.1 of Leclercia adecarboxylata. Lineage (NCBI taxonomy): Bacteria > Pseudomonadati > Pseudomonadota > Gammaproteobacteria > Enterobacterales > Enterobacteriaceae > Leclercia > Leclercia adecarboxylata. The sequence continues at coordinate 2,177,637 of NZ_CP035382.1, read as the reverse complement.
GTCTCTGCGGTACAAAACCGTGTGGAAGGCTGTAAGGCTGAATTTAAAAAACATCCGGATATCAAAGTCCTTTCGGATAACCAGAACGCCAAAGGCAGCCGTGACGGCGGGCTGGAGGTGATGACCTCCCTGCTGGCGGCCAATCCGAAGATCGACGGCGTGTTCGCTATCAACGATCCGACGGGGATCGGCGCCGATCTGGCGGCAAAACAGGCACAACGTAACGAGTTCTTTATCGTCGGCGTCGATGGCTCGCCGGATGCGGAAGAGGCGCTGAAGCGGGAAAACTCCCTGTTTGTTGCTACCCCGGCGCAGGACCCGCAGGTGATGGCGGCGAAAGCGGTGGAGATCGGCTATGACATTCTGCAGGGCAAACCGGCGCCGAAAGAGCCGGTGCTGATCCCGGTGACGATGATCGATAAGAGCAACGTCGGCAACTATAAGGGCTGGACGGTTAAGTAATGACTGTACGCCTCTCCCCACAGGGGTGAGGATGTTCACGTTCCCTCTCCCCTGCGGGGAGAGGGTCAGGATGAGGAGTTTTCATGAAACGCTCCGAAATTAACGAGATCCTCGGCCACACGCGACAGTTTTTCTCCATGCACGATGTGCATCTGCCCCCCTTTGCCAGCTTCCCTCCTGGCCGCTGGCAGCAGCTTGACGGCGACGCCTGGCAGGAAGTGTTCGACCTGCGGCTCGGCTGGGACGTGACCGCGTTCGGCGGCGATAACTTTGCGGCGCAGGGCTTAACCCTTTTTGCCCTGCGCAACGGCTCTCCCGGCGGCAAGCCATGGGACAAATGTTATGCCGAGAAGATCATGCATGTGCGTGAGGGCCAGGTGACGCCTTTGCACTTTCACTGGCGCAAACGCGAGGACATCATCAACCGCGGCGGCGGCAACCTCATTGTCGAGCTGTGGAACGCCGATGAGCATGAACAGAAAGAGGAGGGAGATATCAGGGTCGCCATCGATGGTTGCCAGCAGACCCACGTGGCGGGCAGCCATATCCGCCTCGCGCCGGGGGAGAGCATCTGCCTGCCGCCCGGCCTGTACCACAGTTTCTGGGGTGAGGTGGGCTTTGGCGACGTGCTGGTGGGTGAAGTCTCCTCGGTGAATGACGACGAGACGGACAACCACTTCCTGCAACCCACCGCCCGTTATAACAACATTGATGAAGACGAACCGGCCGTGCTGGTGTTGTGCAATGAATACAGCCTGTTTCGCCTGTAAGGAGTGAACCATGCCGCTTATCTCTCTCGCCGACGGGCTGGCCCATGCCCGCGAACATCGTTATGCGCTGGGGGCGTTTAACGTCCTCGACTCCCACTTCCTGCGGGCGCTGTTTGCCGCCGCCCGTCAGGAGAACTCGCCCTTTATCATCAACATTGCCGAAGTGCATTTTAAGTACGTCTCCCTCGACTCACTGGTGGAGGCGGTCAAATTCGAAGCCGCCCGGCATGATATTCCGGTGGTGCTGAATCTCGATCATGGCCTGCATTTCGAGGCGGTGGTGCGGGCGCTGCGCTTAGGGTTCAGCTCGGTGATGTTCGACGGTTCCACCCTGAGCTACGAGGAGAACATCCGCCAGACGCGGGAAGTGGTGAAGATGTGCCACGCGGTGGGCGTGTCGGTGGAGGCGGAACTCGGCGCGGTGGGGGGCGATGAGGGCGGTGCCCTGTACGGCCATGCCGACAAAGCCTTTTTCACCGATCCTGGGCTTGCGCGGGAATTTGTCGACCAGACCGGCATCGACGCCCTGGCGGTGGCAATCGGTAATGCCCACGGCAAATATAAGGGCGAGCCGAAGCTCGATTTCGCCCGTCTTGACGCCATCCGCCAGCAAACCGGCCTGCCGCTGGTGCTGCACGGCGGGTCCGGGATCGGCGACGCCGATTTCCGCCGCGCCATTGAGCTTGGGATCCACAAGATTAACTTCTACACCGGCATGTCCCAGGCGGCGCTGGCGGAGGTGGAGCAGCGAATGGCCAACCGCCAGCCGCTGTACGATGAGTTTGCTGAACTGCTGCTGGGCATCGAAGAGGCCATTACCGATACCGTCGCCGCACAGATGCGCACCTTCGGCAGCGCGGGGTTTGCGTGATGGAACGCCGGGGCATTATCGCGGCGGGCAATATGCTGGTGGATCACGTCCACCAGATTGTGCAGTGGCCGGAGCGCGGCTGGCTGGCGGAGATCGTCCACAGCGAACGCGCCACCGGCGGGGCGCCGCTCAACGTGCTGTTAACGGTGGCGAAAATGCACGCCGGGATCCCGCTGCAGGCGGTGGGACTGGTGGGGGATGACCACGACGGGGATTACATTCTCGCCATGCTCGACCAGTATCACGTCAACCGCCAGCGGGTGCAGCGCACCACCTTCGCCCCCACCTCCATGTCGCAGGTGATGACCGACCCCAGCGGCCAGCGCACCTTTTTCCACTCCCCGGGGGCCAACCGGCTACTGGATCTGCCCGCCTTCGACCGGCTCGACTCCAGCCTGAAGATCTTCCATCTGGGCTATCTGCTGCTGCTGGACAGCCTGGATATGCCGGACGAGGAGTACGGCACCCGCAGCGCGCGCTTGCTGGCGCAGATGCGCGAGCTTGGGTTTCAAACCTCTCTCGACCTGGTGTCGCGCAAGGGCGATCCGCGCTATCAGCCGTTGGTGCTCCCTGCCCTGCGCCATCTCGACTATCTGGTGATCAACGAGCTGGAGGCGGGCGAGTTCAGCGGCCTGGCAATGCGCGATGACCAGGATGCGCCGACGATCGCCAATATTGCCGCGGCGGCGGCAGAGCTGCTGGCAGCGGGCGTGAAGTCGCGGGTGGTGATCCACTGCCCGGAAGGGGCCTGGGGACAGGAGCCGGATCGGGAGGGGTGCTGGATCCCCTCGTGGCGGCTGACCCGTGAGGAGATCGTCGGCAGCGTCGGGGCGGGAGATGCTTTCTGCGCCGGATTTTTGTATGGCTGCCACGAATCGCTGTCGCTGGCGGAGAGCATCCGGATGGCGCACGCCTGCGCGCGGGCCAGCCTGCTGGCGGCCAACGCTATCGACGGGGCGAAAACCCTGCAGGAGTTACAGCTGTTTATTCAGGAGAACCGGTTGGCCTAGGCCGCCCTGTCGCCATGCAGCACGTCGGCGGCAAAGACATAGCCCAGCCCGCGGATGGTTTTAATCAGCAGCGGCTGATGGGGATTGATTTCGATTTTGCGGCGCAGGCGCATGATCAACACGTCGATGGTGCGATCAAAAACCTCCGCGCTTTCGCTGTGGGTCAGCTCCAGCAGCTGTTCGCGGCTCAGCACCCGCCGGGCGTTCTGCGTCAACGCCAGCAGCAAACCGTACTCGCCCTGGGTCAGGGCGACCACGCCGCGCTGAGGGTCAATCAGTTCACAGCGGGTGGTATCCAGCGTCCAGCCGTTAAAGCCGATCCCGGCCGCCCGCGTAACGATCGGTTCTGCCGCCAGCGCGCCGGTGCGGCGCAGCACGGCTTTGACGCGCGCCACCACCACCCGGGGATTGAAGGGTTTGCCGATGTAGTCGTCCGCCCCCATCTCAAGGCCCACCACCACGTCCGACTCGCTGCCGAGCCCGGTGAGCATGATGACCGGCAATTCCGGGCGCTGCTTTTGCAGCTGCTGTAACACCTGCAGGCCGTTAATATCCGGCAGCATCATATCCAGCAATACCAGCGCGATATCCGGTGCCTGCTGCGCCAGACGCAGAGCATCCTGACCGGTATGGCACAGGTGGACGGTGAAGACGTGCTCGTTAAGCACATCCTGCAACAGTTCGCACACCGCGGTGTCGTCATCGACCACCAGAATTGCTGGTTTCATCACTGGATTCCATTAGGGGGATAGAGATCAGTCTGGCCCATTCTGTGCAAGGCTCCAGCCAAAACGCCCTTTCCGTCACGGATCTTCAACCGCCGTCACATCCCCATCGCCACCAGGGCCGCAATTTTTGACGCGGGCCTGTTTTTCGTCAGGGTTTTGACCAGGATTCGCCCGTAAAGTCAGGGGAAATCCACAACAAAATTGTGGCATAGAGGCGGCATACTAAACCGACATCTCAGCGTCATTTGAAACTGGAGCAAGACTGATGAAAAACGTCATCACGGTGTGCCCCTATTGCGCATCAGGCTGCAAGATAAACCTGGTGGTCGATAACGGCAAAATCGTCCGGGCGGAGGCAGCCGGGGGGAAAACCAACCAAGGCAAACTGTGCCTGAAGGGCTATTACGGCTGGGACTTTATTAACGACACCCAGATTCTAACCCCGCGGCTGAAAACCCCGATGATCCGCCGCGTTCGCGGCGGCAGGCTGGAGCCCGTCTCCTGGGATGAGGCGCTGGACTATGTTGCCCGCCGCCTCAGCGACATCAGGGCGCAGCACGGTCCGGATGCGATCCAGACCACCGGCTCCTCGCGCGGCACCGGGAATGAAACCAACTACATCATGCAAAAATTTGCCCGCGCGGTGATTGGTACCAACAACGTCGACTGCTGCGCACGCGTCTGACACGGCCCCTCGGTTGCAGGTCTGCACCAGTCGGTCGGTAATGGCGCCATGAGCAATGCCATCAACGAGATTGATGGCACCGATCTGGTGTTTATTTTTGGCTATAACCCGGCGGATTCGCATCCGATCGTCGCAAATCATATTCTGCGCGCAAAGCAGAACGGGGCAAAAATTATCGTCTGCGATCCGCGGCGCATCGAAACCGCGCGCATTGCCGATATGCATATCGCGTTGCGAAACGGCTCAAACATCGCCCTGCTCAATGCCATCGGCCACGTGATTATTGCCGAGCAGCTCTACGATCGGACCTTCGTTGCCACCCGCACGGAGGGCTTTGATGAGTACCGTAAGATCGTTGAAAACTATACGCCTGAGTCGGTCGAAACCATTACCGGCGTAAGCGCGCGGGAGATCCGCCAGGCTGCGCGTCTGTATGCCGGAGCGAAAACGGCCACCCTGCTGTGGGGAATGGGCGTCACCCAGTTCTGGCAGGGGGTGGAGACCGTGCGTGCGCTCACCAGCCTCGCCATGCTGACCGGCAACCTCGGCAAAGCCCACGTCGGGGTCAACCCGGCGCGCGGGCAGAATAACGTGCAGGGTGCCTGCGACATGGGGGCGCTACCGGACACCTACCCGGGATACCAGTTTGTTCAGTTCCCGGAAAACCGAGAGAAATTCGCCAGAGCCTGGGGCGTCAAGAGCCTGCCGGCGCATCCCGGCTACCGTATCAGCGAGCTGCCGCACCGCGTGGCCCACAAAGAGGTGCGCGCGGCGTACATCATGGGCGAAGATCCGCTCCAGACCGATGCTGAACTGTCGGCGGTGCGTCAGGCGTTTGACGATCTCGAGCTGGTGATTGTCCAGGATATCTTTATGACTAAAACCGCGGCGGTGGCGGATGTTGTCCTGCCGTCTACCTCGTGGGGCGAGCATGAAGGGGTTTACACCGCAGCCGATCGCGGCTTCCAGCGCTTCTTTAAGGCGGTCGAGCCGAAGTGGGATTTGAAAACCGACTGGCAGATCATCAGCGAGATCGCGACCCGGATGGGTTATCCGATGCACTACGACAACACGCAGCAAATCTGGGATGAGCTGCGCCAGCTGTGTCCGGGATTCAAAGGGGCAACCTACGAGAAGATGGGCGAACTGGGCTACATCCAGTGGCCGTGCCGGGACGAGTCGCCGGCGGACCAGGGCACCTCGTTCCTGTTCGAGGAGAAATTCGATACCCCGAACGGGCTGGCGCAGTTCTTAACCTGCGACTGGATGGCGCCGATGGATAAACTGGATGACGATTACCCGATGGTGCTCTCCACCGTGCGCGAAGTGGGCCACTACTCCTGCCGCTCGATGACCGGCAACTGTGCGGCCCTGTCGGCACTGGCCGATGAGCCCGGCTATGTGCAGATCAACACCGAGGATGCCGCAAGGCTGGGCATTGAGGATGAGGCGCTGGTGTGGGTTAACTCCCGCAAAGGTCGGGTTATCACCCGGGCTCAGGTCAGCGATCGGCCTAACGTCGGGGCGGTATACATGACTTACCAATGGTGGATCGGGGCCTGCAACGAGCTGGTGACGGAAAACCTCAGCCCGATAACCAAAACGCCGGAATATAAATATTGTGCCGTGCGCGTCGAGCCGATAGCGGATCAATCCGCCGCCGAAAACTATGTGGTTGAAGAATATAATAAGCTGAAAAAATCGTTACGGGAAACCGCGATGGGTTGATGCAATTAAAGGTGCAATTAATAAAACGGGGTGAAATATTCATCCCGTTTTTATTTGCATAATAGAAATAATATATGGTGAATATTATTTTGCGAGCAGTATTCCAGAGAAATGTAATTCCCCACAAAGTGAATTACATCTTTTCTTTTGAGTTCATAGGGATAAGATTATCGGCGGGTGCTTAAGGCTTTCTGTCTTAAGCCGTATTGAGGGACAGAAAGTGAAAAACCCCGGAAATGTTTCCATTAACCGGGGGCTATCCCTCAACCACTCACAAGTTGAGGGTAGCCCCTTATTCTTTTATTAGCAAGGAGTAAAGGGCATGACGCCATTAAAAACCGTGCCAGGCATAATATTAATTATTTGCCTGACCATAGTGATATTCGCCTTTATTAATCGCGGCACGTTATGCGAACTGACAATAAAGAGCGAGCAGCTTGAAGTGGCGGCTAAATTAGCCTGCGCAGCAGGCTAACGTCAGCGGGCGGGGAAACCCGCCCGGCTTGTGGGGAGTGGAGGTCTTAACGCACCCATTTTTTTCTTCTCATCCCGCGCTTATACTGCCCGTTATCTACCCCTACGAAAATAACGCATGAAACCTCTTTATCTGTTGTTGATCCTTTTTTCTTCCCTGGTTTGCGCCGAGGAGATTGGCGGCCAGTACCTGAAGCAGGCTGAGGCCGGCGACAGCCGGGCGCAGTATTATCTTGCCGAAACCTATTACAGCTCGGGGGATGATAAGCAGGCCGAAACCTGGGCCGAAAAAGCGGCCAAAAACGGCGATATCGATGCTATGGCGCTGCTGTCACAAATCAAGTTTAAGCACGGCGATTTAGCCCAGGCAAAAGGGCTGGCGCAGCAGGCCACGGTGGCGGGCAGCTCGCCGGGTGCGGTGATGCTGGCACGTTTGCTGGTCAATACCCGGGCCGGAAAAACTGACTACCCGCAGGCGCTGAGCTTACTGCACAAAGTCGCAGAGAATACCGAGGATGATGCCGCGGTCGATGCCCGGCAGCTGCTGGGGCTGATCTACGCCAACGGCGTGGAGGTGGCGCAGGATGATGTCCAGGCCGCACAGTGGTTTAAGCAGAGCTCCACCCTCTCGCGTACAGGTTACGCGGAGTACTGGGCGGGTCAGGTATTTCAGCAGGGCGAGGACGGGTTTATCACCCCGAATAAACAGAAGGCGCTGTACTGGTTTAATCTGAGCTGTAGCGAAGGTTTTGATACCGGCTGCGAAGAGTTTGATGCGTTAAGCGGGGAGTAAATGCCCGCCGACGGGACCGAGCGGTCTGCGTGCCGGGGGCGCTTCGCTTGCCCGGCCTACAGGACCGTAGGCCGGGCAATGTACTTTACTGGTCAGCGGTTTTATCAAAACGACCCAGCACATCGCGTTCATACGCCAGGGCTTTCTTACGGTCGAACTGATGTTCCCACTTGGCAATCACCAGTACCGCCAGCGCATTACCGACCACGTTCAGCGCGGTACGCGCCATGTCGAGAATACGGTCAACACCGGCGATAAACGCCAGCCCTTCCAGCGGAATACCCACGCTACCCAGGGTCGCCAGCAGCACCACAAAGGAGACGCCCGGCACGCCGGCAATCCCTTTTGAGGTCACCATCAGGGTCAGCACCAGCACGATCTCCTGCCACAGGGAAAGGTCGATACCGTAGAGCTGGGCAATAAAGATCGCGGCGATGCTCTGGTACAGCGTAGAGCCGTCGAGGTTGAACGAGTAACCGGTCGGCACCACGAAGCTGGTGATCGATGCAGGCGCCCCATAGGCTTCCATCTTCTCAATAATACGCGGCAGCACGCTCTCGGAGCTGGCGGTGGAGTACGCCAGAATCAGCTCGTCTTTCAGGATGCGGATCAGGATCCAGATGCTCAGGCCACACATCCGCGCCACCAGCCCCAGCACCACCAGAGCGAAGAACAGGATCGCGAAGTGCACCAGCAGCACCAGCTTCGCCAGCGGCCACAGGGAGGCAAAACCGAAGTTCGCTACCGTCACCGAGATCAGCGCGAACACCCCTACCGGCGCATAGCGCATCACCATGTGGGTCACTTTGAACATGGTTTCAGAGATGGAGCGGAACACGGTCACCAGCGGCTGGCGGTGAGTGGACGGCAGTGACGCCAGGCCCAGACCAAACAGCACCGAGAAGAAGATGATCGGCAGCATTTCGCCCTTCGCCATCGACGCCACGATATTGGTCGGCACCAGCGAGAGGATGGTCCCCATCAGGCCATGAGAATGGCTTTGCACATCCGCGGTCGTGCTTTGGTATTTCGAAATATCCACCGTCGCCAGCTGCGACATATCAATGCCCGCGCCAGGCTGGAACACATTCGCCAGCGTGATGCCGAGAACGATCGCCACCGTAGTGATCACTTCGAAATAAAGGATGGTTTTTGCACCGATGCGGCCCAGCTGCTTCGCGTCACCCACCCCGGCAATCCCTACCACCAGCGTCGAGATGACAATCGGCACCACAATCATTTTGATCAGATGGATAAAGATATCACCGGCAGGCGACAGTAAATTCGCGATCAGCCATTCGCGGCTGTCACTGTGATAATGCAGATAACTACCCAGCAAGATACCCAGCACAAGGGCCAGCAAAATTTGCCAGGCCAGGCTGACTTTCAAATTTTTCATGACAAGAAACTTCCTCAATGAAGTGTTCGTACTCGTAAAACGATGGGGACGACACATACTGAAAGGGTATGAATTGTGTTGCGTTCATTTATGGGGTTTTTTAACGCGCGGTATCAGTACCATTTGCACGGCATGCTACGCAAGCCTTTAAGAACGAGGCATTTGACTGACAAAAGGCGTTATCACGCTAATTTGTATTAGTCATGATAAATAACCTTTTGTTATAAAAACGCTTTTTTATGCAGTAATGCAAATAATCATTTCAGGCAATTATTTTTTTTCAAAGTGTCATTTGCTCATTTTTTATACTCTCTAATTTTTGCGTGATCTGTCGCCCAAATAGTAAACAAAGCTGGCAAAGCCCCTACAATTAACGTTTTTGCGACATATTATTAACATTCTACAAGGAGAACAAAAACCATGAGCCAGGTCCATAAACACGACATTCCCGCAAATATTGCGGACCGCTGCCTGATTAACCCGGAGCAGTACCAGGAGAAGTACCAGCTGTCTATTACTGACCCTGACGCCTTCTGGGGCGAGCAGGGCAAAATCCTTGACTGGATGACCCCGTATCAGACGGTCAAGAATACCTCTTTTGCCCCCGGCAACGTCTCTATTAAATGGTATGAAGACGGCACGCTGAACCTCGCCGCCAACTGCCTGGATCGTCACCTCGCCGATCGCGGCGACCAGACGGCAATCATCTGGGAGGGCGACGACGCGACCCAGAGCAAAAATATCACCTACCGCGAACTGCACCGCGATGTCTGCCGCTTTGCCAACGTGCTGCTGGCCCAGGGCATCAAAAAAGGCGACGTCGTGGCTATCTATATGCCGATGGTGCCGGAAGCGGCCGTGGCGATGCTGGCCTGCGCCCGCATCGGGGCCGTGCACTCCGTTATCTTCGGCGGCTTTTCGCCGGAAGCGGTGGCCGGACGCATCATCGACTCCAGCTCAAAGCTGGTGATCACCGCCGACGAAGGCGTGCGTGCTGGTCGTGCCGTTCCGCTGAAAAAGAACGTCGACGACGCGCTGAAAAACCCGAATGTGAACAGCGTCAACAGCGTGATTGTGCTGAAGCGCACCGGCAATGCCATTGAATGGCATGAGGGCCGCGACCTGTGGTGGAGCGACCTGATTGAGCAGGCCAGCGACCAGCATCAGCCGGAAGCGATGAACGCGGAAGATCCGCTGTTTATCCTTTATACCTCCGGCTCCACCGGCAAGCCAAAGGGCGTGCTGCACACCACCGGCGGCTATCTGGTCTATGCGGCCACAACCTTCAAATATGTCTTTGATTATCATCAGGGCGATATCTACTGGTGCACCGCCGACGTGGGCTGGGTCACCGGTCACAGCTACCTGCTGTACGGCCCGCTGGCCTGCGGCGCCACCACCCTGATGTTCGAAGGCGTACCTAACTGGCCGACCCCGGCGCGTATGAGCCAGGTGGTGGACAAACATCAGGTCAATATTCTCTACACCGCCCCTACCGCCATCCGCGCCCTGATGGCCGAAGGCGACAAGGCGATTGAAGGGACCGACCGCTCCTCCCTGCGCATCCTCGGATCCGTGGGCGAGCCGATCAACCCGGAAGCCTGGGAATGGTACTGGAAGAAGATCGGTAACGAGAAGTGCCCGGTGGTCGACACCTGGTGGCAGACCGAAACCGGCGGGTTCATGATCACCCCGCTGCCGGGCGCTACCCAGCTGAAAGCCGGCTCTGCCACCCGTCCGTTCTTCGGCGTCCAGCCTGCGCTGGTGGATAACGAAGGCAACCCGCTGGAAGGGGCCACCGAGGGCAACCTGGTAATCGTCGACTCCTGGCCGGGTCAGGCGCGTACCCTGTTTGGCGATCACGACCGCTTCGAGCAGACCTACTTCTCCACCTTCAAAAACATGTACTTCAGCGGCGACGGCGCGCGTCGTGATGAAGATGGTTACTACTGGATCACCGGCCGCGTGGACGACGTGCTGAACGTCTCCGGGCATCGACTGGGGACCGCCGAGATTGAATCAGCGCTGGTGTCGCATCCGAAAATCGCCGAAGCGGCGGTGGTCGGTATTCCGCACAGCATCAAGGGCCAGGCGATCTACGCCTACGTCACCCTGAACCATGGCGAAGAGCCGTCGCCGGAGCTGTATACCGAGGTACGCAACTGGGTGCGGAAAGAGATCGGCCCGCTTGCCACCCCGGATGTGCTGCACTGGACCGACTCGCTGCCGAAAACCCGCTCCGGCAAGATCATGCGCCGTATTCTGCGCAAGATTGCCGCGGGGGATACCAGCAACTTAGGCGATACCTCAACGCTCGCCGATCCTGGCGTGGTGGACAAACTGCTCGAAGAGAAGCAGGCCATCGCCATGCCATCGTAACGCCACACCCTCACCCTAACCCTCTCCCTTAAAGGGAGAGGGAATAAAAACAACCCCTCCCCCTACAATACGTCTGGAGACTCTGTGATGAATGATAATATTTGTCAGCAGATAGAGAATAGTGCGCACTACAGGGAGCTCGTCGATAAGCGGCAACGGTTTGCCTTCACTTTATCTATCATCATGTTAATCATTTATGTCGGCTTTATTCTGCTGATTGCTTTTGCCCCACACTGGCTGGGCACACCGCTGCACGCCGGGACCAGCGTCACCCGCGGTATCCCTATTGGGATCGGGGTGATCGTCATTTCGTTTGTGCTGACCGCCGTGTACGTCATTCGTGCTAACGGTGAGTTCGACCGTCTGAATAAAGCCGTTCTGCGTGAGGTAAAAGCATCATGAAGAGAGTTCTGACGGCGCTCGCCGCCACCCTCCCCTTTGCGGCAAATGCCGCCGATGCCATTACCGGCGCAGTTGAACGCCAGCCAACCAACTGGCAGGCGATCGTGATGTTCCTGATCTTCGTCGTGCTGACGCTGTATATCACCTACTGGGCCTCGAAACGCGTGCGCTCCCGTAATGATTACTACACCGCAGGCGGCAACATCACCGGTTTCCAGAACGGCCTGGCGATCGCGGGCGACTTTATGTCGGCGGCCTCCTTCCTCGGGATCTCCGCGCTGGTGTACACCTCCGGCTACGACGGGCTGATCTACTCCCTTGGCTTCCTCGTCGGCTGGCCGATTATTCTGTTCCTGATCGCCGAACGTCTGCGTAACCTCGGACGCTATACCTTTGCCGACGTGGCCTCCTATCGCCTGAAGCAGGGGCCGATCCGTACCCTCTCCGCCTGCGGCTCGCTGGTGGTGGTGGCCCTGTACCTGATCGCCCAGATGGTGGGTGCCGGTAAACTCATCCAGCTGCTGTTCGGCCTGAACTACCATATCGCGGTGGTGCTGGTGGGCGTGCTGATGGTGATGTATGTCCTGTTTGGCGGCATGCTTGCCACCACCTGGGTGCAGATCATCAAAGCCGTACTGCTGCTGTTCGGTGCCAGCTTTATGGCCTTTATGGTAATGAAGCACGTCGGTTTCAGCTTCAACAACCTGTTCAGCGAAGCGATGGCGGTCCACCCGAAAGGGGAAGCGATCATGAGCCCGGGCGGGCTGGTGAAAGATCCGATCTCGGCGCTGTCGTTAGGCCTGGGCCTGATGTTTGGTACCGCCGGTCTGCCGCATATCCTGATGCGTTTCTTCACGGTGTCAGATGCGCGCGAAGCGCGTAAGAGCGTGCTCTACGCCACCGGCTTTATGGGTTACTTCTACATCCTGACCTTTATTATCGGCTTCGGCGCCATCATGCTGGTAGGCGCAAACCCGGCGTTTAAAGACGCGGCGGGCGCGCTGATTGGCGGCAACAACATGGCGGCGGTGCATCTGGCTGACGCGGTGGGTGGCAACCTGTTCCTCGGCTTTATCTCTGCCGTGGCCTTCGCCACTATCCTGGCGGTGGTCGCAGGCCTGACGCTGGCCGGAGCCTCTGCGGTCTCCCATGACCTCTATGCCAACGTCTGGCGTAAAGGCGCCTCCGAGCGCGAGGAGCTGAAAGTCTCCAAAATTACCGTGCTGGTGCTGGGCGTGGTGGCGATCCTGCTGGGTATTCTGTTCGAGAACCAGAACATCGCCTTTATGGTGGGGCTGGCCTTCTCGATTGCCGCAAGCTGTAACTTCCCGATCATTCTGCTCTCCATGTACTGGTCAAAACTGACCACCCGTGGGGCGATGATTGGCGGCTGGCTGGGCCTGCTCACCGCGGTGATCCTGATGATCCTCGGCCCAACCATCTGGGTGCAGATCCTCGGCCACGAAAAAGCCATCTTCCCGTACGAATACCCGGCGCTGTTCTCCATCGCCGTGGCGTTCATTGGGATCTGGTTCTTCTCCGCCACGGATAACTCGGCGGAAGGGAACCTGGAGCGTGAGAAGTTCCGCGCCCAGTTTATCCGTTCCCAAACCGGCCTGGGTGTTGAACAGGGCCGCGCGCACTAAAATCCCCTCCCCGGCCGCTGGTCGGGGATCACATTTTTTTCCCCTTCAGGTGACGTTTATCACGTCACCAAAACAGAAAAAGCCGATGCGCATCACAGGCTTTATCTGCGATCCGCAAAGGCCATCACACTTTTCCCGATTTCACGCCAATCCCCGGCTTTCCCTCTGCCCCCCGTACAGACAATCCCCCTTCCAGTTTTTATGCTTTAGTCACAGCGACTCGCTCAGGCTTCTGGCAAAGCGCTCCAGCCGCGCCGGGCTCAGCAGTAGCGGCAGGAATAGCGGGCCGCTGGCGGGCGGGTCCACCAGCCAGCGATCCAGGGTGTCGGCGTAGTGAAGCAGCCGCTGCTGATGCTTCTGCAGGGTATCAGCAGGCAGGCTGTTCGCGCCGTAATGGTCGAGCCAGAGCACGTCGGTCACGGCGGCAGCCACGTGGGAGAACATCTGGCTGTAGATCTCCGCGCTGCGCCAGGCAGCCAGCAGGATCGCCAGCGTGTCGTCCGGGCAGGTAATACGCGGCATCAGCTCACGCAGGTTTTGCAGCGTGCGGGATGCGAGGAAGCAGGCGGCCTCTTTCTCCAGCGCCATCCGCTCCCGCTGCTCTTTGCCAAGCTCGGGATCGTCGGTGGGCATCAGCGGTTGCCAGGCGTGCAGCCAGTTGGCGCTGCGGGTGTCCATATGCAGCAGCTGTTGCGCCTGAGCGATGCTCTCCGGGATCTGGCTCTGATAGTGCAGCCGTCGACCGAGGAGGTTCGGTGTTTTACACAGCCAGTCGTAGCTGGCATGCACGATGGCCGAGAGCTGATGCTTGTCCTGCAGGGAGCGAAAGCCGAGCTGATGATGTTCCGCCCAGCGATCGAAGGTGGCGGGCAGCGCTGCGTCGGCGGCCTGGTTGGCGGCGGTAAGACCGAATAGATTGATGGCGTTGGCGGAGTCCATCACCCGGCTGTCGGGTAGCCACTGCCAGCTCACGCGGGAGGTAATAGCTTCAATTTCGTTTTCGGCGACGCTGAGCGCCCAGCTTAAGCGGCCGCTGATCTCATCGGCCAGATAGCACGGCAGCGCGGTCCAGCCGTAGCCGGTGCCAAAGAGGTCGTACTCGATCCACTTTTTATGCCCCGGCAGGGTGGCGATGTGCGGATGGTTGGCAAAGCCGGGGTGGTAATCCAGCTCGGTGGCTTTTACCGAGGCGCGCACGTCGTCCGGGAGCGTCGCCAGAATGTTAGCGAGCTGCTGGCGCGGCCAGCTGTTATCAATAAAGTCGCGCAGGATGAGCTTTTTGCCCCGGGCGCGCAGCAGGCTCCAGACATCATGCAGGCTTTGCTGCCAGCGGGCGGTCTGAAAGTCCGGCGTCGTCAGGCTGAGAATAAGCCCGCTGAGATGGGGCAAGGCGTGTAATAGCGGATGCAATATCGCGGCATAAAAATGGTGCCAGAAATCCGGCGCGCTTTTTTCGTCGAACGTCAGTTCCGGAAATTTACGCTTAATAATGTCGTCATTGGGCGCGGCTTCACCCTGAAGCCAGAACGACAGATTATTTTCCGCCAGATAGCGATCGACGCGGATTAAATATTGCAGGGCGTAATGTTGCTGATGAATAAGGTTCTCGACGTTGAGCTTCTGGCTTAACGGCGAGGGCGTCGCAAGTACCGAAAGCAGTTCCTGTTGGTGCAGGATGATCCCAGTGAAACCGTGCTCCTTCGCGCTTTTTACTCCCTGAATAAACCAGGGCCAGTGCCAGATAAAAGTGCTGTTCAGCTCCATCAGCTGATGTGGAATACGTTTCATTGCGTCACCTTGCTGATATTTATTTTGCTACTTTAGCTGAGGATGCCATGAAAAAATATGCTCTGGTCGGGACCGGTGGGCGTGCCGGTTTATATATTTCCGCCATCGGGGGGGCCTGGCGGGAAAATGCCAGAATGGTCGCGTTCTGCGATACCAATACCACGCGCATGCACTACGCCAATCAGCTCTTAAAAAACGAAGGCGCGGCCCCGGTTTCCACCTGGCAGGCGACGCAGTTTGAGGAGATGATCCGCGAGACGCGCCCTGATGTAGTTATCGTCACCACCATGGATCGTACCCATGACGACTACATCGTTCGCGCCCTGCACGCCGGCTGCGATGTGATCACCGAAAAGCCGATGACCATCGATGAACAGCGCGCCCTGCGCATTCTCGACGCTATCGAAGAGACCGGTCGCAGCGTGCGGGTGGCCTTCAACTACCGCTACGCCCCGCACCACAGCAAGGTGCGCGAGCTGCTGATGCAGGGGACGATTGGCAAGGTCACTTCGGTGCACTTCGAATGGCTGCTCAACACCGAACATGGCGCAGACTACTTCCGCCGCTGGCACCGGGAAAAACGCAACAGCGGCGGCCTACTGGTGCATAAATCCACCCACCATTTTGACCTGATGAACTTCTGGCTGGACAGCTACCCGGAGCGGGTTTACGCCGAAGGCAGCCTGCAGTTCTACGGCAGGGAGAACGCGGAGAAGCGCGGCGTGACGCACTTCTACCCCCGCGCCCACGGCTTCGCCGAGGCGAAAGCGGATCCCTTTGCCCTGCAGATGGCGGAGAACGCCCAGCTTAAAGCGCTCTATCTCGACGCCGAACACGAAGATAACTACTTCCGCGACCAGAGCGTGTTCAGCGACGGCATCACCATCGAAGACACGATGTCGGTGCTGGTGAAGTATCAGAACCAGGTCCAGCTCACTTACTCCCTCAACGCCTACCTGCCGTGGGAAGGGCTGAACGTGGTCTTTAACGGCACCGAAGGCCGGCTAGAGATGAAGATCGTCGAGAAGTCCTACGTTAACGCCGGGGGCGAGCGCGAAAACGAGGGCAGCCTCGAGCAGTGCGATCTCGCCGTCTTCCCGCTGTTTGCCGAATCCTGGAAAGCAACGTTCAGCCTCGGCGAAGGGGGCCACGGCGGCGGCGACAACGCCATGCTGGCCGACCTGTTTGGTACGCCGGGCCACGACCCGCTGCAGCGTGCGGCGGACCACCGTGCCGGGGCGATGTCGATCCTCACCGGGATTGCGGGCAACATCTCCATGCAGCAGCAGCGTCCGGTCAACTTTAAGGAGTTTGAGCTGGTTTCCCGTCTGACGAAACGCTAAAGGCATGGTGAAGGCGCGGCAGGAGACCGCGCCGGAGCCACTGGTCAGTATTGTGCCGTTACTCACCTGTTTAATAATAAAAAATCCGGAGATAAATAATGAATAAACTCCTGTCAGGTGTCATCGCATCGCTGTTATTTTCCTGTACCTCTACATGGGCGCAACCCGTTGAATTACGTATGTCGTGGTGGGGTGGCAACAGCCGCCACCAGGCCACGCTGAAGGCGCTCGACGCCTTTGAAAAAGCACATCCGGATATTAAGGTGAAGCCCGAATACACCGGCTGGGACGGGCATCTTTCGCGCCTGACCACCCAGATGGCGAGCGGCACCGAGCCGGATGTGATGCAGACCAACTGGCCGTGGCTCATCATCTTTTCCAAAAACGGCGAAGGTTATTACGATCTCGACAAGCTGAAAGCGGAGCTGGATTTAAGCCAGTACCAGGCCCAGGATCTGCAATCCACCACCATCAAAGGCAAGCTCAACGGCCTGCCGATCTCGGTCAATGCCCCGGTCTTTTACTACAACGACGTAACCTGGCAGAAAGCCGGGCTGGCGTACCCGAAAACCTGGGATGACTTTTTTGCCGCCGGGAAAGTGTTCCAGCAGAAGCTCGGCAACAGCTACTACCCCTACGCGATGGTCGATCAGGACGTCATCCTGCTACTCAATGCCTGGATGATGCAGACCCATCACAAACCAATGTTCAACAGCGATGGTACCTTCGCCTGGAACGACGCCCAGTGGGAGGAGGCCTTCAGCTTTGTGAAGCGCCTGAGCGACGACCATGTTCTCCCGTCGCCAAAGACCCTCTCCTCCTACGGCAAAGGCAATCTCTATGAGATGAAGCCGTGGATCAACGGCGAATGGGGCGGCCTGTTCACCTGGAACATCACCATCCGCATGTTTGCCAACAACATGACGCCGCCGGCAAAGCTGGTGCTGGGCGACTATGTAATGCAGCCCGGGACGGAAGAATCGGGTGTGTACTTCAAAACGGCGCAGATGCTGTCGGTGGCGAAATCAACGAAGCATCCAAAAGAGGCGGCGATCCTGGTCAACTACCTGCTCAACGATCCGCAGTCGGTTGAAGCCCTGGGGCTGGAGCGCGGCATTCCGCTCAACAAGGCGGCGGAGGCGCAGCTTATGGAGAAAGGGGTAATTAACCCGCAGGATCCGGTAATTGCCGGGCTGCGCCAGGCGCAGGCGCTGCACACCACGGTTGTCGCCACGCCCTATATTGAGGACTTGCAGGTAATCGACAGGTTTACCTCGGCGCGGGAAAAGCTGGAGCAGGGGCAAACGCCCGCTCAGGTCGCGGCGGATTTCCGCCAGCAGGTGGAGCGTATTGTACGGCGTGTGAACCGTTAGCATTGCCGGGTGGCGCTACGCTTACCCGGCCTACAGAACCGTAGGCCCGTGCAAGCGCAGCGCCGCCGGGCAAAACTCAGAACATCAACCAGCCCACCAGCGGGGCCACCAGCACCATCACCACCCCGGAGAGCATCATCACCAGGCTGGCGACCACGCCCTCCTGCTGGCCCAGCTCATAGGAGCGGGCGGTGCCGGCACCGTGGGAGGCCGCGCCAAAGCCGGCCCCTTTCGCCATCCCTTCGCGGATCGAGAGCCGCAAAAACAGCATATCCCCTACCGCCATGCCAAACACCCCGGTGACCACTACGAACAGCGCCACCAGATCCGGCTGCCCGCCGAGCGGTTTTGCCGCGGCCAGGGCAAAAGGCGTGGTGACGGAGCGCACCGCGAGGCTGCGCTGGATCTCATCCGACAGGGTAAACAGCCGCGCCAGCCAGACCGAGCTGGTGACGGCTACCACCGTGGCGGTGATCACCCCGGCGGAGAGCGACATCCAGTGGCGTTTGATCACCGCGAGGTTGTCATACACCGGCACCGCAAAGGCGATGGTCGCCGGGCCGAGCAGCCACAGCAGCCAGTGCGCTTCACCGATATAGTTCTGCCAGGAGATATGGCCCCACACCAGCATCATCACCAGCAGAATCGGGGTGAAGACCAGCGGCATCAGGGGCAGTTTACGAAAGCGGCGGTAGAGACGTTTGTTGGCAAAATAGATAACCAGCGTCACCACCAGGCAGAGGACGCTGACCTGAAAGTTAGTCATGTTTCTGCCTGCTGATTTCATAGCGATAGACTTTATCCACCACCCACGCGGTGGCACCCAGCACCATTAGCGTGCTCAGGGCGATCACCGCAAAGATACGCCAGCCGTCCACCATCAGCAGCTGGACGTAATTGACCACCGCCACCACCGCCGGCACAAAAAAGAGCAGCATTTCCGCCAGCAGCCAGCGCGAGCCCGCCCGCACCCAGTTCAGGGGAATAACGCGACAGAGGATCAGGCTGAACATCAGCACCATGCCGACCAGATTGGCCGGCAGGGGCAGATGCAGCCAGCCAACAAGGTATTCAGCGAAGACAAAAAGACCCGCATAAAGCAGTACCTGAACCGGTACCTGGAGTCGTTGCACGACGGCAGGCGTAACGCGACCTAACGCCACGGTCATGGGGGATTTCCTCAAAATGAGATGGAGCGCCAGTATAGTCAGCGCCCGTAATTGACTGAAATGAATTAAAATCATCAAAGGTATAGTTTCGAGGAATAGTCATGGACATACGCACGCTGCGTTACTTTGTCGAAGTGGTACGCCAGCAGAGTTTCACCCGCGCCGCGGAGAAGCTTTTTGTCACCCAACCCACCATCAGCAAGATGCTGAAGAACCTCGAAGATGAACTGAACTGTACTCTGCTGATCCGCGACGGACGCAAGCTGCTGTTAACCGACACCGGCCGGGTGGTGTTTGAGCGCGGGCTGGCGATCCTCGCGGAGTTTCGCCAGCTGGAGGCCGAGCTGGGCGACATCAACCACCTCAACAAGGGGATACTGCGCCTCGGTATTCCCCCAATGGTGGGGATGATGATGGCCGGGCCCATCGGCCTGTTTCGCCAGCGCTATCCCGGCGTGGAGCTGAAAATTTCTGAATTTGGCGGTTTAACCGTCCAGCAGGCGGTAATCAACGGCGAGCTGGATCTGGCGATGACCGCCCTGCCGGTAGAGGAAGACAGCGGCCTGACGGCCCTGCCGCTGTTCAGCCATCCGCTGTGCGTGCTGGTGCCGCGCTCCGGCAGCTGGCTGACGCTTAAGGCTATTAATCCGGCGCTGCTGGCCGAGCACCCGTTACTGATCTACAACGAAGATTTTGCCCTCAGCCGCCAGCTGATGCAGCTCTTCAGCCAGCACGGCGTTAAGCCGCGCATCGCGGTGCGCAGCGGGCAGTGGGACTTTCTGGCGGCGATGGTGCAGGCGGGGGTGGGAATTGCGATACTGCCGCAGCCCATCTGCGAGCGGCTGGATAAAAACACCCTGCGCTGGATCCCGCTGCAGAGCGATCTGCACTGGCAGCTGGGGATGATCTGGCGGGAAGGGGTGTATTTGTCGAACAGCGCCCAGGCGTGGCTGAAATGCTGTGAAGGATTTTGGACTTCGGTGGAATAACGCCGGGTGGCGGCTTCGCCTTACCCGGCCCAGGGTTTAACAGGCCCGGTAAGCGTAGCGCCACCGGGCAATCAACGGCTACTGCTTCTCAATCAACAACGCTTCCATCAAATCGAGATCGTGCAGCAGCTTTTGCAGCGTCTCGTTGCTGATCTCCCGGGTGGCGCGCAGGTGATACAGCTCCGCGCGTTCAGAACGCAGCGCGGCAAGGCGGAAGCGGCGCTCGAGGTTCTCTTCCATCAGCGAGCTTTCCACGTCGTTGCGGCCATCCGCACGGCGGCGCAGGTTACCAATTACTCGCGAACTCACCTCTTTCAGCAGCTGGTTATCGATGTTCTCTTCGGTATCCGCGGCCAGACGTTCCTCCATCTTCTGGATGGCGACAATGGCTACCTCCGCCGTTGCCGCCCGGGCGATACGCGCCTCTTTATGCTGCTGAACGTGATCGCCCACCTCCATGTGTTGCAGCAGGATCGGCAGCATCACCACGCCAACAAACAGTGAGAACAGAATCACCCCTGCGGCGAGGAACACCAGCTCGTAGCGGGCCGGGAAGACGTCGCCGGTCGGCAGCAGCAGCGGAATGGAGAGTACACCGGCAAGGGTGATGGCCCCACGCACCCCGGCGAAGGTGGAAATCAGCAGCTCACGGGTGGTCCAGGAGCCAAACTCCATCGGTTTCTTTTTCAGGAAACGCATGCTGAAGTTTTTCATCGTCCACAGCCAGCCAAAACGCACCAGCATCAGCGCGGCGTAAATCAGCACGATGTCGGTAAACAGCATCCAGGTTTCGACATTCGGATCGGCCTCGGCCGCCACCAGCGAGGACTCAAGGATACCCGGCAGCTGGAGGCCCAACAGCAGGAACACCATGCCGTTAAAGACAAACTCCAGCATCGACCAGGTGCTGTTGGCGCGCAGGCGCATCGCCAGCGGCGCGCGGCGCATAACCCCGGCGCGGGTGATGGTCATCCCGGCCGCTACCGCCGCCAGAATGCCCGATACGCCGATGTGTTCCGCAATCAGGTAAGAGGCGAATGGCAGCAGGAACAGCAGCACGATCTGCGTGGCGGGCTCGTCGCCGCCCCAGCGGCTGAGGAAGCGCAGCGAACGACCGTACAGCCAGCTCACCACAAACCCCGCCAGAATGCCGCCAATGGCCACTTTAAAGAATTCAACGGACGCCCCGCCGATGGTGAAGACCATGGTGCCCATCGCCACGGCGACGGCAAACTTCAGCGCCACCAGGCCGGAGGCGTCGTTCATCAGCGCCTCGCCCTGCAGGATGCCCATGATTTTTTTAGGGATGCGTCCTTCGCCAACGATCCCGGACAGCGCCACGGCATCGGTGGGCGACAGTACCGCCGCCAGCGCAAAGGCCGGTATCAGCGGGATCCCCGGCACCACCCAGTAGATGAGAAAACCAATCCCCACCACGGTGACCACCACCAGCGCCAGCGCCAGACCTAAGATCTCGCGCCCGTGTTCGAGAAACTCACGGGTTGGGGTTTTCCAGCCGTCGGCAAACAGCAGGGGCGGAATAAACAGCACCAGAAACAGTTCGGGATCAAACTCGACATGCAATCCGAACGTCGGCCACGCCAGCAGAGCACCGATGGCGATCTGCATCAGCGGCAGCGGTAACTGGAAGGGCAGTACGCGGGTAACTACCCCGGAGAGGGAGACCAAAAGGGTCATGATGAGTATTGTGAAAAAGATTTCCATGCGTTCCCTGTTTGCGAGATTTCTGTACGTTTACATCACTGGCATCTTGCCACAGTGTATCTCCCCCAGAGTAACGCATAAGGCAACAAGATGTGTTCCGAAAATAAAAACGGGCGGCCTGAGCCACCCGTCTTTTTACGCAGTTGACGGCTTAGATAGCCCAGCCGCCCGCGTAGAAGGCCACCAGCGCCACGGCAATCACCACCGTACCGATGTTCAGCTTACGCCATTCGCCGGAGACGATGCGGCCGATCACCAGCGATGCGAAACCGATCATGATGCCGGTCACGATGTTACAGGTCAGCACGATGAACACCGCGGTGATCAGACCGGCCATCGCGTCAACGAAGTCGGCAAAATCAATTTTCGCCACGTTGCTCAGCATCAGCAGACCAACGTACATCAGCGCAGGCGCGGTCGCATACGCCGGAACCAGATACGACAGCGGAGCGAGGAACAGGATCAGCAGGAACAGCACGCCGATGGTAATCGCCGTCAGACCGGTTTTACCACCTGCCGCCGTACCCGCTGCAGATTCGATATACACCGCCGCCGGGGCTGCACCCACCAGACCGGAGAAGACGCTGCTCAGGGAGTCGGTGGTCAGCGCTTTGCCGCCATCGATAATCTGACCGTCTTTATCCAGCAGGTTCGCCTGGCCCGCCACCGCGCGGATGGTGCCGGTGGCGTCGAAGACCGCAGTCATCACCAGCGCCAGCACGCTTGGCAGCACAACCGGGTTCAGCGCGCCCATGATATCCAGACTGCCGATCAGGGAGTTGCTGTTTTCATCGCTCAGGGATGGCATGGCGAACACGCCGGAGAAGTGCACCGCGGGATCGAAAATCAGGCCCACAACAGAGACGCCAATGATGGTCAGCAGAATGCCGCCCGGCACTTTCAGTTTTTCCAGACCGATGATCACCGCCAGGCCAATCAGGGACATGATCACCGGGAAGCTGGCGAAATTACCCAGCGCAACCGGCAGACCGTCCAGCGGGTTCTTGATCACAAGGCCAACGCCGTTGGCGGCAATCAGCAGCAGGAACAGGCCGATACCAATCCCGGTGCCGTGCGCAACGCCCTGCGGCAGGTTGCGGAGGATCCAGCTACGGATGCCGGTAGCGGAGATGATGGTAAACAGCACACCCATCAGGAACACGGCGCCCAGCGCAACCGGGACGCTGATCTGCTGGCCCAGCACCAAGCTGAATGCGGTAAAGGCAGTCAGGGAGATAGCGCAACCGATCGCCAGCGGCAGGTTGGCCCACAACCCCATCACGATGGAGCCGACACCGGCCACCAGACAGGTGGCGACAAAGACCGCCGCCGGTGGGAAACCGGCTTTGCCCAGCATACCCGGCACCACGATCACGGAATAGACCATGGCCAGGAAGGTCGTCAGACCGGCAACGATCTCCTGACGCACGGTGCTGCCGCGAGCAGAAATTTTGAACATGGCGTCGAGTGAACCGCCGGTACGCGCAGATGGCGTAGACATAGAAAACATCCCCTGAAAATGATAATCGTCGTCGGTCAGCGTGATGGACACTCCACGACCAGCGAAACGTCATATCCCTGTGCTGCGTTTATGACAAAAAGGGGCGTCATAAAAAAAGCAAACGTTTAGCTTCGCGCTGACAAAACGGGTGTTGAATTAAAGGCAAACGATTATCCGTCCTGAAGATGGGCGTTTTCAACTTAACTTTGCCGTTTTTCGCTAATTTCCCTACGCAGTGGTGAAGAAGTAGACAGAGTATGCGCAAACGTTATCGTGAATGCGCAATTTGATAACATTTTCAGGACTCGCCAGGGATTTCGAACGGACCGCCCTGCTGGATCGCACGCTGCCAGGCGGGACGCATTTCGACATTTTTCTTCCACGTCTGCAGGTGAGGGAGATCCGTGATACCGCCACGTTCCAGCAGGGCAAATACCGGAAAGCTCATTTGGACATCCGCCATGCTGAGGCGATCCCCGGCAAACCAGCGGTGATCCTTAAGCCAGGATTCCAGAAAACGGGCGTGGGTTTCCAGCTGGCGGTTGAGATACGCTTTCTGTACTCCCTGCCCCAGCACTTTGCCCAGCGAGCGCAGGCCAAACGGGATCGGCGGTTTACCGAGGCTGGAGAAGACCAGCTTCATCAGCAGCAGCGGCATCAGGGAGCCTTCCGCGTAGTGCAGCCAGAATCGGTAGTGCAGTTTCAGCTCGCGATCCTGCGGCTTAAGCTGCGACCCGGGATCGTAGGTCTCCTGCAGGTATTCAAGAATAGCGCCCGACTCCGCCAGGATCAGACCGTTATCTTCCAGCACCGGAGATTTACCCAGCGGGTGGACTTTGCGCAACGCGGCGGGTGCCATCATGGTTTTATCGCGCTGATAGCGCTCAATCTGATAGGGCAGCGAGAGCTCTTCCAGCGCCCAGAGCACGCGCTGGGATCGGGACTGGTTGAGGTGGTGGACCTTAATCATGGTCATCTCCAGTTGGGCTTATCCACTAACTATAGAAAATTGCACAACCTGGCGAAAAAATTTCGCCGAGTTTTTGCTCAGTGACGCTGGCAAACCCGGGCCCCCGGCCTAGACTTAAATTGTCAGCACAAACCGGAACCTCCAAAGCATGCTCGACTGAGGGGTGTTGATGTCGGGGGAAACCCTCCTGTGAACCAGCGGGATAGAGAGAAAGACAAAGACCGGGAATAAACTAAAGCGCCCTGTTGTGGCGCTTTAGTTTTTTATGCGTCGGGCTAATCCTCTTCCAACAGCCGCGCGCCGGTGCCCTGCTCGCCCAGCTTATCGCCAGGGTTACGCAGCGGACAGTCGCTGCGCGACAGGCATCCGCAGCCAATGCAGCCGTCAAGCTCATCGCGCAGCGCTTCCAGGGTGTGGATGCGCCGATCCAGTTCGTCGCGCCACTGGGAGGAGAGCGCTTTCCACTCTTTCGCACTCAGGGTATGCCCCTCCGGCAGGATACCGAACGCCTCGCCAATGGTGGCCAGCGGGATGCCGATACGTTGGGCAATCTTAATGATCGCCACGTAGCGCAGCACGTCGCGGGTATAACGGCGCTGGTTGCCGGTGTTGCGGATGCTCTTAATTAACCCTTTGCTTTCATAGAAATGCAGCGCTGACACCGCCACGCCGCTGCGCCGGGCCACCTCGCCCGGGGTGAGCAGCGGTTTTATCCGCGGTAATTTCTTTTCCATAAAACCTCTTTACCTCAAGTTAACTTGAGGAATTATACTCGCCCGCAGACAAAACGACGAATTAACCGATACAGGTGTAACCAGAAAGAGGCTGCTCTATGTCGCATCAACAAATTATTCAGACACTTATTGAATGGATGGATGACCATATCGATCAACCCTTGAGTATCGATGTGGTGGCTAAAAAGTCGGGTTATTCGAAGTGGTACTTACAGAGGATGTTCCGCGCCGTTATGCACCAGACGCTCGGCGAGTACATTCGTCAACGCAGATTATTGCTGGCCGCCCAGGCGTTACGCACCACCCAGCGCCCTATTTTTGATATCGCCATGGATTTGGGTTATGTCTCCCAGCAGACGTTTTCCCGCGTATTCCGCCGCGAGTTTGATCGTACCCCCAGCGACTATCGTCATCAGCTGAATTAATGGCTGTGGGCGAGTGTTGCCGCGACAGGCTGTTGCTGCCAGGTCATGAAATCCTGCGGCGACATTGCCTTTGCAAAGTGCCAGCCCTGACAATACTGCACGCCGCGCTTGTTTAACCACGTGACCTGTTCCGCCGTTTCCACCCCTTCCGCGATGGTTTTTAAGCGCAGGCTTTGGGCCATTTCGATAATGTGCTCGACGATCAGATGGCTGGTGCTGTTAGTGGTCAGCGTATCAATAAAAGATTTATCGATTTTCAGGATATCCACGTTCAGCGAGTAGAGGTTGTGCAGGTTGGAATAGCCGGTACCAAAATCATCGATCGCCACTTCATATCCTGCCTGTCGAAACGCCTGAATCACCGGCGTCGTTTTCGGCACGTCGATAAACCCGCGCTCGGTCACTTCGATTTTGATTTGCTGGGCCCGGACGTTGTAGTGGCGGGCTTTATCGGAGATCATCGCAATCAGGCGTGAAGAGTGAAAGTCCGTGGCCGACAGGTTAATGGAGATATAGATATGTGGGTTGCAGGCCAGGAAAGGACCCAGATCGCTGAAGACTTCTTCCACCACGTAGTCGGTAATGCGCTCGCTCATGCCCTCTTTTTCTGCCAGCGGGATAAACTCTACCGGGCTCATCACCGGACCGTTAAACCCAGGCCATCGCAACAGTGCCTCTGCCCCGACACAAAGGTTGGTTTTAATATCGATAATCGGCTGGTAGTGCAGACAAAGCTGTCTTTTATTTAATGCCCGATGCAATAAGCGACCCGGGGAGTTAAATTCGCGTCGTGTTCTCGACCACATCAGTAAAATAATAATGCTGCTGATCATCCCCAGCGGCAGGGTTAATGTCGCCTGATGATAGAGCACTTCATAAAAGCGCTGGTTAGTCGTTGAAACAATAGCGGCAATCGGGCGCTTGTCCGAGCGAACAATAGTATAAAAGCGGCCTTCATTCTGGAACGCCAGATCGTTATCGCTAATCAGCGTTTTTAATTCATTCTGATTGGCCTGTTCGCTGACGGAGAAAAAGGCATTGGTTATCGTATCAAATACACCCCATGCCAGAGAACGATCCGAAGACATCACTTCGCTATAGGTTAGCGGATTAACCACCACCACATAATGACCTAATTGCATATAAGTCATCTTATATCCCGCATAAAATGGGGTGTCGCGGTAATAATAGATAGAGACGTCAGGCTGGCGTTGGTAATTGGCGGCGGAAATAATATAGGGATTATCGGGGGTGCTCGTCGTTGAGCAGAGGAATTCACGCCCTTCAGCATAGAGCAGGTCGGCAATGTAAAGCCGGCCCCGGACGATATTTAACATATTTTGCCGATGTGCCGGCGTGCAAATATCACCCGAATACTGTTCAGCCGCTTGCCGGGCCAGATCCACCTGCTGAATGACCAGTTCAGTTTTGTCTAAAGCGAGTTGAGCAAAGGATCGAAGCTGACTACTTGTTTCGTTGACCGCGCGTTGCTGGGCAAACCATAGCGCAAGCATCACAGGTAGCAAAACTACCATGATAACCCCGACTATCCTCAGCACCTTGTCCCGTGCGCTACGATTCATTTCCGCCCTATATCCCTGCTTTTTATGTGCCTGTAATCATGAAGGCCGGATGCTTTGCTAAACAGGTGATTACGTTGCATGAATCATGCGAAGTTAGCAACTGACTTTTAACACCAATAACCTAATATTTGGTTATGCCGATAATATTTGTCCGTAAGCCAAACTGAAAGTATTCGTTTCCTGTTTATTAAGTAAAATAATTACCGGTGGCGAAAGCCAGGCTCCCGGATAACTCAACAGAATGTCGTCGATTAAGTCAAACTACCGACAGCGTCAAAAAAGCGCAACTTCATCATGAAATTTTGTGCTATTTATCCCATGATAATGATTAAAGTGATTTATAAATAATCAACCGCGACGATTGTTTTTCCTCTTCCCGCGCGTTTGGCATCATAAAGTGCCTTATCTGCGCTAATGAGTAGCGAGGAGGTATCGTGCTGTTCACCGCTTACCTCCACCACCCCCGCGCTAAAGGAGAGGATCAGCGTCCGGCTGCCAACGTTAAGCGGCGTCACGGACAGCGCCTTGCGAAGCCGGGTGGAGAGCTGCACCGCCGCGTCGCTGCGGCTCTTCGGCAGCAGCAGTAAAAACTCCTCTCCACCGACCCGGCCCAGCGCCGAACCGGGCGGGATCAGCGCCCGCAGGCAGTCGCAGAAGTGCACCAGCGCGGCATCCCCCACCAGGTGGCCCCACTGGTCATTAATCTGTTTAAAGAAATCCAGGTCAAACATCAGGACCGAGAAATGGCTATCGGCCTCCTGCCGCCGGCTGGCCTCCAGGGCAGCGGCAATCCGCTGCAGGATGGCAAAGCGATTTAAACAGCGCGTCAGATCGTCGGTCATGGCCTTCATCTCCAGCTGCCGCTCCGCTTTTTTACGGGCGGTGATATCGAGCCCGATATTGAGGATCGAGCCGTCCGGCAGGGCGATATTCGACCACAGGACCGTCAGCTGCGTACCGTCCCGGCGTACCGGGTGCCATTCATACATATCGTTCAACGGGGAGCTGTTCACCGACTCGTGCACCCGGCGTCGCATCTCCGGGTCAGGATAAAACAGCGCCAGCGGCTCGGCATGGGCGTTAATCTCCGCCATCGACCAGCCAAACACCTTTTCGCATTCGGCATTCCACAATACGCAGCGGCTATGCCTGTCGAAAGAGTTCATCAGCACCGGCGCCCGTTCAAACAGCGTTTTGTACTGGGCGATCATCCGCTGCATCTCTTTTGCCGTGCGTTCACGCGCGACAAGCCCGGTGACAAAATCCTTTAGCTTTTCTACCAGGATAATCACCACCTCTTTCAGCACGGTGATAGTGCTTTGCGGTTGCGTAAACCCCAGGAAGAAGTAACCGTGCTGATGCGGGGCCATTTGACACAGCACCCCGCACTGTAACTGGCGATGTCCCGGATGCCCTGGAGGAAATATCAACGCACCCATATTCTCTTTCCAGCCGATGACCTGCCACGGACGGCGATGGCGTTGCAATAACAGGCTGGCAAGAAATGCATTAATTTCCAGCGGATGGCAGGTTAATTCCCCGGCACTGACAAACTGCGGCTGGCCCGTATCATCCTGCATCATCACCCAGCTAAGCTGGGCACCAAAGGTATGATTAATCGTCTCCAGCAGATCCGTTAAGGTGGCGTGGGACGATAATTTTGGCATTAATTTAGCTAATGCGTGCAGGGCTCGGGTACTGTCTTTAATATTCTCTCGATTTACTTGCGTCATTGTTTATTCGCAGCTCATTAACGAGACAGAAATACCGCAACGAATTAATCAGGAATAAAGTGATATTCAGTCAGCATACATTAATGCGACTCTCTTACTGGGATGCGTGTGTAAAAATAAAAGGACAAAGAATAATAAACAACAAAAAGCACAAGCCTGATTTATTTATTACGAACAGAGTAAGCAACGGAAAGAAGCATAATCTATAGCCCTGAGGCTGTAAATATTGTACATCAGCTGCCGCGCTGTACATGTTTTCTTATCCCGATGAATTATCAGTAAAGTTGTCATAAATACACCGGTTAGCAGGCTAAATATATATTTTCGCTCGCAATAACCACGTTAATATAGAGGTTATAAAAAGCCATTTTTATGCATTTGCCCAGTGGCGAATAAAAGAACAAACGTGATATAGTTCACATATCTTATGTAACAAGAAACATCGTTTCATTGTTGTGAGTCTGAGCCTGCCGATAGCCAGTTTGCCACAGCGTGTGGGCAACGTCGCGCTTTACCCGGCGGCGGTTATCTTTGAGGATCGTTTTATGGCAGCTATTACCACCGGTGTTGTGTTTGCACGCTGGGAGTTGTTGAGCGCAGTGCTGATGTTTCTGGCCAGCACGCTGAACATTCAATTTCGTAAATCGGATTACACCGCGCTGGCGGTGATCAGCACCTGTCTGGGTCTGGCGGCGGCATGCTGGTTCGCGACCGGCCTGCTGGGCATCACCCTGCTGGATGTGGCCGTTATCTGGAACAACGTTAAAGCGGTAATGGTCGAGGCGATGAGCCATACGCCACCAGACTGGCCAATGATGTACACCTAGTAGATATAAAAAAACCCAGACATCGTCTGGGTTTTTTGTTGTTACGAAACGCAGGTTCTGATTATCAGAACGGGATATCGTCGTCGAAATCCATTGGCGGTTCGTTGGACTGCGCCGGTGCAGACGGCTGCTGCTGCGGACGGGACTGTGCGCCGCCGCTGAACTGGTTGCCGCCCTGCGGCTGCTGAGGCTGACCCCAACCGCCCTGCTGCTGCTGGCCGCCACCTGCTGGTGCGCCACCGCCCTGACGGCCACCCAGCATCTGCATGGTGCCGCCAACGTTGACCACCACTTCGGTGGTGTATTTTTCTGCGCCGGACTGATCGGTCCATTTGCGGGTACGCAGCTGGCCTTCGATATAGACCTGGGAGCCTTTACGCAGATATTCACCGGCCACTTCGGCCAGTTTGCCAAACAGCACAACGCGGTGCCATTCGGTCTGCTCTTTCATCTCACCGGTCGCTTTATCACGCCAGGATTCGGAAGTAGCCAGCGTAATGTTGGCCACTGCACCACCACTCGGCATATAGCGTACTTCCGGGTCCTGGCCCAGATTACCGACGAGAATCACCTTGTTTACGCCTCTGCTGGCCATGATCGTGTCTCCTGAAAACTTGTCTGAATAGTGTAAGCGCGCGAGTGTACCATTTCCACGTGGTCTTCCGATAGTTGGGAAGCATCTTCCAGACTTCTCACGAAGGATACATTGTTGCACAAGTAATCAGAATTTGCATTCCAATACTGTATATCCAGCCAGGTCAATTTGTGTCATAATTAATCGTTTCTGCCGGTTGTCCTTCAAACAAACCAGGCATTCCGTGTATCTACCTACCGGGAAAGGTGAATGGATAAGATAGAAGTTCGGGGCGCCCGCACCCACAATCTCAAGAATATCAACCTCGTCATCCCTCGCGACAAACTGATCGTCGTGACCGGGCTTTCAGGCTCAGGCAAATCCTCACTGGCTTTCGACACCCTGTATGCCGAAGGGCAGCGTCGTTACGTTGAATCGCTCTCTGCATATGCGCGCCAGTTCCTGTCGCTGATGGAAAAACCGGACGTCGACCATATCGAAGGGTTGTCGCCGGCCATCTCCATTGAGCAGAAGTCGACTTCTCACAACCCGCGTTCCACCGTCGGGACCATCACCGAAATCCATGATTACCTGCGTCTGCTGTATGCCCGCGTGGGCGAGCCGCGCTGCCCGGACCACGATGTCCCGCTGGCGGCCCAGACCGTCAGCCAGATGGTGGATAACGTGCTGGCGCAGCCGGAAGGCAAACGCCTGATGCTGCTGGCGCCAATCATTAAAGAGCGCAAAGGCGAGCACACCAAAACGCTGGAAAACCTGGCCAGCCAGGGCTATATCCGCGCCCGTATCGACGGGGAAGTGTGCGATCTCTCCGATCCACCGAAGCTGGAGCTGCAAAAGAAACACACCATTGAGGTCGTGATCGACCGCTTTAAGGTGCGTGATGACCTGACCCAGCGCCTGGCGGAGTCGTTCGAAACCGCGCTGGATCTCTCCGGCGGCACGGCCGTGGTGGCCGATATGGACGACCCGCAAGCGGAAGAGCTGCTCTTCTCTGCCAACTTCGCCTGCCCGGTGTGCGGCTACAGCATGCGCGAGCTGGAACCGCGCCTGTTCTCGTTCAACAACCCGGCTGGCGCCTGCCCAACCTGTGATGGCCTGGGCGTGCAGCAGTATTTCGATCCTGACCGGGTGATCCAGAACCCGGAACTGTCGCTGGCTGGCGGCGCGATCCGCGGCTGGGATAAGCGTAACTTCTACTACTTCCAGATGCTGAAGTCGCTGGCTGAACACTATAAATTCGACGTCGAAGCGCCGTGGGGCAGTCTGAGCCCAACCGTGCACAAAGTGATCCTGTTCGGTTCCGCTAAAGAGAACATCGAGTTTAAATACATGAACGATCGCGGCGATACCTCGGTGCGCCGTCATCCGTTTGAAGGCGTGCTGCACAACATGGAGCGCCGTTACAAAGAGACGGAATCCAGCGCGGTACGTGAAGAGCTGGCGAAGTTCATCAGCAACCGCTCCTGCGCCACCTGTGACGGTACCCGTCTGCGCCGCGAAGCGCGCCACGTGTATGTTGAGAACACGCCGCTGCCGACCATCTCAGACATGAGCATCGGCCATGCGATGGACTTCTTCAACAACCTGAAGCTCTCCGGTCAGCGGGCGCAAATCGCTGAGAAAGTGCTGAAAGAGATCGGCGATCGCCTCAAGTTCCTGGTCAACGTCGGTCTGAACTACCTCACTCTTTCCCGCTCGGCAGAGACCCTGTCCGGCGGTGAAGCCCAGCGTATCCGTCTGGCGAGCCAGATCGGCGCGGGCCTGGTGGGGGTAATGTACGTGCTGGATGAGCCGTCCATCGGCCTGCACCAGCGCGACAACGAGCGTCTGCTCGGGACGCTGATCCATCTGCGTAACCTCGGCAACACGGTGATTGTGGTTGAGCACGATGAAGACGCGATCCGCGCGGCCGACCACGTGATCGACATCGGCCCCGGGGCCGGCGTCCACGGCGGCCAGGTGGTAGCGGAAGGTCCACTGGACGCCATTATGGCGGTACCAGAATCCCTGACCGGCCAGTACATGAGCGGCAAGCGCAAGATTGAAGTGCCGAAACAGCGCGTACCCGCCAACCCGGAAAAAGTGCTGAAGCTCACCGGGGCGCGCGGTAACAACCTGAAAGACGTGACCCTGACCCTGCCGGTCGGCCTGTTCACCTGTATCACGGGTGTCTCGGGTTCCGGTAAATCAACGCTGATTAACGACACCCTGTTCCCGATTGCTCAGACCCAGCTGAACGGGGCAACCCTTGCTGAACCGGCGCCGTATCGCGAGATCCACGGCCTGGAGCACTTCGACAAGGTGATCGATATCGACCAGAGCCCGATCGGCCGTACGCCGCGCTCGAACCCGGCCACCTATACCGGCGTGTTTACGCCGGTACGTGAACTCTTTGCCGGCGTGCCGGAATCGCGTTCGCGCGGCTATACGCCTGGACGTTTCAGCTTTAACGTCCGCGGTGGCCGCTGTGAAGCCTGTCAGGGCGATGGGGTGATCAAGGTCGAAATGCACTTCCTGCCGGATATCTACGTGCCGTGCGACCAGTGCAAAGGCAAACGCTATAACCGCGAAACGCTGGAGATTAAGTACAAAGGCAAGACCATCCACGAAGTGCTGGATATGACCATCGAAGAGGCCCGTGAGTTCTTTGATGCCGTTCCGGCGCTGGCGCGTAAGCTCCAGACCCTGATGGATGTCGGTCTGACCTACATTCGTCTGGGCCAGTCGGCAACCACCCTGTCGGGCGGCGAGGCGCAGCGCGTGAAGCTGGCGCGTGAGCTCTCCAAACGCGGCACCGGGCAGACGCTGTACATTCTGGATGAGCCGACCACCGGTCTGCACTTTGCCGATATCCAGCAGTTACTCGACGTGCTGCACCAGCTGCGCGATCAGGGCAACACTATCGTGGTGATTGAGCACAACCTGGACGTGATTAAAACCGCAGACTGGATTGTCGATCTCGGTCCGGAAGGCGGCAGCGGCGGCGGCGAAATCCTGGTTTCCGGCACCCCGGAAACCGTCGCGGAGTGCGAAGCCTCGCACACGGCCCGCTTCCTTAAACCGCTTCTGTAGTCGTCACACTGACAGCTGCTGCCGGGTCATCTCCGGCAGCAGTTCCACCGCCTGCTTGTACGAGGCATCCACCAGATAGTAAATCTGCGAATCCGGTATCGACCCATCCAGATAGACCGTGCTCCAGTGCGCTTTATTCAGGTGCTTGCTGGGACGCACGTCGGTGTGCTGCTGGCGCAGCAAATCCGCCAGTTCCGGGCTGGTTTTTAGCGAGGCCGCCGGACGCCCCTCCACGTCTTTCACCATCGCAAACAGCACGTCTGCGACCTTGATCTGGGTGGCCTTCCAGTCACTGTGCACGCTTTGCTCCGCGCCCGGCTTATTCATGCAGTACTGAAGTATCTCCGAAATGGTCATCATTATTCCCCTTGTAGCGTAGCGATAATTTTGCGCGAACCGCCATGGATACGGTGTTCTCCCAGCCAGATCCCCTGCCAGGTGCCGAGCTGCACGCGGCCGTGATTCACCGGCAGCAGCAAAGAGACGCCCAGCAAGGAGGATTTAATATGGGAAGGCATGTCGTCTGGCCCCTCATCATCATGTTCCCAGCGGGCATCGTCGGGAACGGTTTTGAGAAAATGCTGCTCCATATCGGAACGGACGGTGGGATCGCAATTCTCGTTGAGGGTGAGGGAGGCTGACGTGTGTTGCAGCAACAGATGCAGTAAACCGACGTTAATGCGGGGAAGATCGCGGATCTGTCCAAGGACCTCGTCCGTCACCAGATGAAAACCACGAGACCTGGCGCGCAGGGTCAGGGTTTGCTGATACCACATGTGCTGCTCCGTTTTACAGGATAATCCTTCTAAGTGTGCAGCAATACGACGAAAGGTAAAACCCGTAGCGGGAAAATGTGCTTAAAAAAGCGTCTTTTCTGCCCGAACACTCAGTATTCTGAATTGACGATCACCTCTTCGCCAAACGCTCCCGCCTGTGGGAGCGGTTTGTACGTCGAGTTGGAGGCGCGCAGCACCCGGATGCCTCTGGCACCCGCCTCGCGA
Organism: Leclercia adecarboxylata; assembly: GCF_006874705.1. Taxonomy (NCBI): domain Bacteria; kingdom Pseudomonadati; phylum Pseudomonadota; class Gammaproteobacteria; order Enterobacterales; family Enterobacteriaceae; genus Leclercia; species Leclercia adecarboxylata. The sequence goes on along the minus strand of NZ_CP035382.1, from coordinate 2,143,462 downwards.
GCCGCAGTTATGTCGTTGTCCGCATCGCCGTAGTAAATCTTGATCTGCTTCTGCTCCATCCACTGGGCTTTGTTGTTTCTGCCAGATTTCTCACCGGCAAAAATGACCGGATTCATGGCCGCGGCAGGGATCAGGAAAGCGTCCTGCAACGTTTTGGTGACGGTTTCGGTTTTAGTGGGATGACGCCCGGTAATAAACCAGATCCTGTCGCCACGCTTGACGTGCATGGCAATCAGCGCGCGGGCCACCTCTTTCGGAATGCTGAACTCGTCCCAGCCGTTGTTCATCTGCTGCCAGAAGGCCGGGTTTTTCAGGTAGTCATCACTGTCCGGTGACCAGGTTTTTTTACCCCGCCAGAAGCCCGGGCTGGAGAACAGCACGGTGTCATCAATATCAAATCCCACCGACATGGGCGGACGCCCCATCAGGCTGTTTTCAATCTGGGCAACAGACACCCAGTGGATCGGTGCCTGCTCGGCCAGTCTGGCGGTGGTGGTGCCGGTGTATAACGGTGGAGGTGATGAGGGGCGCGCCACCACCGGGTGGCTGAGCGGGAGCAATAAGCAGACGGCGCTGAGCGCCAGTGTGATTTTGCGCATGTTTTCCCCTGAATATTGAAACCGTTATTTTTTATTTTGAGCGGATGGTCAAAAACCACCTCGAAAATAACCGTAGCCGGAGGGGAATGAAAGGGAATTCTTTATATAAACCATAATAAAAAGAGGGGTATCACAAAGCGGGGTTTACCTATTCCGGCCCCCTTCGCCAACGGAAGGAGACCGTGAGTAAGTGCTTACATCACAGCGGCAAAAGCCTGCGCCACGCGCTGAACGTTGCTGCTGTTCAGACCCGCCACGCACATGCGTCCGCTGGCAATCAGGTAGACGCCAAACTCATCACGCAGGCGATCCACCTGCTGCGCGCTGAAGCCGGTGTAGCTGAACATGCCGCGCTGCTGTAGCAGGTAGTCGAAGTTGTGCCCCGGAACCGCCTCTTTCAGCACGTCGACCAGCGTCTGACGCATGGAAAGGATACGGGTACGCATCGCTTCCACTTCCGCCAGCCACTCGGCCTTGAGTTCATCATCGCCCAGCACGGTCGCCACCACCTGCGCGCCAAAGTTTGGCGGGCTGGAGTAGATGCGACGCACGGTGGCTTTCAGCTGGCCGAGCACGCGTCCGGCAGCATCCTGATCCTCGCAGACTACCGACAGGCCGCCGACACGCTCGCCATACAGCGAGAAGATTTTGGAGAAGGAGTTACTGACCAGTGCCGGCAGGCCTGCGCTGGCGATGGCGCGAATGGCATAGGCGTCCTCTTCCATCCCGGCACCAAAGCCCTGATAGGCAATGTCGAGGAAGGGGATCAGGTTGCGGGCCTTCAGCACTTCAATGACCGCATCCCACTGATCGTTGGTCAGATCGGCACCGGTCGGGTTATGGCAGCACGGGTGCAGCAGCACAATGCTGCGTTCCGGCAGGGTGCTCAGTTTTTCCAGCAACGCGCCAACGCACACGCCGTTGGTCTGGTCGTCAAACCACGGGTAGGTTTGCACCGTGAAACCGGCACCTTCAAAGATGGCAACGTGGTTTTCCCAGGTCGGGTCGCTCACCCAGACACCGGATTCCGGGAAATACTTGTGCAGGAAGTCGGCACCGACTTTCAGCGCGCCTGAGCCGCCCAGGGTCTGGATAGTGGCGACGCGCTTTTCCACCAGCACCGGATGCTCTGCGCCAAACAGCAGCGGAGCAATGGTGTGACGATAGCTGTTCAGCCCTTCCATCGGCAGATAGAGCGACGCGCCGTGCGGCGTGGCATTAAGACGCGCTTCGGCTTTGGCCACCGCCTGCAGCTGCGGAATAATGCCTGCTTCGTTGTAGTACAGACCGATACTGAGGTTAACTTTATCGCCCCGGGGATCTTCTTTGAAACGCTCCATTAAGGAGAGGATGGGGTCGCCAGCATAGGCGTCGACTTTCTGGAACACGCGATGGTTCTCCGGATAATAATGAGGCAGGGAATTCAACAATAAACCGGAAGCAGCAGAAGATCGAGAGGATGTTAAGGAAGATGGGGGTTGGGCAACAGAACCTGCTTTACTCCCTCTCCCATCAGGAGAGGGAGTAAAGCCGTCAGTCGAGGTAGTGCATCGCCACCCGCGACGTCAGGCGTGTGATAAGTTCGTAAGCACTCACTTTTGTGATTTCCGCGATCCGCTCTACGAGTAACCCTTCGCCCCAAAGGGTCACCGGATCGCCCGCTTTCTCCTGCGCCTCGGGCCCGAGGTCAATACAGATCATGTCCATCGCCACGCGTCCGACGATGGTCACTTCGCGGCCGTTCACCAGCACCGGCGTACCGGACGGCGCGGCGCGCGGGTAGCCGTCGCCGTAGCCCATCGCCACCACGCCCAGACGGGTATCGCGCTCGCTGACCCAGGTGCCGCCATAGCCCACCGGTTCCCCGGCTTTATGCTCGCGCACCGCAATCAGGCTGGAGGTGAGCGACATCACCGGCTGAAAACCAAAGTCTGGCCCCCAGGGTTTACCCTCCAGCGGCGAGACGCCGTAGAGGATAATGCCCGGACGTGCCCAGTCGAAATGGGACTGCGGCCACAGCAGAATGCCGCCGGAGGCCGCAATCGAGCGCATCCCTGGCTTGCCTTCGCAGAAGGTATTGAAGATATCGAGCTGCTGCTCGGTCGCACCGCATTCGGGCTCGTCGGCCCGGGCAAAATGGCTGACGATATTGACCGGCTGGTGAACGTTCTGGCACTGGCTTAAGCGCTGATAAAAGGCCTCTGCCTGCTCCGGGCGAATGCCCAGACGGTGCATGCCGGTGTCGAGCTTCATCCAGACGGTGACAGGCTCGCTGAGTACCGCGCTCTCCAGCGCCTCGAGCTGCTCCAGGTTGTGCACCGCGGTATGCAGCCGTTTTGCGGCGATGGTCGGCAGGTCGGTGGCGTTAAAGAAGCCCTCGAGTAGCAGGATCGGCTGGGTGATCCCCCCTTCGCGCAGGCGCAGGGCTTCTTCGAGACGGGCGACGCCAAAGGCGTCGGCATCGGGGAGCGTTCGCGCGGTCTCGATCAGACCGTGTCCGTAAGCGTTCGCTTTCACGACTGCAACCAGTTTGCTGGCGGGCGCCAGTTCACGCAGGCGTTGCAGGTTGTGTCGCAGAGCGCGGCGGTTAATGACTACAGTTGCCGCTTGCATTGCAATTCCTTGTTAAAAGAATGTCGGAGAGTTATTCATCGTCGTATTGCGGTCCCGCATAATTATCAAAGCGCGACCACTGGCCGTTAAAGGTCAGCCGCACCGTACCGATCGGGCCGTTACGCTGCTTACCGATAATAATTTCGGCGATCCCTTTCAGGTCGCTGTTCTCGTGATAGACCTCATCACGGTAAATGAACATGATCAGGTCGGCATCCTGCTCGATGGAGCCGGATTCACGCAGGTCGGAGTTGACCGGACGCTTGTCGGCGCGCTGTTCCAGGGAGCGGTTAAGCTGCGACAGCGCCACTACCGGTACCTGTAGCTCTTTCGCCAGCGCTTTCAGCGAGCGGGAGATTTCGGCAATTTCCAGGGTACGGTTGTCCGAGAGCGACGGAACGCGCATCAGCTGGAGGTAGTCAATCATGATCAGCCCGATGCCGCCATGCTCGCGGGCGATACGGCGCGCGCGGGAGCGCACTTCCGTCGGCGTCAGGCCGGAGGAGTCATCGATATAGATGTTTCGTTTTTCCAGCAGGATGCCCATGGTGCCGGAGATCCGCGCCCAGTCCTCGTCGTCGAGCTGGCCGGTACGAATGCGGGTCTGGTCCACGCGCGACAGCGAGGCCAGAGAACGCATCATGATCTGCTCGGAGGGCATCTCCAGACTAAAGATTAAAACCGGTTTATCCTGCAACATCGCCGCATTTTCGACGAGGTTCATTGCAAAGGTGGTTTTACCCATCGACGGACGCGCGGCGACGATAATCAGATCCGACGGCTGGAGCCCGGCGGTCTTTTTGTTCAGATCGTCATAGCCGGTATTGACCCCGGTGACCCCGTCATGCGGCTGCTGGAACAGCTGCTCAATACGCGAGACGGTGGCATCCAGCACCTCGGCGATGTTTTTCGGCCCTTCGTCTTTATTGGCGCGGCTTTCAGCGATTTTGAAGACCCGCGACTCGGCCAGATCGAGTAGCTCGTCGCTGTTACGCCCCTGGGGGTCGAAACCGGCTTCGGCGATCTCGTTGGCGACGGAGATCATGTCGCGCACTACCGCACGTTCACGCACGATATCGGCATAAGCGCTGATGTTCGCCGCACTTGGTGTGTTTTTCGATAACTCAGCCAGATAGGCGAAGCCACCCACCGACTCCAGCTGCCCCTGACGCTCCAGCGATTCCGCGAGCGTGATCAGGTCGATGGGGCTACCAGATTCCTGCAGACGCGCCATCTCGGTAAAGATATGGCGGTGCGGGCGGGTATAGAAATCGTCGGTGACGACGCGCTCGGCAACGTCGTCCCAGCGCTCGTTATCCAGCATTAAACCGCCCAACACCGACTGTTCCGCTTCAATCGAGTGCGGCGGGACCTTTAACCCGGCTAACTGCGGATCGCGCTCGCGGGGCTCAGTCTGTTTGTTGAAGGGTTTGTTTCCTGCCATAGTGAATGGAGTTACCGAGATAGAGAGTGGGTCGAAAGATTACCATATTTTCTAAGTCTAATGGAGGGAGCATGGCAACGCGTATTGAATTTCATAAGCACGGCGGCCCGGACGTTCTCAGGGCGGTAGAGTTTACCCCCACCGCGCCTGGCGATAACGAAGTCCAGGTGGAAAACAAAGCCATTGGCATTAACTATATCGATACCTATATCCGCGGCGGCCTCTATCCGCCCCCGGCCCTGCCAAGCGGGCTGGGCACCGAGGCGGCCGGAGTGGTGGTCAAAGTGGGCAGCGCCGTTAAGCATATAAAGGAGGGCGACCGCGTGGTGTATGCGCAATCCGCCCTCGGCGCCTACAGCTCGGTCCACAACGTCCCGGCGGATAAAGCCGCCATTCTGCCGGATGCCATCTCCTTTGAGCAGGCCGCCGCCTCCTTCCTGAAAGGGCTGACGGTCTTTTATCTGTTACGCAAAACCTATGAGATCAAACCTGACGAACAGTTTCTGTTCCACGCAGCCGCAGGCGGCGTCGGGCTGATTGCCTGCCAGTGGGCAAAAGCGCTGGGGGCCAAGCTGATCGGCACCGTCGGCAATGCGCAAAAGGCGCAGCGCGCGCTGCAGGCCGGCGCCTGGCAGGTGATCAACTATCGCGAAGAGAGCATCGTCGAGCGGGTGAAAGAGATCACCGGCGGTAAAAAGGTGCGCGTGGTCTATGACTCGGTGGGCAAAGATACCTGGGAAGCCTCGCTGGACTGTCTGCAACGCCGCGGCCTGATGGTCAGCTTCGGCAACGCCTCCGGCCCGGTGACCGGCGTCAATCTGGGTATTCTTAACCAGAAAGGTTCGCTGTTCGCCACCCGCCCTTCGCTACAGGGCTACATCACGAATCGTGACGAACTGGTTGAGGCCAGCAACGAGCTGTTCTCGTTGATTGCCAGCGGCGTGATTAAGGTGGATGTGGCAGAGGCGCAGAAGTATCCGCTGAGTGACGCGCAGCGTGCGCATGAGGTACTGGAGAGCCGGGCGACACAGGGGTCAAGTTTACTGATCCCCTAAAAAGAAATTGGGCTTCCCGTAGGAAGCCCTTTTCTTTTCTTTTTTTAGTTCGGCTGTATGTAGGGTACAGCGCGATGAATTCTTTAACGGCGGCAATAGTGACAGATTCGATAACTAAATCCTATTCTGTTCTAAGCAATGCTGCCGTAAAAGTTGCAAGGATGTGACGAACCACTCAATACCTTAGTAACGAAAGCGGTTATTGCGCTGATAGCGTGGGATTTTTGGCGATTTAATCGCCCGTATCGCCCACACCACCGCCACGGCCAGCAGCAACCACGGCAGCAGTTTCAGCATCAGGGCAAACAGTCCGCCGATAAACATCACCACGGTAGCGACCACCAGTGCGGCAACAATACCCAGCAGTGAGACGCCGGTGACTAACAGCATGACAAAAAATCCAATCACAAAAAGTAGTTCCAGCATGGCTCTCTCCCGAATGCATCACAACGATACGCTGCTATCGCCATTACAAGATCCGTGCCAAAAATTAACACATTGATATAAAAAGAAAACGCCCGGCAATGCTGCGCCGGGCGTGGTGAATTTGACGAACTTTTAGTGAAAATTATCGCTTGTCTGCCACCAGACGCAGCGCCTGCTCTAGCACCTCGATATCGGCGCCCGCCTTATGGGCGTTTTCACTCAGGTAGCGGCGCCACTGGCGCGCGCCCGGGATCCCCTGGAACAGACCCAGCATGTGGCGGGTCACATGGCCCAGATAAGTACCATTGCTTAGCTCGCGCTCAATGTAGGGGTACATCGCCCGCACCACCGCCACCGGATCGCGATCGGCGGCGTCCATACCAAAGATTTCGCGGTCCACCGCTGCCAGCACGCCCGGGTTCTGGTACGCCTCGCGCCCTACCATGACGCCGTCCATATGCTGTAAATGCGCTTTCGCCTCGTCAAGAGACTTGATGCCGCCGTTGATCGACATGGTCAGCTGCGGGAAATCGCGCTTCAACTGATAAACGCGTGGGTAATCCAGCGGCGGGATCTCACGGTTCTCTTTCGGACTCAGGCCAGAGAGCCAGGCTTTGCGGGCATGGATGATAAACATCTCGCACTCGCCCTTGCCGGCCACCGTGCCGATGAAGTCACAGAGAAATTCGTAGCTGTCCTGCTCGTCGATGCCGATACGGGTTTTGACCGTCACCGGAATGGAGACCACATCGCGCATCGCTTTCACGCAGTCGGCCACCAGCTGCGCATTACCCATCAGACAGGCGCCAAACATGCCGTTCTGGACGCGATCGGACGGGCAGCCGACGTTGAGGTTAATCTCGTCGTAACCGCGTTCCTCTGCCAGCTTCGCACAGCGCGCCAGCGCGGCCGGATCGCTGCCGCCAAGCTGCAACGCCACCGGATGCTCCTCTTCGCTGAAGGCGAGATAGTCGCCCTTGCCATGAATAATCGCCCCGGTGGTCACCATCTCGGTATAGAGCAGGGTATGACGCGACAGCTGGCGCAGGAAGTAGCGGCAGTGTCTGTCTGTCCAGTCGAGCATCGGCGCGATGGAAAAACGGTGAGCAGGATAGAGGGACGAGTTTTCTGACGACATGGCGAAGTTTTAAGCATCTGCTGAAAATGGGGCGCTACTATAGCACATATTCGCCGGAGGCAGAGCGCCTCCGGATCCCGTCAGAAGGTGACGCTGAATTGCGCCCCGGCACCCCAGGTTTCATCCTCGCCGTAAATGCCGGTTAAATCGATATGCACGGTATTGAAGGGGGCAAAGCCAAAGCCGCCGGTGAAGACGTTACTGTCGTTGCCCTTCACGTCCCCGCGAAAGCCGCCGCGCACCGCCAGCCAGCCCAGCAGGGACACTTCTGCCCCCACCCCGACATACTGCGAGTCTTCTTCACTCCTGAAGCCCCGGGTTTTGGTCAGATCGCCATCGGCGCTGAGGGTGAGCAGGCCGGTATGCCAGGCCACCCCTGCCGTGACCAGAGGGCGGATCTGGTACGTGTCCTGATAGCTCACCTCCTGCCCGGTACGCCCATTGAGAATGCGAATATCGTTGGTATCAATATCCCGTGAGAACAGGTTCTGCCCGCTCAGGCCGACCGTCCAGTTTTCACCGAAGTCGACCGCGACGCCGACATCGACGTTAAAACTGGTATCGTCATTGCGGTTACGGCTGCTGTTAAAATCGCTGCTGTCGTAGGTATAGATGGAGGTGGTGTAGTTGTAGAGCCAGGTTTGCTGCAGTTTTGGCGTCACGCCGACCGAGACCGGCAGGCCGTTGAAATCAAACTGGCGGGCAACCGCCACGCCGTAGTCGGAAACGATCGCCGCCCTGCCCATGGCGACGGAATTCAGGTTGCGGGTAATCACGTCGCTGCCGTTTCGCGCTGCCCCCAGCGCCATCTGGTTTGTCATGCCTGCGTTGCCCTGCAATCTGCGCAGGAATGCAATGTCCTGCTGATCGATCTCCGAGCTGATGCGCGCGTGAGCATTGGCCTTAGCGACAAACGCCAGCGACAGCCCCGAACCCGGAATGCTGACGGCTATCCCTGCCCCCGCGTTGCCGTGGGCGGTTTTTCCTTCGAGGAACTCCAGCTGATCGGCCAGATTGCCCGCGGCCCCCTGAAGCTCACTGAGCGTTCCCTGCGGATCGGCCAGGATCCGCGCCACGGTCAGATCGTCGATCATCTCCCGATCGGCCCTGATCTCATCGCTGATCTCATCGATCTTGTCCTGCAGATTGTCTTTATCGCTGATCTGCGCCCCCACCGAGGGGAATATAATGGCGACGTCGTCTTCTGCTTTGGATTTTGCCAGCAGGGCCGGGTTGATCAGCACCCCGCTGCTATAATGCGCCGACGCAACGCCCGTTCCACCCATTGCATCGCCGCGTGCTTCCGTCCAGGTATTTGCTGCTCCAGCCTGATTAGCCAAAAGAATACCGGTGGCAATTCCCGCCACAGAAAGTTTGAGTTTTATTTTCACAGGACACCTGACTTATTTTGGGTGAATAAACCCCGGCGGCTAAATACCGCGCAGGGGCATACGTCCTTTGTGAAAAAAGTATGAGGAGCCGAATTTATCTAAACTTTAGTATTAGATTAAGTTATTGATTTCCTTATTTCTTTAATATGTATAGAACAAGAAATTACTTTTGCCCTGGTTTTCCGTCATGAGGACCAAAAAATTGCGGGGGATGATCGATCCAGCGATCTTCACGCGTGGCGGCATATACCGCATTCAGCGGATAATAAATTCGGTTATGTTTTTTATTCGCCTCTCCCACCACTAATAACCGCACTTCTACACTGGTATTATTAATAAAGGTGTGGCAGACGCCCGTCCCGGCAGGAAAACCGACGCTGTCTCCTGGCTCCAGTTTCCATAAATAACCGTTTATCCAGGCTTCGGGATAACCCTCGAGCACAAAGATGAACTCCTCTTCATCGCTTTCGGCATGCGGGTACGAAGTACGGCGCCCTGGCGGGAGGCGCTCATGATGGATACCGAGGCGGCCCAGCCCCAGCGCACGGGCCAGCGGCGCGCCAATGGAGAAACGTTCTGTGCTGTCGGGATAGGTCGAGTTGTCGGCGCCTTCTACTTCACGCCAGTGTCGAATGCAGTCCGGTCTTTTCATCTTTTCACCCCCAGTGGTTTTTCGTCAGGGTAGCACACCCGGTGGATCTCGGCGTTTAGGTCAGAACATGGTAAACTGGCGGTTTGTTATTCCACGTCATTCGAGGTGCAAAATGGAAACGACCACAATGCAGGCACTGTTAGCGCAAGCCGAAAAGCTGTGCGCGCAACGCAATGTGCGCCTGACTCCGCAGCGCCTTGAAGTGTTGCGTCTGCTGAGCCTGCAAAACGGGGCCATCAGCGCCTACGATCTGCTCGACCTGCTGCGCGAGAGCGAGCCTCAGGCCAAGCCGCCCACCGTCTATCGGGCGCTCGATTTTTTACTCGAGCAGGGCTTTGTGCATAAAGTGGAGTCAACCAACAGCTACGTGCTGTGCCATCTGTTCGATCAGCCGACCCACACCTCAGCGATGTTTATCTGCGACCGCTGTGGCAGCGTGAAGGAAGAAGGCGCTGAAGGGGTGGAAGATATCATGCACACTCTGGCCGCGAAGATGGGCTTTGCCCTGCGCCACAACGTGATTGAAGCACACGGTCTGTGCCGCAACTGCGTTGAAGTGGAAGCCTGTCGCCATCAGGAGGATTGTCAGCACGATCACTCCATCCAGCTGAAGAAAAAGCCGCGCTGAGGGCAAAAAAAGGGGCGACCTGAAAGGTCGCCCTGGGCGTACATCCGTGTACCTGCGGGTATAGGTTAATTACCAGCGATAGTTGTTACGGGTTTCCCAGTCACCAACCTCTTTCTCCGCCTGGTCTTTCTCATAACCATAGCGTTCCTGAATTTTACCCACCAGCTGGTCACGTTTACCTTCAATGACGGTCATATCGTCATCAGTCAGGTCGCCCCACTGTTCTTTCACTTTACCTTTAAATTGCTTCCAGTTACCGCCGACTTGGTCTTTATTCATCATCGATTCCTCTTCGTTCGGTCGTTAAGGTTAAGTTCGTCCTGAAATACGTTTCGTGCTGGACGTGATAATAATTATAGATAAGCCTGCGGCGTTGGGTTTGTTATTCGGAATCTTTTACCATTCAGTCGGGTGAAGCCGCTATGAAAACCAGCTGCCGTTGCGCCAGTGCCGGTGCCAGATCCAGGCCAGAGAGAGCCCCCGCAGGGCAAGAAACACGCACAGAGCCAGCCACAGGCCATGATTGCCCAGCCACGGCAGGGTGAACAGCGTCAGGCCAAAGCCGGCGGCCGCTACGGCCATGCTGTTGCGCATCTCTGCGCCGCGGGTTGCGCCGATAAACATCCCATCCAGCAAATAGCACCAGACGCCCACCACCGGTAAAACCACCTGCCAGATAAGATAGTGGCTCGCCAGCGCGCGCAGTTCGGGCAGCGAAGTTAGCAGGGCAATGATCCGATCGCCTGCCAGGGCATAGACGAGCGCGAAGGCGAGCGCCACCAGGCCGGACTGACGGCAGGCCGCCCGCCACACTTCCCGCAGCTGGCCGCTTTCCCGTGCGCCATAGGCCTGCCCGGAGTGGGCCTCAACCGCGTAGGCGAAGCCATCCAGCGCGTAGGCGGTAAAGGTCAGCAGGGTCATCAGCACGGCGTTGACGGCGATAATCTCCGGCCCCAGCCGCGCGCCCATTACCGTCAGCGCCCCGAAACAGAGTTGCAGCAGCAGCGAGCGCAGCATGATGTCGCGATTGAGGGCCAGCAGTTTGCGGATGTTGCCCCGCCAGCTCGCTTTCAGCAGCGCCAGCGAAATACCGCGCAGGGCCAGCACCCGCCAGACCATCCATAAGCCGATCAGCAGGGTGGCGTACTCTGCGATAGCGGTCGCCAGCGCAGCCCCCTGCACGTTCATCTGCAGGCCCATCACCAGCCAAAGATCCAGCACGATGTTGAGCAGGTTCCCCACTACCAGCAGGATCACCGGCGCCCGGGCATACTGCACCCCCAGCAGCCAGCCGAGCAGCACCAGGTTAGCCAGCGATGCCGGGGCGCTGAGCCAGCGGATCTCAAGGAAGCGCCTCGCCTGATGAAGAACGGCCTCGCTGCCGCCAACGATATGCAGCGCCAGATCGATGAGCGGTGTGCGCAACAGCACAATCAGCAGACCGGCACCGAGGGCCAGGATCAGCGGCTGCACCAGCGCGCGGGCCAGACGCTGCGGATCCTTCGCGCCATAGGCCTGGGCAGTAAGCCCGGTGGTACTCATGCGCAAAAAGAGCAGCAGCATAAACAGGAAGCTGGTTGCCGTCGCGCCGATGGCGACACCGCCCAGATAGACGGGCGAATCGAGATGACCAATGACAGCCGTATCCACCAGCCCGAGCAGAGGGACGCTGATATTGGAGACGATCATAGGAAGTGCAAGACGCCACAACGCCTTGTCTGAAGCAGTCAGGAGAGACATGAAAATGTTCGCCGGAGGCAAGAAAAGCAGACTGCGACAGGGTCGCAGTCTGTCAGAAAGGCGTTATAACCACTCACCGTTGCGGATGACGCCAACCGCAAGACCTTCGATGGAGAAGTTATTTTCACGCAGGTCGACAACAATCGGGGAAAACTCGCTGTTTTCCGGCAGCAGCTGCACGGTGTTGCCCTGCTTTTTCAGTCGCTTAACGGTGACTTCATCATCGATACGCGCCACAACCACCTGACCGTTACGCACGTCCTGCGTTTTGTGTACTGCCAGCAGATCGCCATCCAGAATACCGATGTCTTTCATCGACATACCGCTTACGCGGAGCAGAAAGTCTGCGCTCGGTTTAAACATGCCCGGATCGACCTGATAGTGGCCTTCAATGTGCTGCTGCGCCAGCAGCGGTTCCCCGGCGGCGACGCGGCCGACGAGCGGAAGGCCCTCTTCGGCTTCAACCAGCAGGCGAATACCGCGAGACGCTCCGGAGACAATCTCAAGCACACCCTTACGCGCCAGTGCCTTAAGGTGCTCTTCGGCGGCATTTGGAGAACGGAAGCCCAGACGCTGCGCGATTTCTGCACGCGTCGGCGGCATACCCGTCTGGCCGATATGATCCCGAATGAGATCAAACACCTCTTGCTGCCTGGTCGTTAACGCTTTCATTCCGCCCCCTGGGTGTATATACAGTTATGCTGTGAGTATATACAGCTAAAGGTGATTTTGGAACCACAAACCGCATAAAAAACCAGAGACTTGTTCGGTTTCTGAAGGCTTATCGTAAATGTCCCCAAAGCAGCGTGACCCAGGTAAACAACGCAACGATAATCGCCATCAGCACCGCGGCAGAACCCATATCTTTTGCCCGGCCCGAGAGCTCGTGAAAGTCAGTGCCGATACGGTCGACCACCGCCTCGATCGCACTGTTCAAAATTTCGACTATCATCACCAACATCACCGAGCCAATCAGTAATACGCGAGTGATGGGATCAACATCCAGCCAGCAGGCAATAATAATCGCCGCGACGACAGCAACCCCCTCCTGGCGAAATGCGGCTTCATTGATCCAGGCAGCACGGATGCCTTTCCATGAATAGCCGGCAGCTTTAATGATTCGGGTTAACCCAGTGGTATTATTGGCCATTAAAAGAAACCTTTCTTCGAAAATAGCGTCAGAAACGGTGGTTTAAGCGCCTGGCGCAGCCACCGGAAGTATGACGGGTAACAACAGAAATTTTGCGCGCTTTCTGTTATCCTTGCGCCGCAATTGCATTTTTAACCAGAGGCTTTACATCGTTTATGTCTGGCTGGCCACGAATTTACTACAAATTACTTAATTTACCATTAAGCGTCCTGGTAAAAAGCAAGTCTATTCCGGCGGTTCCCACGCTGGAGTTGGGACTCGATACCTCGCGTCCTATTATGTACGTTTTGCCTTATAACTCGAAGGCCGACTTGCTGACGCTGCGCGCCCAATGCCTGGCGCACGATCTTCCCGATCCGCTGGAGCCGCTGGAGATCGACGGCACTCAGCTGCCGCGCTACATCTTTATTCACGGTGGCCCTCGTGTGTTCACCTGGTACACGCCGAAAGAAGAGTCGATCAAGCTGTTCCATGACTACCTCGACCTGCACCGCAGTAACCCGCTGCTGGACGTGCAGATGGTGCCCGTATCGGTCATGTTTGGCCGTCGTCCGGGGCGTGATAAAGGCGAAGAAAATCCGCCGTTGCGCATGCTTAACGGGGTGCAGAAATTTTTCGCCGTTAACTGGCTCGGCCGCGACAGCTTTGTCCGTTTCTCGCCGTCAGTCTCACTGCGCCGCATGGCCGATGAGCACGGTACGGATAAGACCATCGCCCAGAAGCTGGCCCGCGTGGCGCGCATGCACTTTGCCCGTCAGCGTCTGGCCGCGGTAGGCCCACGCCTGCCGGCACGTCAGGATCTGTTTAACAAGCTGCTGGCCTCGAAAGCGATCGCCCGCGCCGTCGAAGACGAAGCGCGCAGCAAAAAAATCTCCCACGAGAAGGCGCAGCAAAACGCCATCGCCCTGATGGAAGAGATTGCGGCCAACTTCTCCTACGAGATGATCCGCCTTAGCGACCGTATCCTGAGCTTTACCTGGAACCGTCTCTATCAGGGGATCAACGTGCACAACGCCGAGCGTGTGCGCCAGCTGGCCCACGACGGCCATGAGATTGTTTATGTGCCCTGCCACCGCAGCCACATGGACTATCTGCTGCTCTCGTATGTGCTCTATCACCAGGGGCTGGTGCCGCCGCACATCGCTGCGGGTATCAACCTCAACTTCTGGCCGGCTGGCCCGATCTTCCGCCGTCTGGGTGCGTTCTTCATTCGCCGTACCTTTAAGGGCAATAAGCTCTACTCTACCGTGTTCCGTGAGTATCTGGGCGAGCTGTTCAGCCGCGGCTACTCTGTGGAATATTTCGTGGAAGGCGGCCGTTCCCGTACCGGGCGTCTGCTCGATCCGAAGACCGGCACCCTGTCGATGACCATTCAGGCGATGCTGCGTGGCGGTACGCGTCCAATCACTCTGGTGCCGATTTACATCGGTTACGAGCACGTGATGGAAGTGGGTACTTACGCCAAAGAGCTGCGCGGCGCCACCAAAGAGAAAGAGAGCCTGCTGCAGATGCTGCGCGGCCTGAGCAAGCTGCGCAATCTTGGTCAGGGATATGTTAACTTCGGCGAACCTATGCCGTTGATGACTTATCTCAATCACCGTGTGCCGGAGTGGCGCGAGTCCATCGATCCGATCGAAGCGGTGCGTCCGGCCTGGCTGACGCCAACGGTGAACGCCATAGCCGCCGATCTGATGGTACGTATTAACAACGCCGGGGCGGCCAACGCCATGAACCTGTGTTGTACCGCTCTGCTGGCCTCTCGCCAGCGCTCGCTCACCCGTGAACAGCTGACCGAGCAGCTCGACTGCTACCTGAACCTGATGCGCAACGTGCCGTACGCGGCAGATGCCACGGTGCCGACCGCCAGCGCCAGCGAGCTGATCGAGCACGCGCTGCAGATGAACAAGTTTGAGGTCGAGAAGGACACCATCGGCGATATCATCATTCTGCCGCGCGAGCAGGCGGTACTGATGACCTACTACCGCAACAACATTGCGCATATGCTGATGCTGCCGTCGCTGATGGCGGCCATCATCACCCAGCATCGCCAGATCACCCGTCAGGCGCTGCTGGAGCATGTCACCGCCCTCTACCCGATGCTGAAAGCCGAGCTGTTCCTGCGCTGGGAAAACGACGAGCTGGCAGAGGTGCTGGATAAGCAGATTGAAGAGCTGACCCGCCAGGGACTGATTTCGCAGAAAGATGACCTTCTGCTGATCAACCCGTCCCGGGCACGCACGCTGCAGCTGCTAGCGGCGGGCGCACGCGAAACCGTGCAGCGTTATGCCATTACCTTCTGGCTGCTGAGCGCCAACCCGTCGATCAACCGCGGGACGCTGGAGAAAGAGAGCCGCACGCTGGCACAGCGTCTGTCGATGCTGCACGGCATCAACGCGCCGGAGTTCTTCGATAAAGCGGTCTTCAGTTCGCTGGTGTTGACGCTGCGTGACGAGGGCTACATCAGTGACAGTGGTGATGCCGAGCCGGAAGAGACGATGAAGGTGTACCAGATGCTGGCGGACCTGATTACCTCGGACGTGCGCTTAACGATTGAGAGCGCGACGCAGGGAGAATAAAAAACGCCCGGTGGCGCTAACGCTTACCGGGCCTACAGGGTTTGCCAGATCGTAAGCCGGGTAAGGCGAAGCCGCCACCCGGCTTTTTTTATGCCCAGTAACTCACCGCCAGGCCTAAAAACAACACCAGCCCCACATAGTTATTGTTCAGAAACGCTTTAAAACAGGCGTCGCGCTCGCGGTTGGCGATAAGCTTTTGCTGGTAGATAAACAGCACCCCTGCCGCCGCGACCGCCGCGTAAAAGACCCCGTTCAGCTGGTTCAGATAACCAATCGCCACCATCAGCCCCAGCACCGCGACCTGCAGAATCCCGATGATCAGCTTGTCCTGACGCCCAAACAGAATGGCGGTGGATTTGATGCCGATCTTCAGGTCATCGTCCCGATCGACCATCGCGTACTGGGTATCGTAGGCCACCGCCCAGAGGATGTTGGCCAGGAACATCAGCCAGCAGCTCAGGGGCACGCTTTCGCTGACGGCGGCAAACGCCATCGGGATCGACCAGCCAAAGGCGGCACCCAGCACCACCTGCGGCAGATGGGTGTAGCGCTTCATAAACGGATAGACCCAGGCCAGGGCCAGCGCTGCTACGGAGAGCAGAATGGTCATGGTATTCAGGGTCAGCACCAGCAGGAACGAGAGCAGGACCAGCACTACAAACAGCGCGCGCGCCTCTTTCTCGGTGACATCGCCGCTCGGTAGCGGACGTTTAGCGGTGCGTTTCACATGGCCGTCAAACTTACGGTCGGCATAGTCGTTGACGACACAGCCTGCCGCGCGCATTAACCAGACGCCCGCCACAAACACCGCCAGGATCCACAGCGGCGGCAGCCCGGGGGTCGCCACCCACAGCGCCCACAGGGTCGGCCACAGCAGCAGCAGCGCACCAATCGGCTTGTCGGTTCGCATCAGGCGGTGGTACGCCAGCAGCTTGTTCTGCGTCAGACTCCACTCCATTTTCTCTTCCTCTTAGTACAACGGCGACGCCGGTAAAAACAGCTCGGTCAGCATCAGGGGTTTACCACTTAAGCGCAGGCGGGAACGACGTCCCAACAGCCCGGCATCGCGACCAATCTCAATAAAATCTCGGGTAAGCTCGGAGGAGGTAAACAGATAGCGGCCCAGCGGGGTTTTGCCCATCTGCTGCAGCGCCAGCTCCGGTCCGGTGAGGGTGGATTCAGGCACCACGGTGCGTCCGGCCAGCCACGGCTCGCCGTCGGCACAGAGCAGGATCTCCCGCAGCCAGTAGCGTGCCTCTTTCGGCAGTAATGGCAGTTCGTCCGCTACCGCATCAGGCGTGACAAATCCCTCCTGAATGAGGGTGACGGTAACCTTTTTGCCCTGCTGCTCAAAACGTTTGGTCATGGAATCTTCCAGCAGCAGCCAGTCGAGCTGCTCCGGTTCCAGCGCAGGTATTTCGTCAAAATAACGCAGCGCGCGCAGGAGCAAAAGCGCGGGGTGTGACATGCCAGACTCTCCGATACATAACGTGAAGCTATTGTATCGCAGAAACGTGGAATGGGGGCGGGCAAACGTGAACTAGCGAACATTATCGCAACAGAGGTGCAACAGCGGCAGAGATCGCAAAAAAAGTGCGCCCGCAAGGGCGCACCAAACTACTGACAAAATCAGCACTGTGGGGAGACGGTCACCCCTTGCCTTTTACACTGCTGATAAAGGTGGAACGGGCAGTGGTCGAGCCTAAACGCTCGGCTTCATCAAGGAGTTTCAGCGCCTTGTCGACATCGCCTTTATCTACTGCCTGTTTAATGGCCTGATTGAAGTAGGTTTCGGTGTCGTTAAGCACCGGCTCGCTCTTCTTCGCGGCGACCGGGGCAGCGACAGGGGCAGCAGCGGTGGCAGGTGCTGCGGCTGGCGCGGCATAGACCGGGGCAGGTGCTGCGGTGTTACCCACGGTGACCGGGCCCGGGCCGGAGGAGCCAAACAGTGGGCCGACCAGCACGCTGGAGGCGCTGTTGGTGGAGACTTTCAGCTTCAGCTCACCATCAGTGACGTGACGGGCAAGCGGGTCCGGAATATCCGGTACGGCATTGCCGGTGCCTTTGGCATAGGCTTTTGCCGGGTTGATAAGCTTGGTGGTTTTTTGCAGATCGCTATCGGTGGTAAACACCAGCACATAGAGTTTTTGCTGGCCCAGCGCAGGCGTCAGGCGCATGACCCCTTCCAGGCGGTCGGCGCTCATGACGCCCGGCTCCTGATAGGTGAAGTATTCGCTTGGGAAGTAGGCCGATGGCGTCAGGTTCTGATCCAGTATCAGCACGTTCGGTGCGAATACGCTGGTTTGTTTGTTCACTTCACTGGTCAGCGTAAGCGTGATTTCACCAATATTAGCCGGCACGCTGTAGGCTGCCACCGGGCCGGTGATGCCCGCCACATTTAAGGACTGGCCGCCGGTTGAAAGCTGGGTGGTCTGGGCTTTGGACTGATCGACAGGCGTCCAGACTAACTGTTGCAGCGCGGCAGCCGGGACAGCAGGCGCGGCGCTGGTGTTTTGCGGTACAAAATTAACGTTGGCGAGCGTGATGGCTGGAGCACCTGCCAACAACCCTGCGGAGAGGCACAGCGCGACGAGACTTTTCTTCATTTTCATTGTTTTTACCTCAGATAGCATAAGCACTGCGGTGGCCAGGCAATAGCGCGCAGAACTCTATGAAAAGAGGGGCTTGCGCCCCTCTTTCAGGTCAATACATCAGATACTACGTATTACCACCAGATTTCCATCTGGGCACCGAAGGTCCACTCATCGTTGTCGCCACGGCTGAAGGTACGTGCAGAAGTGTCGTTATACGCTACGCCAGAGGTGTAGCCTGCATTCGTGTCGCCGTTGTTTGCGTAACCCCATTTCTCATCCCACTTGGCGTAGGTTGCGAAGACACGGATAGCCGGACGAGACCAGATGCTGTCGCCTGCCTGCCACTGTTGTGCCAGGGTGATTTTGTACTGGCTGTTGGTGTCGTCAGTTTTCTGAGACTTAACGTTGTCGTAGCCAACTTCCAGCAAGGTGGACATGATTGGCGTCCATTTGAACATCGGACGAACACCGACGGTCCACCACTCGGTACCGTTGTTGTTGTCCAGGTCGATGTTCTGGTACATACCGACGTACATCAGATCCCATTGGTCAGCCAGAGTGATTGCACCGTGGTCGATGACGCGAATCAGGGAGCCGTCGTTGTTCAGGCTTGCACCCTGCGGAATACCTTTACCGTTGGAGGTCATGGAATCCGTTGCGTACTGAACCACAAACTTGTTGAAGCCTTTCATCATGCTCTGGGTATGTTCAGCGGTGAACATCCAGCCATCTTTAGAGGCGCCAGGCTGCAGATAGTAGTCGTCAGGAATGTTGGTGTGACCGTAGTCAACGCCCAGCTCCAGGGTACCGCCTGGGTTGATTTCCATACCGGCTAAACGGATATCGAAGACGTCGTTTGGTACAACGTTGTCGTAAATACGGTCGCCGTTTGCATCGAAATCTGCGAACGCGGAAGAGCCGCCGGATTCAGATGAACGGGTCGCTGCCATAGACAGTTTACCGAAGCCCAGATCGATGTTTTCGATACCGGCACCAGGACCTGAAATATCCCAGTAGTAGAAGTCGATCATGTGAACGTCATGACGCTGATAGAAGCGCTTACCGGCCCAGATAGTGGAGCCTGGCAGCCATTCGATCAGGTTTTTACCCTGCACGTTTGCTTCACGGAATGCCGGATCGGTGGCTTCCCAGTCATTACGCTGAGAAACGGAATACGCTACGTTGGTGTCGAAGTAGAAGCTCTTGTCGCCCTCTTTCCACACTTCCTGGCCAAGTTTCAATTCAGCATAGGTTTCACATTCGTTACCAAGACGGTATTTACTTTGTGCACCTGTTGCCTGGAAACACTGCTGTTCGCCACCACTCCCGGTCCAGCCAATGCCAGAACGAGCATAACCTTTAAAGTCTACAGCGCCGGCCTGGGCAGACAGGATGCCTGCCGCAATGGCGACCGCCAGAGGGACTTTGCGCAGAGTAATCATTATTCTATCTCCTGAGATCATTGCTTTTCTTTGAACACTTCACCTGATGGTTTCGTGCTTATTATTGGGATTCCTTAAACGCCTGGCTCCTGGTGCAGCCGACGACATGCAGTGCCATCTTCCCGGAAGAGATGGCAGCGCTCTGGCGGCAAGCCGATAGCGAATGTGGCACCCTCTTTTACCAACACCACGTCATTCTGGCGGTACACCAGGTTCTGACGAATGGCGGGGATCTGGATATGAATCTGTGTTTCATGACCAAGTTGCTCAACCACCTGAACCTCGCCTTCCAGCGTCACATCAGCGATGTGGCTCGGCAGTAGATGCTCAGGGCGGATCCCGAGGGACATGTTCGCCCCCACGTTGACGTTTGCACTGTCTACCGGTAACCACACCTGCTGGCGGTTCGGCAGTTCAACCTGAACCTGTTCAATGGCGGTGGCGGTGACTTTGACCGGCAGGAAGTTCATCTTTGGCGAGCCAATAAAGCCCGCAACAAAGCGGTCTGCCGGGTAGTGATAGAGTTCCAGCGGTTTACCTACCTGCGCCACGCGACCGGCATCCAGCACCACAATCTTGTCGGCCAGAGTCATCGCTTCGACCTGATCGTGGGTGACGTAAATCATGGTGCGGCCCAGACGCTTGTGCAGGCGGGAGATCTCAATACGCATTTGCACGCGCAGCGCGGCGTCGAGGTTCGACAGCGGCTCATCGAGCAGAAACACGCGCGGTTCCGCCACCAGCGTACGGCCAATCGCCACACGCTGACGCTGACCACCGGAAAGTGCCTTCGGCTTACGCTCCAGCAGGTGCGCCAGCTGCAACACTTCGGCAACCTGGGTCACACGCTGGTTGATGGTCTCTTTTTTGGCGCCGGCCAGCTTCAGGCCGAACGACATATTCTCGGCAACGGAGAGATGGGGATAGAGGGCATAAGACTGGAATACCATCCCGACGCCGCGTTCCGCTGGCGGGATATCGTTCATCCGGGTATCGCCAATCATCAGATCGCCGCTGGTGATCGTTTCCAGACCGGCAATCATGCGCAGCAGTGTGGATTTACCGCAGCCTGACGGGCCCACAAAAACCACGAATTCGCCTTCCTGGATATCGAGATTGATATCTTTCGACACCACCACGTCACCCCAGGCTTTCGTTACGTTACGCAGTTCTACGCTCGCCATGCCCTACTCCCTTCGTTACAACCTGTCATCGACAGAAACATTCAATATGGGCTGACTATGCGGTATCGCGCGGCACCGCGAATCCTCCACCCCCTGCCTTTTTTATGGGGGAGGAGGTGGGAGGATGAGAGAGAGGACTCAGCCAGCGCGACCCGGGGGCTGAGGCTAAATTCGTGATGTCACTGGCAAAATTCAGCGTACTTTTATGTGCGCTGGGACACATAACTCAATTTTATGCAACGCAGATCACATAAAACGGGGGTGGGGCGTAGGGGACGGGAGGATGGAAAGAGGATGTCAAATAAGGAGACTGAGCGACGTTGAACCACCTCATGTATCCACAGCACATCACCAAAAAGGATGGCAGATATGAATATCAAGACTGGCGCACGCGTTTTCGCATTGTCCGCCCTTGCAGCAATGATGATCTCCGCTCCGGCGCTCGCCAAAATTGAAGAAGGTAAGCTGGTAATCTGGATTAACGGCGACAAAGGCTACAACGGCCTGGCCGAAGTGGGTAAGAAATTCGAGAAAGACACCGGCATCAAAGTCACCGTTGAACACCCGGACAAACTGGAAGAGAAATTCCCGCAGGTTGCGGCGACCGGCGACGGCCCGGACATTATCTTCTGGGCGCATGACCGTTTCGGTGGCTACGCACAGTCTGGTCTGCTGGCGGAAGTCTCTCCGGATAAAGCCTTCCAGGACAAGCTGTTCCCGTTCACCTGGGATGCCGTGCGTTACAACGGCAAGCTGATTGCTTACCCGGTCGCGGTTGAATCGCTCTCCCTGATCTACAACAAAGACCTCGTACCGAACCCGCCGAAAACCTGGGAAGAGATCCCGGCTCTGGATAAAGAGCTGAAGGCGAAAGGTAAGAGCGCGCTGATGTTCAACCTGCAAGAACCGTACTTCACCTGGCCGCTGATTGCTGCCGATGGCGGCTACGCGTTCAAATTTGCTGACGGCAAATATGACGTGAAAGACGTCGGCGTGGACAACGCAGGCGCGAAAGCGGGTCTGACCTTCCTGGTTGACCTGATCAAGAACAAACAGATGAACGCGGACACCGATTACTCCATCGCCGAAGCAGCGTTCAACAAGGGCGAAACCGCGATGACCATCAACGGTCCGTGGGCGTGGTCCAACATCGACAAGAGCAAAATCAACTACGGCGTCGCGGTGCTGCCAACCTTCAATGGCAAGCCGTCTAAACCGTTCGTTGGCGTGCTGAGCGCCGGTATCAACGCCGCCAGCCCGAACAAAGAGCTGGCGAAAGAGTTCCTGGAAAACTACCTCCTGACCGATCAGGGTCTGGAAGAAGTGAACAAGGATAAACCGCTGGGTGCCGTGGCGCTGAAATCCTTCCAGGAAACGCTGGCGAAAGATCCACGCATCGCCGCCACCATGAGTAACGCCGAGAAAGGCGAAATCATGCCGAACATCCCGCAGATGGCTGCCTTCTGGTATGCCACCCGTACTGCGGTGATCAACGCCGCCAGCGGTCGTCAGACTGTGGATGCCGCGCTGAAAGATGCTCAGGGTCGTATTACCAAGTAGTAAGTAACAGCGGCGGGTGGCGCTTCGCTTACCCGCCCTACAACTACGGTTCGAACCGTAGGTCAGGTAAGCGGAGCGCCACCTGACAATAAGTTTTCACAGTTGTAGAGGAAGATCCCCATGGATGTCGTTAAAAAGAAACACTGGTGGCAAAGCGACACGCTGAAATGGTCAGTGATTGGTCTGCTGGGCTTGCTGGTGGGTTACCTTATTGTTGTAATGTACGCCCAGGGGGAGTACCTGTTTGCCGCCATGACGCTGATCTTAAGCGCCGTCGGCCTCTATATTTTCGCCAATCGTAAAGCCTACGCCTGGCGCTATGTCTATCCGGGCGTGGCCGGGATGGGGCTGTTTGTCCTGTTCCCGCTGATCTGCACCATCGCCATTGCCTTCACCAACTACAGCAGCACCAACCAGCTCGCGCAAGAGCGCGCTCAGCAGGTGCTGATGGATCGTTCCTATCAGGCCGGTAAGACCTTCAACTTTGGCCTCTACCCGTCCGGTGACGAGTGGAAGCTGGCCCTGACCGACGATGCCGCGGGCAAATACTACGTTTCCGATGCCTTTAAATTTGGCGGCGAGCAAAAACTGGCCCTGAAAGAAGCGGACGCGCTGCCGGAAGGGGAACGCGCTAACCTGCGTGTTATCACCCAGAACCGCCAGGCGCTGACCCAGGTGACCGCCGAGCTGCCGGATGAAAGCAAAGTGATCATGAGCTCGCTGCGCCAGTTCTCCGGCACACGTCCGCTCTACACGCTGGGCGATAACAGCACGCTCACCAACAACCAGACCGGCGTGAAGTACCGCCCAAACAATGAGATTGGTTTCTACCAGTCCGTCAATGCCGACGGTAACTGGGGCGACGATAAGCTCAGCCCGGGCTACACCGTGACCATCGGCTGGGACAACTTTACCCGCGTCTTCACCGACGAAGGCATTCAGAAGCCGTTCTTCGCCATCTTCGTCTGGACCGTGGTCTTCTCGATACTGACCGTGATCCTGACCGTGGCTGTCGGCATGGTGCTGGCCTGCCTGGTCCAGTGGGAAGCACTGAAAGGGAAAGCGATTTACCGCGTCCTGCTGATCCTGCCGTATGCCGTGCCGTCGTTCATCTCGATTCTGATTTTCAAGGGTCTGTTCAACCAGAGCTTTGGTGAAATCAACATGATGCTGAGCGGGCTGTTTGGCATCAAGCCGGCCTGGTTCAGCGATCCGACCACCGCCCGCACCATGATCGTCATCGTCAACACCTGGCTTGGCTATCCGTACATGATGATCCTGTGCATGGGGCTGCTGAAGGCCATCCCGGATGACCTGTACGAAGCCTCGGCGATGGACGGTGCGACCCCGTTCCAGAACTTCTTTAAAATTACGCTCCCGCTGCTGATCAAGCCGCTGACGCCGCTGATGATTGCCAGCTTCGCCTTTAACTTTAACAACTTCGTGCTGATTCAGCTGTTGACCAACGGTGGCCCGGACCGTCTCGGCACCACCACGCCAGCCGGTTATACCGACCTGCTCGTAAGCTACACCTACCGTATCGCCTTCGAAGGCGGCGGCGGCCAGGACTTCGGTCTGGCGGCAGCGATTGCCACCCTGATCTTCCTGCTGGTAGGCGCGCTGGCGATTGTAAACCTGAAAGCTACTCGCATGAAATTTGACTAAGGAGGGCACTGATTATGTCTATGGTTCAACCCAAATCTCAGAAGTTGCGCCTCTTTGCGACCCACCTGGGCCTGCTGATTTTTATCGCGGCGATCATGTTCCCGCTGCTGATGGTTATCGCCATCTCCCTGCGTTCGGGTAACTTCGCGACAGGCAGCCTGATCCCGGATGAGATCTCCTGGGAGCACTGGAAGCTGGCGCTGGGCTTCAGCGTGGAGCACGCCGATGGCCGCGTGACGCCGCCGCCGTTCCCGGTGCTGCTGTGGCTGTGGAACTCGGTGAAAGTCGCCACCATCACCGCGATCGGTATCGTGACCCTCTCCACCACCTGCGCCTACGCGTTTGCCCGTATGCGCTTCAAAGGGAAAGCGACGCTGCTGAAAGGGATGCTGATTTTCCAGATGTTCCCGGCGGTACTGTCGCTGGTCGCCCTGTACGCCTTGTTTGACCGCCTCGGCCAGTACGTGCCGTTCATCGGCCTGAACACCCACGGTGGGGTGATCTTCGCCTACCTCGGCGGGATCGCGCTGCACGTCTGGACCATCAAGGGCTATTTCGAAACCATCGACAACTCGCTGGAAGAAGCGGCCTCGCTGGATGGCGCCACCCCATGGCAGGCGTTCCGCCTGGTGCTGCTGCCGCTCTCCGTGCCGATTCTGGCGGTGGTCTTTATTCTGTCGTTTATCGCCGCCATCACCGAAGTGCCGGTCGCATCACTGCTGCTGCGGGATGTGAACAGCTACACCCTGGCGGTAGGGATGCAGCAATACCTCAACCCACAAAACTACCTGTGGGGCGACTTTGCCGCAGCCGCCGTACTCTCCGCTATCCCGATCACCGTCGTGTTCCTGCTGGCTCAGCGCTGGCTGGTGAACGGCCTGACCGCGGGGGGTGTGAAAGGTTAAGTTTCATTGTTATGCCACTGCAACCCTCAACTTTGCCTTGATGTCTTGATCCAAACTTGTGACTGTATTCGGCGGCCCTCGGGCCGCCCTTTTTTTATTCCCGTTTTAATCGCTTCGAGTTGCACAGCCAGAGTGTGACCACCAGCAGCAGGATTGCCGCCGAGTAGAGCAGCACGTCGAGGGGCGATTTATGATCGACGATAATCAGTCGCACAATCGCGGTGATACCAATGTAGATAAAGTAGCGCAGCGGGAAGTGAAAGCCAGACTGAAAGTACTTCACGATCAGGGCGATAAATTCGAAGTAGAGAAAGTAAACCACCAGCCCTTCAACCAGCTCGTATTTGCTGGTTTGCTCAGGGGCAAAAAGCACATCAGCCAGATGCACCGTCTCTTTACCGAGGAAGACGACCAGGATCAGGCCAAGGCTCAGCAGACCCAGGTTCAGCACGGTCTGCAGAATGGTTGAGATAAACTCAACGCGTGGGCGAGTCAGGGATGTCATACAGCACCTCATTCTCCGGGGCGAGGTTCCTGTATAACGCAAAAATGTGACGGGGATCTATATTTTTTGTTTATATTTTGTGCAGATCTGCCGGGCGGCACTCCGTTTGCCCGGCCTACGGGGTTTTGTAGGCCCGGTAAGCGTAGCGCCACCGGGCACACAGACCGCAGCAGACTTACTTATGCGCGCCAGGCTTTATAACGGTTAATCAGACCGTTGGTGGAGCTGTCGTGGCTGTTGATATCCTGGTTATCACCCAGCTCTGGCAGAATGCGGTTAGCCAGCTGTTTGCCCAGCTCTACGCCCCACTGGTCAAAGGTGAAGATATTCAGGATTGCGCCCTGGGTGAAGATTTTATGCTCATACAGGGCAATTAGCGCGCCCAGGCTGAACGGGGTGATCTCACGCAGCAGGATGGAGTTAGTCGGACGGTTGCCTTCGAACACTTTGAACGGTACCACGTGGTCCAGCGTCGCCGGATCTTTACCCTGATCGCGATACTCCTGCTCAACCACATCACGCGCTTTACCGAACGCCAGCGCTTCAGTTTGCGCGAAGAAGTTCGACAGCAGCTTCGGATGGTGGTCAGACAGCGGGTTATGCGTGATGGCCGGGGCG
This sequence comes from Leclercia adecarboxylata, assembly GCF_006874705.1. Lineage (NCBI taxonomy): Bacteria > Pseudomonadati > Pseudomonadota > Gammaproteobacteria > Enterobacterales > Enterobacteriaceae > Leclercia > Leclercia adecarboxylata. The sequence goes on along the minus strand of NZ_CP035382.1, from coordinate 2,117,577 downwards.
ATGAAATCGCAAGGAACCATCTTGGTGCCCTGGTGGATCAGCTGGTAGAACGCGTGCTGACCGTTGGTGCCTGGCTCGCCCCAGATGATTGGGCCAGTCTGGTAATCCACGGCGTTGCCGTTACGGTCAACGTATTTACCGTTGGATTCCATGTTGCCCTGCTGGAAGTAGGCCGCGAAACGGTGCATGTACTGGTCGTACGGCAGGATCGCTTCGGTTTCAGCGCCGAAGAAATTGTTGTACCAGATGCCGATCAGCGCCAGCAGTACCGGCAGGTTTTTCTCTGGGGCGGTGGTGGAGAAGTGTTTATCCATCGCGTGCGCGCCGGAGAGCAGCTCAACAAAGTTGTCGTAGCCCACGGAAAGGATGATCGACAGGCCGATAGCGGACCACAGGGAGTAGCGTCCGCCAACCCAGTCCCAGAATTCAAACATGTTGGCAGTGTCGATACCGAACTCGCCTACCGCTTTGGCGTTGGTGGAGAGCGCCGCGAAGTGTTTCGCTACGTGCTGCTGGTCACCGGCCGTTTTCAGGAACCAGTCGCGCGCGCTGTGGGCGTTGGTCATGGTTTCCTGAGTGGTGAAGGTCTTAGACGCCACCAGGAACAGGGTGGTTTCCGGGTTCACGTTTTTCAGCACTTCCGCGATGTGGGTTCCATCGACGTTAGAGACAAAGTGCATGTTGAGGTGGTTTTTGTACGGACGCAGCGCTTCGGTCACCATGAACGGGCCGAGGTCGGAGCCGCCGATACCGATGTTCACCACGTCGGTGATCGCTTTGCCGGTGTAGCCTTTCCATTGACCTGAGATGATCGCTTCAGAGAAGGATTTCATCTTTTCCAGGACGGCGTTCACTTCCGGCATCACATCTTTGCCGTCAACGATAATTGGGGTATTGCTACGGTTACGCAGGGCCACGTGCAGCACCGCGCGGTCTTCGGTGCGGTTGATCTTCTCACCGGAGAACATGGACTTGATGGCACCGCTCAGATCGGTCTCTTTCGCCAGATCCTGCAGTTTTGCCAGCGTCTCTTCAGTGATGCGGTTTTTGGAAAAATCCACCAGCATCCGATCGTCGAAGGTCGCGGAGAACTTGCTGAAACGATCGCCGTCTTTCGCGAACAGTTCCGCGATGGTGACGTCTTTCATTTCTTCAAAATGTTTCTGTAATGCCTGCCAGGCTGAAGTCTGCGTTGGATTGATATTTTTCATAGCAATACTCTTCTGAATTGAGAATTGTGACCTCGGTCGATTGTAGCCTCTGTCGCCAAAAATTGTGATGGTTTTTATGCCATTGGCCTGGCCTGCATCAAGTGCAGCGTAAAAGCTCCAAAAGTATAGCTGTTATAAGTCCTGTTTCTCATATGGAAGGCAGCATGAAAAATCCGCATAATCCCGGCGTTGACAGGATCCCCTGCACATTTTATTTATACACACGGTATTTGCGCCTGCACCGATAAAACTATTTTGTCCTTGTGCCATGGTCGCTTTTTTCCTTCCCTGACACGAGGTTGTTATGACGAGTTTTGTTGTCGCCAAATTTGGCGGTACCAGCGTGGCCGATTTTGATGCCATGAACCGCAGCGCCGATGTGGTGCTGGCCGATCCTGATACCCGCCTGGTGGTGTTGTCCGCTTCGGCTGGCGTCACCAATCTGCTGGTCGCCCTTGCTGAAGGGCTGGAAGCGAGCGAGCGCCAGACTAAGCTCGAAGCGCTGCACAAAATTCAGTTTGATATTCTTGGCCGCCTGCGCGATCCGAGCGTGATCAGCGAAGAGATTGAGCGCCTGCTGGAAAATATCATCACCCTGGCGGAAGCCGCCTCTCTGGCCACCTCCACCGCCCTGACCGACGAGCTGGTCAGCCACGGTGAGCTGATGTCGACCCTGCTGTTTGTCGAAGTGCTGCGCGAGCGTAACGTTCAGTCGCAGTGGTTTGACGTGCGTAAAGTGCTGCGCACCAGCGACCGCTTTGGCCGCGCCGAGCCGGACGTGACCGCCATTGCCGAACTGACCACCCAACAGCTGGCGCCGCGCCTGGCGGAAGGGATTGTCATTACCCAGGGCTTTATCGGCAGCGAAATCAAAGGCCGTACCACCACGCTGGGCCGTGGCGGCAGCGACTACACCGCAGCCCTGCTGGGTGAAGCCCTGCAGGCCTCCCGCGTCGATATCTGGACGGACGTGCCGGGTATCTACACCACCGACCCGCGCGTGGTGCCTGCGGCAAAACGTATTGATGTGATCGCCTTTGAAGAAGCCGCTGAGATGGCGACCTTTGGCGCGAAAGTGCTGCACCCGGCGACGCTGATGCCTGCGGTACGCAGCAATATCCCGGTGTTTGTGGGTTCCAGCAAAGATCCGAAAGCGGGCGGCACTATCGTGTGCAACACCACTGAAAACCCACCGCTGTTCCGCGCCATCGCCCTGCGTCGCAAACAGACCCTGCTGACCCTGCACAGCCTGAGCATGCTGCACTCCCGCGGCTTCCTGGCAGAAGTGTTTAGCATTCTGGCGCGCCACAGCATCTCGGTGGACCTGGTGACCACCTCAGAAGTGAACATTGCCCTGACCCTGGATACCACCGGCTCAACCTCCACCGGCGATACCCTGCTGACGCAGTCCCTGCTGATGGAGCTTTCAGAACTGTGCCGCGTCGAGGTGGAAGAAGATCTCGCCCTGGTGGCGATCATCGGTAACGAGCTGTCCCGCGCCAGCGGCGTGGGCAAAGAGGTGTTTGGCGTGCTGGAGCCGTTCAACATCCGCATGATTTGCTATGGTGCTTCCAGCTACAACCTGTGCTTCCTGGTGCCTGGCGCCGAAGCCGAGCAGGTCGTGCAGAAACTGCATCATAACTTGTTTGAGTAACAGAAAAATGGCCCGGGAAACCGGGCCATTTTTTTATCCTGCCAGTACCGTTCTCATCAGCAGCGAATCCAGCGAGGCTATCTTGCCATTACGGCTGTCCGGCAGCGTAGGAGGGTTTTCACCCCGCGCCAGCTCCTGAGTGATGAAAGCATGCAGCAAAGGCCGTCTGGGGCCGTATTGCGCTTCTCCCGCACGCTGTTTTATCGCCAGCAGGTCATCGATTTCCTGACGTAACGGCGCATCAAGCTCGCTTCCCGCCAGCAGTTCGGCAAAACGCATCGGTGGCATACCTTTTCCGGCCTCCACCCACCGCACCGCTAATAGAGGACGCAGGACGTAAAAGTACTTTTTCAGTCGGACCTCTGCGTCCTGCAAATAGCCGCGGAAATTTTTGCGCGCCATAGAGTAGTAGTGCCAGCGTGCACGCACGGGGGAGAACCAGGCGGGCACCTGCTTGCGTAGCTCGGTTATCACCTTGTCGCTCTGCTGATAGACCACCGGCGAATCCAGCCACTCGATAAGCGTGGGGTTAGCCGCTTTCAGCAGGCCAAGCGCCTTGCGCCACTCCCAACCGCTCACGTCGAGTTCGTCGTCTATGGGCAGCTCAATGACATCCCGCTGCGGCTCGACGCGCAAATACCAGTCAGGTTTATGCACATACAGGAAGCGCACGTCATAATCGCTATCCGGCGATGCAAAGCCCCAGCCGCGGCTGCCCGATTCACAGGCATACAGCACGGTCACATTGAATCGTTGCTCTATTTCGTTGAGTTGCTGCCGCACACGCTCGCGCATGGCGGTATCCACACCGTTATCAGCCATTTGCTTTATCCTTTTACACATACCACCTGGCGCAACGTATGGACGATTTTGACCAGGGATGCTTGCGCCGCCATGACGGCATCAATGTCTTTATAGGCCATCGGGATCTCATCGATGACCTCGTTGTCTTTTCTGCACTCGACGTGGGCCGTGGCGCGGATCTGATCGGCAACGGTGAAGCGTTTTTTGGCCGCCGTGCGGCTCATCACCCGTCCTGCCCCATGGCTACAGGAGCAGAAGCTCTCCTCATTGCCCAGGCCGCGCACGATAAAGCTCTTCGCCCCCATCGAGCCGGGGATGATCCCCATTTCGCCCTTCTGTGCCGACACCGCCCCTTTGCGGGTCACCAGCACCTCTTCACCAAAATGACGCTCTTTCTGCACATAGTTGTGATGGCAATTCACCGCCTCCTGCTGGGTCAGAAAAGGCTTTGGCACAATGCGCGAGAGCACGGCCAACACGCGCGACATCATCACCTCGCGGTTATGGCGGGCAAAATCCTGCGCCCACTCCACGGCCTCGATGTAGTCGTTATAGTGTCGGCTCCCCTCCTGGAAATAGGCCAGATTCCTGTCAGGAAGGTTGGCGATATGCTGCTGCATATCCTTCTGCGCCAGGGTGATAAACACGTTGCCAATCGCATTACCCACGCCACGCGAGCCGCTGTGCAGCATGACCCACACGCGTTGCTGCTCGTCCAGGCACACCTCGATAAAGTGGTTCCCGGTGCCCAGCGTCCCCAGATGCTGATGGTTATTGGTTTTCAGCAGTTGCGGATACTTATCCGTCAGCCGCTTAAAGCGCGGCGCCAGCTGTCGCCAGTGGTTATCCACTTCATCCGGCGTCTTTTCCCACGCCCCCTTGTCGCGACGGGAGCGGGTGTTGGTGCGTCCGTGCGGCACCGCCTGTTCAATGGCGCTGCGCAGCCCGTGAAGGTTATCCGGCAAATCCCCTGCCAGCAGCGACGTCCGCACGGCGATCATCCCACAGCCGATATCTACCCCCACCGCCGCCGGAATAATGGCCCCTTTGGTGGGGATCACGCTGCCAATGGTGGACCCTTTCCCGAGATGCACATCCGGCATCACCGCCAGATGTTTGAAAATAAAAGGCATCTTCGCAGTGTTCAGCAACTGCTCGCGCGCCTCTGGCTCTACGGGAACCCCGTGCGTCCACATTTTTACCGGTGCGCTGTGATGCGCCGTTAATACGTCAAAATCATTCTGTTTCATGGTGCTCACCCTCAGGGATGTCTGTTACTGAGAAGTATTGCCAGAAGCGTGCCAGAATATTAAGCCTTCATAAATAAAACATATCCTTTTGATTATATTTACTTTAATTCACATAGTTTCTTCAGACATTGCTTAAGCCGCAGAATATTTTTATCTTTTAGTATCGGTTTTTATCTTGAAGGATAAACATGAAAAAGCGGCGAGTGGTTATTGGGGTCCTGGGCACGGTGATGGACAAACGCGGCAAGCGGGCCAACCGCTTACGCAAATGGCGCCCGACGGTCGGGCTTTGCCAGCAGCCCGACCTCCCCGTCGACAGGCTTGAGCTCCTCCACCAGCCCCAGGATCGGGGAATGGCGGAACAGATAACGGAAGATATCAGGCTGCTCTCGCCCCATACCACCGTGCGCCCGTGGCCCGTCACCATTGCCGATCCCTGGGATTTTGAAGAGGTCTACGCCGCGTTCCTCGACTTCGCCACCCACTACAAGTTTGACACCGAGCATGAAGAGTACCTGGTGCATATCACCACCGGCACGCACGTGGCGCAGATCTGCTGGTTTTTGCTGACCGAAGCGCGGTATCTTCCCGCCAGCCTGATCCAGACCGGCCCTGCCAGCAGGGATGCGCCCGAAGAGGCAGTGCCTGTCGGAAGTTACTCGATCATCGACCTGGATTTAAGCCGCTATGCCGCGCTGACCAGCCGCTTTCAGCGCGAGCAGCAGGAATCCGTTTCGTTCCTCAAAGCCGGGATTGATACCCGCAATGCCACCTTCAACGCCCTGATCGATCAGATTGAACGCGTGGCGCTGCGCTCGACCGCCCCTGTATTACTGACGGGCCCAACGGGGGCCGGAAAATCCTTCCTCGCCAACCGTATTTACCAGCTTAAGCAATCCCGCCATCAGCTGACGGGCAGGCTGGTGGCAGTAAACTGCGCCACGCTGCGGGGTGACAACGCCATGTCGACCCTTTTCGGCCATGTCAAAGGGGCATTTACCGGGGCGGCAACGGCGCGTGCCGGGCTGCTGCGTGAGGCTGACGGCGGCGTGTTGTTTTTAGATGAGATCGCCGAACTGGGCCTCGACGAACAAGCCATGCTGTTGAAGGCCATCGAAGAAAAAACCTTCTTCCCGTTTGGCTCCGATAAAGAGGTCAGGAGCGATTTTCAGCTGATTGCCGGTACGCACCGGGATATGCGCCAGTGGGTGGCGGAAGGTCGTTTCCGGGAGGATCTCTGGGCCCGTATCAATATGTGGAGTTTTGCCCTGCCCGGCCTGGCGCAGCGTCGGGAGGATATCGCCCCCAACGTGGAGTACGAACTGCAACGCTTCGCGACTGAAGCGCAATCCCAGGTGCGTTTCGACAGAGAGGCGCGTGAGCGCTATCTGCGTTTTGCTGACTCGCCTCAGGCGTTGTGGCGGGGTAACTTTCGGGAACTGGGTTCCTCTGTGGCGCGGATGGCCACGCTTGCCGAACAGGGGCGCATCACCTTAGCGCTTGTTGAGGAAGAGATCGTCAGGCTGCAGGAGAGCTGGCAAATCGCCACGCCATCCACGGCGATGGCGCTCGATCTCTTCGACCAGCGACAGCTGGAAACCGTGCTGGAGGTGTGCCGCCGTAGCGCCTCATTATCCGAGGCCGGTCGCGAACTCTTTGCGGTTTCCCGGATGAAAAAGGTCAACCCTAACGATGCCGACAGGCTGCGCAAATATCTCACCCGCTTTGGGCTGAGCTGGGAAAGTCTTCACCCGGGATCATGAAGACAATTTGGTTGAACAAAATTCATTAGCAGGATAAACAATATCTCTAAGCCGGGCTCGAACCCGGCTTTTTTATAACTACATGACACAACACAATCGCAAGGAATCCGTATGTTATCCGCCATTACCCGGCTGTTCCCGTTATGGGCGCTGCTGCTCTCTGTTCTCGCGTATTACACGCCATCTACCTTTACCGCTATCGGCCCGTGGGTCACCACGCTGCTGATGCTGATCATGTTCGGCATGGGCGTGCACCTGAAAGTCGACGATTTTAAACGCGTGCTGTCACGCCCGGCCCCGGTCGCGGCGGGTATTTTCCTGCACTACCTGGTGATGCCGCTGGCGGCATGGGCGCTGGCTATCGCCTTTAAGATGCCGCCTGACCTCTCCGCCGGGATGGTGCTGGTGGGAAGCGTGGCCAGCGGTACGGCCTCCAACGTGATGATCTATCTGGCGAAAGGCGATGTGGCGCTGTCGGTGACCATCTCCTCCGTCTCCACGCTGGTGGGCGTGGTAGCAACCCCGCTGCTGACGCGTCTGTACGTGGATGCCCACATTCAGGTGGATGTAATGGGAATGCTGCTGAGCATTCTGCAGATCGTGGTGATCCCGATTGCGCTGGGGCTGATTATCCACCATCTGTTCCCTCGACTGGTGAAAGCCGTGGAGCCGTATCTGCCGGCGTTTTCGATGGTCTGTATTCTGGCCATTATCAGCGCCGTGGTCGCCGGTTCTGCGGCGCATATCGCCTCTGTCGGTTTTGTGGTGATTATCGCCGTGGTTCTGCATAACACCATCGGCCTGCTGGGCGGTTACTGGGGCGGAAAGCTGTTCGGCTTTGACGAATCCACCTGCCGCACGCTGGCGATTGAGGTAGGGATGCAGAACTCCGGCCTGGCCGCTGCGCTCGGCAAAATTTACTTCTCGCCGCTGGCGGCTCTGCCGGGTGCGTTGTTCTCGGTATGGCATAACCTGTCCGGCTCGCTGCTGGCGGGTTACTGGTCGGGTAAGCCGATCGATGAACAAAAGAAACGCGATGTGGTGAAGGAAGGTTAATTCAGCTTCGCGACTGCGAAGGCATGCTTTACACTGAAGCCTCTCTCACAGGAGGCTTCAGGTATGTCCACACCGAGATTGACCCAGAAAGACATGACGGAAAGCGAGCAGCGCGAACTGAAAACCCTGCTCGATCGCGCCCGTATCGCCCATGGCCGACTGCTGACCAACGCCGAAACCAATCACGTTAAGAAAGAGTACATCGACAAACTGATGGCGCAGCGTGAACTGGAAGCCAAACAAGCCCGCAAGCTTAAAAAAGCGCAGGCTTATAAGGTGGATAAAGAGGCGACATTCTCCTGGTCGGCGAATACCCCAACCCGTGGAAGGCGCTGATCAGCGCCCTTTCTTTTTGCGCCCTGGCTGGGTAAAGCGTTTTCCGTTCCCGGCCGGTTTGGCTTTACTTTTCTCTTCCGCCTGTGGGGCCTTGACCACCGGTCGCTTGATGCCCTGCGTTTTCGGTTTTGCCTTCGCTTTCGGCTTCGCTTCTGAGGATGAGTTCTCGATCAGCTTAAACAGCTCAATCAACTCGTCCCCGGTCAGATCGCGCCACTCGCCCAGCGGAATGCCGGAGAGGCTGACGTTCATGATGCGCGTACGCTCCAGCTTCGTCACTTCAAAGCCAAAATGTTCGCACATACGGCGGATCTGGCGGTTTAAGCCCTGAACCAGGGTGATACGGAAGGCGAACGGCGCCTCTTTCTTCACCTTGCACTTCTTCGTGACCGTGCCGAGGATCGGAACGCCCGCCCCCATCCCGCGAATGAATTCGTCCGTCACCGGCTTGTTGACCGTGACGATGTACTCTTTCTCGTGGTCGTTACCGGCCCGCAGGATTTTATTCACCAGATCGCCGTGGTTGGTGAGGAAAATTAATCCCTGGGAGTCTTTATCCAGACGGCCAATCGGGAAGATACGGCTGCTGTGGTTGACGAAATCAACGATGTTGTCGCGCTCGCCATCTTCCGTGGTACTGACAATGCCAACCGGTTTATTCAGCGCGATAAACACCAGGTCTTCTTCGTCCCGGGGCTCGATCAATTGACCATTCACTTTGACCACGTCGCCAGGGACGACCTGATCGCCAATGGTGGCGCGTTTACCGTTGATAAACACGTTGCCCTGTTCAATGTAACGGTCAGCCTCGCGGCGCGAGCAGATCCCGCTCTCGCTAATGTATTTGTTTAATCGGGTAGATTGAGTTGGCAGCATAATTTCTCCTGTAGAGGCGAAATATACCCCAGGTTTGGGCTGGTAAAAAGCTAAGTACCAGGAAATACGAGACGCATTCAGTATGGTCCTGGCTATCTTGCGCAAGCCCCCGGCGTCGTTGCCCGCGCCAAAGGCTTAACGCAGATTAATACTCATCCCGGCCATCATCTTCATCCGGCTGCTCCATCACGCTGTACGCCACCGCGCAGAACAGGGAGTTCAGACGCTTCATGTCGCCCAGTAGCCCCATATGCAGGGAGCTGGTCTCGATACTTTGCACGTTCTGCTGGTGCAGCCGGTCAACGTGCGCGTGGGAATAGCGGCGGTTGAGGATGCGGAAACGGTGCTTGTTACGACGCAGGCGGCGGGCGCTGGCCAGATCGCTGGAGAAAAAGACCGACATCGCCAGCTTGAGGTTGGCAAGCAGCTGATCGTGCAGCGCATCCAGCTCTTTGACCCCTTCGAGGGAAAACGCCCGGCGGGCCGCCAGCGATTTGTCAGCGATTTCACTCCCCATGCGTTCGACGATATCGGAGGCCTGCTCCAGGTTGAGCGACATCTCTATGATCTCCGCCCAGCGGCGGGACTCTTCTTCCGCCAGCTCATCTTTTGGCATCCGCGCCAGATAGAGCTTGATGGCGGTATAGAGCACGTTGATGTCATCCGCGAGCTTGCGCAGCGCTTTCTCTTCCCGCGGTTCGCCGTGCATCACCTTTTTCAGCCCCTCCAGCATCTGCTCCATGGCATCGCCCATGCGCAGCGTTTCCCGAGCGGCATTGGCCAGCGCCAGCGCCGGGGTATCCAGAGCTGAGGTGTCCAGATGTTTCGGTTTCAGGCGCGCATCGAGCTCGGGTTCATCGCGGATAATCCGTTCACAGAACCGCGCCATCACCCCGGCAAAGGGTACCATCGCCAGGCAGCGCACCAGGTTATAAAAGACGTGGAAGTAGATCACCATCTCCGATTCCGGCAGCGACAGGTTATCCATCAGATTCGCCAGCGGATAGACGAAAGGCAGGATGGCCAGGCTACCCACCAGCTTAAACAGCAGGCTGCCGAGCGCCACGCGACGGGCCGCGGCGTTGGCGGCGCTATTATTGAGTACCGCCAGCAGGCCGGAGCCGAGGTTAGCGCCAATCACCAGACACAGGGCCACCGGGAAGGAGATGATCCCCGCCGCGGTGAGCGTGGCGGTTAGCAGCACCGCCGCCAGGCTGGAGTAGCTAATCAGGGCAAACACCGCGCCAATCAGCGCATCCAGCAGGATATCGCCGGTCAACGAGGCGAAGATGACCTGCACGCCGCTGGCCTGGGTAATGGGTGTGACGGCCTGGACGATCAGCTCCAGCGCCAGCAGAATCAGGCCAAGGCCGATCCCCACCCGTCCCAGCTGTCCGGCGCGGGTCTGTTTACGGCCAAGGAAAAATATCACGCCGATGAAAATCAGCAGCGGCGACAGCCAGGAGAGATCGAAGGTTAACACCCGCGCCATCAGCGCGGTCCCCACGTCGGCACCGAGGACAATCACCAGCGCAGGGGTCAGCGCCACCAGATCCTGCGCCACAAACGAGGTGACCAGCATGGTGGTGGCGTTGCTGCTTTGCACCAGCGCGGTCACGCCAATGCCGGCGCAGAACGCGAGCGGTTTTTTCTCAATGCTGCGGCTGAGTACAGTACGTAAGCGGGCACCAAAAACACGCATCACGCCGGTACGGACAATGTGCGTGCCCCAGACCAGCAACGCCACGGCAGAAAGCAGATGTAGCAGAGTCAGCACGGATGTAGGTTCTCCTTTTCGTTATACGTTTTCCTGAGGCTCGTTGCGCGCTGTAGGCCCGGTAAGCGAGAGCGCCACCGGGCAATGCCGAAGGAGCCTTCGATCAGTATAAGGGTTCAAACGTAAGAAAGAGACAGGGCACCCTGTGGGTGCCCTGTTTGTTGTAAGGAAACGTGACGTGAACCGGACACTGACCGTCGGCGGCGCAGTCAGATTGCACACGGACTGCCCGCAGTGAGGGGAGCGTACACAAAGTACGTGACCCGAGTGAGGACAGCCCTGGTGCAAGCTGGCAAGTAAGCCAGGTCAGTCTGCGTCGTAGCCGAGGTTCGGTGCTAACCAACGCTCCACTTCCGAAACGCTCATCCCTTTACGCAGGGCATAATCCTCCACCTGATCGCGCTGGATCTGCGCCACGGCGTAGTACTTGCTGTCAGGATGGCTGAAATACCAGCCGGACACCGACGCCCCAGGCCACATGGCGAAAGATTCGGTGAGCTTCATGCCGGTATGGGTTTCAACATCCAGCAGCTGCCAGATAGTGCCTTTCTCGGTGTGCTCCGGGCAGGCCGGATAACCCGGGGCCGGACGAATGCCCTGGTAGTTCTCGCGGATCAACTCCTCATTGCTGAGGTTCTCGTTCGGGGCATAGCCCCAGTACACTTTACGCACCCGCTCATGCAGGTATTCGGCAAAGGCCTCGGCCAGACGGTCGGCAATCGCTTTAATCATGATTTTATTGTAATCATCATGCTGCGCTTCGTAGGTATCCGCCAGCGCGTCCTCCTCCAGCCCGCCGGTTACGGCAAAGGCACCGATGTAGTCCGCTTTACCGCTCAGCTTAGGCGCGACGAAATCGGCCAGGCAGTAGTTGGCAAAACCGACCTTCTCGGTCTGCTGACGCAGATGATGGCTGACCGTCAGCACGTGGGTGCGAGTTTCATCGCGATAGATCTCGATGTCATCGCCCACACGGTTGGCCGGGAACAGCCCCACCACACCGCGCGGGTTGAGGGTTTTCTCCGCGCTGAGCTGATCGAGCAGGTCGTTGGCATCCTTAAACAGGCGCTGGGCCTCTTCACCCACCACTTCATCTTCGAGGATGCGCGGATATTTTCCGGCCAGCGACCAGGTCATAAAGAACGGCGTCCAGTCGATGTAGTTGCGCAGGGTTTCAATGCTGGCCGTCACCTCCTGCACGCCCAGACGATGGGCAACCGGCGGCGTATAGCTTGACCAGTCAAAGGCCAGGTCGTTATCACGAGCCGCGGCCAGGGTGACCGGCGGGGTGCGCGGCTTTTTGCGCGCGTGTTGGATACGTACCGTCTCGTACTCTTTGCGGGTTCTGGCAACAAAGTCGTCGCGCTGGGTTGCTGAAAGCAGCGCCGAGACCACGCCCACCGTGCGCGACGCGTTCTGTACGTACACCGTCGGCCCGCTGTAGTTCTGCTCGATCTTCACCGCCGTGTGCGCTTTCGAGGTAGTCGCCCCGCCAATCAGCAACGGCAGGGTAAAGCCCTGGCGCTCCATCTCTTTCGCCACGTTGACCATCTCGTCAAGCGACGGGGTAATCAGCCCCGAGAGGCCAATCAGGTCAGCATTCACCTCGCGCGCGGTTTTGAGGATTTTATCCGCCGGCACCATCACGCCGAGGTCGATAATCTCGTAGTTATTACACTGCAGTACTACGCCGACGATGTTTTTGCCGATGTCGTGTACGTCGCCCTTCACGGTGGCAATCACCATCTTGCCGTTGCTGGAGCCTTTCTCTTTGCTGGCTTCGATATAGGGCTCGAGATACGCCACCGCCTGCTTCATTACGCGGGCCGATTTCACCACCTGCGGCAGGAACATTTTACCCTCGCCGAACAGATCGCCGACCACGTTCATGCCGTCCATCAGCGGGCCTTCGATCACCTCAATCGGGCGCGCGGCCTGCTGGCGGGCCTCTTCGGTATCCAGCTCGATAAACTCAGTGATGCCTTTTACCAGCGAATATTCGAGACGCTTTTTCACGTCCCACGAGCGCCACTCGGCCTGCTGAACGTTGGCGCCGTCGTCGGCTTTGCTGCCGCGGTATTTCTCCGCCAGCTCCAGCATGCGCTCGGTCGCGTCGTCTCGGCGGTTAAGGATCACATCTTCTACCGCATCGCGCAGCTCCGCTGGCAGATCGTCGTAAATCGCCAGCTGGCCAGCGTTAACGATCCCCATGTCCATCCCGTTGCGGATGGCGTAGTAAAGGAACACCGCGTGGATGGCTTCACGCACCGGGTCGTTACCGCGGAACGAGAACGACACGTTCGACACGCCGCCGGAGATCAGCGCGTGCGGCAGCTCGCGCTTGATGTCTTCACACGCCCCGATAAAGTCCTGGGCGTAGTTGTTGTGCTCTTCAATCCCGGTCGCGACGGCGAAGATATTCGGGTCAAAGATGATATCTTCCGGCGGGAAGCCCACCTCTTCGGTCAAAATCTTGTACGCGCGGCGGCAGATCTCGATTTTACGCTCGCGGGTATCCGCCTGGCCCACTTCATCAAAGGCCATCACCACCACGGCGGCACCGTAGCGGCGCACCAGTTTGGCATGATGGATAAAGGGCTCAACCCCCTCTTTCATGGAGATGGAGTTAACGATGCCCTTGCCCTGAATGCACTTCAGCCCTTTCTCGATAACTTCCCATTTCGAGGAGTCGATCATGATCGGCACGCGGGCAATGTCCGGCTCACCGGCGATCAGGTTGAGGAAACGCACCATCGCCGCTTCGGCGTCGAGCATCCCCTCATCCATGTTGATATCGATAATTTGCGCGCCGCTCTCTACCTGCTGGCGGGCAACATCCAGCGCTTCGCTGTATTTCTCTTCTTTGATCAGACGCTTGAACTTCGCGGAGCCGGTGACGTTGGTACGTTCCCCGACGTTCACAAACAGGCTCTCATCACCAATGTTCAGCGGTTCAAGCCCGGCCAGTCGGCAGGCAACCGGCAGCTCGGGTAATTTACGCGGCGGCAGGCCTGCCACGGCGTGGCTCATGGCGGCGATATGCTCCGGCGTGGTGCCGCAGCAACCGCCGACAATATTCAGGAACCCGGACTCGGCCCATTCGCGGATCTGCGCCGCCATGGTCGCGGCGTCGAGATCGTATTCACCGAAGGCGTTCGGCAGGCCGGCGTTCGGGTGAGCGGTCACGTAGCATTCGGCGATGCGCGACAGCTCCTGTACGTACTGGCGCAGTTCGTCCGGCCCCAGGGCACAGTTCAGGCCAAAGCTCAGGGCATCGGCGTGACGCAGGGAGTTGTAAAAGGCTTCCGTGGTCTGTCCGGAGAGGGTACGGCCAGAGGCGTCGGTGATGGTGCCGGAGATCATGATCGGCAGATCCACGCCCAGGGCTTCGAACTCCTCTTTCACCGCATAGATAGCGGCTTTGGCGTTGAGGGTATCGAAGACCGTTTCAATCATGATCAGATCGGAACCGCCTTCCACCAGCGCACGGGTCGACTCGCGGTACGCGGCCACCAGCTGGTCAAAGGTGATATTACGAAATGCCGGATCGTTGACGTCCGGTGAGATAGAGGCGGTGCGGTTGGTCGGGCCGAGCACCCCGGCCACGTAGCGCGGTTTCTCCGGCGTGCGGGCCGTCCACTCGTCGGCACAGGCACGCGCCAGCTTCGCCGCCTCGTAGTTGATCTCCGCCGACAGGGATTCCATCTCGTAATCCGCCATGGCGATGGTTGTCGAGTTGAAGGTGTTGGTCTCAACGATATCCGCACCCGCCTCGAAATAGGCGTAATGAATGGCGGCGATAATCTCTGGTTTACTGAGCACCAGCAGGTCGTTGTTACCTTTCAGATCGCAGGGCCAGTCGGCGAAGCGGTCGCCGCGAAAGTCGTCTTCACTCAGACGATAGCTCTGGATCATGGTGCCCATACCGCCATCCAGCACCAGAATGCGTTCATTTAACTGCGCACGAAGTTGATCTACTTTGCTGCTCACACTTGCTCCCGACAACGCTCAACCAGGCCAAAAGGCCAGCAGACCATACTGGCATAATCTTGCAAAGGGGAAAAGTCACACTGCGGTAACATGAGACATGTTCACCATAACTCCTCCGATCAGTAAGGATAGCGGTTGCAAAACAGCCAAATAAAACGAAAATGATTTCCACGATACAGAAAAAGGAGCCTGCCATGGTCGCCACCGTTCCCGCTAAACGCGGCAGAAAACCCGCCGCCGCAGCCGCCCCGGCGGGCGGACAAGTCCAGTCCCTGACGCGGGGCCTTAAACTGCTGGAGTGGATAGCCGAGTCGCACAGCAGCGTGGCGCTGACCGAGCTGGCCCAGCAGGCTGGCCTGCCGAACTCCACCACCCATCGCCTGCTAACCACCATGCAGCAGCTGGGCTTTGTCCGTCAGGTGGGCGAGCTGGGGCACTGGTCCGTGGGTGCCCATGCGTTTATCGTCGGCAGCAGTTTTTTGCAGAGCCGTAACCTGCTCGCTATCGTGCACCCGATCCTGCGCAAGCTGATGGAGGACTCCGGCGAGACGGTCAACCTGGCGGTGCTCGACCAGAGCGATCACCAGGCGATTATTATCGACCAGGTGCAGTGTACCCAGCTGATGCGCATGTCGGCGCCGATTGGCGGCAAGCTGCCGATGCACGCCTCCGGAGCGGGAAAAGCATTCCTGTCCCAGCTCAGCGAAGAGCAGGTTACCGGGCTGCTGCACCGCAAGGGCTTGCACGCCTATACCCACGCGACGCTGGTGTCACCGGTGCATCTGAAAGAGGATTTGGCCCTGACGCGCAAGCGCGGCTACTCCTTTGATGACGAAGAACATGCGCTCGGTCTGCGCTGCCTGGCAGCCTGTATTTTTGACGAACACCGCGAGCCTTTTGCCGCCATCTCCATTTCCGGGCCGATCTCGCGAATGACCGATGACCGGGTGACCGAGCTGGGGGCGCTGGTGATTAAGGCGGCGAAAGAGGTGACGCTGGCGTATGGTGGGATCCGTTAAGATGGGTTTGCCCGGTGGCGAGGTAAATGCAAAACGGCAACCTTGTTGCCGTTTTTAGTGTTTGTTCCCTCTCCCCGTGGGAGAGGGTCAGGGTGAGGGCACCAGACCGCACGTTATGCAGCATACCGCACGCTAAAGCGCTGCTTACGCCGGTAAGCATATACATCTTCCACATGCCCGTTCTGGATGCGCGTCTGCAGGCTCCGCCAGTAGTCAGCGCGGAACAGATCGGCATGCATCTCCTCAAACAGCGTCCCGATGCGTGGGTCGGCGCAGAGCCAGTGACGAAACTCCTCCGGGAAAACATCCCCCGGTGAGACGCTGTACCAGGGCTCGCTGGCGAGCTCATCCTCCGGATAACGCGGGGGTGGGATCTCGCGGAAATTCACTTCCGTCATGTAGCAGATTTCGTCGTAATCGTAGAACACCACCCGCCCGTGTCGGGTGACGCCGAAGTTTTTAAACAACATATCGCCCGGAAAGATGTTGGCCGCCGCCAGCTGACGGATAGCGTTGCCGTACTCTTCGATGGCGTCGTGCAGCGCCTGCCCCTCCGCCTGCTCCAGCCAGATATTGAGCGGCACCATCCGCCGTTCGATATAGAGGTGGCTGATGGCAATCCGGTCGCCCAGATCGCTGATTTTTCCCGGCGCCTCCCGGAGCAACAGCGCCATCAGTTCCGGCGCAATCTGCCGCTTATCGAGTACGAAGTTCTCAAACTCCTGGGTATCCGCCATGCGCCCGACGCGATCGTGCTCCTTAACCAGCTGATAGCAGGCACGGACGTGAGCAGCAGTCATCTCTTTTTGCGGGGCGAACCTGTCCTTAATCACCTTAAAGACCCGATCAAATCCCGGCAGGGTGAAGACCAGCATCACCATACCGCGAATGCCCGGCGCCTCGATAAACTGCTCGTCGGCACGGGCGATATAGTGCAGGTACTCCCGATAGCTCTCGGTTTTGGCGTGCTTCTGACACCCTATCGCCATATAGAGCTCGGCGGTGGTTTTACCGGGCAGGATCTCCCGCAACCACTCCACCAGCGCGCCCGGCTGCGGGGCATAAACCATAAAATAGGAGCGGGCGAAACCGAAAACGATGCTGGCCTCGGCGTTGGTGGTCAGGCAGGTATCCACCGCCAGCTCCCCTTCATCGCTGCGGTGAATGGGCAGCAGAAACGGTAGCGTGGCGTCCGGCGTAACCAGCTTGCCCACCAGCCAGGCGGCTTTGTTGCGATAAAAGAGTTCGTTAGCGACCTGCAGATGACAGTTGCGCAGGTTGTCTGCACCCAGCGTTTCAGACAGATGGGCGATGATATACCCGACATCACGCGGGCGATTTTGCCAGGGCAGACGCAGAGGAAGGTCGGCTAACACCTTGGTTAACAGCGCCTCCCAGCCCTGGTCGGGAAAGAAATCTTTCGCCAGCGGGCGCGACAGGGTGCGAAAACGTTGTCCGGGCTGAGAGCTGAAAATAAAGAGCCGCTCCGGTGACAGGGAGCGGTGGTCAAAAAGCCGACAGTAGACGGAGTTGAAAAAGCTCTCCGCAATTTCAAAGCGAGGGTAATCCGGCAGCAGATGGGTGTAATGCTCTTTCACACGCAATAAGAACGCGGCATCGGTACTGGTGTGCCCGGTGATGCAGCGCAATTGCTCCACGACCAGGCCCACATGGTGATCGTAGAGGTGGATACGCTGCTTCATGGCCTGCTGCACCGCGTGCCAGTCGGCCTGCTCAAAGCGCTGCTGCGCCCCGGCAGTCACCTCCAGAAAGCGGCCATACTGGGCATCAAAGCCCTGCAGGATGGTTTGTGCAATCAGTAACTCCATGCCACGCGACATAGCTTCCCCTCACCCTAACCCTCTCCCCAGGAACCGTAGGCCCGGTAAGCTTAGCGCCACCGGGCGTTTCCGTTATCAGAACTGTGCTTCTTCGGTCGACCCGGTCAGCGCGGTCACGGAGGAGGCGCCGCCCTGAATGATGGTGGTGACGTTATCGAAGTAGCCCGTTCCCACTTCCTGCTGATGCGAGGCAAAGGTATAGCCCTTTTGGCTTGCTGCGAACTCTGGCTGCTGGACCTTCTCGACGTAGTGCTTCATGCCCTCGCCCTGGGCGTAGGCGTGTGCCAGATCGAACATGTTGAACCACATGCTGTGAATGCCCGCGAGGGTGATGAACTGATACTTGTAGCCCATGTCCGACAGCTCTTGCTGGAAGCTGGCGATGGTTTTATCGTCCAGGTTTTTCTGCCAGTTGAAGGACGGTGAGCAGTTATAGGCCAGCAGTTTGCCCGGATATTTCGCATGGATGGCGTCAGCAAAGCGTTTAGCCAGGGCCAGGTCCGGGGTGGAGGTCTCGCACCACACCAGATCCGCATAAGGGGCGTAGGCCAGACCGCGGCTGATTGCCTGTTCAATGCCGGCATGGGTACGATAGAAGCCTTCGCTGGTACGCTCCCCGGTAATAAACTGGCTGTCGTAAGGGTCGCAATCGGAGGTGATCAGGTCCGCGGCATCGGCATCGGTACGGGCAATCACCAGCGTCGGGACGCCCAGCACGTCAGCGGCCAGACGGGCGGCCACCAGTTTCTGAATCGCCTCCTGCGTTGGCACCAGCACTTTGCCGCCCATGTGTCCGCACTTCTTCACCGAGGCCAGCTGATCTTCGAAGTGAACGGCCGCTGCACCGGCTTCAATCATCGATTTCATCAGCTCGAAGGCATTCAGCACCCCGCCAAACCCCGCTTCAGCATCGGCGACGATCGGCAGGAAGTAATCCACAAAGCGCGGATCGTTTGGCTCAATCCCGGACGCCCACTGGATCTGATCCGCCCGACGGAAGGTGTTGTTGATCCGCTCCACCACCGCCGGGACAGAGTTTGCCGGATAGAGAGACTGATCCGGGTACATGCTGGACGCCAGGTTGGCGTCCGCCGCGACCTGCCAGCCCGACAGATAGACCGCTTCAATGCCCGCTTTCGCCTGCTGCAACGCCTGGCCACCCGTCAGCGCGCCGAGGCTATTGATGTAACCCTTCTTCGATTCGCCGTGCAGCAGACGCCACATTTTGGCCGCCCCCAGCTGCGCCAGAGTGCACTCCGGGTTGACCGAGCCGCGTAACTTCACCACTTCCTCTGCGCTATAAGGGCGTTCAATGCCTTCCCAGCGCGGTTGAGTCCACTCGTTCTGTAATGCTTCGATTTGTTGGGTACGGGTTTTCATGTGCAGATGCTCCATATTGTTATGTGGTGAAATCAGGCCAGCAGGCGATAGCCAGGCAGCGTCAGGAAGTCGATGAGCTCATCTGAGGTGGTGATCTGTTCCATCAGGCGTGCGGCGGCGTCGAAGCGGCCGCTGCTGAAGCGGTGCTCGCCCAGTTCGTCCTGAATGTTCAGCATCTCTTCCGACAGCATCTCGCGGAACAGGGCTTTGGTGACCGGTTTGCCGTTGCTGAGGGTCTTCTGATGGTGGATCCACTGCCAGATAGAGGTACGGGAGATCTCAGCGGTAGCGGCATCCTCCATCAGACCGTAAATCGGCACACAGCCGTTGCCGGAGATCCACGCTTCGATGTACTGCACCGCCACGCGAATATTGGCGCGCATTCCCTCTTCAGTGCGCTCGCCCTCGCACGGCTCGAGCAGCTGTGCGGCGGTGACTGGCGTATCCTCTTCGCGGGTTACGTGCAGCTGATTTTTGTTATCGCCCAGAATGCGGTTGAACACCTCCATGGCGGTATCGGCCAGTCCGGGATGCGCCACCCAGGTGCCGTCATGGCCGTTGCTGGCTTCCAGCTCTTTGTCGGCCTTCACCTTGTTCAGCACCTGATTGTTACGCTCGCTGTCTTTGCTCGGAATAAAGGCCGCCATGCCGCCCATCGCGAAGGCACCGCGTTTGTGGCAGGTTTTGATCAGCAGACGCGAGTAGGCATTCAGGAATGATTTGTCCATGGTCACCACCTGGCGATCCGGCAGAACACGATCGGGATGGTTTTTCAGGGTCTTGATATAGCTGAAAATGTAATCCCAGCGGCCGCAATTCAGGCCAACGATGTGGTCACGCAGGGCATGCAGGATCTCATCCATCTGGAACACCGCCGGCAGGGTTTCAATCAGCAGCGTGGCTTTGATGGTGCCGCGCGGCAGGTCGAAACGATCTTCGGCATAGCTGAAGACCTCACCCCACCAGGCCGCTTCCTGCCAGGACTGGGTTTTCGGCAGGTAGAAATAGGGGCCGCTGCCTTTTGCCAGCAGATTTTTATGGTTATGGAAGAAGTAGAGGGCAAAGTCGAACAGGCTGCCCGGGATCGCTTCCCCGTTCCAGGTAACATGCTTTTCCGGTAAATGCAGGCCGCGCACGCGGCAGACCAGGACCGCCGGGTTAGGTTTAAGCTGATAAATTTTGCCGGCTTCATTGGTGTGACTGATGGTGCCGTTCACCGCGTCGCGCAGATTGATCTGACCTTCGATCACTTTGTTCCAGTCAGGCGCCAGCGAATCTTCAAAATCCGCCATAAAGACTTTCACATTGGCATTCAGCGCATTGATCACCATTTTGCGTTCTACCGGCCCGGTGATCTCGACGCGTCGGTCCTGCAGATCCTGCGGAATGCCGCGTATCGTCCAGTTACCTTCACGAATGGAAGCGGTTTCCGAAATAAAGTCAGGCAGCTTTCCGTTATCAATGTCTTGCTGCTGCTGGATACGTGCGGCCAGTAACTTATTGCGTTTTGGCGTGAAGCGGGTCACCAGCTCGGTAAGAAACTCAACGGCATCTGGCGTCAGAATCTGCTGCTCCTGCTCGCCATGCGGTTGGTTAAAGGCCAGTTCATCGATAATGGTTGCCTGTTGATTCATTCCACTGCTCCTCGTCGTTGATCCGAATTCATTTCCCCACGCGAACGAAAGATCGTTGTGTAGTTTTCGTTCAGCAAAATTAAGACTATCCATATTTATCGCAAAATCAAAAACTATTTCCATTTTTAATTTTAAATGAACTTAAGCGATTGATATTTATTAGATTAAAAATCATTCATCAATCGGAGGGGATTTCGGAAATAAAAAAGGCACCCGAAGGTGCCTTAACTGGAGAGCTGAAACGCTACAGGATCAAGATCCTCAGAGGATTACTCCAGTGTCGGATTCATGTGGCGCAGATCGTATGGCGTGATCTGGTAGACGTAATAGTTGAGCCAGTTAGTAAACAGCAGGTTGCCATGACTGCGCCAGGTTGCCCGCGGTTTGTTCTGCGGATCGTTTTGCGGGAAATAGTTGTAGGGCACGTCCGGGTTCAAACCCGCTTCCACATCGCGGAAATATTCGCTCGCCAGAGTATCGGGATCGTACTCGGGATGACCGGTAACAAAAGCAATACGCTTATCTTTGCTGGCGAACAGGTAGGCATCCCCCTCCTCGCTTTCTGCCAGGATCTCCAGATCGGTGTAGTCACGGATCAGTGCTGCCGGGAAATCGGCATAGCGTGAATGGGGAGCCAGGAAGGTGTCATCAAAGCCCCGCGTCAGCAGTGCATGGGGGTGCAGAATATGGTGTTCGTAGACGCCAGAAAGTTTTTCGCTGCGGGTCTGCTTAGGGATACCGTAAAGAATATTGAGTGCCGCCTGCACCGCCCAACAGACAAACAACGTGGAGGTGACGTGATCTTTGGCCCACTCCAGCACCTGCTTAATCTGCGGCCAGTAGGCCACGTCGTTGAACTCAACCAGGCCCAGCGGCGCACCGGTGACAATCAGTCCATCGAAATTGTCGTCGCGGATATCATCAAAGTTACAGTAGAAGTTATTAAGATGCTCCGAAGGCGTGTTGCGGGACTCACGCGCATCAATACGCAACAGCTGAATATCGACCTGGAGGGGGGAGTTTGAGAGCAAGCGGAGGAATTGATTCTCCGTCTCAATCTTCTTCGGCATCAGGTTGAGGATAAGCACCTTCAGAGGACGAATTTCCTGACCTGTAGCGCGCGATGCCTTCATGACAAAGACATTTTCCTCACGCAAGAAATTGACGGCTGGTAGCTCGTCCTGCACCCGAATCGGCATAACCTTAGATCCTCAAAGCATACGTATAAACGTTTAGACATCCAGATAGCTGACAATAACCAGGAATAAGGCAAATGTCGAGTCTGCATGTGAAAGGTGAGAAAGTTTCAAGGAAGGGGGTTGGGTGCGGCAGGATTGCCCGGTGGCGCTACGCTTACCGGGCCTACTAAAGCACTGGAAGGCGCAGCCGCCCGGCGGGTTTCCCGGCGCAACGCAAAAAGCCCATCCGTGAGGATGGGCTTTCGCGTGTTTGATGCCTGGCAGTTCCCTACTCTCGCATGGGGAGACCCCACACTACCATCGGCGCTACGGCGTTTCACTTCTGAGTTCGGCATGGGGTCAGGTGGGACCACCGCGCTACAGCCGCCAGGCAAATTCTGTTGTTCACCCCGCCCGCAGGCGCAGTGACTAATCTGTATCAGCTGAAAATCTCTCAAATCCGCCGAAACAGCTTCGGCGTTGTAAGGTTAAGCCTCACGGTTCATTAGTATCGGTTAGCTCAACGCATCGCTGCGCTTACACACCCGACCTATCAACGTCGTCGTCTTCAACGTTCCTTCAGGAGCCTTAAAGGCTCAGGGAGAACTCATCTCGGGGCAAGTTTCGTGCTTAGATGCTTTCAGCACTTATCTCTTCCGCATTTAGCTACCGGGCAGTGCCATTGGCATGACAACCCGAACACCAGTGATGCGTCCACTCCGGTCCTCTCGTACTAGGAGCAGCCCCCCTCAATTCTCCAGCGCCCACGGCAGATAGGGACCGAACTGTCTCACGACGTTCTAAACCCAGCTCGCGTACCACTTTAAACGGCGAACAGCCGTACCCTTGGGACCTACTTCAGCCCCAGGATGTGATGAGCCGACATCGAGGTGCCAAACACCGCCGTCGATATGAACTCTTGGGCGGTATCAGCCTGTTATCCCCGGAGTACCTTTTATCCGTTGAGCGATGGCCCTTCCATACAGAACCACCGGATCACTATGACCTGCTTTCGCACCTGCTCGAGCCGTCACTCTCGCAGTCAAGCTAGCTTATGCCATTGCACTAACCTCCTGATGTCCGACCAGGATTAGCTAACCTTCGTGCTCCTCCGTTACTCTTTAGGAGGAGACCGCCCCAGTCAAACTACCCACCAGACACTGTCCGCAACCCGGATTACGGGTCTACGTTAGAACACCAGCCATTAAAGGGTGGTATTTCAAGGATGGCTCCACGCAGACTGGCGTCCACGCTTCAAAGCCTCCCACCTATCCTACACATCAAGGACCAGTGTTCAGTGTCAAGCTATAGTAAAGGTTCACGGGGTCTTTCCGTCTTGCCGCGGGTACACTGCATCTTCACAGCGATTTCAATTTCACTGAGTCTCGGGTGGAGACAGCCTGGCCATCATTACGCCATTCGTGCAGGTCGGAACTTACCCGACAAGGAATTTCGCTACCTTAGGACCGTTATAGTTACGGCCGCCGTTTACCGGGGCTTCGATCAAGAGCTTCGCGTTGCCGCTAACCCCATCAATTAACCTTCCGGCACCGGGCAGGCGTCACACCGTATACGTCCACTTTCGTGTTTGCACAGTGCTGTGTTTTTAATAAACAGTTGCAGCCAGCTGGTATCTTCGACTGATTTCAGCTCCACCCGCAGGGGCTTCACCTACATATCAGCGTGCCTTCTCCCGAAGTTACGGCACCATTTTGCCTAGTTCCTTCACCCGAGTTCTCTCAAGCGCCTTGGTATTCTCTACCTGACCACCTGTGTCGGTTTGGGGTACGATTTGATGTTACCTGATGCTTAGAGGCTTTTCCTGGAAGCAGGGCATTTGTTGCTTCAGCACCGTAGTGCCTCGTCATCACACCTCAGCGTTAGTAAGGCTCCGGATTTACCTGGAACCTCCGCCTACATGCTTAAACCGGGACAACCGTCGCCCGGCCAACATAGCCTTCTCCGTCCCCCCTTCGCAGTAACACCGAGTACAGGAATATTAACCTGTTTCCCATCGACTACGCCTTTCGGCCTCGCCTTAGGGGTCGACTCACCCTGCCCCGATTAACGTTGGACAGGAACCCTTGGTCTTCCGGCGAGCGGGTTTTTCACCCGCTTTATCGTTACTTATGTCAGCATTCGCACTTCTGATACCTCCAGCATGCCTCACAGCACACCTTCGACGGCTTACAGAACGCTCCCCTACCCAACAACACATAGTGTCGCTGCCGCAGCTTCGGTGCATGGTTTAGCCCCGTTACATCTTCCGCGCAGGCCGACTCGACCAGTGAGCTATTACGCTTTCTTTAAATGATGGCTGCTTCTAAGCCAACATCCTGGCTGTCTGTGCCTTCCCACATCGTTTCCCACTTAACCATGACTTTGGGACCTTAGCTGGCGGTCTGGGTTGTTTCCCTCTTCACGACGGACGTTAGCACCCGCCGTGTGTCTCCCGTGATAACATTCTCCGGTATTCGCAGTTTGCATCGGGTTGGTAAGCCGGGATGGCCCCCTAGCCGAAACAGTGCTCTACCCCCGGAGATGAATTCACGAGGCGCTACCTAAATAGCTTTCGGGGAGAACCAGCTATCTCCCGGTTTGATTGGCCTTTCACCCCCAGCCACAGGTCATCCGCTAATTTTTCAACATTAGTCGGTTCGGTCCTCCAGTTAGTGTTACCCAACCTTCAACCTGCCCATGGCTAGATCACCGGGTTTCGGGTCTATACCCTGCAACTTAACGCCCAGTTAAGACTCGGTTTCCCTTCGGCTCCCCTATACGGTTAACCTTGCTACAGAATATAAGTCGCTGACCCATTATACAAAAGGTACGCAGTCACACCACAAGGGTGCTCCCACTGCTTGTACGTACACGGTTTCAGGTTCTTTTTCACTCCCCTCGCCGGGGTTCTTTTCGCCTTTCCCTCACGGTACTGGTTCACTATCGGTCAGTCAGGAGTATTTAGCCTTGGAGGATGGTCCCCCCATATTCAGACAGGATACCACGTGTCCCGCCCTACTCTTCGAACTCACAGTGCATGTATTTTTGTGTACGGGAGTATCACCCTGTACCCTGCGACTTTCCAGACGCTTCCACTAATACATACGCTGATTCAGGTTCTGGGCTGCTCCCCGTTCGCTCGCCGCTACTGGGGGAATCTCGGTTGATTTCTTTTCCTCAGGGTACTTAGATGTTTCAGTTCCCCTGGTTCGCTTCGTTAAGCTATGTATTCACTTAACGATAGTGTGTCGAAACACACTGGGTTTCCCCATTCGGAAATCGTCGGCTGTAACGGTTCATATCACCTTAC
Source organism: Leclercia adecarboxylata (assembly GCF_006874705.1). NCBI lineage: Bacteria > Pseudomonadati > Pseudomonadota > Gammaproteobacteria > Enterobacterales > Enterobacteriaceae > Leclercia > Leclercia adecarboxylata. Next base: position 2,092,498 of record NZ_CP035382.1, on the reverse strand, counting down.
CGACGCTTATCGCAGATTAGCACGTCCTTCATCGCCTCTGACTGCCTAGGCATCCACCGTGTACGCTTGGTCGCTTAACCTCACAACCCGAAGATGTTTCACTTCTGATTGCGAAAATTTGAGAGACTCTGACACACCGCTCATCTGCTCTTATTACGGAGAACAGACAGGGCATGTCGTTTCAATTTTCAGCTTGATCCAGATTTTTAAAGAGCAAATATCTCAAACGTAACTCAGAGAGTTAGTTTTGAGATATAAAGGCAGGTGACTTTCACTCACAAACCAGCAAGTGGCGTCCCCTAGGGGATTCGAACCCCTGTTACCGCCGTGAAAGGGCGGTGTCCTGGGCCTCTAGACGAAGGGGACACTGAAGTCTGCTTCGGCAAGACGCCTTGCTTTTTACTTTTCATCAGACAATCTGTGTGAGCACTACAAAGGCAGGTTCTTTAAGGTAAGGAGGTGATCCAACCGCAGGTTCCCCTACGGTTACCTTGTTACGACTTCACCCCAGTCATGAATCACAAAGTGGTAAACGCCCTCCCGAAGGTTAAGCTACCTACTTCTTTTGCAACCCACTCCCATGGTGTGACGGGCGGTGTGTACAAGGCCCGGGAACGTATTCACCGTAGCATTCTGATCTACGATTACTAGCGATTCCGACTTCATGGAGTCGAGTTGCAGACTCCAATCCGGACTACGACGCACTTTATGAGGTCCGCTTGCTCTCGCGAGGTCGCTTCTCTTTGTATGCGCCATTGTAGCACGTGTGTAGCCCTACTCGTAAGGGCCATGATGACTTGACGTCATCCCCACCTTCCTCCAGTTTATCACTGGCAGTCTCCTTTGAGTTCCCGGCCTAACCGCTGGCAACAAAGGATAAGGGTTGCGCTCGTTGCGGGACTTAACCCAACATTTCACAACACGAGCTGACGACAGCCATGCAGCACCTGTCTCAGAGTTCCCGAAGGCACCAAAGCATCTCTGCTAAGTTCTCTGGATGTCAAGAGTAGGTAAGGTTCTTCGCGTTGCATCGAATTAAACCACATGCTCCACCGCTTGTGCGGGCCCCCGTCAATTCATTTGAGTTTTAACCTTGCGGCCGTACTCCCCAGGCGGTCGACTTAACGCGTTAGCTCCGGAAGCCACTCCTCAAGGGAACAACCTCCAAGTCGACATCGTTTACGGCGTGGACTACCAGGGTATCTAATCCTGTTTGCTCCCCACGCTTTCGCACCTGAGCGTCAGTCTTTGTCCAGGGGGCCGCCTTCGCCACCGGTATTCCTCCAGATCTCTACGCATTTCACCGCTACACCTGGAATTCTACCCCCCTCTACAAGACTCTAGCCTGCCAGTTTCGAATGCAGTTCCCAGGTTGAGCCCGGGGATTTCACATCCGACTTGACAGACCGCCTGCGTGCGCTTTACGCCCAGTAATTCCGATTAACGCTTGCACCCTCCGTATTACCGCGGCTGCTGGCACGGAGTTAGCCGGTGCTTCTTCTGCGAGTAACGTCAATCGATGAGGTTATTAACCTCACCGCCTTCCTCCTCGCTGAAAGTACTTTACAACCCGAAGGCCTTCTTCATACACGCGGCATGGCTGCATCAGGCTTGCGCCCATTGTGCAATATTCCCCACTGCTGCCTCCCGTAGGAGTCTGGACCGTGTCTCAGTTCCAGTGTGGCTGGTCATCCTCTCAGACCAGCTAGGGATCGTCGCCTAGGTGAGCCGTTACCCCACCTACTAGCTAATCCCATCTGGGCACATCTGATGGCAAGAGGCCCGAAGGTCCCCCTCTTTGGTCTTGCGACATTATGCGGTATTAGCTACCGTTTCCAGTAGTTATCCCCCTCCATCAGGCAGTTTCCCAGACATTACTCACCCGTCCGCCGCTCGTCACCCAGGGAGCAAGCTCCCCCGTGCTACCGCTCGACTTGCATGTGTTAGGCCTGCCGCCAGCGTTCAATCTGAGCCATGATCAAACTCTTCAATTTAAGTTTGATGCTCGTGAATTAAACTTCGTAATGAATTACGTATGTTCACTCAGAGACTTTGGTATTCATTTATTGTCCGAAGACATTAAGAATCCATGTCACTTTGAGTGCCCACACAGATTGTCTGATAAATTGTTAAAGAGCAGTGCAACGCGGCTTTCGCTCACCGTTGCGAGGTGGCGTATATTACGCTTTCCTCTTTCAGAGTCAAGCGTTTATTTTTCGCTTTTCTCTTCAACCGACCCGGCTGTTTGTGTGAAGTGATTCACATCCGCCGTGTCGATGGAGGCGCATTATAGGGAGTTCTCCGCAGCCCGCAACCCTTAAATGACAGAAAAATGACTGACTGCTGCATTCCCCAGCAAAACCCCGCCTTATACCTGATTACTCACAGACTTATCCACAATGCGACGAAAAAGTGAAAATGTGCGAGCGTTGCGCAAACGTTTTCGTTAAAATGCTCGCGCTAAATAAAGCGGCCCCGCCAGGTGTGTTAGTTGAGTTTTTATGTGGAAAATTCACCTAACGCTCTCTGTAATCGTCAAATCCAGGGGATTTACCATGCAACAACGTCGTCCAGTCCGCCGCGCTCTGCTCAGTGTTTCTGATAAAGCCGGTATCGTCGAATTCGCTCAGGCACTTTCTGCACGTGGTGTGGAGCTGCTGTCCACTGGCGGTACCGCCCGCCTGTTAGCAGATAAAGGCCTGCCGGTAACCGAAGTGTCCGATTACACCGGTTTCCCGGAAATGATGGATGGACGCGTCAAAACCCTGCATCCAAAAGTCCACGGCGGCATTCTGGGTCGTCGCGGTCAGGACGACGGCATTATGGATCAACACGGGATTGCGCCAATCGATATGGTTGTTGTTAACCTCTACCCGTTCGCTCAGACCGTTGCCCGTGAAGGCTGCTCTCTGGAAGATGCGGTAGAGAATATCGATATCGGCGGCCCGACCATGGTGCGCTCCGCCGCCAAGAACCATAAAGATGTTGCCATCGTAGTTAAGAGCAGCGACTACGAGGCCATTATTAAAGAGATGGATGCCAACGAAGGCTCCCTGAATCTCGAGACCCGTTTCGACCTCGCCATTAAAGCGTTCGAACATACCGCCGCCTACGACAGCATGATCGCCAACTACTTCGGTAGCCTGGTGCCAGCCTATCATGGCGAAAGCAAAGATCCTTCCGGCCGCTTCTCACGCACCTTAAACCTGAACTTCATTAAGAAGCAGGATATGCGCTACGGTGAGAACAGCCACCAGCAGGCTGCCTTCTATATAGAAGAAGAGGTTAAAGAAGCCTCCGTTGCCACTGCACAGCAGGTTCAGGGCAAAGCGCTCTCCTATAACAACATCGCGGACACCGACGCGGCGCTGGAGTGCGTGAAAGAGTTCAGCGAGCCGGCCTGCGTGATCGTCAAACACGCGAACCCATGCGGCGTGGCGGTCAGCACCTCGATTCTGGATGCCTACGATCGCGCGTACAAAACCGACCCGACCTCTGCGTTCGGCGGCATTATCGCCTTCAACCGTGAACTGGATGCTGAAACCGCTCAGGCAATTATCTCCCGTCAGTTTGTGGAAGTGATTATCGCCCCTTCCGCCACCGAGGAAGCCCTGAAGATCACCGCGGCGAAACAGAACGTTCGCGTACTGACCTGCGGCCAGTGGGCAGAACGCGTTCCGGGCCTGGACTTCAAGCGTGTGAACGGCGGTCTGTTAGTTCAGGATCGCGATCTGGGTATGGTGACAGAAGCCGACCTGCGCGTGGTCAGCAAGCGTCAGCCGACCGAACAGGAACTGCGTGATGCGCTGTTCTGCTGGAAAGTAGCGAAGTTCGTGAAATCCAACGCCATCGTCTATGCGAAAGAGAACATGACCATCGGGATAGGCGCAGGCCAGATGAGCCGCGTCTACTCCGCGAAAATTGCCGGTATCAAGGCAGGCGATGAAGGTCTGGAAGTGAAAGGCTCCGCCATGGCCTCTGACGCCTTCTTCCCGTTCCGCGACGGTATCGACGCGGCTGCGGCTGTGGGCATCACCTGCGTGATCCAGCCTGGCGGTTCTATCCGCGATGACGAAGTCATTGCCGCTGCCGACGAACACGGTATCGCGATGATCTTCACCGACATGCGTCATTTCCGCCATTAATTTCCGGAGCAGAGAATGAAAGTATTAGTGATTGGTAACGGCGGGCGCGAGCACGCCCTGGCGTGGAAAGCGGCGCAGTCACCGCAGGTGAACACCGTCTTCGTGGCACCGGGTAACGCCGGTACGGCGCTGGAGCCCGCCCTGCAGAACGTCGCCATCGGCGTGACCGATATTCCGGCGCTGCTGAGCTTTGCCCAGAATGAAAAGATCGACCTGACCATCGTCGGCCCGGAAGCACCGCTGGTGATTGGCGTAGTAGACGCTTTCCGCGCGGCGGGTCTGACCATCTTCGGCCCAACCGAAGGCGCCGCCCAGCTGGAAGGCTCTAAAGCCTTCACCAAAGATTTCCTCGCGCGTCATAACATCCCGACCGCGGAATATCAGAATTTCACCGAAGTGGAGCCCGCTCTGGCGTATCTGCGTGAGAAAGGCGCGCCGATTGTGATCAAGGCCGACGGTCTGGCCGCCGGTAAAGGCGTGATCGTGGCGATGACCCTCGAAGAGGCAGAGGCCGCGGTTCAGGATATGCTGGCGGGTAATGCCTTTGGCGACGCGGGCCACCGCATCGTGATCGAGGAGTTCCTCGACGGTGAGGAGGCGAGCTTTATCGTGATGGTCGACGGCGAGCACGTCCTGCCGATGGCCACCAGCCAGGATCACAAGCGCGTGGGCGATGCCGATACCGGCCCGAATACCGGTGGTATGGGTGCCTACTCCCCTGCCCCGGTAGTGACGGATGAAGTGCACCAGCGCACCATGGACCGCATCATCTGGCCTACTGTGAAAGGCATGGCGGCTGAAGGCAATACCTACACCGGTTTCCTCTATGCCGGCCTGATGATCGACAAGCAGGGCAACCCGAAGGTGATCGAGTTCAACTGCCGCTTTGGCGATCCGGAAACTCAGCCGATCATGCTGCGCATGAAATCCGATCTGGTGGATCTGTGCCTGGCGGCCTGCGAAGGCAAGCTGGACACGAAAACCTCCGAGTGGGACGAGCGTGCGTCGCTGGGCGTGGTGATTGCGGCGGGTGGTTATCCGGGCAACTACAGCACCGGGGATGAGATCCACGGTCTGCCGCTGGAGCAGGTTGAAGGCGCGAAGGTGTTCCATGCAGGCACTACGCTGTCTGATGACGATCGCGTACTGACCAACGGCGGCCGCGTCCTGTGCGCCACCGCGCTGGGACATACGGTCGCGGAAGCGCAGCAGCGCGCCTATGCCCTGATGGCGGATATTCGCTGGAACGGCAGCTTCAGCCGTAACGATATTGGTTATCGTGCGATTGCGCGGGAGCGAGGGGAGTAACTTTTCCCCCATCCTGACCCTCTCCCTCAAGGGAGAGGGAACTTAAAAACTCTTCTCGGTCGGCTGCCAGGTACAGAAATCTTCGTTAGCCACCAGCAGCAGCTGTGACCCTTCCGGCGCTTCCAGCCACGCCACGCTTACTTCCATAGAGGAGTGGCTCTGACGCCGTCCAATATGTTCCGTCGCCCAGCTATCAAGATCCGGCTTCAGGGTCTGGCCTTCGCAGGTGGTCACGGTGCCATCGGCATGCCAGCGCCCCTGATGCAGCACTACCCGTCCCTGTCGCAGCGCGTCACTGGTCTGACGAACCTGGTCGGCACGGTAGCGATAGAGGTCAATTTGATCGGTAGAGAGTTGCTGCTTAAGACCGCCGATTTCGCGCTGCATAAAGCTCAGCTCACCGTGGTCGTCAAAACGCACCCGCACATGCTCGGGCACCTTGCTGTAGATATTCACGTCAATATAAGCAAGCGTATCACCCTGCCAGCGGTACTCACTGGTGGTGGTGCTGCCGCTGTGCCAGGGACTAAAGGCGGAGAGCAGATGGACTTCATCGTCCGTGTCTTTACGCCAGATACGTACCGCACCCCGATCGTCAGCGTAACCGCTGGCGGTAAAAGGCGGCAGAGAGGAATCATGGCTGCAGGCGGACAGCAAAAGTATGCCTGCCAGCGCTATTGCCTGGCGCCAGACAGACAAAAGGGGCGAAACCGCCCCCTCGATAAAACTGTTCACTGCTACGCGGCTTACTTAACTGCGTCTTTCAGTGCTTTGCCAGAAACAAATGCTGGCACGTTAGCTGCAGCGATTTTGATTTCGTTACCGGTCTGCGGGTTGCGGCCAGTACGCTCAGCGCGGTGGTTCACTTTGAAGGTACCGAAACCTACCAGTTGTACAGCATCGCCTTCTTTCAGAGACTCAGTAATAGCAGCCAGGGTGGATTCCAGAGCAGCTTTAGCCTGTACTTTAGACAGATCAGCCTTGTCCGCAATTACATCAATCAGTTGAGTCTTGTTCATAAGTTATCCTTTCAATGTGTTTATCGCTTGCTAAGCATCGAGTGCGACGAAAATGCCAAAAAAGCACTCTCCTGCATACACGCACCGATAGCCACTTATTTTCGCCCCCCAAATGTAGACCAGACGGGGGGCAGAAGGGAAGAGTACAGGCATGACAAAACAGGCGTAAAATCACGTTTTATTGTTTCACTGGTGAAGATTTATACCAATGTTACTCTCGCCTGCCTCACGCAAGTCTGCACGCAGACCTTTAATCAGCTCGATATCGCGTTCTTCGCACTCTGCCAGCAAACGGAATATTTCCCACTGGATGTCCCATTCCTGCTCAACGGCCGGGTTTAAACGGAGCTCTTCATCGGTCATTTCACGACCTTCCTGGGTCATCTCCAGCATCGCCACGGAAGTAATTGAGGCCTTACTGACTTCGATGGCATGTTCCAGAGTTTCGCCACTCAGGCGCGAGTGAATCAGTTCACTTAATGCCACACAGGCATCGATCGCCGGATAGACGCCATAGACATCATAGTCATCGGCAGCCGGGATCGCCTCTTCCAGCTTATCGAGCTGAGAATCGAAGTTCACCTTCGCATCTTTGACCGTCAGCGTCTCCCATACCAGATCGAGAATACGGCGATACAGCTGGCCGTCACCAAATTCAGTCTGCTTGCAGAACATGGCGTAGTTCGGGTACATGCGTTCGCACAGGCAGGCCATAAAGGTGACATGCTGCCAGCTTTCCAGCTTCTCGAGGCGCAGGTGAATCGGGTTTTGTAACATGATGAAGTCTCGAATCGAAAATTAGCCGCAGTTTACCTGAATCAGCGCTGAATTTCCTGCCATCGCACAAAAGCGGGACGGCCGGAAGCCACCGCATCGGCCCAGCGGGTCGGCTCCGGTAATCGATAGCCCTTCATGCAGCGCTGGACCCACGCCAGCGCGGTGTCGGTACTGACGCGATGGCCGGTGGCGATGAACAGCGGATTGCAGCGCGCCTTACTGCGCCAGACCCACGCCAGCTGTTCGCCTTTGTCCATCAAGGGTGCCAGGGCGCCGGGCTCTGCCGACAGAGGTTCAAACTTACCGCAGAGGCGCTTTTTCGCTACCCCGATGGTCGGCACATCCACCAGCATGCCAAAATGGCTGGCAACGCCGAGACGGCGCGGATGGGAGATCCCGTGGCCATCGACGAACATCAGGTCGGGTCTTTGCGAAAGCTGGTCCCACGCGGCCAGCAGCGCGGGATATTCACGAAAAGAGAGGAATCCGGGGATGTAAGGCATGGTGGTGGCGATACGCGCTACCTGATACTCGACCAGCTCCAGTTCGGGCCAGGTCAGGAGTACTATCGCCGCCCGCGTCACCTCACCGCCCTGCTCAAACCCGACATCCGCCCCGGCAATCAGCGCGGGTGGGTCTTTATCCAGCCGGTCTTCACGGGAAACCGACGCAGCAAGTTTAAGTTGTTGAGCGCGAAGTGACGCAAGATCCATAACGACTCCTTACAGGTGATACTGGGCAGAAAGTCGGTGCACCGCCTCCACAAACACGCCTGCATGTTCTGGCGGTACATCCTGATGAATACCGTGCCCCAGGTTAAACACATGGCCTTCGCCCTGACCGAAGCCCGCCAGAATGGTCGCGACTTCTTCTTCAATACGGGCGGCCGGAGCATACAGCATAGACGGATCCATGTTGCCCTGCAGGGCGACTTTGTCCCCAACGCGGCGGCGCGCATCGGCAATATCGGTAGTCCAGTCGAGGCCCAGCGCATCACAGCCAGTGTCTGCCAGGGCTTCCAGCCACTGACCGCCGCCTTTGGTGAACAGGGTCACCGGCACGCGACGACCTTCGTTTTCACGCAGCAGGCCATCGACAATTTTATGCATGTAGTAGAGCGAGAACTGTTGGTAATCGCGGCCCGTCAGCACCCCACCCCAGGTGTCGAAGATCATCACCGACTGGGCGCCAGCTTTGATCTGCGCGTTCAGGTAGAGGGTGACGCTTTTCGCCAGCTTATCCAGCAGGGCGTGCAGCGCCAGCGGATCGGCGTACATCATCTTCTTGATCACGGTGAAGGCTTTGCTGCTGCCGCCTTCGACCATGTAGGTCGCCAGCGTCCACGGGCTGCCGGAAAAACCGATCAGCGGCACGTCGCCTTTCAGCTCGCGGCGAATGGTGCGCACCGCATTCATCACATAACCGAGCTCCTGCTCCGGGTCCGGGATCGGCAGGTTGTCGATGTCCGCTTTGCTCTTAATCGGCGAGCTAAAGCGCGGGCCTTCGCCGGTTTCAAAGTACAGGCCAAGCCCCATCGCGTCGGGGATAGTCAGGATATCGGAGAAGAGGATCGCCGCGTCCAGCGGATAGCGGCGCAGCGGCTGAAGGGTCACTTCACAGGCCAGCTCCGCATTTTTGCACAGCGACATAAAATCGCCCGCCTGCGCGCGCGTGGCTTTGTACTCCGGCAAATAGCGGCCCGCCTGGCGCATCATCCATACCGGGGTGATATCAACGGGTTGGCGCAGCAGCGCACGCAGATAACGATCGTTCTTCAGTTCGGTCATTTTTGCAGTTCCTTAAGCGTCTTATCTCCAGTGTAACATGTCTCACACATCGTCAGCCCGACACATTGCCACGGTATCTTCTATCAGGCGGCGCGCCACGGTGCCCGGCGGTGGCAGCAGGGGTAAATCGTCGTAGCGATACCAGTCGGCGGACAGCAGCTCTTTCGGATCGATGACGATCTCGCCGCTGTCGTACTCGGCCATAAAGGCGGTCATCAGCGACTGTGGGAACGGCCACGGCTGGGAGGTGACATAACGTAAATTTTTTACCTTAATCCCGCTCTCCTCCATCACTTCTCGCGCCACGGCCTGCTCCAGGGTTTCGCCCACTTCGACAAATCCGGCGAGCACGGTATGCACCCCGTTGCGATGACGGGTGTGTTGCGCCAGTAAGATGGAGTCATCCCGACGGATGGCGACAATAATGCACGGCGCGATTTGCGGGTAATAGCGTTCCCGGCAGTGGCTGCAGAGCATCGCCCACTCGGTTTTGCTCGGGTGCATGGTGTGGCCACAGTAGCCGCAGAACTTATGCGAGCGATAAAACTCGGCAAGCTGCACAGCACGACCCGCCAACTGGAACAAGCCGACATCGAGATCGAGCACCTGGCGCACCGATCCCATATCGTGACGACGATTTTGTTGGATCAACCACACAGAATCGCCCTTCCACTCACCTATATTTAGTGCGTGTTGCCCCGCAAGATCGAAATTTCCGGCCTCGCCATATGGTAATTCACCACTGGGCAACCATAATTTTTGTTCATGGCTGACTAACCACCAGCCACGATCCGATTTTTCAATTATACGATCCATATCTATTGCACTACCTTTGCTTCACAGGCATGTTGGTAACAATACTATTACATTTTGGGTGGGCAGCTTTTAATCTTAACCTTGCGGAGTCAAACATGCTAAACCAGCTAGAAAACCTGACAGAGCGCGTTGGCGGAAGTAACAAACTGGTCGATCGCTGGCTGCACGTGCGGAAACATCTGCTTGTTGCCTACTACAATCTCGTTGGCATTAAGCCTGGCAAAGAGTCCTATATGCGCCTGAATGAAAAAGCGCTGGACGATTTCTGTCAGAGCCTGGTCGACTACCTTTCCAACGGTCATTTCAATATTTATGAACGTTTTATCCGTGAAATGGAAGGCAACAGCCCGTATTTAGCGGCAACCAAACTCTATCCCCTGCTGGAGGCCAATACCCAGCAAATCATGGATTACTATGACTCCACGCTGGAAAACGCCATCGATCAGGATAACTACCTGGAATTTCAGCAGGCGCTTTCCGATATCGGCGAGGCGCTGGAGCAACGCTTTACGCTGGAAGATAACCTGATCGCCCTTGCGCTGGATCACAATCTGAAAGCGAGCAACGAAGATAACGTCGCCCGACCGGCTTGAGTTATTCCTCGTTAACGCGTAGTTTACATTCACTGCTCCCGCTGTAGGGGAGCCTATTCTTGTCGGAGTGCCCAGTGCGAAAGCCGGGCTGAGACCGTTAATTCGGGATCCGCGGAACCTGATCAGGTTAAGACCTGCGAAGGGAACAAGAGTCAATTTATTGTATCGCCCCCGGGCGATCCTCTCTTGCTTCATCCGTCGTCTGACAAGCCACTTCCTGAACTTACTGGAACGAGCTATGTCTGCCACAAAAATGACCCGCCGCGAACAGCGCGCACACGCCCAACACTTTATCGACACCCTGGAAGGCACTGCTTTCCCCAACTCAAAACGCATTTACCTGACGGGTTCGCAGGAGGATATCCGCGTGCCAATGCGCGAGATCCAGCTCAGCCCGACGTTAATCGGCGGCAGCAAAGAGAACCCGCAGTTTGAAGAGAACGAAGCGGTGCCGGTGTACGACACCTCCGGCCCGTACGGCGATCCGGCTGTGGCGATTAACGTCCAGCAGGGTCTGGCGAAGCTGCGCCAGCCGTGGATTGAAGCCCGTAACGACAGCGAAACCCTGAATGCGCAAAGCTCAGCCTATACCCGGGAACGTCTGGCCGATGACGGGCTGGACGAGCTGCGCTTTACCGGACTGCTCACGCCGAAGCGTGCCAGAGCGGGTAAATGTGTGACCCAGCTGCATTACGCCCGCCAGGGGATAGTGACGCCAGAGATGGAGTTTATTGCCATCCGCGAAAACATGGGCCGCGAGCGCATTCGTGGCGAAGTGCTGCGCCACCAGCATCCGGGAGAAGGCTTTGGTGCCCGCCTGCCGGAGAACATCACCCCGGAATTTGTACGTGACGAAGTCGCCGCTGGCCGCGCCATTATTCCGGCCAACATTAATCACCCGGAATCAGAGCCGATGATCATCGGACGTAACTTCCTGGTGAAAGTGAATGCCAATATCGGTAACTCGGCGGTCACCTCCTCCATCGAAGAAGAGGTGGAAAAACTGGTCTGGTCCACCCGCTGGGGCGCGGACACGGTGATGGACCTCTCTACCGGGCGCTATATTCACGAAACCCGCGAGTGGATCCTGCGTAACAGTCCGGTGCCGATTGGCACGGTACCCATCTACCAGGCGCTGGAGAAGGTGAACGGCATTGCGGAAGATCTCACCTGGGAAGCGTTCCGCGATACGCTGCTGGAGCAGGCCGAGCAGGGCGTGGACTACTTCACCATCCACGCGGGCGTGCTGCTGCGCTACGTGCCGATGACCGCCAAACGCCTGACCGGCATTGTCTCCCGCGGCGGTTCTATTATGGCGAAATGGTGCCTGTCCCATCATCAGGAGAACTTCCTGTATGAACACTTCCGCGAGATCTGCGAAATCTGCGCCGCGTACGACGTATCGCTGTCGCTGGGCGATGGCCTGCGTCCGGGTTCCATTCGCGATGCCAACGACGAAGCCCAGTTTGCCGAGCTACATACCCTGGGCGAGCTGACCAAAATTGCCTGGGAGTATGACGTCCAGGTGATGATTGAAGGCCCGGGCCATGTGCCGATGCAGATGATCCGCCGCAACATGACCGAGGAGCTGGAGCACTGCCACGAAGCGCCGTTCTACACCCTGGGACCGTTGACCACCGACATCGCACCGGGCTATGACCACTTCACCTCCGGAATTGGCGCGGCGATGATCGGATGGTTTGGCTGCGCGATGCTCTGCTACGTCACGCCGAAAGAGCATCTCGGCCTGCCGAATAAAGAGGACGTGAAGCAAGGATTGATCACCTACAAGATTGCCGCCCATGCTGCCGACCTGGCGAAGGGCCATCCGGGGGCGCAGATCCGCGATAACGCCATGTCAAAAGCGCGCTTTGAATTTCGCTGGGAAGATCAGTTCAACCTCGCCCTTGACCCGTTCACCGCCCGCGCCTACCACGACGAAACCCTGCCGCAGGAGTCGGGCAAAGTGGCGCACTTCTGCTCCATGTGCGGGCCAAAATTCTGCTCGATGAAAATCAGCCAGGAAGTGCGCGACTACGCCGCGGCGCAGACCATCGAAGTGGGGATGGCCGATATGTCGGAAACCTTCCGCGCCCGGGGCGGCGAAATCTACCTCAAAAAAGAGGAGGCGTAATGTATCAACCCAACTTTCCGCCGGTGCCCTTTCGTCTGGGGCTCTATCCGGTAGTCGACAGCGTGGCGTGGATCGAACGCCTGCTTGCCGCGGGCGTACAAACGCTCCAGCTGCGCATCAAGGACAAGCAGGAGGATGAGGTCGAAGCCGATATCGTGGCGGCCATTGCCCTGGGGCGTCGCTACAACGCCCGGCTGTTTATCAATGACTACTGGCGCCTGGCGATTAAACATCAGGCTTACGGCGTGCATCTGGGTCAGGAGGATCTGGAGACCACCGATCTTGAGGCCATTCGTGCCGCCGGGTTACGTCTCGGCGTCTCGACCCACGACGATATGGAGATCGACGTGGCGCTGGCGGCGAGTCCGTCCTATATCGCCCTGGGGCACGTTTTCCCTACCCAGACCAAGCAGATGCCTTCCGCCCCTCAGGGGCTGGAGCAGCTGGCCCGGCATATCGAACGACTGGCGGATTACCCCACCGTTGCCATCGGCGGTATTAGTCTCGAGCGCGCCCCGGCGGTACTGGCGACCGGCGTCGGGAGCATCGCGGTAGTAAGCGCCATCACCCAGGCCGATGACTGGCAGGCAGCGACGGCGCAGTTACTGCAACTGGCGGGAGCAGGCGATGAATGACCGTGACTTTATGCGCTACAGCCGCCAGATCCTACTGGACGATATCGCCATCGACGGGCAGCAGAAGCTGCTCGCCAGCCGGGTCCTGCTGGTCGGTCTCGGCGGATTAGGCGCCCCGGCGGCGCTGTACCTGGCCGGGGCCGGGATCGGCACTCTGGTGCTGGCCGACGATGACGAGGTTCATCTGAGTAATTTGCAGCGCCAGATCCTCTTCACCACCGACGACATCGCCCAGCCAAAGGCGCAGGTAACGCAGCGTCGGCTGCAGCAGCTCAACCCGGATATCCGGCTGATTGCCCTGCAGGCGCGCCTGGAAGGCAAAGCGCTGGAGGAGGAGATCGCCCGCGCCGACGTGGTGCTGGACTGCACCGATAACATGGCCACGCGCCAGGCGATCAACGCCGCCTGCGTGATGCTCAATACTCCGCTCATTACCGCCAGCGCTGTGGGTTTTGGTGGCCAGATGATGGTGCTGACGCCGCCCTGGGCGCAGGGCTGTTACCGCTGTCTGTGGCCGGAGGATGACGAGCCGCAACGCAACTGCCGCACCGCAGGGATCGTCGGGCCGGTGGTTGGCGTGATGGGAACCTTGCAGGCGCTGGAGGCGATCAAGCTGCTCAGCGGCATTGAGACCCCGCGCAATGCGCTGCGCCTGTTTGATGCCCGGGCGGGCAGCTGGCGACAGCTGGGCCTGCAGCGCGCCAGCGGCTGTGCGGTGTGTGGAGGGCAGCATGCAGATCCTGTTTAACGACGAACCGATGCAGTGCGTGGAAGGTTTAACCGTCGCCACCCTGCTCCACCAGCTGCGCCAGTTAAAACCCGGGGTCGCGCTGGCCCTGAACCAACAGATCCTGCCGCGCGAGCAGTGGGATAAACAGCAGGTCCGCGAAGGCGATCGGATCCTGCTCTTTCAGGTGATTGCCGGAGGCTGAGATGTTACGTATTGCTGATAAAACCTTTGATTCGCATCTGTTTACCGGCACCGGCAAGTTCGCCTCGCCGCAGCTGATGGTGGACGCCATTCGCGAGAGCGGCAGCCAACTGGTGACCCTGGCGATGAAGCGGGTCGATCTGCGTCATCACAATGACGCTATTCTGGCGCCGCTGCTGGAGGCGGGCGTGAGCCTGCTGCCCAATACTTCCGGAGCCAAAACCGCGGAGGAAGCCGTGTTCGCCGCCCGACTGGCGCGCGAGGCGCTGGGGACGCACTGGCTCAAACTGGAGATCCATCCCGATGCCCGCTGGCTACTTCCCGATCCCATCGAGACGCTGAAAGCGGCGGAGATGCTGGTCAAAGAGGGGTTCACAGTGCTGCCCTACTGCGGCGCCGATCCGGTGCTGTGCAAACGGCTCGAAGAGGCGGGTTGCGCCGCGGTGATGCCGCTCGGAGCGCCGATAGGTTCCAATCAGGGGCTGGAAACCCGCGCGATGCTGGAAATTATCATTCAGCAGGCGACGGTGCCGGTGATCGTGGACGCCGGCATCGGCGTGCCCAGCCATGCAGCGCAGGCGCTGGAGATGGGTGCCGATGCCGTGCTGGTCAACACCGCCATTGCGGTCGCGGACGATCCGGTGAGGATGGCACGGGCCTTTCGGCTGGCGGTAGAGGCGGGCGTGCTGGCGCGTCAGTCTGGCCCCGGTTCACGGAGCCCTGAAGCCCAGGCCACCAGCCCGTTAACCGGATTTCTGGAGACCTTCTCATGAACACCTTTACCGATCGCTGGCGCCAGCTCGACTGGGACGATATTCGCCTGCGCATCAACAGTAAAACCCCGGCGGACGTTGAACGCGCCCTGAATGCCCGGCAGCCGACGCGCGAGGACATGATGGCCCTGCTCTCCCCCGCCGCCAGCGCGTATCTTGAGCCGATGGCGCAGCGGGCCCAGCGTCTGACGCGCCAGCGCTTTGGCAACACGGTGAGCTTTTATGTTCCGCTCTATCTCTCCAACCTGTGCGCGAACGACTGTACCTACTGCGGCTTTTCAATGAGCAACCACATCAAGCGCAAGACGCTGGATGAACATGAGATTGCCCGGGAGTGTGCCGCGATCCGCGAGATGGGGTTTGAGCATCTGCTGCTGGTGACCGGCGAGCACCAGACTAAGGTCGGGATGGACTATTTTCGTCGCCATCTTCCGGCCATTCGCCGCCAGTTCGCCTCGTTGCAAATGGAGGTTCAACCCCTGTCAGAAGCCGAATATGGCGAGCTGAAAACGCTGGGGCTGGATGGCGTGCTGGTCTATCAGGAAACCTATCACGAGGCGGTATATGCTCAGCACCATCTGAAAGGTAAAAAGCAGGACTTTTTCTGGCGGCTGGAGACGCCGGATCGACTGGGCCGCGCCGGGATCGACAAGATCGGACTTGGGGCACTGACCGGGCTCTCCGACAGCTGGCGGGTCGACAACTTTATGGTGGCGGAACATCTGCTGTGGCTGCAGCAGCGCTACTGGCAGAGCCGGTACTCGATCTCTTTCCCACGGCTGCGCCCCTGTGCCGGGGGGATCCAGCCTGCGTCGATCATGGATGAACGCCAGCTGGTACAGACCATCTGCGCGTTTCGTCTGCTGGCACCGGAGGTGGAGCTGTCGCTGTCGACCCGGGAATCTCCCGCGTTTCGCGATCGCGTCATTCCTCTGGCCATTAACAACGTCAGTGCTTTTTCAAAAACGCAGCCAGGCGGCTATGCCGACAATCGCCCCGAGCTGGAACAGTTTGCGCCGCACGACAATCGTCGCCCGGAAGAGGTTGCCGAAGCGCTCAGCCTGCAGGGATTACAGCCGGTGTGGAAAGACTGGGATAGCTGGCTGGGACGCGCCTCGCAGCCGGGCTGAGAAAGAATGCAACCCGATGAAGTTATTACGAGGCGTCACGTAACCTGATCAACGGGCCATTGCCAGACTGTGCCCGTATTTTTTACGCTTACTTCGTCAGCAGGGGATGCTGACCAGGGCGGAAAGCTTCTTCCTCGTTTCGCCCTGCCTTTCCCCGTTCTGTAACAGTTGTAACCGGTTTCAGAAAATGCGGGTTTCTTTGTGATGCCTCACACACAATCGCGGTAACGCGGTTGTCGAAGCGGGCGGCGCGGGATAATTATCAATAAACACATGTACATTGAGGCTGACTATGAAGAACATCGTTTTATGCTGTGCAGCGGGAATGTCCACCAGCATGCTGGTTCAACGCATGAAAGACGCCGCGCAGAAAAAAGGGGTCGAAGTAACCATTAAAGCCGTACCGGTTGCTGAGTTTAAAGATGAAATCGCCGCAGCCGACATTGTGTTGCTTGGCCCGCAGGTCAAATACGAACTCAATAATCTTCAGGCACAGGCAGAACCGCTGGGCAAAAAGGTCGCGGTTATCGACATGATGGATTACGGCATGATGAAAGGCGATGCCGTCCTCGAAAAAGCCCTCAAACTGCTGGAGTGACCCATGGACGATTTAGAAACCATCATTATGGAGCTGCTGGTGAATGCCGGTGCAGCCCGCAGTTCAGCATTAACCGCCCTGCAGATGGCGCGTAAAGGCGATTTTGCCGACGCAGAAAAGGCGATGGAAGAGTCGCGCGAATTCGTTAAGCATGCGCACACCATCCAGACGAAGCTGATTGGTATGGATGAAGGCACCGGCAAGCTGCCGGTTAACCTGATTACCGTTCACTCCCAGGATCATCTGATGAACGCGATGGTGATTCAGGATCTGGCGGGAGATATGATCGAGCTGTATCGCCGGTTACCGCTGGTGAACTAACACGCCCGGTGGCGCTACGCTTACCGGGCCTACAACGGCCCCGAACCGTAGGCCCGGTAAGCGCAGCGCCACCCGGCAAAAACCTCACCAAACAGACAAAAAAAACCCGCCGAAGCGGGTTTTTTTATGGGCTGACGTAACGATTACTCGTTGTCAGAACCGCCCAGGCCTGCGTTCAGCAGCTCTGCCAGGCTGGCAGATGCATCTTCAGCAGTCACCTGTGGTGCAGCAGGAATTTCGCCCGCTGCGCGACGGCGCATACGATCCTGGTGGTACGCATAACCGGTACCGGCCGGGATCAGACGACCCACGATAACGTTCTCTTTCAGACCGCGCAGTTCGTCGCGTTTGCCCGCAACAGCTGCTTCGGTAAGCACACGAGTGGTCTCCTGGAACGATGCCGCGGAGATGAAGGACTCGGTTGCCAGAGACGCTTTGGTGATACCCAGCAGATCACGTGCGAAGGTCGCACTGAGTTTGCCGTTCGCTTCCAGATCGCGGTTAGCAATCTTGACGCGAGAGTATTCAACCTGCTCACCTTCGAGGAAGTCGGAGCTACCGGCATTCACGATGGTGGCTTTACGCAGCATCTGACGAACGATAACTTCGATGTGCTTATCGTTGATCTTAACGCCCTGCAGACGGTAAACGTCCTGTACTTCGTTGGTGATGTAACGCGTTACCGCGTGGACGCCACGAAGACGCAGAATGTCGTGCGGTGCTTCCGGACCGTCGGAAACCACGTCACCACGTTCTACACGTTCACCTTCAAACACGTTGAGCTGACGCCATTTTGGAATCATCTCTTCGTACGGATCGCTGCCATCCAGCGGCGTGATCACCAGACGGCGCTTCCCTTTGGTCTCTTTACCGAAGGAAATGATACCGCTGATTTCAGCCAGGATTGCCGGCTCTTTCGGACGACGTGCTTCGAACAGGTCCGCAACGCGCGGCAGACCACCGGTAATATCTTTAGTACCGCTGGATTCCTGAGGAATACGCGCCAGAGCATCACCCGCACCGATCTGAACACCATCTTCCAGCTGGACAATCGCTTTACCTGGCAGGAAGTACTGAGCCGGCATGTCGGTGCCCGGGATCAGAACGTCGTTGCCGTTAGCATCAACGATTTTCAGAGCTGGACGCAGATCTTTACCACCCGCGGTACGTTCTGCAGAATCCAGAACCACCAGGGAAGAGAGACCGGTCAGGTCGTCGGTCTGACGAGTAATCGTCTGGCCATCGATCATGTCAGTGAAGCGAATGAAACCACTTACTTCGGTGATAACCGGCATGGTGTGTGGATCCCAGTTCGCTACGGTTTCGCCGCCGGCAACCTGCTCGCCATCACCTTTCGCCATAACAGCACCGTAAGGCACTTTATAGCTCTCTTTGGTACGACCGAATTCGTCGATCAGCTTCAGCTCGGTGTTACGAGAAGTCACAACCAGCTTGCCTGCGGAGTTAACAACAGACTTCGCATTGCTGAGCTTGATGCTACCTTTGTTTTTCACCTGGATGCTGGATTCAGCAGCCGCACGAGATGCCGCACCACCGATGTGGAACGTACGCATCGTCAGCTGTGTACCCGGCTCACCGATGGACTGTGCCGCGATAACGCCGATGGCTTCACCTTTGTTGATGATGTGGCCACGCGCCAGGTCACGACCATAGCAGTGCGCACATACACCAAAGTCGGTGTCACAGGATACAACGGAACGTACTTTCACTGAGTCAACAGAGTTGGCTTCCAGCAGGTCACACCAGTGCTCGTGCAGCAGCGTGTTGCGTGGAACCAGGATGTCTGCAGTACCCGGCTTCAGAATGTCTTCCGCAGTAACACGACCCAGAACGCGATCGCGCAGTGGCTCTTTAACATCACCACCCTCGATAACCGGGGTCATGGTGATACCTTCGAGGGTGCCACAATCGTCTTCGGTAACAACCAGATCCTGTGCAACGTCAACCAGACGACGCGTCAGATAACCGGAGTTTGCTGTTTTCAGTGCGGTATCCGCCAGACCCTTACGAGCACCGTGGGTGGAGATGAAGTACTGGAGTACGTTCAGACCTTCACGGAAGTTCGCGGTGATTGGCGTTTCGATGATGGAGCCATCTGGCTTCGCCATCAGACCACGCATACCTGCCAGCTGACGAATCTGTGCTGCAGAACCACGCGCACCGGAGTCGGCCATCATGTAGATGCTGTTGAAGGAAACCTGCTGCTCTTCGACGCCGTCACGGTTGATAACGGTTTCGGTCTGCAGGTTGTCCATCATCGCTTTGGATACACGATCGTTCGCCGCTGCCCAGATATCGATAACTTTGTTATAGCGTTCGCCCGCGGTTACCAGACCAGACTGGAACTGCTCCTGGATCTCAGCAACTTCGGCTTCCGCTTCAGAGATGATTTCATGTTTCTTCTCTGGGATGACCATGTCATCAATACCAACAGATGCACCTGAACGCGCTGCATAAGCAAAGCCGGTGTACATTGTCTGGTCAGCGAAGATAACAGTCGGCTTCAGGCCCAGGATGCGGTAACAGGTGTTCAGCATCTTGGAAATTGCTTTCTTGCCCAGCGCCTGGTTGACGATGGAGAAAGGCAGACCTTTCGGTACGATCATCCACAGAATTGCACGGCCAACGGTCGTGTCAATCAGGCTGGTTTTCGCAACGAGTTCGCCGTTTTCAGCTTTTTCATACTCGGTGATACGCACTTTTACACGCGCATGCAGAGAGGCCAGGCCAGCGCGATAAATACGCTCAGCTTCTTTCGGGCCAGTCAGCACCATGCCTTCGCCTTTGGCGTTAACACAGTCACGGGTCATGTAGTACAGACCCAGTACAACGTCCTGAGAAGGAACGATAATTGGTTCACCGTTCGCTGGAGACAGGATGTTGTTGGTAGACATCATCAGCGCACGCGCTTCGAGCTGGGCTTCCAGCGTCAGCGGTACGTGAACAGCCATCTGGTCACCATCGAAGTCGGCGTTATATGCCGCACAGACCAGCGGGTGCAGCTGGATAGCTTTACCTTCGATCAGTACTGGCTCAAAGGCCTGGATACCCAGACGGTGCAGGGTTGGTGCACGGTTCAGCAGTACCGGGTGTTCGCGGATCACTTCGTCCAGGATATCCCAAACGACAGCTTCTTCACGCTCAACCATCTTCTTAGCGGCTTTGATGGTGGTGGCCAGGCCACGCAGTTCCAGCTTGCCGTAGATGAACGGTTTGAACAGCTCCAGTGCCATTTTCTTCGGCAGACCGCACTGATGCAGACGCAGGTATGGACCTACGGTGATTACAGAACGACCGGAGTAGTCAACACGCTTACCGAGCAGGTTCTGACGGAAACGACCCTGTTTACCTTTGATCATGTCGGCCAAAGATTTCAGAGGACGTTTGTTAGAACCGGTGATCGCACGACCGCGACGACCGTTATCCAGCAGGGCATCTACCGCTTCCTGCAGCATACGTTTTTCGTTGCGTACGATGATATCTGGCGCAGCCAGATCCAGCAGACGCTTCAGACGGTTGTTACGGTTAATGACGCGACGATACAGATCGTTCAGGTCAGAAGTCGCAAAACGACCACCATCCAGCGGAACCAGCGGACGCAGATCTGGCGGCAGAACCGGCAGAACGGTCAGGATCATCCACTCTGGTTTGTTACCAGACTGAACGAACGCTTCCAGCAGCTTGATACGCTTGGTCAGCTTTTTACGCTTGGTTTCGGAGTTGGTTTCGTTCAGCTCTTCACGCAGAGTTTCACACTCTTGCTCCAGATCCATGCTCTTCAGCAGGGCCTGGATAGCTTCCGCACCCATCTTCGCGTCGAATTCGTCACCGAACTCTTCCAGCGCGTCGAGATACTGTTCTTCGGTCAGAATCTGGTTACGTTCCAGGTTCGTCATCCCGCCTTCGATCACAACATAAGATTCGAAGTACAGAACACGTTCGATATCGCGCAGCGGCATATCCAGCAGCAGACCGATACGGGACGGCAGAGATTTCAGGAACCAGATGTGGGCAGTCGGAGACGCCAGCTCGATGTGGCCCATGCGCTCACGACGCACTTTAGTCTGGGTCACTTCAACGCCGCACTTCTCACAGATCACACCACGGTGTTTCAGGCGCTTGTACTTACCGCACAGGCACTCGTAATCTTTTACTGGCCCGAAAATACGCGCACAGAAAAGGCCGTCACGCTCAGGTTTGAACGTACGGTAGTTGATGGTTTCTGGCTTTTTAACTTCACCAAAAGACCATGAACGGATCATGTCTGGCGAGGCCAGAGCAATTTTGATCGCATCAAACTCTTCGGTTTTAGTTTGCGCTTTCAGAAACTTTAATAAGTCTTTCACGGATTTGCTCCCGTCGGAGTTAGCACAATCTGGTGCCGGAAACTACTCCGGCACCAGTGACCTGTTTGAGCGAGAGTTACTCGTCTTCCAGTTCGATGTTGATACCCAGCGAACGAATCTCTTTCAACAGTACGTTGAAGGATTCTGGCATGCCCGGTTCCATCTGATGGTTGCCGTCCACGATGTTTTTATACATCTTGGTACGACCGTTCACGTCATCAGACTTAACGGTGAGCATTTCCTGCAGGGTGTATGCCGCGCCGTATGCTTCAAGCGCCCACACTTCCATCTCCCCGAAGCGCTGACCACCGAACTGCGCCTTACCACCCAGCGGCTGCTGAGTAACCAGGCTGTAAGAACCGGTAGAACGCGCGTGCATCTTGTCATCAACCAGGTGGTTCAGTTTCAGCATGTACATGTAACCCACGGTTACCTGGCGCTCGAACTGCTCACCGGTACGACCGTCGAACAGTGTGATCTGGCCAGAGCTTGGCAGGCCACCCAGCTGTAACAGTTCCTTGATTTCAGACTCTTTCGCACCATCGAAGACTGGCGTTGCGATTGGCATACCTTTTTTCAGGTTCTCAGCCAGGCGCAGCACTTCTTCATCGCTGAAGGTGTTCAGGTCGACTTTCTGACGAACATCAGTACCCAGATCGTACGCACGCTGGATGAATTCGCGCAGTTTCGCGACTTCCTGCTGCTGTTTCAGCATGGCGTTGATCTTATCGCCAATACCTTTTGCAGCCATACCCAGGTGAGTTTCGAGGATCTGACCAATGTTCATACGAGACGGTACGCCCAGCGGGTTCAGTACGATATCTACCGGCGTACCGTTAGCATCGTGCGGCATATCTTCGATCGGGTTGATCTTAGAGATAACACCCTTGTTACCGTGACGACCTGCCATCTTATCACCAGGCTGGATCTGACGTTTAACGGCCAGATAAACCTTAACAATCTTCAGCACGCCCGGTGCCAGATCGTCGCCCTGAGTGATTTTACGGCGTTTCGCTTCGAGTTTTTTCTCGAACTCGTGTTTCAGTTCGTCATACTGCTCAGCCAGCTGTTCCAGCTGATTTTGTTTCTCTTCGTCGGCCAGGCCCAGTTCCAGCCAGCGGTCACGTGGCAGCTTGTCGAGCTTCTCAGCTTCAACACCACCGGCAACCAGCACCGCGTAGATACGACCAAACAGGCCAGCTTCGAGGATCTGCAGCTCTTCAGACAGGTCTTTCTTAGCCTGCTTCAGCTGCATCTCTTCGATTTCCAGCGCACGTTTGTCTTTTTCTACGCCATCGCGAGTAAAGACCTGAACGTCGATAACCGTACCGGAAACACCGTTCGGCACACGCAGAGAAGAGTCTTTAACGTCAGACGCTTTCTCACCGAAGATCGCGCGCAGCAGTTTCTCTTCTGGCGTCAGTTGGGTTTCACCTTTCGGCGTAACCTTACCAACCAGAATGTCGCCGCCGGTCACTTCTGCACCGATGTATACGATACCGGATTCATCCAGTTTGGAGAGCGCAGCTTCACCCACATTAGGGATGTCAGCGGTGATCTCTTCTGGCCCCAGCTTGGTGTCACGGGACACACACGCCAGTTCCTGGATGTGAATAGTGGTGAAACGATCTTCCTGAACCACACGCTCGGAGACGAGGATGGAGTCTTCGAAGTTGTAACCATTCCACGGCATGAACGCTACGCGCATGTTCTGACCGAGCGCCAGTTCACCGAGGTCGGTGGACGGACCGTCAGCCAGCACGTCGCCGCGCTCAATTGGCTCACCCAGAGACACACATGGCATCTGGTTGATACAGGTGTTCTGGTTAGAACGGGTGTACTTGGTCAGGTTGTAGATGTCGATACCCGCTTCGCCTGCATGCATCTCGTCTTCGTTAACTTTGATAACGATACGGGAAGCATCGACGTACTGAACAGTACCGCCACGTTTAGCAACTGCAGTAACACCGGAGTCAACGGCAACAGCACGTTCCATACCGGTACCAACCAGCGGCTTATCAGCGCGCAGAGTTGGAACCGCCTGACGTTGCATGTTCGCACCCATCAATGCACGGTTGGCGTCATCGTGTTCCAGGAACGGGATCAGGGACGCACCGACGGAAACCACCTGCTGGGTGGAAACGTCCATGTAGTCAACCTGGTCGCGGCTGAACAAGCTGGATTCGCCTTTGCTACGGCAAGTTACCAGGTCTTCTACAAAGTGGCCTTCGTCATCCAGGTTGGAGTTCGCCTGAGCGATGACGTAGTTACCTTCTTCGATAGCAGACAGGTAGTGAATTTCGTCGGTTACAACACCGTCCGTCACTTTACGATACGGGGTCTCAAGGAAACCGTATTCGTTAGTCTGTGCGTACACGGACAGGGAGTTGATCAGACCGATGTTTGGACCTTCAGGCGTTTCGATTGGACATACGCGACCGTAGTGAGTCGGGTGTACGTCTCGAACTTCAAAGCCTGCGCGCTCACGGGTCAGACCGCCCGGGCCGAGTGCAGAGATACGACGCTTGTGCGTGATCTCAGACAGTGGGTTGTTCTGGTCCATAAACTGGGACAGCTGGCTGGAACCAAAGAACTCTTTCACTGCTGCGGAGATCGGCTTGGCGTTGATCATATCCTGAGGCATCAGGGTATCCAGATCGCCCAGAGACAGACGCTCTTTCACCGCACGCTCAACACGTACCAGGCCAACGCGGAACTGGTTTTCCGCCATTTCGCCTACGGAACGGATACGACGGTTGCCGAGGTGGTCGATATCGTCCACTTCGCCTTTACCGTTACGGATATCGATGAGCTTCTTCATCACTTCGATGATGTCTTCTTTGCTCAGGATACCGGAACCTTCGATCGCGTCACGCAGCAGAGAACGGTTGAACTTCATACGACCAACCGCGGACAGATCGTAGCGGTCTTCGGAGAAGAACAGGTTCTCGAACAGGCTTTCAGCCGCTTCGCGAGTCGGCGGCTCACCCGGGCGCATCATGCGGTAGATTTCTACCAGCGCGCTCAGACGATCGGTGGTTGGGTCGACACGTACGGTTTCGGACATGTACGGACCGTGGTCCAGATCGTTGGTGAACAGCGTTTCGATACGCTTGTGGCCAGACTGGCTCAGCTTAGCCAGCAGATCCAGGCTCAGCTCCATGTTAGCCGGGCAGATCAGCTCGCCAGTGGATGCATCAACGTAATCTTTTGCAGCGACTTTTCCAGCAATGTATTCAACCGGGACTTCGATGTGTTTGATATCATCTTTTTCCAGCTGACGGATGTGGCGCGCAGTAATACGGCGGCCTTTTTCCACATACACTTTGCCGTCGGCTTCGATGTCGAACGACGCGGTATCACCACGCAGACGCTCAGGCACCAGCTCCATTTGCAGCTTGTTGTCGCGAATTTCGAAAACAACTTTCTCAAAGAACAGATCAAGAATCTGCTCAGTGGTGTAGTTCAGCGCACGCAGAATGATGGTCGCAGGCAGTTTACGACGACGGTCGATACGGACAAACAGGTTGTCTTTCGGATCGAACTCGAAGTCCAGCCAGGAACCACGGTAAGGAATGATACGCGCGTTATACAGTACTTTACCGGAAGAGTGCGTTTTACCTTTATCGCTGTCGAAGAAGACGCCCGGGCTACGGTGCAGCTGGGAAACGATAACACGCTCGGTGCCGTTGATGACGAAAGTACCGTTGTCGGTCATGAGCGGAATTTCGCCCATGTAGACTTCTTGTTCTTTAATGTCTTTAACGGTGCCTTCCGGCGCTTCGCGCTCGTAGATCACCAGACGCAGCTTAACGCGCAGCGGTGCCGAGTAGGTCACGCCACGGATTTGACATTCCTGAACGTCAAATACCGGTTCGCCAAGGCGGTAGCTGACGTATTGCAGCTCGGAATTACCGCTGTAGCTCTTAATCGGGAACACGGAACGGAAGGCTGCTTCCAGACCGTACTGCCCTTCAGGATCTTGCTCGATAAACTTCTGGAACGAGTCAAGCTGGATAGAAAGGAGATATGGAATGTCCAGAACTTGTGGACGTTTACCAAAATCCTTACGAATACGTTTTTTCTCGGTATAGGAGTAAACCATAGGGTTCCTCAGCTCGCTGACAAGTCGACCCATCTGTCCATTGGCGGACAGTTTGTGCAACACCATTTTGTTGATCGGAAAATCGAACACTTTCCGCAATGCCTGTTGCTATCACGCTTAAACCATTTCATTGCGATTTACCCAGAGCGAGCACCCTGTCGCAGTATATTAAGTCGTCGATAGAAACAAGCATTGTCAGGACAGCCAGCAGTCAAACAGTGTGAAACTCTACTGGCGCCTTACAGCGCAAAAAGGCTGGTGACTAAAAAGTCACCAGCCATCAGCCTAATTTCTCAGGCTGCAACCGGAAGGGTTGGCTTATTTAACTTCAACTTCAGCGCCAGCTTCTTCCAGAGATTTTTTCAGTGCTTCTGCGTCGTCTTTGCTCACGCCTTCTTTCAGCGCAGCTGGAGCAGATTCTACCAGGTCTTTAGCTTCTTTCAGACCCAGGCCAGTTGCAGCACGTACTGCTTTGATTACGGCAACTTTGTTCGCGCCAGCAGCTTTCAGAACTACGTCGAATTCAGTTTTTTCTTCAGCAGCTTCAGCCGGGCCAGCAGCTACAGCTACAGCAGCAGCAGCGGAAACACCGAATTTTTCTTCCATTGCAGTGATCAGTTCTACAACGTCCATTACGGACATAGCTGCAACTGCTTCAATGATTTGATCTTTAGTGATAGACATTTAAATTGTTCCTGAAAATCAGAATAAGTTTATACGTAAGCGAATACTTGATAAAGATGACTGCTATTAAGCAGCTTCTTTCGCATCGCGAACAGCAGCCAGAGTGCGAACCAGTTTGCCAGCCGAAGCTTCTTTCATGGTTGCCATCAGGCGTGCAATTGCTTCTTCGTAGGTCGGCAGGGTTGCCAGGCGATCGATTTGCGATGCCGGGATCAACTCACCTTCAAAGGCTGCAGCTTTAACCTCGAATTTTGCATTCGCTTTCGCGAACTCTTTGAACAGACGAGCAGCAGCGCCCGGGTGTTCCATAGAGTATGCAATCAAGGTTGGACCAACAAACGTGTCTTTCAGGCACTCGAACTGAGTACCTTCAACTACGCGGCGCAGCAGGGTGTTACGAACAACACGCATGTAAACGCCAGCTTCACGACCTGCTTTACGCAGTTCAGTCATTTTATCTACAGTAACGCCACGGGAATCCGCAACTACTGCAGACAGCGCGCCTTTGGCTACTTCGCTGACTTCAGCAACAATCGCTTGTTTGTCTTGAAGATTTAAAGCCATTAGCTTTGCTCCTGGATGTTTGCCGGAACTCATGTTCCGGAACTCACTTCACTCTTCCCAACGGGAAGAGCGTCTTAATACGGTGAGCAGAAACAAGCCAGAGTATCCAAAAATAATCTTAGCGTTCTGTCACCGTCTACGCAGGGCATTAAGTCTCTTGCGAAACACCTGCGGTCTTCGACGGAGGCCTGGATTAGGCCAGGCTCCAACGAACAAATCTTTTAGCCGCTAACTATTGTTAGCAAACGTGGGGGTAAGATTGTAGACAAATCCACCGCCCACGTAAAGGCATTAGTTTGCAGCAGCGCTCAGGCCAGCCTGGTCAACTGCAACACCTGCACCCATGGTGGTGGAGATGCTAACTTTCTTGATGTACACGCCTTTCGCCTGAGTTGGTTTTGCTTTTTTCAGCGCAACCAGCAGAGATTCCAGGTTTTCTTTCAGTTTGTCAGCGTCAAAGTCCACTTTACCGATGGTGGTGTGGATGATGCCGTTTTTGTCGTTACGATAACGAACCTGACCTGCTTTAGCGTTCTTAACCGCTTCAGCAACGTTAGGGGTTACAGTACCAACTTTTGGGTTTGGCATCAGGCCGCGTGGACCCAGAACCTGGCCGAGCTGGCCAACAACGCGCATTGCATCCGGGGAAGCAATAACAACGTCAAAGTTCATTTCGCCTTTCTTGATCTGATCAGCCAGATCTTCCATACCTACCAGTTCAGCGCCGGCAGCTTTAGCAGCTTCAGCGTTTGCACCCTGAGCAAATACAGCTACGCGTACGGAACGGCCAGTACCGTGTGGCAGTACAGTTGCGCCACGAACGTTCTGATCGGATTTACGAGCGTCGATACCGAGGTTAACAGCAACGTCAACGCTTTCTACGAACTTAGCGGTAGCCAGTTCTTTCAGCAGAGCGATTGCTTCGTTGATGTCGTATTGTTTGGTCGCATCAACTTTGCCACGGATTACGGACATGCGCTTGGTCAGTTTAGCCATTTCTTAGTCCTCCACTACCAGGCCCATGGAACGTGCAGTACCTTCGATGGAGCGAGTCATCGCTTCAACGTCGGAACCAGTCATGTCGGCAGCTTTGGTCTGCGCGATTTCCTGCAGCTGAGCGCGGGAAATTTTACCAACTTTGTCTTTGTTCGGCTTGCCGGAACCAGACTTGATACCAGCCGCTTTTTTCAGCAGAACTGCTGCCGGCGGGGTCTTGGTAACGAAAGTGAAAGAACGGTCAGCGTAAACAGTGATTACGACTGGGATTGGCAGACCTTTTTCCAGGGATTCGGTTTTGGCATTGAACGCTTTACAGAATTCCATGATGTTCACACCCTGCTGACCCAGAGCTGGACCAACTGGTGGACTTGGGTTTGCCATACCAGCTGCAACCTGCAGCTTGACATAGGCTTGTACTTTCTTAGCCATTGTAAAATCCTCTGATTGGGTTATAGCGCCTCAAGGAGGCTCCCCGTGATAAAATTCGTTTTACGGATGCAATCCATAAAAACAAAAGGCGCGAAATTGTAGTCCAATCTCGCGCCCTGTGCAACGGTTAAATCGTCGCTTTTTTGATCGCTGCTTAGGCTTTTTCTACCTGGGCAAAGTCCAGCTCTACCGGGGTCGCACGACCGAAGATAGAAACGGAAACTTTCAGGCGGGACTTCTCGTAGTCCACTTCTTCAACCACGCCGTTAAAGTCAGCAAACGGACCGTCATTAACACGAACCATTTCACCCGGTTCAAACAGCGTTTTCGGACGCGGCTTATCACCAACCTGCTGCAGGCGGTTCATAATCGCATCAACTTCTTTGTCGCTGATTGGCGCCGGACGGTCAGACGTGCCGCCGATAAAGCCCATTACGCGCGGTACGCTGCGCACTAAGTGCCAGCTTGCATCGTTCATCACCATCTGAACAAGCACGTAACCCGGGAAGAATTTGCGCTCGCTTTTGCGACGCTGGCCGCCACGGATCTCGACCACTTCTTCGGTCGGAACCATAACTTCGCCAAACAACTCTTCCATATTATGTAATTTGATATGCTCACGCAGCGACGTTGCTACGCGGCCTTCAAAACCGGAAAACGCCTGAACGACGTACCAGCGCTTTTTAGGGGCTTCAGACATCTCAGAACCTCAGGCCAGTGATAAAGGATACCAGGCGAACCAGAATACCATCCAGTCCCCACAGGATCAGTGACATTACAGCGGTAACCGCAGCTACAATCAGCGTGGTGTGCAATGTTTCCTGGCGAGTCGGCCAAATGACCTTACGGACTTCGGTTCTCGCTTCGCGGGCAAAAGCGACGGTCGCTTTACCTTTGGTCGTCAACAGCGCGACACCACCCGCTGCAGCAATCAGAATTACCACTGCCAGCGCGCGTAGCGGCAGCATCATGTCGCGATAAAGGTAGTTGCCAACGATTGCCACGATCAGCAATACAGCTACTACTACCCATTTCATCGCTTCCAGGCCGCGCCCGCTCCCTTGAGCTTCGGTATTCGCACTCATAAACCAACCTGTCAGAAGTATTCTACAAACATTTTCACCCCGCGATAGCGAGGCGAACCAAACCGAAATGCTCTGTTGCGTTTCGGACTAAAACGCCCTCTTCAGAGCCTGTCTCAGCAATGATTATGACAAATAAAATCACTGATGAGCCAGGTTCTGGTTCGAAAGCGTGCAAAAAGGGCATCAAATGATGCCCTTTTCATGCGCATTGCGTCAAATGTTATCAGCAATTAGCCGAGAACTTTAGCAACAACGCCCGCGCCAACAGTACGGCCGCCTTCACGGATTGCGAAACGCAGACCGTCATCCATCGCGATTGGGTGGATCAGGGTAACAACCATCTTGATGTTGTCGCCTGGCATTACCATCTCAACGCCTTCTGGCAGTTCGATGGTACCGGTCACGTCAGTAGTACGGAAGTAGAACTGTGGACGGTAGCCTTTGAAGAACGGAGTATGACGGCCGCCTTCGTCTTTGGACAGGATGTACACTTCAGATTCGAACTTGGTGTGCGGCTTGATGGAGCCTGGCTTAGCCAGAACCTGACCACGTTCGATTTCTTCACGTTTGATACCACGCAGCAGAACACCAACGTTCTCACCGGCACGGCCTTCGTCCAGCAGTTTGCGGAACATTTCAACGCCGGTACAGGTAGACTTGGCAGTCTCTTTGATACCAACGATTTCAACTTCTTCGCCAACTTTAACGATACCGCGCTCTACACGACCGGTAACAACGGTACCACGACCGGAGATGGAGAATACGTCTTCGATAGGCAGCAGGAACGGCTTGTCAATCGCACGCTCTGGCTCTGGGATGTAGGAATCCAGGTAGCCAGCCAGTTCGATGATTTTCTCTTCCCACTCTGCTTCGCCTTCCAGCGCTTTCAGCGCGGAACCGCGAACGATTGGGGTATCGTCGCCCGGGAAGTCGTACTGGGACAGGAGTTCACGAACTTCCATCTCAACCAGTTCCAGCAGCTCTTCGTCATCAACCATGTCGCATTTGTTCAGGAACACGATGATGAAAGGAACGCCTACCTGACGACCCAGCAGGATGTGCTCACGGGTCTGAGGCATAGGGCCGTCAGTCGCAGCAACAACCAGGATCGCGCCGTCCATCTGCGCAGCACCGGTGATCATGTTTTTAACATAGTCGGCGTGGCCCGGGCAGTCTACGTGTGCGTAGTGGCGAGTCGGGGTGTCATATTCAACGTGGGAAGTGTTGATGGTGATACCACGAGCTTTTTCTTCTGGTGCGTTATCGATCTGGTCGAATGCACGAGCAGAACCACCGTAGGTTTTTGCCAGAACGGTAGTGATTGCAGCGGTCAGCGTTGTTTTACCATGGTCAACGTGGCCGATAGTACCGACGTTAACGTGCGGTTTTGTACGTTCAAACTTTTCTTTAGACATCGATTGTCCCTCTAAGACACGGATAAATCGGTGATATCACCACATCAACCAGGCGAAATGCCTGAACTGTTGAATACATTTAAATTGAAACAGAGAGAAACGGGAGGGAGAAGTGAAGTGGTGCTGATACCCAGAGTCGAACTGGGGACCTCACCCTTACCAAGGGTGCGCTCTACCAACTGAGCCATATCAGCACGTATTGGAGCGGGCAGCGGGAATCGAACCCGCATCATCAGCTTGGAAGGCTGAGGTAATAGCCATTATACGATGCCCGCATCCTGAAACTCGGCTACCCAGTTCTTTCTGTAACAAAAAAAGAGATTTCTCTCTTTTTAAGTTCGAGCTGGTCAATTTTTTCCAACCAGCTCCGGCGGCTTTAACGCTGCCAGAAAGTGGTGGTGGGGGAAGGATTCGAACCTTCGAAGTCTGTGACGGCAGATTTACAGTCTGCTCCCTTTGGCCGCTCGGGAACCCCACCGGACTTGATGGTGCCGACTACCGGAATCGAACTGGTGACCTACTGATTACAAGTCAGTTGCTCTACCTACTGAGCTAAGTCGGCATCAAGTAGCGCGCATTTTAGGGAGCCCTGCAGGTTCATGCAACTAAAAATTTGCATAAATCGTTCTTTCGCTCACATTTTGTGCGAGAAGAGAGAATAACGCTGTATTTCCAGGCAAATGCGCGCAAATATTCATCATTTACGGTCCTCAAAAGGGGTGAAACCCGGTCTGTGACGTTTCACGCTTAACGCAACACTCGGCCACTTTTTTTCTTATTATTCGGCCCATCTGGTGTTAACCTCCTGCGCATTGTCCAAAATTAACTATATATGTGATGTGCTCTACCCCGCACGGCTAGCCTCTGGTGTGGGATAAGACGCCTCACTCAAGCGTGCTTATGAGCAAAAAAGAGCAAACGTTAATGACGCCTTATCTCCAGTTTAGCCGCAGCCAGTGGGCTGCTCTGCGTGACTCCGTTCCCATGACCTTAACGGAAGGCGAAATCGCACGGTTAAAAGGGATAAACGAAGACCTGTCGCTTGAAGAAGTGGCTGAAATTTATTTACCTCTCTCGCGTTTGCTGAATTTCTATATCAGTTCCAACCTCCGCCGACAGGCCGTACTTGAGCAGTTCCTCGGTACGAACGGGCAGCGCATTCCTTATATTATCAGTATTGCCGGCAGCGTCGCCGTGGGGAAAAGCACCACCGCGCGTGTTCTGCAGGCGCTGCTGAGCCGCTGGCCGGAACACCGCAGCGTGGAGCTGATCACTACCGACGGCTTCCTGCACCCTAACGAGGTGTTAAAAGAACGCGGTCTGATGAAGAAGAAAGGCTTTCCGCTCTCTTATGATATGCACCGTCTGGTGAAATTCGTGTCGGATCTGAAATCCGGCGTGCCAAACGTGACGGCTCCGGTATACTCGCATCTGATTTATGACCGCATCCCTGACGGGGACAAAACGGTGGTGCAGCCGGACATTCTGATTCTGGAAGGATTAAACGTTCTGCAGAGCGGGATGGACTATCCTCACGATCCGCATCATGTGTTTGTCTCTGACTTTGTCGATTTCTCTATCTACGTGGATGCGCCGGAAGATCTCCTGCAGAGCTGGTACATCAACCGCTTCCTTAAGTTCCGCGAAGGGGCGTTCACCGACCCTGACTCCTACTTCCATAACTACGCCCAGCTCTCGAAAGATGAGGCTGTTAATGTGGCCACCTCGCTGTGGAATGAGATCAACTACGTGAACCTGAAAGAGAACATTCTGCCGACGCGTGAGCGCGCCAGCCTGATCCTCACCAAGAGTGAGAAACACGCTGTCGACCAGATTCGTTTACGGAAATAGCTATTCACCGCCCCAATAAAAAAACCGGCTTATCGCCGGTTTTTTTATGACTTACGCCAGGGGCTTCTCGCCGTTTTCATCCTGATCGACGGCGAAGCAGGCCACCAGTTGACCGCCGTAGTCTTTTAACTGCGGTTGCAGCTGGGTGCACGGCCCAAAACGACGACGGCAGCGGGCGTTGAAAGCACAGCCCGGCGGCGGGTTGAGCGGGCTTGGCAGCTCGCCGGTCAGCTTAATACGCTCCCGACGTTCATCCGGGTTCAGGCGCGGTGTCGCAGAGAGCAGCGCCTGCGTATAAGGATGGCGCGGGTTATTAAAGATCTGATCTTTCGTCCCCTTCTCCACGCAGCGGCCCAGATACATCACCATCACTTCATCGGCAATGTGCTCCACCACCGACAGGTCATGGGAGATGAAGACATACGACAGGCCTAAATCCTGCTGCAGATCCATCATCAGGTTCAGCACCTGCGCACGGACGGAAACGTCGAGCGCGGAGACCGGTTCATCGGCGATCACCACATCCGGGTCAAGCATCAGACCACGGGCGATAGCAATACGCTGACGCTGACCGCCGGAGAACATGTGCGGATAGCGATCGTAGTGTTCGGTCTTGAGCCCCACTTTCGCCATCATCGCCAGCGCCTTCTCGCGACGCTGCTCTTTGCTCAACGTGGAGTTGATCTGCAGCGGCTCCTCCAGAATCTGCCCCACTTTCTTACGCGGGTTCAGGGAACCATACGGGTTCTGGAACACAATCTGGATTTTCTGGCGACGCAGTTTCTGCGCGTCAGGATCGTGCTTGAGCAGATCCTGCCCCTGATAGTACAGCTCGCCCCCGGTCGGGGTTTCAATCATGGTCAGCAGACGGCCCAGGGTGGATTTCCCGCAGCCGGACTCCCCCACCACCGCCAGCGTTTTGCCGCGCTCCAGAGTAAAGGAGACGCCATCCAGCGCTTTCACCAGGCGTTCCGGAGCAAACAGCCCCTTCTTGACCGGGTAGTGTTTTTTCAGATCGATAGCCTGCAACAGCGGCTGTTGCATGGTGGCCTCTTGCGAACTCATAGTGTGGGCCTCCCGGCGTCATCGAGTGGGTAGTGGCATTTAGACTGACGGCCATCGTTGAGGGTATAAAGATCCGGCTCATCGATGCGACATTTGTCCGTGGCATACGGGCAGCGCGGGTTCAGCAGACAGCCGGTCGGGCGGTCGTATTTACCCGGTACCACGCCCGGCAGTGACGCCAGACGCGCCTTGTCCTGGGCAAACTCCGGCAGCGCGCGCAGGAGCGCCTGAGTATAAGGATGGCGCGGTGCGCGGAAGATATCGTGCGAGCTGCCGGTTTCCACTACCTGCCCGGCATACATCACGATGATTTTATGCGCCGCTTCGGCCACTAACGCCAGGTCATGGGTGATCAGGATCAGCGCCATGTTCTCTTTCTGCTGCAGCTCCAGCAGCAGCTCGATGATCTGCGCCTGAATGGTCACATCCAGCGCGGTCGTCGGTTCATCGGCAATCAGCAGCTTCGGACGACAGGCAATGGCCATGGCGATCATAACGCGCTGGCTCATCCCACCGGACAGCTGGTGCGGATAGACATCCAGACGCGAGGCCGGGTCAGGAATACCTACCTGGGTCAGCAGGTCGATTGCCCGCTGACGACGGGTTTTCTTATTCCCACCCTGATGCACCTTAATTGCTTCCATAATCTGGAAACCGACGGTGTAGCATGGGTTGAGGCTGGTCATCGGATCCTGGAAGATCATCGCCACTTCGGCGCCAACCAGGTTGCGACGCTCTTTTTCAGAGATCCGCTTCAGATCCTGGCCGTTGAACTCCAGGCTTTCCGCCATTACGCGGCCAGGGTAATCAATCAGCCCCATGATCGCCAGAGAGCTTACCGATTTACCGGAACCTGACTCGCCCACGATGCCGACAACTTCACCCTGATTTACGCTGTAGCTAACCCGATCTACGGCGCGAAACTCGGAGCCCACGTCACCGAAGTGCACCGATAATTTATCTACATTTAATAACGCCATCTCGTGCCTCTTACTGCTTCAGTTTGGGATCAAGTGCATCACGCAGACCATCACCCATCAGGTTAAATGCCAGCACCGTCAGGAGGATCGCCAGACCCGGGAAGGTCACAACCCACCAGGCGCTTTGCGCGAACTGCAACACATCGGAGAGCATGGTGCCCCACTCCGGTGTTGGCGGCTGCGCACCCATGCCAAGGAAGCCAAGAGCGGCCATATCGAGAATGGCGTTAGAGAAACCGAGCGACGCCTGAACAATCAGCGGCGCAAGGCAGTTTGGAAGAATATTGACGAACATCTGGCGCATCGCGCCCGCACCCGCCACGCGAGAGGCGGTCACGTAGTCACGGTTCACTTCCACCAGCACCGCCGCACGCGTTAATCGCACGTAGTGAGGAAGCGCCACGAACGTCAGGGCCAGGGCGGCGTTGCCGATTGACGGCCCAAAGACCGCCACCAGCACCAGCGCCAGCAGCAGGCTTGGCAGCGCCAGCATGATGTCGACAACACGCATAATGATGTTATCCACCACACCGCCGAAGTAGCCAGCCACCAGACCGAGTACCACCCCCATAATCAGGGACAGTACCACTACCAGGCAGCCCACCAGCAGCGAAAGACGCGCGCCGTACATCAGACGGGACAGCACATCACGGCCTACATCGTCAGTACCCAGCAGATGCGTCAGGGTACCGCCGTCCTGCCATGCAGGTGGTGCAAGCAGCGCATCACGGAACTGCTCCGCCGGGTTGTACGGCGCAAGAAAGTTCGCGAACACCGCGATCAAGATCATGATGACAACATACACCAGCCCTACTACCGCGCCTTTGTTGCGTTTGAAGTAGTGCCAGAACTCCTGCAGCGGCGTCATTGGCACCGGTGCAGCGACCACTTTATTTTCAGATACTTGTGACATGATGGCCCCTTACTTCTTATGACGAATACGCGGGTTCACCACGCCGTACAGCAAATCGACCAGCAGGTTGACGAGAATAATCATCGTCGCCACCAGCAGTACACCGCCCTGTACCACCGGATAATCACGGCGTTGCAGTGCGTCAATCAGCCAGCGCCCCAGGCCCGGCCAGGAGAAGATGGTTTCGGTCAGGATCGCCCCTGCCAGCAACGTCCCTACCTGCAGGCCGATAACCGTTACTACCGGCAGCATGGCGTTACGCAGGGCATGAACGATGATCACCCGCATGCGGGTCAGACCTTTGGCGCGGGCGGTACGGATATAATCCTCGCCCAGCACTTCCAGCATCGACGAACGGGTCATACGCACGATAACCGCCAACGGGATCGTACCGAGCACCATGGCCGGCAGGATCATATGCGCCAGCGCATCGATAAAGTTGCCCTCTTCACCCCAGATAGCCGTGTCGATCAGCATAAAGCCGGTCAGCGGGTTGGTGTCATCAAGGAAGACCATATCACTGACGCGCCCGGACACCGGGGTCAGGTTCCACTGCACCGACACCAGCATGATCAGCATCATGCCCCACCAGAAGATAGGCATGGAGTAACCGGTCAGCGCCAGGCCAACGGCGGTATGATCAAAGATAGAGCCACGTTTCACCGCAGCCAGCACGCCCACCGGAATACCCACGGAGACGGCAAAAATCATGGCGCAGACACCGAGTTCCAGCGTTGCTTTAAATCGTGGTACGAACTCTTCCCACACCGGCAGACGGCTTTTCAGCGAAATACCTAAATCACCATGCAACACGCCCCAGATATAGTGGAGATACTGCTGCCACATAGGCTTATCCAGCCCCAGTTCGGCTAACAGCTGCGCATGACGTTCAGGAGAAATACCACGCTCGCCCGCCATAATCATTACCGGGTCACCGGGGATCATATGGACGAAGGCAAAGGTGAGAAGGGTGATACCGATAAACGTGGGGATAACAAGTCCCAGACGTCGGAGGATGAACTGCAACATAACCCGGATTCTCTCTAATGACGTACGCCTGGAGGCGCGACGTCTGTATTGCTCACAAATCTTATTCCCTCCCCTTTCAGAGAGGGAATAAAGCACTGCTGCCGGGTTGCGCTACGCTTACCCGGCCTACATTCCGTAGGCCAGTGCAAGCGCAGCGCCGCCTGGCATTGCTTTTAATTATTCAACAGAAACGTTTTCGAAGTGGTGTTTGCCCAGTGGATCAACCACATAGCCTTTAACTTCTTTACGCACTGGCTCGTACACGGTTGAGTGAGCCACGATCAGCGCTGGTGCCTGTTCATGCATGACAACCTGAGCCTGTTTGTACAGTTCGATACGCTTGTTGTGATCTTCTGCAGCACGTGCCGGCTGAATCAGATCTTCGAACGGCTTGTAGCACCAGCGAGAGTAGTTAGAACCGTCTTTCGCCGCTGCACAACTGAACAGGGTTGCGAAGAAGTTATCCGGATCCCCATTGTCGCCAGTCCAGCCCATCATGACCGCCTGGTGCTCGCCTGCTTTAGCACGCTTCAGGTACTCGCCCCACTCGTAGGTCACGATCTTGGCCTGAACGCCGATTTTCGCCCAGTCAGCCTGAACCATCTCGGCCATACGGCGTGCGTTCGGGTTGTAAGGACGCTGTACTGGCATTGCCCACAGCTCAACGGTAAAGCCTTTATCCTGGCCCGCTTCTTTCAGCAGTGCTTTCGCTTTCTCAACGTCATAGGTGTAATCCTTAACGTCGTCGTTGTAGCCCCACATTGTTGGTGGGATCAGGTTCTTCGCGGCAACACCTGCGCCCTGATAAACGGCCTTGATGATCGCTTCTTTGTTGACCGCGTAGGTCAGCGCCTGACGCACTTTCACATCATCAAACGGTTTTTTCTCGGTGTTGAAAGAGAGGTAGCCGACGTTCAGACCCGCCTGCTCCAGCAGGTTGATGTTTTTGTCCTGCTTCATGCGCGCGATATCAGCCGGGTTCGGGTACGGCATTACCTGGCACTCGTTCTTCTGCAGCTTGGCGTAACGCACGGAGGCGTCAGGCGTGATGGAGAAGACCAGACGGTCGATCTGCGGCTTGGTGCCCCAGTAACCTTCGAACGCTTTGTACAGAATGCGGGAGTCTTTCTGATACTGCAGCAGCTGGAACGGACCGGTACCAACCGGGTTCAGGTCCACTTTCTCCGGCGTGCCGGCTTTCAGCATGTTGTCGGCATATTCTTTCGACAGAATAGAGGCGAAGTCCATGGCCAGGTCAGCCAGGAACGGTGCTTCAGGACGAGTCAGCACGAACTGAACGGTGTTGTCGTCCACTTTTTTGATTTCGCTGATCAGGTCTGGCAGGCCCATCCCTTCGAAGTACTCATAGCTGCCGCCAGAGACTTTGTGGTACGGGTTCTGGGCATTCTTCTGACGGTCGAAGGAGAACACCACGTCGTCTGCATTCAGATCGCGCGTTGGTTTGAACTCTTTGCTGTCCTGCCACTTCACGCCCTGACGCAGGTGGAAGGTATAGGTTTTACCGTCTTCGCTGACTTCCCACTTCTCAGCCAGACCTGGAATAACTTCCGTGGTGCCGGTTTTGAATTCAACCAGACGGTTATAGATAGGTACAGAGCTTGCGTCGTACGTCGTACCAGAGGTAAAGAGCTGTGGGTTAAAGCCTTCCGGCGAGCCTTCAGAACAGTAGACCAGGGTTTTTGCCTGTACGCCTGCTGCGACGGTCATAGCCACCAGGCTCAGACCAAGCTTCAGCATCCCTGACTTCTTCAAGGAAATACTCATTGTTATTCTGCTCCAATGTGATGTTTTTTGTTGTGTTACTCCGCCTGACCTTTAATTTATTTTTTACCCGGTCCGGTCGGTGTTGCCCTGAGGCGTTATAAGGGATGGAGATTCCTTTCAGAAGAGCGACTGAGTTGCAGCGCAGATCCTCCCTGAAGTGCCCCTCGTGCCCTACAATCTGTCAACAGAATGTGAAAACGTCAATACAGGTGACGGGGATTTACGCTAAGTGTGAGAATTGGCAAACAAAGATTAAAAAAACTACCGGAGCGTATTTTCAGCAGGGAAATTTATGCTACCCGCCATGACGCAGCACAACTCTCTACGCAATCTGCTACAACCAGTGATTAACATTTATTCAACCGGGGTAAATTTTCTTACAGAATGGCGATTATCTGCGCACTAAATACCATGAACGTTAAAACGCACAGGGGAAAATGCTGAGGTTATCCATAAGCAACGCGAAAAAAGATCAATCTAAAGATAAAAAAATACAATGGAATATGTCACAAATACGTTAACAGGCAGGGCTAAACAGAGGTAAGGCGTATTTTGGTGTGTTAAGTCGGATAAGTCTTGCGGAGCAATAATTTCTGCAGGTGATAAATGCAAAAAACCCCGCTCAAAGAGCGGGGTTTTCGAATGTGGTCGGCGAGAGAGGATTCGAACCTCCGACCCACTGGTCCCAAACCAGTTGCGCTACCAAGCTGCGCTACTCGCCGAATGCGGAGCGCATCTTACTGCTACGCTCTGTCTCCGTCAATCCCTTATTTTGCAAAAGCCTTTCGATCGGCTATAAAGTCGCCAGGCCTGTTACTTTGCGGCTTTCGCAGCGCCGTCCGGCACTTTACACCAGTTGTTATTCTCGTTAATCCCGCCGTCTGGCGAGGTATAACCGAGGCAACCGAGAATGGTGTCGTAGAGCTCAACATGACGCCGTGCCACTTTCATATCCGCCTGCTCTTTAAGATGGGCGAACATTTTGGCTTTATCCGGGTTCTCCAGATACTTGTCGGACATCCACAACATCATCGGCACGCGGAACTGCTCCGGCGGTGCCATCTTGCGCGGCGTACCGTGCAGGTGCTCTTTCTCGTTAATCGACTCACCGTGGTCGGCGGCGTAGAAGACAATCGCCTTCTTATCGCGCACCTGGTCAATCACGCTATCGATAAAGTGATCTACATAGGTCACTGAGTTGTCGTAGGAGTTGATCAGCTGCGCTTTGCTGCAGTCTTTATCCACGCCCTTACACTCCGGCGTCCATTTGGCAAAGCTGCGCGGATAACGCTGGGTGTAGTTAAAGTGCGACCCTTTGGTATGCAGGATGATCATATGCTTACCATCCTGGTTGCTCTGCAGGGAGCGTTGCATCTCGTCGATCAGCAGCATGTCGTCCACGCTCTTACCGCGGTTACGCGGCTCGGCGCCAATCTGCTCACGGTAGGCGATGTTGTTGGCCATGGTGTTGCTGTAGAACCACATCTCGCTTTGCATCGCGTAGAGGTCGGAGCTAAAGCCCAGCTGACGCAGTACCGAGAAGACGTTCTGCTCTTTCAGCGTCCGCTGCGGGTTATCGCTCGCCCCGCCCTCGCGCACGAACATACAGCGCAACGAGAGCTTGGTGGCGGTATCACAGGAATACCCGCGGAAGGCGACAAGGTTTTTCTCCTGCGCCAGCTTCGGAGTGGTATCCCGCTCATAGCCCAGAATACCCATATGATCCCAGCGCGTGGTTTCGCCAATAATGAAAATCACGTAGGTATCGTCGATATCAGACGGCGCCTGATAGGTGAATTTCTTCGCCGGGTTCATCAGCGATTTATTATCGGAGGACTCATCCACCTGCGCCCAGGCATATAACCCCAGCGCGGAGATCCAGTTGGACGGCAGATAGGAGTTTGCCACCACGCCGCCGTAGCTCGGCATATCCACGCCGGAGGTACGCTCAACGTTCTTCTGCTGCAAATCCAACAGCCGGATGGGTCCCCAGACCATTAATCCCGCCAGTACCACGACCGCGGCGCTGCGGATGCGCTGCCCTGGGGTACGCAGCTGGCGCAATAACGTATAGCGGCAGCGGTTGTTCCAGATAAGCAGCAGCGGCAGGATGCTGACGCAAACCAGCCAGAGAATAAAATGTATACCGACCACTTCTTTCGAGAGGTCGATATCCGTGGTCATGACCGAGGCAATAATGCCGTAGCCAATCACCACGTTCATAAAGGTCATGTAATAGCTGGCACCCGCCGAGCACAACACTACCAGCGTGGCGAGTACGCGCCAGATACGCCGTCCAAACAGCGACAGCAGACGCAGCAAAAAGAAGGTGACCAGCACAGTGCCCACCAGTTCAACGACCGCAGCGACTCCTTTCCAGGCGGTAAAATCTTGCGCATAACCATCAAACCGACGGAAAAAAACCGCGCCATTCATAAACAGACCGATGTACAACGCGAGCAAAAAGCTGAGCTTTTGTTGCGTCATCGCTTTGATATATTTCATTAATGCAACCTGGAAAAAGGTAAAGTAGAGCCGCTCCACTCTTGGTCAAAAAGTGAACAGGGTATTTCATTGCTCAGGGGATCGTTATCGGAAACGTCTTTAAGCGCGGTAAGTAGACCACAGGGAAAAGAAAAAGTGGCAACAGAGAATGTGATCCCTGCAAATATTTACAAAAAAACAAGTCCGATGACATACCTGCGGCCTGTTCTTTGCCTCCCGAAGAAACAAAAAAGGCCGGAATATCCGGCCTTTAGAGGGAGTTTCAATCAGGCATGCGCTTCTTTAAATATTTCGCGCTGCGGCTGGCGAATAGTGGTGGAAAGCGCCAGGGAGAGGATTAGCAGGGCGAATATAACGCAGAAGGTGACATAAAAGCCGCCAAACAGCGAAGCAATAAGCGAACCGCAAATACTGCCGATACCAAAGCCTAAATAAATAACGCCGTAGTTTTTCGCCAGGTTATTCAGGCCGAAGAATTCACTTACCAGCGACGGGAATACGGTAATGGTGCCGCCGAAGTTAAACGCGACGCAGGCGATAGCGGCGAAGAAGGTCACTTCGTTGAGCGGGGCGAATAACAGCGCTGCCATGCCTACCAGCGACACCACCTGGCCGAGAGTAATTACGCGGATACGGGCAATCTTATCGGAGAGGATCCCCAGCACCAGGCGGCCAGAGAGGTTGGCGATAGAGATAATGGTGACCGCGTTGGCCGCCGTTGCGGCATCCAGTTTCACCATCCCCTGAGCGATATCTTTCGCCACGCCAATCACATACAGACCACTCATGCAGGCGGTCAGGAACATCACCGCCAGCATCCAGTACTGTGGTTTACGCATGGACTGGGCCAGGGTGAAGTCATTCTCAACCACGCCGTTAACGGATTTAACTTCCTGCTGTGGGGCATCTTTCATCAGCGTGGCCCCGAACAGGATCATCACCAGCACGATAGCGCCCCAGATCATGAAGGTCTTTTCCAGACCGACGGTGGCCAGCAGATGGCTGTCGATAAACTTAAAGCCCAGGCTGCCGAGACCATAAGAGCCAATGGCGAAGGCGGAGATCAGCCCCTTACGCTCCGGGAACCATTTCACGCAGTTCGACAGGGTTAACAGGTAGCCAGCGCCATCCGCCAGCCCCACCAGCACCCCGGCGCTCAGCCACAGCATCATCAGGTTGCTGGAGTGGGCGGTCAGGAAGAAGCCGACCCCCAGCAAAATCCCGGAAGCCATAGTGACGCGCTTCACGCCGAAGCGTTCCTGTAATTTACCGGCAATGGAAGATGAGAGCGCCAGACCCAGGCTCAGCAAGCCAAAGGAGAAGGCGACCTGGCTGACCGGGGCATCGAGTTTTTCGGAGAGTGCGCTGTTAAACAGACTCCAGGTGTAGACTGAACCCAGGGCAAACTGGGTCACGATGGTGCCGATAAGGGTCAGCCAGCGGGTGCGGTTGTAATTTGAGGTATTCATGGCAGTTGTCCTGCAGCAGAAAAAAGGGAAATTCACTGCTGACAACGATAACCAAAACCCTACATGAGCAGGGGTAAAACGGCATGAAATGCAGAGGTGCCGGAATGAAATGCCGAAAATCAGGAATGAATGACCTGGACTGCTGTCTGAACCCGCCCCGAAAAAGATGAACCCGGAGTCGCTCAGGTCATTCATCCACGGGTTTCAGAATCTCGCGCTGACGCCGAGGGTATAGAGATAATCTTCTCCGGTGGACATGTTTTCGGCCTGCGACATCGAAGCATAGGCCGCCATATACGGGTTGATCAGCATATCGGCCCCGACGGTGACATCCATCCAGTTGCCGTACTGCGTTGAGGGTGCCAGGCGCCCCAACCCGGACTGCATCTTCCACTGGTTATCGCCGAACTGCTGGTTATAGCTGATTTGCGCCCATGGCCGCACATCGCCCAGGCGCGTATCGACGCGCCAGCCCAGCGTACTCACGCTGGCATGCCACAGCGGGTCGGTGAGCGACTGCGTGTTCACGCTGTCGCCAAACTCGTTGTACATATTGGGCGTGGAGCCATCGTAATGCCAGGCGGCAACCGGTCCGGTGGTGAAACGGCGGGCAACGGGAATACTCCAGCCCACGCTCATCGTGCTGGTCGCCTCTGCCGGTGACGAATCGGGCAAATTCAGCGCCAGACCGGGCATATTCTGTGAAGAGAGGATCCGCTCTTTGAGAATATCCTCGTAACGCGGTTGGTGATCGTCATCCCATGTATAACGCTCAGTGGTATTACTTTTTGTATCCGAAACGATATATTCCTGTTGCCAGGCATTTGCTGTGTTGCCTGTCAGCAGACAGGCCAAGAAACTCACCAGACCGGTTACGGCATGGCGGCCACTTATTTTTTTTATAATCATCAAAGCGACTCCAGAGAAGAGCCGAATTCGGCGATATTTGTGATTGTTTATAGTGAGGCTACGCGGCTACATGAAGAATGTTGCGTATCAGCCTGTATTAACTATTGTCTCTTTAGGTGACACGTCAAGCCGGGTCGATTGAAATTTTTGTAATTTCAGGAGCAACAAGGGAGAGAACCGATGCAACGTTGTGGCTGGGTTAGCCAGGATCCGCTCTACATCGCCTATCACGATAAGGAGTGGGGCGTGCCGGAAACTGACGGAAAGAATTTGTTTGAGATGATCTGCCTTGAGGGCCAGCAGGCCGGATTATCCTGGATCACCGTGCTTAAGAAACGGGAAAATTATCGCCAGGCCTTCCACCGGTTCGATCCGGTTCTTGTCGCCGGGATGACCACTGCGGACGTCGACAGGTTAGTGCTGGATGCAGGCATTATCCGCCATCGCGGCAAAATCGAGGCCATTATCGGCAACGCCCGGGCTTCCCTGGCGATGGAAGAGAACGGCGAGCGGTTCTGTGATTTCGTCTGGTCCTTCGTCGATAACACCCCGCAGGTGACCCAGGCGGCAACGCTGGCAGAGATCCCCACCTCTACGCCCGCCTCTGATGCCCTGTCGAAAGCGCTGAAAAAGCGCGGCTTTAAGTTCGTCGGCACCACCATCTGTTACTCCTTTATGCAGGCCTGCGGGCTGGTTAACGATCACGTCACCGCCTGCCACTGTCATCCTGGAGGTCAACATGATCCGCAAATGGCTCAGTGACGATGTCGAACCTCTGCTGACCCTCTGGCTGGAGAGCACCACCGTCGCCCACCCCTTTATTGATGCGCAGTACTGGCAGGAGAGCGAGGCGGTCGTGCGGGAAGTCTATCTGCCGTCGGCAGAGACCTGGGTGTGGGAAGAGGAAGGCCAGCTTCGGGGCTTCATCAGCGTGATGGAGTCGGCCTTTGTCGGCGCGCTCTTTGTCGATCCGGCGTATGCCGGAAAGGG
This sequence comes from Leclercia adecarboxylata, assembly GCF_006874705.1. Taxonomy (NCBI): domain Bacteria; kingdom Pseudomonadati; phylum Pseudomonadota; class Gammaproteobacteria; order Enterobacterales; family Enterobacteriaceae; genus Leclercia; species Leclercia adecarboxylata. The sequence continues at coordinate 2,048,387 of NZ_CP035382.1, read as the reverse complement.
GATCGGGCATGCGCTGATCCACCATGTGCAGCAGCGCTACCCGTCGTTAAGCCTGGAGGTTTACCAGAAGAACAGCCGGGCGGTGAATTTCTACCATGCTCAGGGCTTTCGGATTGAAGATAGCGCCTGGCAGGAAGATACCCAACACCCGACCTGGCTTATGAGCTGGCAGGCGGATCAAACGCCGTCAGCGTAAGCGTCGGCCCCTGATATTTTTCCAGCCACGCCAGCGCGGTATTTCCCGCACAGCCGTTCCCCAGCTTCGAGCTGGGGAGATCTTTGGTCAGCACGTTGACCGCCCCGTTCTTACAAATTCCGCCATTTTCAGCATCCAGGTCCGGCCACGCCCCCTGATGAATGCAGATCACGCCCGGCTTGATGCCGTCGCTGACCACCGCCCCGGCCAGCACCTGACCGCGATGGTTCCAGACGCGCACCACGTCGCCATCGGCAATGCCGCGCGCTTTGGCATCATCCGGGTGTAGCGTCACCGGCTCGCGCCCGGCCACTGCATACTGCTCGCGCAGTGAGGAGTAGTTCAGCTGGCTGTGCAGACGGTGCGCCGGATGAGCAGACAGGATCTGCAGCTGCTCCGGCTCGGCGTTGCCATGCCACTCGTCCGGCTCCAGCCACATCGGGTGCGGCGGACAGTCGGCATACTGGTAGCTGGCGATACGCTCGGAGTGGATCACAATTTTGCCGCTCTCGGTTTTCAGCGGATGGCTCACAGGATCGCGACGGAAATCAGCGAAGCGCACGAACTTCGCGTTCTCGTCAGACTCCGGCATTTCAACGATGGCATTGGCTTCCCAGAATTCGGCAAAGGGTGCCAGCGTCACCCCCTGTGCCGCGCCGCGCTGCCCGGCGATCTGATAGAAGGTCTCAAGCCACTCCAGATCGGTTTTGCCCTCGGTAAAGCGCTCACCGCCGCCCTGCTCCCAGCGCTCGCTCAGCTCGGCAAATACCTCAAGATCGTCACGCGCTTCATCGCGCGGCGGCACGACCCGCTTCATCGGCACCATATGCTGGTTGCTGTAGTCGCCGGTCATGGTCATGTCGTTACGTTCAAACGAGGTGGTGGCTGGCAGCACGATATCGGCATGCTTCGCCGCCGCGGTCCAGAAGCACTCGGAGATCACCACCAGCTCCGGCTTTTGCCAGGCGCGGATCAGACGATTAGTGTCCTGGTGATGGGTAAAGTTGGCGCCGCCCGCCCACCAGACGAAGCGAATGTCCGGGAAGTGGCGATCCAGCCCGTTGTGCTGATAGAAGCCGCCCGGGTTTTCCAGCGCCTCCACGATGCGAGCGACCGGGAATTTATCCACCGCGTCCGTCCCGCCCTTGACCGAGCCCTGCATGGAGGCCAGCACCGCCGCGCGCCGCGTCGGGTTTCCGCCGTTGGCAAAGTGGTACGAAAGACCAAAGCCGCCGCCCGGGGTGCCGATCTGACCGAGCATCGCCGCGAGGGTGACCAGCATCCAGTGTTTCTGCTCGCCAAACTGCTGGCGCTGCATCCCCCAGCCGGACATGAGCATAGTGGTATTGCTGTGGAACAACGCTGCCAGTTCACGAATTTTCGCTGCCGGAACGCCGCAGATGTCGGCAGCCCAATCGGCGGTTTTGGCGATACCGTCCGTTTCCCCGGTCAGGTAGTCGGCAAATTTTTCATAACCGCTAGTACAGCGCGCGAGGAATTCCTCGTCCTGCCAGCCGTTCTCCACCAGCGTATGGGCGATACCGAGCATCATCGCCACATCAGTGCCCATATGCGGGGCGATCCACTCGGCGCTCTCGCCAAAGAAATCCATGGTTTCGGAGCGCATCGGATCGATACAGATCAGGCGCTTGCCGCTTTTACGCAGCGCGTCGAAGTACGGGATCCCCTGCTCGTCGCTGGCGTTCCAGGCTATTTTCAGGGTGTTAAGCGGGTTGGCACTCCACAGCACCACCACGTCGCTGTGCTCCAGCACCAGCGGCCAGCTGGTCTGCTGCTGGTACACCTCGTTGCCGCCCACCACATAAGGCATGATGGCCTGTGCCGCGCCGGTGGAATAATCCCCCAGATGACCGGTGTAGCCGCCCGCCAGGCTCATATAGCGTTGAAGCAGGGTCGCGGCCTTGTGCAGCACGCCGTTCGAGCGCCAGCCATACGACCCGGCAAAAATGGACGACGGACCATAGTTCTCACGAATACGTTTGTGCTGCGCGTCGATAAGATCCAGCGCCTGATCCCAGCTGACGCGCACAAACTCATCCTGCCCGCGCACGCCCTGTGGATTATCCGGCGACGCCAGAAATCCCTTACGGACCATCGGCCAGCGCACGCGGGCTTTGCTGTGCACCTGGTCGCGCACTGCGGTTTGCAGGGAGTTAGGGTGCTGCGTCGGCAACGCGCCACGGGATGAGATCACCGTATCGCCGTCGGTTTCGACCAGCATGGGCCCCCAGTGGGCTGCCGTCAGAATGGTTTTTGTAGAAGTGGTCACAGCGTGTGCTCCTGGATTGCCGGTTGCAGGTTTTCTCAGCCTTCATTGAGACTGTTTATGATTTGACACAAATTTAAGAGTTATCCCCGGAATTTTCTCCGTAACTGCACGTCATAATCAACCGCCACGCCCGTCGTGGCAAAGAATAAAAAAGCTTAAGGAAAGAAGATGAAAAAAAGCGCACTTATGATTGCCGCCGTAGTCAGCGGCGCACTGGTTGTTTCAGGCTGCACCACCAACCCATACACCGGCGAACGCGAAGCGGGTAAATCAGGCATTGGCGCAGGCATCGGCTCCCTGGTAGGCGCAGGTGTAGGTGTCCTCTCCTCCTCGAAAAAAGATCGCGGTAAAGGCGCCCTGATTGGTGCCGCAGCAGGCGCAGCGCTGGGCGGCGGTGCCGGTTATTACATGGACGTGCAGGAAGCGAAGCTGCGCGACAAAATGCAGGGTACCGGCGTGAGCGTCACCCGTAGCGGCGACAACATCATTCTGAATATGCCGAATAACGTCACCTTCGACAGTAACAGCGCAACGCTGAAACCGGCGGGTGCCAACACCCTGACCGGCGTGGCGATGGTGTTGAAAGAGTACGAAAAAACCGCGGTGAACGTGCTGGGTTATACCGACAGCACCGGCAGCCAGGATCTGAACATGCGTCTCTCCCAGCAGCGTGCGGACGCGGTAGCCAGCGCGCTGATCACCCAGAACGTCGCGGCGACCCGCATCCGCACCAGCGGCATGGGCCCGGCGAACCCAATCGCCAGCAACAGCACGGCGGAAGGCAAAGCGCAGAACCGCCGCGTTGAGATCACCTTAAGCCCGGTGCAGTAAGTTTATTGCCGGGTGGCGGCTTCGCCTTACCCGGCCTGGAAAATCTCGCTCTGACTCCGTAGGCCCGGTAAGCGTAGCGCCACCGGGCATTTTCGCGCTAAGGTGTACGCACCAATAGCAAGGAAATCAGCGATGAGCAAATCAACACGGCCCACCATCAGCGACGTGGCGAAAGCCGCGAAAACCGGTAAAACCAGCATCTCCCGTTATCTCAACGGCGAAAAACACCTGCTTTCCGACGCGCTACTGGCCCGTATTGAACACGCTATTGCCGAACTCGACTACCGCCCGAGCCTGATGGCCCGGGGTCTGAAGCATGGCCGCACCCGTCTTATTGGGCTTATCATCGCCGATATCACTAATCCCTACTCCGTTAATGTCCTCAGCGGCATCGAAGCCGCCTGCAGGGAAAAAGGATTCACCCCGCTGGTGTGTAATACCAATAACGAAGTCGATCAGGAGCTGCACTACCTCGATCTGCTGCGCAGCTATCAGGTGGAGGGCATCGTGGTCAACGCCGTGGGGATGCGCGAGGAGGGGCTGAACCGCCTGCAACAGTCCGCCCTGCCGATGGTGCTGATTGATCGCAAAATCCCCGATTTCGCCTGCGATGTGGTGGGACTGGATAACACCCAGGCCGCCACTACCGCCACCGAGCACCTGATTGAACAGGGTTTTGAAGCGATCCTGTTCCTGAGCGAGCCGCTGGGAATGGTCAATACCCGCCGCGAGCGCCTGAGCGCCTTTCGCACCACCCTGGCCCGCTATGCCGGCGTGGTTGCTGAAAACGTCGAAATCCCCCTTCACGAGTCTGAGCAGCTGGACAACGCCCTGCGCCAGTTTCACACCCGCCATCGCGGGATGCGCAAGGCGGTCATCTCCGCTAACGGCGCGTTAACGCTACAGATCGCCCGTTCGCTGAAGCGCATTGGCCTGCACTGGGGCAGCGACATCGGTCTGCTGGGCTTTGACGAGCTGGAGTGGGCCGAGCTGGCAGGCGTGGGCATTACCACCCTCAAACAGCCCACCTGGCAGATTGGCTTTGCCGCCGTCGAGCAGGTAGTCCGCCGGATCAACGGTGCCGATGAGGCTGTGCGCGAGCAGGTCTTCTCCGGCGAACTGATCGTGCGCGGTTCCACGGCGCGTTAAGTTCCCTTCGTGATGGCGATCATAAATCCAGCATACTGAACTTTTCTTTGGAACCGGTTCCATCTAGCGTAAAGAGTATCAGCTACGTGATGGAGTCCGCCAATGGGCAGAAAAATTATTGTTGTCACCGCCGCGTATGGCGCTGACAAGGTACGTGAAGCAGGTGGCCAGCGCGCCATGCTGCACGTCATCGCCGGCGCGGGTGCCGACGGGGTCGAGATCCGCCGGGAGTTATTTAGCGACGCCGAACTGGCGTCCCTCCCTACGCTTGCCGGATCCATTGAACTGCTCGGTCTGCTGGCCTGCTACTCCGCCCCCGATGCCCTCTTTACCCCGGACGGCACCCTCAATCCCATGCTGCCCCGCTACCTTGCCGAAGCCGCGACGCTTAATGCCCTGTGGCTGAAAGTCTCTCTCGGCCACTTCAGCGATAAGCAGCAGCTCGATGCGCTGCGCGTCCTACTCGATGAAACCGGCATGACGCTGGTGGTGGAAAACGACCAGACGCGCTGCGGCCAACTGGCCCCGATGCAGCGTTTCAAGGCGGCGTGCCGGGTGATGAATCTGCCGGTCACGCTGACCTTTGATATGGGCAACTGGCTGTGGGTAGGTGAATCTCCGGAGGAGGCCGCGAAGCATCTGGCGCCTGCGGTGAGCTATATCCACGTTAAAGCCGCCGTTCCCCATCAGCAACAGTATCGTGCCGTGCCGCCGGATAACGATGATGCCCGCTGGCAGGCGCTGCTGGATCAGCTCCCCTCCGACGCCCCGCGCGGAATCGAATTCCCGCTGGAAGGACCAGACCTGACGGCTGTCACCCGTCACTACGTCAATTTACTGCGCGAGGAGTAATCCCATGCCGCACGCTCTGGATGTCATCACCATTGGCGAAGCCATGGCCATGTTTGTCGCCACGAAGACCGGCGAACTCAGTGCCGTCGACCACTTTATCAAGCGCGTTGCCGGTGCCGAACTGAATGTCGCCACCGGGCTGGCGCGCCTTGGCCTGAAGGTGGGCTGGGTGAGCCGCGTGGGCAATGACAGCTTCGGTCAGTTTGTGCTCGACACCCTGAAAAAAGAGGGGATCGAAACCGCAGGCGTGACCCTGGACGACCGGTATCCGACGGGCTTCCAGCTCAAATCGAAAGTCACTGATGGAACCGATCCCATTGTGGAGTACTTCCGCAAAGGCTCGGCGGCCAGCCACCTGTCGGTAGAGGACTTCAACCCCATCTGGTTTACCGCGGCAAGGCATCTGCATCTGAGCGGCGTGGCGGCGGCGCTGTCTGCCAGCTCGTATGCCCTGCTCGATCATGCCGCGGGCGCCATGAAAGCGGCGGGCAAAACCATTTCATTCGACCCGAACCTGCGCCCGGTGCTGTGGAAAAGCGAAGCGGAGATGGTGGAAAAGCTGAACCACCTCGCCTTCCAGGCCGACTGGGTATTACCCGGCGTGAAAGAGGGCCAGATCCTGACCGGGGAAAAGACGCCGGAAGGGATCGCGGATTTTTACCTGAACCGGGGCGTGAAGGCGGTGATCCTGAAGACCGGGGCCGACGGCGCCTGGTTTAAAACCGCCAACGGTGAGCAAGGAGCCGTAGCGGCGGTGAAGGTCGAAAACGTCGTCGATACCGTCGGCGCGGGAGATGGCTTTGCCGTTGGCGTGGTCAGTGCCCTGCTGGAGGGGAAAACGCTCCATCAGGCTATCACTCGCGGCAATATCATCGGCTCGCTGGCGATCCAGGTTCAGGGCGACAGCGAAGGATTACCCACCCGGGAACAGTTAGGGGAATAACTCCCCGCAACATAATTAAGCCACCCTGTACCCTACAGACAGCGGCGGTTACTCCCTCAACCACAGAGGCAAGCCTATGAACAGTGCAACAAATGCAGTAAAACGCTGGTGGTACATCATGCCTGTCGTGTTCATCACGTACAGCCTGGCGTATCTCGACCGCGCGAACTTCAGCTTCGCGTCCGCCGCAGGCATCACCGAAGATCTGGGGATCACCAAAGGCGTCTCCTCGCTGCTGGGCGCCCTGTTCTTCCTCGGCTATTTCTTCTTCCAGATCCCCGGCGCGATTTACGCCGAACGCCGCAGCGTGCGCAAACTGATCTTCGTTTGCCTGATCCTCTGGGGGGCCTGTGCGTCACTCACCGGGGTAGTGAATAACATCCCGGCGCTGGCGGCCATTCGCTTTATTCTCGGCGTGGTGGAAGCGGCAGTTATGCCCGCGATGCTGATCTACATCAGCAACTGGTTTACCAAATCCGAACGCTCGCGCGCCAATACCTTCCTTATTCTCGGTAACCCGGTCACGGTGCTGTGGATGTCGGTAGTCTCCGGGTATCTGATCCAGTCCTTCGGCTGGCGCGAAATGTTCATTATTGAGGGCGTTCCGGCGGTGATCTGGGCCTTCTGCTGGTGGGTGCTGGTGAAAGACAAACCGGCGCAGGCCAAATGGCTCTCTGAAGATGAAAAAGCGGCCCTGCAGGCGCAGCTAGATAAAGAGCAGCAGGGGCTGAAAGCGGTGCGCAACTACGGCGAAGCCTTCCGGTCACGCAACGTGGTGCTGCTGTGCATGCAGTACTTCACCTGGAGCATCGGGGTTTACGGTTTTGTTCTGTGGCTGCCTTCCATCATCCGTAGCGCGGGCGATAACCTCGGTATGGTCGAGGTCGGCTGGCTGTCATCCGTGCCGTATCTGGCCGCGACCATCGCCATGATCGTGGTCTCCTGGGCGTCGGATAAACTGCAAAACCGTAAGCTGTTCGTCTGGCCGCTGCTGTTAATTGCTGCCTGCGCCTTTATCGGTTCCTGGGCGGTGGGCGCAAACCACTTCTGGGTTTCCTATACGCTGCTGGTGATCGCCGGTGCCGCAATGTACGCCCCTTATGGTCCGTTCTTTGCCATCATCCCGGAAATGCTGCCGCGTAACGTGGCGGGCGGCGCGATGGCGCTGATCAACAGCATGGGGGCGCTGGGCTCGTTCTTTGGTTCATGGTTCGTGGGTTATCTGAATGGCGCAACCGGCAGCCCGTCGGCCTCGTACATCTTTATGGGGGTGGCGCTTTTTGCCTCAGTGTGGCTTACTTTAATTGTTAAGCCTGCTAATAATCAGAACCTTCCCGTCGGCGCACGCCACGCCTGAACCCTTTTAAAATCAACGGAGATTAGCATGAAGCCGTCCGTCATTTTGTATAAAGCCCTGCCTGATGCGTTACAGCAGCGCCTTGAAGATCATTTCACCGTTACCCGGGTCAACAACCTGAGCCCGGAGACGGTGCAGCAACACGCTGACGCGTTCGCCGGTGCCGTCGGGCTGCTTGGCTCCAGCGAAAAAGTGGATGCCGCGCTGCTGGAGAAAATGCCGGCGCTTCGTGCAACCTCCACTATTTCGGTGGGCTATGACAACTTCGACGTCGATGCGCTGAATGCCCGTAACGTCCTGCTGATGCACACGCCAACCGTACTGACCGAAACCGTGGCCGATACGCTGATGGCGCTGGTACTCAGCAGCGCGCGTCGGGTGGTGGAAGTGGCCGAACGCGTTAAGGCCGGGGAGTGGACCAAAAGCATCGGCCCGGACTGGTTCGGCACCGACGTGCACGGCAAAACGCTGGGTATCGTCGGGATGGGCCGCATCGGCCTGGCGCTGGCGCAGCGCGCCCACTTCGGTTTCAACATGCCGATCCTCTACAACGCACGTCGCCAGCATAAAGAGGCCGAGGAGCGTTTTAACGCCCGCCACTGCGACCTGGACACGCTGTTACAGGAAGCGGACTTTGTCTGCCTGATCCTGCCCCTGACCGATGAGACGCATCATCTGATGGGCAAAGCGCAGTTTGAGAAGATGAAGAAGTCCGCCATCTTTATTAATGCAGGTCGTGGGCCGGTGGTGGATGAGCAGGCGCTGATTGCAGCGCTGAAAAATGGTGAGATCCACGCCGCAGGGCTGGACGTGTTCGAGCAGGAGCCGCTGCCGGCCAGCTCAGAGCTGCTGAAGATGCCTAACGTAGTGGCACTGCCACACATTGGCTCGGCGACGCACGAGACGCGCTACAACATGGCAGCCTGTGCGGTGGATAACCTGATCGACGCCCTGCAGGGCAAGGTCGATAAAAACTGCGTGAATCCACAGGCCAAACCCTGAACGAAAAAAACCCGCCAGAGGCGGGTTTTTAAATTCTTTTAGCTGAGTTGGAAGCTTACAGGCTTACAACGTTACCAGCTGCTGGGCCTTTAGCGCCGCTTTCGATGGTGAAGGAAACTTTCTGACCTTCGTCCAGAGATTTGTAGCCATCGTTCTGGATAGCAGAGAAGTGTACGAACACGTCTTTAGAGCCATCGTCAGGAGTGATGAAGCCGAAACCTTTATCAGCGTTGAACCATTTTACCAGACCAGTCATTTTACCAGACATAGATATTACCTTTTTAAAAATTTGTTTTGCCTTCCGGCGCGATGATGGAATGTGTTACAGATTTTTAAGCGATGAAGGAAGGGTCACTACGAAGGGTATCTAAGGATAACGCATCTGGACTGCTTAACTAAACTGCTTTAGGTCTGTGTAACAAACCGACGAGGACTATTAAACATAGTTACGGGATCAAAGACAAGCTTTATTTTCTGGCAGAATAAAAAACCCGCTTTTCAGCGGGGTTTTTATTCTGGCAATGTGCGCGTCTGACGTTATTCCGTTGCGGCCATCGCCGCGCCCCAGGCCTGGCTAAACGCCTGGTGCTGTGCTGCAAGCGGCCCAATCAGCGTATTGTACTGGCTGGCCTGCTGCGAGGTCGGGAACTGGATGCCGTTCGAGACAAAGCTTACCTGGGTACCCTGCTGCGAAATATAATCCGCCACCTGTACCAGCTGCTGAGTGAAGATCTGCGCGGCCGGAATGAGTGGCTGCAGCGCATCGGCAGGTTTGGTCACCACCTTTTCATACACTTTGTCGAACACAGGTTTCAGGTCTTCGCCCTGTTTCAGCGCAGAGCGCGCGCCATCGGCCTGCATTTTGGCGTTCTGCAGCTGCTGGCCCAGCACACCCAGTGCGCCGTTTGACTGGCTCAGCGGCTCACGCTGGGTCACATAGTCCTGCGGGACGCGAATCGCATTCACGCTGTCCACCACCGGACGCAGACCGGCGTCCATCGCCTGATTCACCTGCTGTGAATAGCCGTACAAAATGGCATAGTCGGAAACGAAGGGACCAAACTGTTTTTTCTGATCCGCAGTCAGCGTTGGCAAACGCTCGCCACTGCGCATCGCAGTATTTTGCAGGAAATCGATAAACGCTTTGCGCTGATCGCCTTCCTTATCGAAACACCCACTCAGGCTAACCACCATTAATAACGCCGCAAGCGGCGCAAACCAGCGAGAGCAGGGCTTTCCTGTCGCCATTGTTATTACTCCTTTCACCCAAAAAAGCGCACACCGGCACAGGCGTGCCCGACGCTGACAAGAATAGTCCAGGTCAGGCCTGCAAGATACCCTTTTCATGTAAAACGGCTATTGCCATATAAATTCTTACGATTTACAAAAATATACCTGATGCTATTGCGCTACTGAATAATCAAGTCATTAGCACTGGTGCTCACACCGAAAACAAGCGAGCGAAACGTATCTCTCAAAATTAATCACGTACGTTACGATCTCCTGTCAGTTTTAGCGACTATTCTTAAATTGCTCTCTATGTTCACGATCCCGCAGTGTGATTTAAGAGGAGTCCTCAATGGAATTAAAAGATCCTATGTTCGATCTGCTAAGCAGTCTGGAACAGATTGTTTTTAAAGATGTACCGCAGACGGTGACCCGTTCGCAAAAGTCTAACCCCTTTACGGAATTTGAGCGCTTACGCAAAGGGACAGGGATGAAAACAGATGATTTCGCCCGAGCAATGGGTGTCAGCGTAGCAATGGTTCAGGAGTGGGAATCGAAAAGAGTGAAGCCCTCTATGACCGAGCTGAAGCTGATGAGTCTGATTCAGGCTAACCCGGCACTCCGCAAGCAGTTGACTGAATGAAGTTGTTTTTGCCCCCGCATTTGCGGGGGTTTATGTTTTTGTCACCGCCGTTCAGCACGCCACTCCCCATCCAGCCATACCAGTTCATCCGTCAGGTTCAGCCCGTTCAGAAAATGATCGTCATGCGACACCACCAGCAGTGCGCCTGCAAAGCCTGCCAGCGCCGCCTCGATAGCCTGCGTTGAGGCCAGGTCCAGGTGGTTGGTCGGTTCATCAAGCAGCAACAGCTGCGTCGCCTCTTCCCGCCACAGGACGCAGGCAAGCGCTGCTTTTAACCGCTCGCCGCCGCTCAGCTCTGCCAGCGGCAGCGTAACTTTCCCGGCACCCAGCTGGAGTTGCGCCAACCGGCTGCGCAGCACGCCCTCCTCAAGCGGCGTGTTGTGCAGATTGAGATGGCTGATAACCGACTGCGTCAGATCCAGCTGCGATAAATGCTGGTCGAGGTACGCCGTGTTGACCGACACGCGGCAGGTCCCGGCGACGGGCGCGCACTCCCCGAGGATCGCTTTCAGCAGGGTAGATTTCCCGCAGCCGTTCGGCCCGCGCAGGGCCACCCGCCTCGGCCCGTCCATGCGCCAGGTGAGCGGCAGCATCGTGACATACGGCAGCACCAGATCGTCCAGCACCAGCACCTGTTTGCCCTCCGCAATCTGGCTGCCCGGCAGGGTAAACATCACCGGGTTTTCCTCTTCGACCCGCTCCCGCGCCTGATTGACCGCAGCATTCAACGCATCCTGTTGATCGTGATGCTGTTTGCGCCATGCGCCTGGACGCTCCTTTGCCGCCCCTTTATATTTCACGCGCTCAAACGAGGCGATATTAAGGGTATCCACCGTGCGCAGGGTTTTAGCCGAGCGGCGCAGGCTGTCGTCATGCTCTTTCTGCTGACGTGTGCGGGTGCGTTTGCGCTCGTGAGTTGCATGATCCAGCGCCGCTCGGGCAGCCTGCTGTTCCGCATCCCGCTGACGCTGATAATCGGCATAATTCCCGCCATAGCTGTGCAAACCGGAAGCGCTGAGTTCCAGTATGCGCGGCACCTGCGCCAGCAGCTCACGATCGTGGGATGCGACCAGCACGCCGCCGGTATGGCGGGCAAGCTGAGCGTAAAACCACTCCCGCCCCTGTCGGTCGAGGTGGTTGGTCGGTTCATCCAGCAGCAGATAATCCGTATTCGCCGTAAACGCGCCGCACAGCAGAGCGCGAATCCGCTCACCGCCGCTCAGTTCGGAAGCCGGTTTGTCGGGTGTAAACGTCGGAAGCTGCGCGTCCCTGAATGCCTCGCTCAGCCGTTCGGCGATATCCCAGAAACCCTCCAGGCGCTCTAAATCGTCAGGCTGGTAATCACCGCTATCGATCCGCGCCCGGGCCGCAAAGATATCCTCATAGCCAAGTAGCCCGGCCAGCGTGGTTTGCGGAGAAATATCGTGCTGTTGCGCAACATAGCTGTGCGTGCCGAAACGTTCGATATGACCGCTGGCAGGCTCGTCCAGACCGGCCAGCAGGCGCAGGAGCCGGGTCTTACCGCTGCCGTTGCGGCCAACCAGCGCGCAGAGCGACGACTCCAGCGAGAAATTCAGCGGACCAAAAAGGGTATCGCCCGTCGCAAACTGACAGGTGACCTGATGCAAAATAAAAGAAGGGGATTGCGCAAAATGAGCCATAAGCACTCCTGAATGAAATCAAAACATCCCCTGCCGACGCGGTGGCGTTTAGCAAGGATCGAAATTCATCAGTCGTGGTTGTTCATTTTTGGGGGGCGCTCCAGGGGGAGAAAGTTAACGTGGATAAGGATAACGGTAATTTGTTGACCGTTTCAAGGTTAAATTTTCAACGGCACGGCATAAAAAAACCCGCCGAAGCGGGTTTCTAGCACTCCCGGTGCCCGTGCAAGCGTAGCGCCGCCGGGAAAAGGGCGCATTACTGCAGCAGGGAAATATCCGCCACGCGCAGGAACAGCTCGCGCAGTTTTTCGAGCATCGAGAGACGGTTGATACGCAGATCTTTATCTTCTACGTTCACCATCACTTTCTCGAAGAAGGCGTCGATCACGTCGCGCAGTTCGGCCAGCTCCACCAGCGCTTCCTGGTAGCGACCTTCCGCGAAGACCGGCTCCAGCTTGTCGCGCAGTACCACAACCTGCATCGCCAGGGCGATCTCTTCCGGCTCTTTCAGCGTCGCGGCGTTGACACGCTCGTTCAGCTTTTCATCGGACTTCGCCAGAATATTGGATACACGCTTGTTGGCCGCCGCCAGAGCAGACGCCGCTTCCAGGGTACGGAAGTGGGAAACCGCCTTCATACGGGCATCGAAATCAGCCGGACGGGTCGGACGACGCGCCAGCACCGCCTGGATGGTGTCGACGGTGTAACCTTCGTCCTGATACCAGGCGCGGAAACGGCCCAGCATAAAGTCGATAACGTCATCTACCACGTTGGCGTTGGTCAGCTTGTCGCCGTACAGACGCACCGCTTCTTCAGTCAGGGTCTGCAGATCGAGGTTGAGGTTCTTCTCAACGATGATGCGCAGCACGCCCAGCGCAGCACGACGCAGCGCAAACGGGTCTTTATCGCCTTTCGGATGCTGACCGATACCGAAGATACCCGCCAGGGTGTCCATCTTGTCGGCAATCGCGACGGCACAGGCCACCGGGTTGGACGGCAGATCGTCACCGGCAAAGCGCGGCTGATACTGCTCGTTCAGGGCCACAGCCACATCTTCCGCTTCGCCATCGTGACGCGCATAGTGCATGCCCATCACGCCCTGGGTGTCGGTAAATTCGAACACCATGTTGGTCATCAGGTCGCACTTGGAGAGCAGGCCTGCGCGGGTGGCGTGGTTGACGTCCGCGCCGATTTCACGGGCGATCCAGCCGGACAGCTCCGCGATACGGTCGGTCTTGTCGCGCAGCGTACCCAGCTGCTGCTGGAACAGCACGGTCTGCAGGCGCGGGAGGTGATCTTCCAGACGCTTTTTACGGTCGGTATTAAAGAAGAACTCGGCATCCGCCAGACGCGGACGCACCACTTTCTCGTTACCGGAGATAATCTGAATCGGATCTTTCGATTCAATGTTGGCCACGAAGATGAAGTTCGGCAGCAGTTTGCCGTCATTGGCATAGACCGGGAAGTACTTCTGGTCGCCCTTCATGGTGTGAACCAGCGCTTCTGCCGGTACCGCGAGGAATTTCTCTTCAAACTTCGCGGTCAGGACCACCGGCCATTCCACCAGCGAGGTCACTTCTTCCAGCAGGCTTTCGCTCAGATCGGCGTTACCGCCAATCTGACGTGCCGCTTCTTCCGCGTCCGCTTTAATACGGGCTTTACGCTGTTCATAGTCAGCGATGACCTTACCGCGCTCCAGCAGGATTGAAGGATACTGGTCGGCATTGTCGATGGTGAACTCCGGCTCGCCCATAAAGCGGTGGCCGCGGATCACGCGATCGGACGCCACGCCCAGAATGGTGGCAGGGATCACGGTGTCGCCCAGCAGCAGGGTCACGGTATGAACCGGACGCACGAAGTGGACGTCGCTTGCGCCCCAGCGCATCAGTTTTGGGATCGGCAGCTTAGCCAGCGAGGTGGCGATCATGTTCGGCAGCAGCGCTTCTGCGCTCTCGCCCTTCACATGGGCGCGATACAGCAGCCATTCGCCTTTGTCGGTAGTCAGACGCTCGGCCTGGTCAACGGTGATCCCGCAACCACGCGCCCAGCCTTCTGCCGCTTTGCTCGGCTTGCCTTCAGCGTCGAACGCCTGAGCAATGGCCGGGCCGCGCTTTTCAACTTCGCGATCGGGTTGGGAAGCCGCCAGGTTTGCCACTTTCAGCGCCAGACGGCGCGGGGCAGCAAACCATTCGATTTTACCGTGTGCGAGGCCAGCGTTATCCAGCTCGGCAGTCACGTTCGCAGCAAAGGACTCCGCCAGGCTGCGCAGGGCTTTTGGTGGCAGCTCTTCGGTGCCGATTTCCACCAGGAAAGTTTTCTCAGACATGGCCGCCTCTTATTTGTTTCGGTTGCACATCGGGAAGCCAAGGGCTTCACGGGACGCATAGTAAGCTTCTGCAACGGCTTTGGTCAGGGTACGAATACGCAGAATGTAGCGCTGACGTTCAGTCACGGAGATCGCTTTACGGGCGTCCAGCAGGTTGAAGCTGTGGGCGGCCTTCAGAATACGCTCATAGGCGGGCAGCGGCAGCGGAGTCTCCAGCGCCAGCAGCTGCTGGGCTTCTTTCTCGTACTGCTCGAAGCAGGTGAACAGGAAGTCCACGTCCGCGTATTCGAAGTTATAGGTGGATTGCTCCACTTCGTTCTGATGGAACACGTCGCCGTAGGTGGTTTTACCCAGCGGGCCGTCGCTCCAGACCAGGTCGTAAACGCTGTCTACGCCCTGAATGTACATGGCCAGACGTTCCAGACCGTAAGTGATTTCACCGGTGATCGGCTTACATTCCAGACCGCCAACCTGCTGGAAGTAGGTGAACTGCGTCACTTCCATACCGTTCAGCCACACTTCCCAACCCAGACCCCAGGCACCCAGCGTCGGGTTTTCCCAGTTATCTTCCACGAAACGGATGTCGTGGATGGTTGGATCCATACCCAGCTCTTTCAGCGACCCAAGGTACAGCTCCTGAATATTGTCCGGTGATGGCTTAATGACCACCTGGAACTGATAGTAGTGCTGTAAGCGGTTCGGGTTTTCACCGTAGCGACCATCGGTCGGACGACGGGATGGCTGCACATAAGCGGTCGCCATTGGCTCTGGCCCCAGCGCGCGCAGGCTGGTCATCGGGTGTGAGGTGCCGGCGCCGACTTCCATGTCCAAAGGTTGAACAATGGTGCAGCCCTGACGAGCCCAGTAATCCTGTAAGGTCAGGATCAGGCCCTGGAAGGTCTTAGTATCGAACTTTTGCATAGTATTTCGTGCTGGATACGTGTGGTTTTAAATGGAAGGGATCAGTATACCCGTCGGATGCAAGATATACAGTACGAAACGGCGTTGTTTAGGGAAAATTGGGAAATAAGCATAGCTGACAACGCCCTCGGGGCACAGCCAGCTCATGACGCGACGGCCTTAACGCATCGAAAGATGTAAAAAATGGCCTTCTGGGTCAAAAGAACAGATGAAACTCTCATTGCGGGCAGTGAAGCCCTGCATTTCATAGCTACCCTGGAACTGTTCGAATGCGGTGACGTCGATTTTTTGCGCACCGGTATTGTAGCGCTGAGCCGCCCGATCCTTACACAGCTGTTCCATGTCCAGCGAACGCACCGGACTGACTTTCTTCGTTTGCGCTTTTTGCGCGGGGGACGTCTCCTGAGCCGCGCAGCCGGCCAGTAACGCGGGGATCAGGATCCACATTGCACGCATCATCATTTTTATTACCGCCCTGTGCTGTGGCTATTATTTTTAAACTCTAAACTTTATAGATTATGGCCCGGCATTCTGCGAATCTCACCGCCCGGGCACAAGCAGGGCGATGCAAACTCAGAATTTTCCAGTGAGCGTCTTTAGCAATACCACAGTCAGACTCTTTTTAATGCGAAAACAGAGGGATGGATGCAGGAAAAAATTAACTGGATTGATAATCTGCGGGGAATTGCCTGTTTAATGGTGGTGATGATCCATACCACGACCTGGTATATCACCAATGCCGCAAGCGTCAGCCTCGTTAACTGGGATATCGCCAATATTCTCAACTCCGCTTCACGCGTGAGCGTGCCGCTGTTTTTCATGATCTCCGGCTATCTCTTTTTTGGCGAGCGCAGCGCGCAATCGCGCCACTTTTTACGCATCGGGCTGTGTCTGCTGT